>NZ_JBVHLZ010000003.1:0-126166 GCF_055558735.1 Streptomyces sp. NPDC025651
CGGCACATCCTGATGCGCGTACGCCGCCAGATCCGTCTCACGCACCCGCTCCACCAGCTCACGGAAGGTGGGGTCACCGGACACATCCGTACGCAGCACCAACGTGTTCACGAAGAAGCCGACCAGATCGTCCAGCGCCTCATCCGTACGCCCGGCAACCGGCGTACCGATCGGGATGTCCACCCCCGCACCCATCCGCGAGAGCAACACCGCAAACGCCGCCTGCACCACCATGAACAGGCTGGCGTCGTTCTCCTGGGCGAAGGCGGCCAGGGCCTTGTGCGTCTCGGGGCGGATCTCGACCGGCACGCTCTCGCCCCGGTGGGAGGCCACCGCAGGGCGGGGCCGGTCCACGGGGAGGTCGAGGTGTTCCGGGAGGCCTTCCAATGCCGCTGCCCAGTAGGACAGTTGGCGGGAGATGTGGCTGTCCGGGTCACTCTCGTCGCCGAGGGTGCGGTGCTGCCACATGGTGTAGTCCGCGTACTGCACCGGCAAGGGCTTCCAGTCCGGCGACTCCCCCGCCACGCGCACTTCGTAGGCCGCGACCAGGTCCCGCGCCAGTGGCACCATCGACCAGCCGTCGCCCGCGATGTGGTGCAGCACCAGGAGCAGGACGTGTTCTGTCGCGCCGAGCGTGAACAGACGGCAGCGCAGAGGGAGCTCGCCGGCCAGGTCGAAGGCCTCCCCAGCGGTCCGGGCCAGCACGTCCGCCAGCTCGTCGGCGCTCGCGCAGGCGGTGCCCAGGAGGTCGGCGGGTATCTCGTCGGAGCCCAGGACCTTCTGGTGGGGTGTGCCGTCCGGCCCTTCCGGGAAGACGGTGCGCAGGCTCTCGTGCCGGGCGACGACGTCGCCGATGGCCGCCGTAAGCGCGCCCCGGTCCAGGGCTCCGGTGAGCCGCACGGCGAACGGCATGTTGTACGCGGACGACGCCGGGCCTTCGAGGCGGTTGAGGAACCACAGCCTGCGCTGCGCGAAGGAGAGCGGGAGCCGTTCGGGCCGCTCTATCGGCACCAGACCGACACGGGTGGCCTGTTCCGCCTCGTCGATACGCCGCGCCAGCCGGGCCACGGTGGGAGCCTCGAACAGCGCGCGCACCGGCAACTCCACGCCGAGCTCCGTACGGACCCGGCTCAACAGCCGGATCGACGTCAAGGACTGACCGCCGAGGTCGAAGAAGCTGACGTCGATGCCGGGCACGTCGACACCGAGGACCTCCGCGAACGCACGGCAGAGAGCCTCCTCGCGCGGCGTGCGCGCGGTGCGCCCGGCCGGTACGCGTACCGGGGCCGGCAGGGGCAGTGCCACGCGGTCCAGGGTGTGTTCCGCGGTGACGGGGAACGCGTCGAGCACGACGACGGCCGTCGGCGTCTGTGTCTCGGAGAGCCGCTCGGCCGCGTGGCGCCGGATCGCCTCCGGATCGGCTTCGGCTCCGGCCGCCGGCACGACGTAGACGGTCGTCGCGGTGGTTCCGTCCGCGTCCGCGCGGACGACGGCCGCTGCCTGGCCTACATGGGGGTGGGCGGCCACGACGGCTTCGGCAGCGCCCAGGTCCGCATGCAGGTCGGCCCTGTCAACGAACTCCGCTGCTGCGGCGACACGTTCGAGGGTGCCGTCCGCGCGCCACCGTGCGAGGTCACCGGTGCGGTACATCCGCTCGCCCGGTGCTCCATGCGGGTCGGCGACGAGACGCTCGGCGGTCGTCGCCGGAAGGCCTGCGTATCCGCGCGCCACCTGCGCGCCCGCCACGTACAGTTCACCGGCCACGCCGACGGGTGCCGGGCGCAGCGCGGTGTCCAGGACGTACGCCCGGGTGTGGGGCACGGGCCCGCCGATCGAGGGGGCGCCGGGCTCGGCCGCCGTCTCGCCGTCCCCGGCCGTGGCGTGCACGGCCGCTTCCGCCGGCCTGTACGCGGTGCACAGGGCCACACCGCTCAGCACGGCACGGAACCGTGCGGCGAGATGGGCCGGCAGGGGTTCCCCGTCGCAGACCACGGTGCGCAGCGAAGCGCACGCGTCGGCGCCCGGCTCGTCGAGGTGGGCGAGGAGGGCCGCGAGCACGGTGGGGGTGGTGCGCAGCGCCGTGATCCGCCGTGTGCTGATCTCCGCCGTGAGGGTGGCGGCGGCACGGCCCGCGTCGTGCGGGGTCGGTGCTTCGCCGGGGATGACGAGCGCCGCCCCGTCGCCCAGCGCCCAGTGGCACTCCCACGGCGTGACGGTGCCGTGCGGCAGGACGCGGTCGCCGGGGCCCTGCTGGTGGCGGGTCCGCATCCAGGAGAGCTGGTTCGCGAAAGCCGCGTACGTGGTGATCAGGCCCGTCGGGTGGCTCACGTGCGCGGGGTGGGACGGCCGCAGCGGCGCGGTGCGGTCCTCGTCGGTGAGGTCCGTGTCCGACCTCTCGGCCAGGGCCTCCTCGGTGTGGGGCTCCCCCAGGCCGACGTGGGGCAGGGGCCCGGCGACCGCGCCGAGCGCCGGGGCCGTGGTGAGCGTGCACACGGGACGCACCGCCGCCAGGGCATCGGCGTCCGCGTCGGCGTCCGGTCCCAGGAGCAGGCACGCCGCGCCGGCCTTCGCCACCGCGAGCACGGCCACGGGCCACTCGGTGGACCGGGCCCCGGTCACGGCGACGGTGCGCTCAGGACCGGCGCCGTGCTCGACGAGGAGCCGGGCGACCCGGTTGGCGCGGGCATTCAGTTCCGCGTACGAGAGAACGCCGTCCTCCGCGATCACCGCGGGCGCGTCCGGGGTGCGCCGCGCCTGCTCCTCGATCCGCTCCGCCGGTGCCACGGGCCGCTCTTGGCCGGCCGCGGTGTTCCACGTGCCGAGGATCAGCCGTCGCTCCTGGGCCGGCACCACGTCCAGCTCACCGACGGCGCGGTCCGGCTCGGCCAGGGCCGCGGCCAGGGTGTGCTCGAACCTGGCCAGGTGCCAGGTGAGTTCGTCGTCGGTGTAGAGGGTCTCGTTGCCGTCGAGGTGGATGACGAGCTGTTCGCCGCGCGCCGTCCCGTACACGTCGAAGGCCAGGTCGTCGAGCGGCCCGTTGCCGAGGTTGAGCACCTTGCCGGAGTGTTCGCCGAAGGTGAGGCCGTCCTCCAGGCCCATGATGTTGACCATCGGGCCGAAGGAGCCGGAGGCGTCGGGGGACGGGGCGAAGTGACGCTGAAGGTCTTCCTGGCGGTACCGCTGGTGGCGCAGCACCTCCCTGACGGCCCGGGTGGTGCGCTCGACGAGCTGTCCGAAGTCGTCGTCCGCGGTCACGGTGAGCCGAAGCGGGACGACGTTCGCCGTCATGCCGGGGGTGCGCCGGGCGGTGAGGGTGACGCGGGCGGTGACGGGGAAACCGAGCGTGACGCGGGCGGCGCCCGTCATCCGGTGCGCGTACAGCGCGACGGCGGCCGTGAGGACCACGGACCAGTGGGTGCGGGCGGCGCGGGCGGCGGCGACGAGGTCGTCGTTGAGTGCGGTGGCCAGGCGCGTGGTGGCGCGCAGCGACGAACCGCGCGAGGTGGCGGTGCGGCGCGAGAGGCTGAACCGCGCGGGACGGTCGGCGAGTTGGGCCTCCCAGTACGCCCGGTCCTCGGCGAGGTCCGGCGACGAGCGGTACTCCTCGTCCTCGGTGAGGAGGTCGCCGAGCGTCCCGAAGGCCGAGTCACCGCACGGGCGGCCCGCCGCGAGGGCGGTGTAGCTCTCCGCGACGCGGCGGGTGAACAGGTTGGCGCCGTGGCCGTCGATGACTGCGTGGTGGGCGCGCGTGTACCAGAGGTGACGGTCGTGCGAGAGGCGGAACAGGGCGACGTGGTACAGCCGTTCCGCGAGGAGGTCGACGGGGCGGGCGCGGTCCTCGCGCATCCAGCGCAGGGCGGTCTCGGCCGGGTCGGGCTCCGCCGACACGTCATGGAGCGTCAGGGCGTCGTGCGGGACGGGCAGGGGCGTCTGCCAGACGCCGTCGGCATCCTCGGTGAACCGGACGCGCAGGGCCTCGGCCTCGTTCAGGGCCGTGGTGACGGCGGTCCTGAAGAGGTCCGCGTCGACCGCACCACGGATGTCGATGCACTGCGCGAGGCTGAAGTCGAGGTCGGTGAGCCCTTGCTGGTGGGCGAACCAGACACCGTTCTGCGCAGCGGACAACGGTCGACGAACGGCTTGAGCGTCAGACACCTGCTACCTGCCCCATGAGTTGTGAACGACGGGAGGAAAAGGGGAAAAGGGAAGAACTGGAGGCGGGGAGGAAAGAGAATCGAGCCAGGGCGGGTGTCACGCCGTGAGTGACCCGCCGTGGCTCGACATGCCTTCCTCAGGCGTGCGCGTCCATCGCATCCCTGAGGGATTTGGGCCGCATATCGGTCCAGGTCTTCTCGATGAAGTCGACACAGGTCTGCCGGTCCGTCTCCTCAAGTACGGTCCGCCAGCCTTCGGGCACCTCGATGAAGCTGGGCCACAGCGAGTACTGCTCCTCGTCGTTCATGAGGACAAGGAACTTTCCCTCGGCGTTCTCAAAGGGGTTCGTCACACCACAACCTCGTTCTCGATAATGGGTCCTACGGCGCGGGGAAGGCGCCCCCGCACCTGGCTCGGCAGTGCTCACAAGCCCGTTGAACCCACCTCATCACGGGCTTTCATCACTTCCTTATCGCCCGGTGATTCACCGATCACCACTCGCCTTCGAGGGTCTTCTCGCCGCCTCCGGAAGCTATCCTTTGCCTTCCATCACACAAACTGCCCTGCGACCGAGGGGAGCATCAGTGAAACTGCAAGACCTTCTGGGAACATCAGATGGGTGCGCAGTACCCGATTCCTTTGCCCTGTACGAGATCGCGGTCGGCCACTCATCGGCCGCGTCCTCCGTCAAAGCGGCCATGACCGCCGGAGAATTCCGACTCGTGATACCCGCGGTCACCTTCGCGGTTTCCTGCGCCATGCGCACTTGTTGGGACGAACTCTGCACGAAATCCCATCAGACCGTCGTCGGTACGGCCGTGCAGAACCTGGTCGACCGCGGCGGCGCCGAACTGCTCGAACTGACCCCGCAGGACGCGGCGTCGGCGGGCAAGCTGTACGCCAGGGCCGTGGATCGGCACATCGAGGGCCCGGAGGTCCTCGCGGCATGCCACTCCTCCCACGTGGCGGGCGTGCGTGACGCTCCGCTGCTCTCCACCGGCCGCGCCTCGTACTGCTACTCGGCCACCCTGGGCGAGACCGAACGAGGTCAGATCCAGTTGATCTGACGCTCCGTCGGCTCCGGCCGCGCCGGTCCCAGCGCCTCGCGGCCGTAGACCCCCTCCACCCAGTTCGCCTGGTAGACGGTGTCGAGATAGCGCTCGCCCATGTCCGGCGAGATCGCCACACAAACGAGTCCGGTCCGCCGGGGCGTCGCGTCGAGCCACCGCCCGGCGCCGCTCACCACGGTTCCGGTGGACCCGCCGAAGAGGAATCCGCCCCCGGCCAGGCGATGGCACATCCGCACCGTCTCCCGCTCCGGCACGTGAATCACCTCGTCGATGAACTCCTCGTCCAGCAGGGGCGGTCGGAGGCCGGAGCCGAGCCCCGGAATCATGCGCGGCCCCGGCGGATGCCCGAACGCCACGGAACCCACGCTGTCCACGGCCACGATCCGTACGTCCGGGCGGTGTTCCCGGTACCAGCGTGCGCACCCCATGAGCGTGCCCGTGGTGCCCGCCCCGACGAACAGCACGTCGAGGTCCGGGAAGGCCCGGTCGACGGCCGGCGCCGTGTGCCGGTAGTGAGCCCGCCAGTTCGCCGTGTTCGCATACTGGTTGAGCCACACGTACCGGTCGTCCGCCGCGCACAGGCCGCGCACGTGATTGATGCGCGCGGCGAGGAAGCCACCGTCCTCGTCGGGCTCGGTGATGGTGTGCACCGTGGCGCCGAGTACCGACATGAGGCGCTTGGCCGCCAGGTTGCAGCGGGAGTCCGTGACGCAGACGAAGCGGTAGCCCTTGGCGGCCGCGATGACGCTCAGCGCGATGCCGAGGTTTCCCGACGAGGACTCCACCAGGACGGAGTCCGGGGCGATCAGGCCGTCCCGTTCGGCGGCCTCCACCATCTCCACCGCGGCCTTCTGCTTGACGGATCCGGTGAAGTTGAAGCCCTCGCACTTGAGGAACAGAGGCATGCCGAGCACGGCACCGAGATCGACGTACAAGTCGTCCTGGTTGAACTCCTGGGGCGCCGAGATGACCGGCACGTGGGCCTCCCCGCCTCAGCCGTAGCGTCGCATCTCGTGGAAGAAGCCGTCGACGACGTGCAGCTCGTCCGCCGTCTTGACGGTGTCGTAGACGTGCCTGCCGAGCACCAGGTCGAGCACCCCGAGGCCGAACGGCGAGAACACGACCGGCCGTTCGGTGCCCGGACGCACCTTGCCGGTCAGTACGTCGTGGAGCGTGCCGTCGACGAACTCCCGGTGGCCCACCTGCTGTTCGGCCAGGTGCGCAGAGGTGTCGGCCTTGAGGCAGTGGTCGATGTCATCGACGATGTTGGTGGCCGCGAGCACCACCTCCGGAGCCAGATCGCGCAGCGACAGGTGGAGCACCAACGGGTTGTGCGCGAACCAGGCGGGCTCCGTGACGTGCGGCGTCCCGGCCACCGTCGCGAAGACCACCAGGTCCGAGGAGCGGATCAGCGCCTCCGCGTCGTCGTGCACCGTGATCGGTCCGGGCTCGCCGGCGCGGCGCAGGTAGTCCTCGAACCCCGCGGCGTGCTCCTGGGAGATGTCGTGCACGCCGATCTCCTCGAACGTCCAGCCGGTGCCCGCCAGATACGCGTGGACGTAACGGGCGATCAGGCCCACGCCGAAGAACCCGATCCTGGTCGGCCGGCCGCCGCGGGCCGCCGCGATCCGGTCCGCGGCGAGCGCCGCGGACGCCGCGGTGCGCGCGGCGCTGATGATGGAGCTCTCCAGGCACGCCAGCGGATAGCCGGTGTCGTGGTCGTTGAGGATGAGCACCGCGGACGCCCTGGGAATGCCCCGCTCGACGTTCGACGGGAAGCTGGAGATCCACTTCAGGCCGTCGGTGGGGGCGTCGCCGCCGACCGAGGCGGGCAGGGCGATGATGCGGGACGACGGCCGGTCCGGGAACCGCAGGAAGTACGAGGGCGGGTTGACGGTCTGTCCTTCGCCGTGCCACCGGTAGGCGGCCTCGATGAGGTCGACCACCTCCCGGTGCCGGCCGTCGAGGACGTGCTGCACCTGGGCCCCGGAGATCACGGAGAACGAAGGTGCCGCGTACTGCTCGGGCATGGAAAGGCTCCCTGAGGGTTCCTGGAGTGTCAGTCGGTCGTCTCGGGCCACACGTGTCCGGGCAGCCGTGTCGGGTCGCCGAAGAGCGCGATGACGTCGCGCTCCCCTTCGTACGCCTCGCGACTGTGCGCCATGCGGAGGTTGTCCACGACGAGCACGTCGCCTGCCTGCCACGGCTCGCTCGAAGTGGCGGCCGCGTAGGTGTCGTTGAGGGTCTGGACCACGGACTCCGGGATGGCCCTGCCGTCGCCGTAGCGGGTGGTGAAGGGCAGTGCGTCCGGGCCGTAGAGGGAGATCAGGTAGTCCCTGACCGCCGGGTCCATCGTCAGTTCGTTGAGGAACGCGATCTGGTTGAACCAGAGGCGCTCTCCGGACTCGGGGTGCCGGACGACGGCCTGCCTGCGCTGCACGGTGCGCAGTGAACCGTCCGGCAGCCACCGGTGATCGACGGCGTGCTCCCTGCAGTACGCCGAGACCTCGTCGGCGTCGCGGGTGCCGAACGCCTCCGCCCAGCCCATGCCGACGTCTCCGTAGTGCCGGGCGAGCAGCCAGCCGTCCCGTTCGAAGGGCGCGACGAGTTCCGCGGGCAGGGCTTCGAGGACCGTCCGCGCGTCGGCCACGCCGGTGGCGCCGCCGTGCCGGGGCGCGCGCAGACAGGCGAAGAGGGCGATACGGGGGAACTCGGCGGCGTAACTCAGCTCGTGGTGCATGCACATCGGCTCGTCGACCGGCCACAGCGACGCGGAGTACACACCGTCTCCCCGGTCGTCGCGGGGAGCGAAACGCTCGCTTTCGCGCATCGGCGTCACGTCGAGCGCGCGTGCCACGGCGGCCAGGTCGGCGGCGCCGGTGAGACCGAGGCCTCGGACGAGGACCGCGCCGTGCCGGGTGAGTGCTTCCCGTACGTCCTTCGCGGGCACGTCCTGGCCGGCCGGCACGAGCAGCGGCGTGCGGCCCTGGCCGACGACGAGGCGGGAGCCGTCGGGGAGCGTGTCGGGGGTCGAAGTGGTGTCTGTCATGGGATCAGTCGACCGTCCTCGTGCTGTCGGGCGCCGTCGGCGCGTCGTCGCGTGCCGCGGCCCCGGTGCCACGGCTGTCCAGGAGCGCCGCGAGGTCCGCGAGCCGCGGGGTCTCCTGCAGTTCGCGCGGGGAGACCGCGCGGTCCAGCGCGATGGCCAGGCGGACCAGGGTGAGTGACGTGCCGCCGAGGCCGAAGAAGTCCGCGTCGCGTCCGATCCGCTCGGCCGGCACCTTGAGGACCTCGGCCCACAGCGCCGCGAGCCGTCGCTCGGCCCGTGTGCCCGGCGGCTCGCCGACGCAGTTCCCCGCGCTCGACTGACCGTGCCCCGTGCCCCGTTCGGCGGCGATCCGGGTGAGCGCCTTGCGGTCGGTCTTGCCGTTGCCGGTGAGCGGCAGCTCGGGCAAGCGGTGGAAGTGGCGCGGCACCATGTAGGTGGGCAGCGTTTCCCCGAGCGCCCCCGAGAGCGTGTCCGCGGTCAGCTCCGCCGAGCCGGTCCAGAAGGCCGCGAGTTGCTTGGCGCCGTCGGCGCCGACCACGACGACGGCGCTGTCGCGCACGCCGGACACCTTCAGCAACCGGTTCTCGATCTCACCGATCTCGATGCGGAAGCCCCGGATCTTCACCTGCGCGTCGCGGCGCCCGAGGAACTCCAGGCTGCCGCCGGGCAGTCGGCGCCCGATGTCGCCCGAGCGGTACAGGCGCGCTCCGGGGACGTGCGGGTCGGGGAGGAAGGCGGCCCGGGTCCGCTCCTCGTCGTTGACGTACCCACGGCCCACGCACACGCCGGAGAACACGATCTCCCCCGGTGAACCGAGCGGGACGGGCCGCAGTGACTCGTCGACCACGTACACGCGTACGTTGGCGACGGGCCGGCCCAGGGGCACCGACGCGGCGTCCGGGACGCTCCGCATCACCTCGTGGTTCGTGTCGTCCGAGGTCTCGGTGAGCCCGTACGCGTTGACCAGCGCCACATCGGGGAAGGCCGCGAACCAGCGCTCGGTCAGCTCCTTCTTGAGCGCCTCGCCGGTCGCCGAGACACAGCGCAGCCACGGCAGCGGACGCGGTGTGCGGTCCAGTTCGGTGAGCATCGTCTCCAGGTAGGACGGCACGACCTGCAGAACCTCGACGCGCTCCGTCGCGAGGGTGTCGACGAGGCGCCCGACGTCCTCGACGGCCGCCTGGTCGACGATGACCGTGCGCCCGCCGGCCACGAGCGCGGCCACGAGTTGCCACAGGGAGATGTCGAAGCACTGGGGCGCGGTCTGCGCCACCGCGCCGCCCGCCGCGATGCCGAGGTCGTCGATCTTGGCGAGGACGTGGTTGAGGAAGCCCGCGTGCTCGCACACGGCGCCTTTGGGCGTGCCGGTCGAGCCCGAGGTGAAGTAGATGTACGCGCTCTGGCCCGCGGCCACCGGTACCCGCGGGGCGGTGTCCGGGCCCGCGGCCGGGTCGGCGAGGCGGTCGAGGTCGTCCACGCGCACCCCGGGCAGCCGGGCCAGCGCCTCGTCGAGGCCGCGGGAGACGCCCCGCCGGGTGAGCACGTGGCGGCACTCGCTGCGCTCCAGCATGCCCGCGACGCGGTCGGCGGGGAACTGCGGCTCCACCGGGAGATAGACACCGCCCGCCTTGAAGACGGCGAGCACGGCCGAGAGCCACTCCAGGTCGCGCTCGGCGACCACGGCGACCACGTCCTCGGCGCGCAGCCCGGCGCCGATCAGGGCGTGAGCCACGCGGTTGGCGCGCTGGTCGAGTTGCCGGTAGGTCCACGACGTGCCGTTGTGGACCGCCGCGACGTCGTCGGGACGCAGCCTCACCTGCTCCTCGATGAGCTCGTGGACGCGCCGGTCGGGCAGCTCCCGTTCCGGGCCGGCCAAGTCCCTTATCTGGTGGGTCACTTCGTCGTCGGTGAGGGGGCTCCACGCGTGGTGCTCCTCGTCCGGCCCGTCGCTCAGCGCGTCCAGGGCGGCCAGAAGGTACCCGGCGAAGCGGCCCGCCTGGTCGGGGCCCACGGCCTCGGGGCGGTGGTGGAGCACGAGCGTCGACGCATCGCCGTCCCGGGCCAGGCCGACGGCGAGCACGGTGTCCGCCGCGAGGTCCCCCGCCCGGGGAGCCCTGCCGGTGACGAAGAGGGCGTCGTGGAGGGCGCCGGCCCCCTGCTCCTCGGGAAGGGCCGCCAAGTGGCGTACGACGTCGGCCTGGTTCCGGACCGTTTCGTCGAGGAGCTGGGCCCAGGTGCCGTGGCCGACCGGCATCCGGCAGGGCACGGGGCCCTGCGCGCCGAAGGCCGGGGGAAGCAGGCAGCCGAAGGTCACCACCGGGTCAGCGGTGACCTGGGCCAGGACCTTGACGTAGGCGGTGAGGAGGGCCGTGTCCAGGGACACCCCTGACCGCTCGCACAGGCCCCTCAGCGCCTGTGCCGTGCGCTCGGGCACCGCTGCCTGCCATCCGGCCGTCGCGCCGGACGAGTCGTGCCGTACGGCGTGGCCGACCGCGCCGACGGGCTCGGCCGTGCACTCCGGCCAGCGGGGCAGCGGTGTGAAACCGCCGCCCGTGAGCACGCGCTGCCAGAACGCCGATGGCGCAGTCTCCACACCAGAACCTTTCCTGCACACAGCCACTTCCACGGAACGGCCGCCGTCCCTGCGCAGCGGCCGCACTTCCCCATGACGCACAGGACGCTAGGCGCCGCACTTATCAGCGGGATATCGATGGGCAACCGTTCGGCACTGAGGTGACGCGAGCCGCCCGCCCCGCCCGCGCATTCCGTGTGCTCCGGCCTCCGGCACGGCTAGATGCTCGCCAGCTGTGTCCACAGGAGACGGCTGAGAGCCGCCTGCCGCGTCTGGTCGGACTCCTCGGCCAGCGCCCGCTCGTGGGCGAAGAGCCGCGCCAGTTCGGGGAAGCTGTACCGCAGGTCTCCCCCGGAGTCCGCGCCGACCGCGGTCAGCAGATGGACGTCGAAGAGCTGCTCCATCGCGTCCTCCGCCTCCACGGGGTCCACGGCGAGCAGGGCGGCCCCGACGCGGGCGGTGAACTCGGGCGCGTCCAGCAGGCCCAGCATGCGGCACATCCGGGCCGCCGCCTCGGGCAGGCTGCGATAGCCGCGCCAGAAACCCGCCCGCACCTCCACTCCTCCCGCGCTGAGTTCGTCGAGGCGCCGGCGGTCATCGGCCAGGCGGAACACGAGCCGCCGCACCGACCAGTGGGGTTTGGCCACGAGGCGGCCCGCCGCGGCGCGCAGCGCGAGCGGCAGCCGACCGCACAGCCGCCCCAACTCGTGTACGGCCAGCGGGTCCTCGCGGACCCGCCGCTCTCCGATGATCCCCGCCACGAGCTCCGCGGCCTGCGCGGCCGGCAGCGGGTCGAGGTCCACCCGGACCGCCCCGCGGCCCACGGCCATCGGGTCCTGACGTCCGCTGGTGGTCGCGACGACCCGCGAGCGGCCGCAGCCGGGCAGGAAGGGCTGGATGTGCGCCAGGGCGTGGACGTTGTCCAGGACGACGAGGGCGCGTCGCTCCGCGAGCAGGCTGCGGTACAGCGACACGCACTCGTCGAGGCGGTCCGGGACCAGCTCCGCCGCGATGCCGAGGACCCGCAGGAAGCGGCTCAGCAGCGCGTGCACGGTGGCGGATCCCTGCGTCCAGTCGTACTGGGAGAGGTCGGCGTAGAGGTTTCCGTCCGGAAAGTGCCGCGCGGCACGGTGCGCCCAGTGCACGGCGAGGCTCGTCTTGCCGACGCCTGCGGTGCCGGCGACGATCGCCATGCACGGCGCGGTGCCGCCGGCGGGCCGCCCGTCGACCGGCTCGGGCAACAGGGTGTCCAGCGCGGCGAGCTCGGCTTCACGGCCCAGGAAGTCCGCTACGCCGGGGGGCAGTTCCGCCGGCGCGAGGAGCCGGCCGGGCCTGGGCGGCTCCTCGCCCCGCAGGGAGAGTTCGGGAGCGTCCTGGAGTATGGCGCGGTGCAGCTGGTGGATCGAGGCGCTCGGCTCCATGCCTATCTCGTCCACGAACCGCTTGCGCCAGGTCCGGAAGCCCTCCGCTGCCTCCGCCCGCCGCCCGCACCGGTACTGAGCGAGCATCAGGTTGTGCCGCAGCTTCTCGTGCAGAGGCTGGTCGTCCGCCATCGCCGACAGCTCGGGCAGCACCTCCTGGTGCCGGCCGAGGGCGAGTTCCGCGTCGAACAGCGCCTCGTAGGCGGCGAGCCGCTCTGCCTCAAGACGCGTCGCCTCGTCCTCCACCACCTGCCCGGCGACGCCGGACAGCGCGGGACCGGTCCACAGGTCCAGGGCCTTGCGGTACAGCCCGACGGCTTCGTCCTCGTGCCCCAGCCTGGCGGCCTCGGCGGCCTCCGCGGTGAGGGCGGCGAAGTCACGGGCGTCGAAGGAACACACCTGCGTCAGGAGGCGGTATCCAGGGTGGGTGGTCTGGATGACCGGGTCCTCGATGCGTGCCGCGCGGAACGCCTTGCGCAAGGCCCCGACGCAGATGGCCACTTGGGTGCGTGCCGTGTTGGGCGGCCGGTTCCCCCACACCGCGTCCACGAGGCTGTCCACGGAGACGACTCGGCCCCATGCCAGCACGAGCATGGCGAGGATGGTGCGTTGCCGCGGTCCCGCTATCACGACAGGGTGCCCATTGACCGTCGCCGACAGGGCGCCCAGAGCTCTTATCGCGATTCTTTCGTGCGTGGCTTCGTGCATGGTCTCATGCTCGGAATCATAGAAAGCCATGCAAATCATCCCCCAAATCCACCCTGTTACCCCCGTCGCAAGTGGAACTACCGGATCACTATAGGCATGCCGTTCACGCGGGAGAGCGGGGGGATTCGCTGGTGCGCGGACGGTTCGACATCCCGGTCACCAGCGCACGCGCAGCGCCGCGAGGCCCCGGGTCGCCGCGGCCGGCTTCCAGCGCAGCTCGTCGACGTCATCGGCGAGCGCAAGGTGCGGGAAGCGATCCAGGGTCAGGCGGATGACCGTGGCAAGTTGCAGCCGGGCCAGGGAGGCGCCCAGACAGCGGTGGACGCCGTGACCGAAGGTCAGATGGGGGTTTCCTGCCTGCTTTCCGGAATCCCGCTCAGCGCGATTGGCACCCATGAGGAATACCAGGACCGGTTGCCCCGGAGAAATGGTGACATCCGCCAGCCGCACGGGTTCGGTGACCGCGCGGCTGAAGCTGACGGGCGCCGATGGATTGGCGCGCAGGACTTCCTCGACCTCGGCGGGGACGAGGCCGGGGTCGGCGCGCAGGGCTGCGGCGCGAGACGGGTCGTGCAGCAGGCTCAAGAAGGCGAGGGTGATCTGATCGGCGGTGGAGTCGTATCCGGCCATGAGCAACGCCAGGGACAGCGTGACAAGCTCACGGTTCGTCAGCTTTCCCTCTTCGTCGGCAGCTTGGATCAGCGCGCTGATGACGTCTTCGCCCGGCTCGCGGCGCTTGCGGTTGATGAGCCTCGTCATGTATTCGGCGATACGGAACGCTTTGGTCCGACTGGCCGCGCTCTCTCCGTCGAGATCGAAGAGGACCGGCACCCATTCCCGAAAGCTCTCGCGGTCGACGTCGGGGATGCCGAGCATGTGGCAGAGCACGCTGAGCGGCAACGGCGCGGCAAGCCCGGAGACCAGGTCGGCCGGCTGTTCCTCCGCGGCGAGCGCGTCCAGGAGCTCGGTCGCGCGCGCCTCGACGAACGGGCGCAGAGCGCTGATGCGGCGCTCCGTGAAGGCGCCGGCGACGATCCTGCGCAGCCGGGCGTGCGCTCTGCCGTCCAGGCTGACGATGGAGTCGGGCGACGGGTCGATACTCGCCAGGTTCGGCACGTCCGGCGCGACGGCGGCCGCACGGCTGAACCGCGGGTCCGAGAGGACCTGGCGGGCGAGGCGGTAGTCGGACACCGCCCAGACCCCCACGCCGTTCGGCATGTGCACCCACCGAACGGGAGACGTGTCGTCGGGGTCACAGGGAATGGGCAGAGGGCCGACCGGCAGCTCCTCGATCATGTCTCCGGAATTCCGCATCATTTGAATCTCCCCGTCGCAGCTCACCACCCGCCACGATGGACCTGGCATCTATCGCTTCGTTTTCATTCATATATCAATGAGTGAAACCTGAACGAGCCGAAAGCCGGTATGCGCCTGTTGAACGGTCCCGTCGACCGATAAGCCCTCATACCCCGGTACGCCGCCGCTTGCCACGGCGGAGATCCGTGGCCTAGGGTCACGACGTTTCCACGTGCGTGAAATCTCAGGCAACTTCCGCATGAATTACCGCGGATTGGCCACACGCCGCCCCTTTTCACTCCCCGGAGTTCCGCCGAGTATCCCAACCGGAACTCCTGCGCACCGGAAAACGATGACGCGCGCGCCCTGCCCTGCCATTCTCGGAAGGAACTCCCGATGTCCAGCCTTCATGACGAGATCGTCCAGCGGCTTTCGGATGCACTGGGCATCAAGAAGTCGCTCATCACCCCGGAGGTGACCTTCGTCGAGCTCAAGATCGACTCGTTGGCGCTCGTCGAGTTCTCGGTGATCCTCGATGAGGAGTACGGCGTTCCGCCCCTGCAGCTGACGCCGGACAGCACCATCGGAGATGCCGTGGCCCTCGTGGACGCCGCGCTCGGCGCGCCCACCGAGGCCTCCTCGTGACCGCCTTCCCTCCGGTGGCGGTGACCGGACTCGGCCTGGTCTCCCCCCTCGGCATCGGCGCCGAGGCCAACTGGGACGGACTGCTCGCCGGTGTCTCAACTGCCGCCACCGACCCCCTTCTTGAGGGCCTGCCCGTCGACTTCTGCTGTGCCGTACCGGGCTTCGACGGGGACGAACTGCTCGGCCGGGCGCTCTCCTGGCGCCTGGAGCCCTACGCGAAGATGGCCCTCGTCGCGGCCCGGCAGGCGGTAGCCGACGCCGGCCTCGACCCGGAGTCCTGGAACGGGGCACGGGTAGCGGTCGTCCTCGGCGTGGGCGGCACCAGCACCCAGCACTGGGACAGGCAGTCCAAGCACTTCGCCGCGGAGAACCACTCACGTGTGTCGCCGCTGTTCATCGCGCGCTGCCTGACCGGCATCACGGCCGGTGAGATCAGCACGGACCTGCGCGCGCTCGGCCCCAGCCTGAGCGTGAGCACGGCCTGCGCGTCCGGCGCCACGGCCATCGGCCTCGGCAGGGACCTGCTGCGGGCAGGCAGCTGCGACGTGGCGATCGTGGGTGGCGCCGAGTCGGGCCGTGCACGGATCGCGAGCATCGGCTTCAGCCGTATGAGCGCGCTGTCGACGCGCGGTGCGGCACCGGCCGAGGCGTCCCGGCCCTTCGACGCGGACCGGGACGGGTTCGTGCTCGGCGAGGGCGCGGGCATCCTCGTCCTGGAAAGGGCGGATGACGCACGGGCCCGCTCCGCTCGGGTCCGCGGCCACGTCGCCGGGTACGGGGCCTCCGCCGACGCCCACCACTACACGACGCCCGACCCCGAGGGCCGCGGCACGGAACTCGCCACCCGAGCCGCCCTCGCCGACGCGGGCCTCGCGGCCTCCGACATCGGGCACATCAATGCCCACGGCACCGCGACGCCCCTCGGTGACGTCGCGGAGGCAGGCATGCTCGCCCGCGTGTTCCCGCACGCACCGCCGGTGACCGCCACCAAGAGTCTGACGGGGCACACCCTGGGCGCGGCCGGTGCCCTCGAGGCGGCCTTCACGCTCCTGGCGCTGGAGAACCAACAGGTGCCGCCGACCGCCAACCTGGACCGCGTGGACGATGCGGCCGCCGGGCTCGATCTGGTCACCGGCAAGCCCCGGGACGTGTTCGCGGCCGGGGCGCTCAGCACGTCCTTCGGCTTCGGCGGCCAGAACGCCGCCCTCGTCCTCACTTCTGCCTGAACCGGCCGCCCCCCCCCACACGGCGCCGACCACACGGCCGGCACCCCGAGCCGCGCTCTTCCCGATGTCGCACAGGAGGTTCCCTTTCATGGCAAGCACCGCGGCGAGCACCGCCGTCACCTCGCTCGCCGGTCTCAAGTCCGCCTACCAAAGGGATGGTTGGTGCGAGCCGCCATACCGTTTCGACGACGAGGCCGTCGCGCTGATCCGGGAACGTGTGCACTCCATCAGCCGTGAGCGCAGGCCCGAGGTCGTACACGAGAAGGACAGCGGCGTCGTCCGCGCCATTCACGGCTGCCACGACTTCGACGAGGTGTGCGCGGCCCTCGTCCGCCTGCCCCAGCTGGTGGAGCTCGCCGAGGAGCTCGCCGGCGGCCCCGTGTACGTATACCAGTTCAAGGTCAACTTGAAGCAGGCGCACGAAGGAGCGGCCTGGCCGTGGCACCAGGACTTCGCGTTCTGGCACGAGGAGGACGGCATGCCGAGCCCCGACGCCGTCAACATCGCCGTCTCACTGGACGATGTCCACGAGGGCAACGGGCCGCTCATGGCCATACCCGGCTCGCACCGCCTCGGACTGCTCGACCTTCCCGAACGGGCCGCGGACGGACCGGAGTCGGACTGGCACACGCATGTGTCGGCCGACCTCGCGTACACCGTGAACGGCGACCGGGCCCAGGCCATGGCGGACGAGAGCGGACGGAAGGTCTTCCTGGGGCCGCGGGGCTCCATCCAGGTCTTCCACCCGAGCATCGTCCACTCCTCGTCCAACAACGTGTCGCCGGACAGCCGTGCGCTGCTGCTCATCACGTACAACGCCGTCGCCAACTCCCCCACACGCCCCACCCGCCCGGCCTTCCTGGTCTCCCGGGACACCAAACCGGTGGAACGCAGGGCCGACGAGCGCCTCGGCCTCGTGTCGTACTGAAGCAGCGCCGAACCGAAGCAGCGCCGAGGAGAATTGCGAGACACCCGCATGCCGACCGCACCGACCGAACCGGCCGAGCAGCCGCACATCAACCTGGTGGACCCCGAGCTGTACGCGAAGGGCGACCCGTTCGTCCAGTGGCAGTGGCTCAGGGACCATCAGCCGGTGTACTGGCACGAGCCGACCGACCTCCCCGGCTTCTGGGCCCTGACCCGGTACGACGACGTCCGTACGGCGTACCGGGACGCGGCCACCTTCAGCTCGGCCCAGGGGATCCTCCTGCGTCCCGACAGCCACGGTGCCGACCCCGGTGGCGGGCGCACCCTCGCGCTGACCGACCCGCCTCGCCACCGTCAGCTGCGCGGACTCGTCGACGAATGGTTCTCGGTCAGGTCGGTGCGGGCCATCGAGCGCGACATCCAGGACGTCGCGCACCGCGTGGTGGGCGAGGCCCTCGAACGGGGCGCCTGCGACTTCGTCACGGACATCGCGGCGCGCGTCCCGCTCTACGTGATCTGCAAGATGATGGGCATCCCCGACTCCGACTGGGAGCGGCTCTTCACGCTGACCAGCGACGCGTTCGGCGCCGGCGACCCGTTGACGCAGCGCCTCGCGCATCTGGACATCCTCGGCTACTTCGACGCGCTCCAGGCGGACAAGGCGAAGAACCCCTCCGACGACCTGGTGAGCGTCCTGGCGACCGCCGAGATCGACGGCGAGCGTCTCACCCCGGACGACGTGATCCTCAACTGCGACAACCTGCTCGTCGGCGGCACCGAGAACACCCGCATCGCCGCCTCCGGCGGCATGCTGGCGTTCCTGCGCCACCCCGACCAGTGGCAGGCCCTCAGGGACGACCCGGCCCTGCTGCCCACCGCGGTCGAGGAGGTTCTGCGCTGGACGTCGACCGCGACGCACATCATGCGCACCGCGACGCGGCCGGTGGAGATCCACGGTCGGCAGATCGCCGCCGGTGACCGCGTCACCTTCTGGCTGCCCTCGGCCAACCGCGACGAGTCGGTGTTCCCCGACCCCGGCCGCTTCGACGTCCGCCGCGCCCCCAACCGCCACCTGGCGCTGGGTTTCGGGGAGCACTTCTGTGTCGGCAGCATGCTCGCCCGCGTCGAACTACGGCACCTCTACAACGAGTTGATCGCTCAGTCGATCCACGTCGAGCGCGACGGCGAGCCGACCCTGCTGAGCTCGATCGTCGTCAACGGCCCCGAGCGGCTGCCCGTGCTGCTGACCGCGGCCTGAGGCGGGCACCCCGGTGGGGCACTACCGGGGTGCCCGCCGCCACACCGTCATGTCCGTGGTCAGGAAGGCGATGTCCGGCATCGCGGTCGACTTCACCTGGAGCGAGAGCAGGGCGATGTCTCCGTTGCGGTGCTTGACGCAGATCTCGCTGCCCGCCGCGGCCGCGGCCAGTGGGAGGCGGTGCGACTTCGCGCCGGTCAGCTCGAAGCGGCACGTGTCGAGGCCCGCACCCGGTTTGGAGTACCGCAGGTGGAGCACGCTGGTGTCGCTCTCCAGCGCGCAGCCCGCGTCATGCGCGCAGGTGAAACGGATGTCCCCCTTGCGGTCCTTGCGCTGGGCCGGCTCCCTGAGGCTGAGCGAGTTCTTCGCGTCCAGCCACTGCCCGGGGTAGGGCTCGCCCTGCGTGGAGTCGAGGGCGTCCGCGGGAGAGCCGGACTTTCCCGAGCCTTTCCCCACCCCTTCCTCGGAGTCGGATTCGGAGCCGGAGCCGGACCCGGACCCGCCTGCGGACGCCTCGTCCGACTTCTTGCCGCCGGACTTCGGCTTCGACGCCGAGTCGGGGCCCGACGGCTCGCCGGACTCGGTCCGGTGGGTCTCCGATCCCCTCGACGCCTCGTCCCGGTTCCGGTCGCCGATGAGACCCGTCGCGTCCGCGACCGTCCACGCCAGCGCCGTGAGCACCAGCACGCCGGCCGTCGCACCCGCCGCGACGGCCAGCCTCGCTCTGCGTCTTCGCGACGGCGACCCGTCCGGTGCCGTCGGATACAGCCCTGCGGGGTGCGGGCCCGCCGGGTACTGCCCCACCGGATACCGCCCCGCTGGGTACATCCCTGCCGGGTACTGCCCCGTCGGGGACTGACCGGTCGGGTACTGCCCCGTCGGCAGGAACTGCGTGGGCGCCGGCATCGGGTACGCCGGGGTGGGCTCGGGGACCGGGGGCGGGACCGTCACCTCCGGGCCCATCGCCTCCCGCCAGACGGCCGGCCCGGCTCCCGCGTCCGCCGCGGTGCCCAGCCGCTGACGGCACCACTCGACGATCTCCGCCGGAGTGGCCCGCTCCGCCGGGTCGGCCGCCATGCACCGCGCGATGAGGGGGCGCAACTGCTCGGGCAGCACGGACAGGTCGGGTTCGGAGTGGACGATCCGGTACAGCACGCTGACCGCGGGGCCGTCCCCGTACAACGACTCGCCGAGCGCCGCGAACGCCGCGGTCTGGCCCAGCGCGAAGACGTCGGTCGCCTCCGTGACCGAACCCCCGGTCGCCTGCTCGGGAGCCATGAACTGGGGCGTGCCGACGGCGGCCCCCGTGGCGGTGTACGAACTGACGCCGGAGGCCAGCGAGATGCCGAAGTCGATGACGCGCGGCCCGTCGGAGGCGAGCAGGACGTTCGACGGCTTCAGGTCCCGGTGGACGACCCCTGCGCCGTGGATGGCCTGCAGCGCCTCGGCGATCCCCGCCACCAGCCAGAGCACCGCGGGCACCGGCAGGGGGCCGCGCAGCCCGACGGCCTCGGCCAGGGAGGGCCCGGGTACGTACAGCGTGGCCAGCCAGGGCGGCGTGCCGTCCGCGTCGCCGTCGATCAGCTCCGCGGTGTACGCGCCCCTGACCCGCCGCGCGGCCTCCATCTCCCGGCGGAAACGGCGCCGGAAGGCGGGGTCGTCGGCCAGCTCGGGACGGACGACCTTGATCGCCACCGCCCTGCCGCCCTGCGTGTGCGACAGGTAGACCCGGCCCATGCCGCCCGCGCCGAGCCGGGCGGCCAGACGGTAGCCGGCCACCACGGACGGGTCGTCCGCCTGCAGCGGCTGGAACACCGCACTCGTCTCACTCATCGACCGTTCCCCCCTGCTCCCCTGAACCCCTGAATCCCCTGATCCCCTGGTCAACCGGTGGGTCGACCACGGCAGCAGCCTATGTCGTGGCTTCCGGGTCGATCACAGCGGGTGAACTTTTTGGTATGGATCCTGGTGATTTTCACTGACATCCTCGGCAGCCCAACGCCCTCGCCCTGTCCTGACCCCTGCGCGAACAACCCCTGCCTCCCGACGGTAGGTTGAGGATCAACGACAGGCGAAGAAGCCCTGTCGACGGGGGAGGCGGGGATGCAGGGTACGGTCCTGGACGGCCGGTACACGCTCGTGGAGCGCATCGGCGCGGGCGGTATGGGCGAGGTGTGGCGGGCCGAGGACGCACGGCTGCGGCGGCGCGTCGCCGTCAAGGTCCTGAGCACCCCGCGCGGGACGACGCAGGCCGAGGCGGAACGCTTCCTCGCCATGTTCGTGCGCGAGGCGCGGGCCGCGGCGGCCCTCGACAGCTCGTACATCGTGCCCGTCTTCGACCACGGGTCGGCGGACGGAGTCCCGTATCTGGTGATGCCGCTGCTGTCCGGGCGCACCGTGAGGGAGTTGGCCCTGGAGGCGGGACCCCTCGCGCCCGAGCGGGTCGCCGTGATCTCCGCGCAGGTCTGCCGGGCCCTGGCCACCGCGCACCGGGCGGGCATCGTCCACCGGGACATCAAGCCGGCGAACGTGATGGTGACGGACGAGGGCACGGTCAAGGTGCTCGACTTCGGCATCGCCAAGTTCCTCGACGCCACCGCCACGGCCGGATATCTCACGGGCACGGCCGACGCGCCGGTGGGCACCCTGCACTACATGGCGCCGGAGCGCTTCACGCGGGGCGCGCACGACGGCCGCTGCGACGTGTACTCGCTGGGCTGCATGGTGCACGAACTCCTCACCGGAACACCGCCGTTCGACGCGGACTCGGCCGCCGCGCTCATGCACGGCCATGTGTACGAGACCCCGGCCCTGCCGTCGGCCCGCCGCCCGAGCCTCGCCCCCGCGTGGGACGACCTGGTCGGGCGGATGCTGGCCAAGCAGTCCGGCGACCGGCCGGACGCGAAGGAGGCGGGGGACGCCCTGGAGGCCCTGGGCGCGCGGACCCCGAACACACCCGCCCCGCCGCCGCCCACGCCCGCCTCCCCCACCTCCTACCACCTCGCGTCGCCGCTTCCCCCGATGCCGCAGGCCCCGCCGACGGCCGAGACGGCGGCCCCCGCACCGTCGGCCCCCGCCGCACCGTCCACCCCCGTACCCGTGACTCCTGCACCACCGGCCCCCGCTCCGTCGATGCCCCCGGCCACCGGCCCGTCCTCGTACGACCAAGTCCCCTCCCCCGTCGCCTTCGTGAGCCCCTCAGCCTCAACCGGCAGGTCGCGCGCCAAGGTCTGGGGCACGAGTGCGGTCGTGGCGGTGGCCGCGGGTGCCCTGGTGACGGCCTTCACGGTCTTCAACCCGTTCGGGGACGGCTCGGACGGCGGCAGCGACTCCCAGGGGCAGGGGAACGGCAGTTCCCGCGGTGGCGGCGACGTGCTGGACGACGGGGTCACCCAGGCCACGACGCAGAACCTCACCATCGGCTCCGCCGCCGACTCCAAGGGCCCGGCGCCCGCCGTCAAGGGCGCCCGCAAGGGCGGTCGGGTCACCGTCCTCGAACCGCAGGAGTTCGCCTCCCTCGACCCGGGCCTGATGTGGCCGGCCAGCGCCGACCACCAGCTCGCCCGCCTCGTGCACCGC
The DNA here is from genome assembly GCF_055558735.1 of Streptomyces sp. NPDC025651. Lineage (NCBI taxonomy): Bacteria > Bacillati > Actinomycetota > Actinomycetes > Kitasatosporales > Streptomycetaceae > Streptomyces > Streptomyces sp. NPDC025651. The sequence continues at coordinate 21,907 of NZ_JBVHLZ010000003.1, forward strand.
GGACTCACCACGTTCAAGACCGAACCCGGCGGCGCGGTGAAGGTCGTCGGCGACCTCGCCGAGGACGCGGGGCGGACGACGAACGGCCGTGACTGGACGTTCAGGCTCAAGAGCGGACTCAAGTACAACGACGGAACGCCGGTGCGCTCCAAGGACTTCCGGTACGCCATCGAGCGCACCTTCAAGCCGGACCTGGCGGCCGGTGACCGGACCCTGCGCACGTTCCTGTACGGCATCGAGGGCGCCGACGCCGCGTCCCCGAAGAAGAGCGCGATCGAGACCCCCGACGACCGCACGATCGTCTTCCATCTCGCCGGCGTCCACCGCGACTTCAACGTCGTCCTCGCGGGACCGACGGGAGCTCCGCTCCCGGAGGGGACCACGGGCGGCTCCGGCCGTTCCGAGGTGGTGCCGTCCACGGGTCCGTACCAGATCAGCGACGGCACCGACGTCAGGAACCTCACCCTCACCCGTAACCCCAACTGGCACAGGGAGACGGACCCGGTGCGCAGCGCCTACCCCGACGGCTACCGCGTCCGGACGGGCGTGCAGCTCCAGGAGATCCGGCACCGCATCGGCTCGGCGCCCGCGGGCGAGGCGTTCATGACCTTCACCGGCACCGACGATCCCGCCGGCATCCAGGGCGGTCCCGCGGGCAGCGCGAAGTCCGTCGAGTTCCCCACCTGGTACGCGCAGTCGTACGTCATCAACACGGCCCGGGTGAAGGACCTCGACGTACGCAAGGCCATCGCGACCGCCCTGCCCGGCGACCAGATCCTCAAGGCGAGCGGCGGTAAAGGCCGTCTGACCTCTCACCTGATGCCGCCGGGGGTGCCCGGATCCGCCGACTTCGACCTCTACCACGCGGGCGGCGACGGCGACCCCGGCACGGCTCGGCTGTTCCTCCGGGAAGCGGACAAGGTCGGTTACCGCCTCACCCTCGCCCACCCGGAGACCGCCATGGACAAGCAGCGCGCGGAGGTCGTGCGGGAGGGCCTGGAGAAGGCCGGGTTCAAGGTGACGGTCAAGCAGGTCCCGGCCGGCACCTTCTGGAGGGACGCGGCGCGCGGCAGGTACGACATGTTCCGCATGGCCGTCGGCGGCGGCATGCCCACGGCTTCCAACTACCTTCCCGACTACTTCGACGGGCGCAACTCCTCCGAGGCGTCGAGCAATTACAGCCGGCTCGACGACGAGAAGGTGAACCGGGCGATCGACGCGGCGAACGCCGCGGCGGACCTCGAGACGGCGGGCAAGCTGTGGTCCGAGGTGAACCGCCTGGTGATGGAGCAGGCGGCGGCCGTACCGGTGTACGTGCCGGAGCGCACCTACCTGTACTCACCGGCGCTGCGCGGGCTCCAGGTCGATCTGACCGGGATCTCGCCGATCAACGCGTACGTACGCCGATGAGCCTGCGCCAGGTGCGCGGACGGGCGGACACACACCGGCGGGTGTGTGTCCGCCCGTCGTCGGATGGACGCCGGGTGTCAGGTGTGCGGCGTCACCAGTTGTAGACGATGTCCCCGTGGCTGTTGACCATCTTGAACGTTCCGTCCCCCTGGTCGATCACGCACCCGAAGCCGCCGTCCCCCGTCGCTCCGCAGAAGGTGTCGGCGCTCGCCGGGGCCGCCATGGCGAGCCCGCCGCCCACGAGGGCGCCGACGGCGGCGAGTGCCGCGGCGAACCTCCTGACCCGGCTGCGACCCGAGGTGGTGGTGTTCCGCTTCATGGGTGACTCCCTGCTGCCGATGGGGTGTTGGTCGCGGGAGGTTCGTAGCGGTCGCCCGGCCGGATTGGCGGCGCCCCGGTGTGGTCAGCTCGCGGCGGGTGCGGTCGTCCACGCGGCGCGCAGGGCCTTCTTGTCGACCTTGCCGACCTTCGTCGTCGGCAGCTGGTCGAGGAGGATTGTCCTGCGGGGCGTGTACAGCTCCCCCAGCTCGGCGGTGACCGCGGCGCCGACGGCGTCCGGGTCGACGTCGGCGTCCTCGGCCGTGGCCAGGAAGATCTGGACGGCCTCCCCGTACTGCTCGTCCGGCACGCCGAGCGCCGCCGCGTTGCGCACGCCCGGCAGCGTGAGCAGGAAGTCCTCAAGGACCCGGGAGTAGACGTTGTCGCTGGTGCTGCCGGTGACGATGATGTCCTTGGCCCGGTCGACGAGGTAGAGGTAGCCCTCGGCGTCGAGGTAGCCCATGTCCCCGGTGCGCAGCCAGCCGTCCCGCAGCGCCTCCGCGGTGCGCTCCGGGTCCTCGTAGTAGCCGAGCATGACCGCCTCGCCCCGGACACACACCTCGCCGACCTGCCGGACCGGCAGCGCCTGCGTGCTGTCCTCGGCGCGTATCTCGATCTCGGTGTCGGCTATCGAGCGGCCGCAGCTGCGCCAGAGCTCGGGCCGCTCGGCCCCCTTCGAGGCGAGCTCCTCCGCGTCGAACGCGGCGATGCCGAGCGCCTCCGACTGCCCGTAGCCCTGGCTGAGCACAGGCCCGAAGACCTCGACCGTCTGCCGCAGGCGGCTGGGCGACGAGGCCGCGCCGCCGACGACGATGCGGCGCAGCTCGGGCAGGGCGCCCGGCACGCACTCGGGGTGGTCGAGAAGCGCGTACAGCATCGGCGGGACGAACATGGTGGCGGTGATCCGCTCCTCGCGCAGCACCTCGAGCGCCGCGCCCGCCTCGAACTCGGGCAGCACGACGAGGGCGGACCCCGTCACCAGCGCCTGGAGCGAGGTGAGGTGGCCGCTGCCGTGGGTGAGCAGCGTGGAGACGAGCACCCGGTCCGTGCCCGGGTCCATGGTCGGGAAGAAGCCCGTGAAGTCGGGGTCCTGCGGGGCGTCGTCCACCAGGTCCACCAGCACGTTGTAGAGCCGGTGGGTGTGTGCGGCGAGCTTGGGGCGGCCCAGGGTGCCGCCGGTGTAGAGGACGGTGACGGCTTCGTCCGCCGCCGGGGCGGGCACTCCCTCGGGGCGCTCCGACGGGCACTCGTCGGCCAGGGCGAGCAGGTCCGCGCACTGTTCCTCGCAGGGTCCGAGGCCGAGCAGCACGGGGGCGTGGACGCTGCGCCCCGCCGCGTCGGCGGCGCGCCGCGCGAAGAGCGGGTCGGTGACCACGGCGCGCGCCTTGGACTGCTCGACCAGCGCGGCGAGTTCGCCGGGGCCCGGCTCGGGCGGCAGGAACACGACGCGGCAGCCGATGAGGTGGACCGCGAGCTGGACCAGGACGGAGTCCACGCGGTTGGCGAGGAACAGGCCTACTCCGTCGCCGGGTTCGAGTCCCTGGCCGCGCAGCGCGTGCCCCAGTCGGAACAGTCGCCGCCGAGCCTCTCCCCGGGTCAGTCGCTGTGTGCCCTGGACGAGCGCCTCGGTGTCCTCGTCCGTGCTCCACTGCTCCAGGACGCGGTCCACGTACGTCCGCGGCTCGGTTGTTCGCTGTTCGGTAATGATCATGGACACATGCAAACATGCCACCGAGGAGCCGTGTACTTGTAGGGGCCAACATTCGGCCACCACCTGGCGGAGTACCATGCCCCTCCCCGGCAGGGACAGTTGAATCTTCATACTCCATTCGCAAAGCGAGGTGCCCCGCGCGGTGTCGCCTCAGTGCGCCGAGCCCGCCCTGAACCCCCGCGGCACCAGCCATACGACGAGCAGAGCGACAGCCGCGACGATGGCGACCGACACGTACGCCGTGGTGGTCAGCGCGCTGTCGAACGCTTCGCGGGCCGTCCGCATCAACTGCTCGCCCGCACTGCCGCCGAGCGCCTGGGACTGCTCGTGGGCACCGCCGATCGAGTCGCGCGCGGCGGCGGGCTCGCCGGCCATGTGGTGGGCGTACACCGCGCCGTGGAGAGAGCCGAGCATCGCGACACCCAGGCCGACGCCGAGTTCGTAGGTGGTCTCGGAGACGGCTCCCGCCTGCCCGGCCCGCTCGCCAGGGACCGCCGAGACCAGCGTCGCGGCGGACGCGGTGATGGCGAGGCCGTCGCCGAGACCGATGGCGACGAGGACGACCGCCACGTACGGATACGTGGTGGGCTCGGGCGACAGGGCGAGGACGAGGAAGCCCAACGACAGCCCGGTGAGCCCGAGCGCCATCACCACGCGGACCCCGAGGCGCTCCATGAGGCGGGGCGCGAGCAGGGAGCCCGCGAGGGTGGCGAGGGCCGCGGGAAGGGTGCGCAGGCCCGCGGCGAACGGCGCGTACCCGTGGACGTACTGGAGCCACAGGGAGATCAGGAACAGGGCCGCCCCGATGGCGAGCATGGCCATGAGCGTGGCGAGGGCGGCCGCGGTGAAGGCACGGTTCGCGAAGAGCCGTACGTCCAGGAGCGGGTCGGCGAGTCCCAGCTGGCGGCGTGCGAACAGCGCGAGCACGGCGATCCCCAGCACGAGGACGAGGACGTCGGCGGCGGCCGGACCGCCCTTGGCCACGTGCTTGATGCCCCAGGCCAGCGCCACGACGCCGAGGACCGACAGGACGGCGCTCGGCCAGTCCAGCGGGCTGCTTCCCGCGGCCCTGAACTCGGGCAGGAGGCGGACGGCGGCGATCACGGTGACCACGACGACGGGCACGTTGACCCAGAAGGCCGCCGACCAGCCGTACGCACCGACGAGCGCGCCGCCGATCAGGGGCCCGACGGCCGCGCCCGCCCCGGCGACGGCGGCCCAGATGCCGATGGCCAGGGTGCGCTCCCGCGGATCCTCGAAGATGTTTCTGATCAGGGAGAGTGTGCTGGGCATCACCATGGCTCCGCCGATGCCCAACAGCACGCGGCCCGCGATGAGTTGACCGGATGTCGCCGCGGTCGCGGCCACCACGGAGGCGACACCGAAGAGCAGGAAGCCGATAACGAACAGGCGCTTGCGGCCGTAGCGGTCGCCGATGGCGCCGGTGGCCACGAGCAGACCGCCCAGGACCAGGCCGTAGACATCGATGATCCACAGCTGCGCCAGGGCGCCGGGGCGCATGTCGTCGATGAGGGAGGGCAGGGCGACGTTGAGGATCGTGGCGTCCATCGCGACCAGCAGGAGGCTGGCGCACAGGACGGCGAGCATCGCCCACCGTCCGCCCTTGGGCAACGGGGCCTCCCGCGCGCCCGGGCCTGGGTGCGGGGCTCCTTGCGGCATGCGCCACCTCGTCCTCTCGGAGGCCCGCGGGCCCGGGGAATCACGTCAGAGCTCTCCCACCACTTATCCGCACCTTCGTCCCGACGGCAGCTCTACGCCGCATTTGAGTGACACGCGCCCTCTGAGTGACACGCGCCCCCGCTCCCCGGGCTCACGGGACCTCCACGACCACCTCCCGCAGCAGCTCCACCGGGTGCCATGCGTCCCGTTCCGTGCCGTGGAAGATCTGCTGGCGGCAGGAGACGCCCGTGGCGACCACGACCGTCTCGGCGGGTTCCGCCTCGATCGCCGGGAACAGGCGGTCCTCGCCGACCGTCATCGACGTCTCGTAGTGCTCGGACTCGAAGCCGAAGGACCCCGCCATCCCGCAGCAGCCGGCGTCCAGTTCGGTGACCACGGCTCCGGGGACGCGCTCCAGGAGCGCGACGGTCGCGGCCGTCCCCACCTCCGCCTTCTGGTGGCAGTGGCCGTGGTAGAGCAGCTTGCGGCCGGCGAGCCAGGAGTCCTCGCGCAGCCGCAGGCGGCCCGCGTCGACGGCCTCCACCAGGAGCTCCTCGACCTGGCGGACCCGCCCGGCGACGTCCGTGACCGCGGGGTCGTCGGGCAGCAGGGCCCTGTGCTCGTCGCGCAGGGTCATCAGGCAGGAGGGCTCGCAGCCCACGATGGGCGAGCCGGGGTCGGTCGACTCGTGCAGTCGGCGCACGAGCCCGCGGGCCTTGTTCCTCGCGTCGTCGACCAAGCCCTTGGACAGGCTCGATCTGCCGCAGCAGCCACCGCTCTCCAACCGCACCTCCCAGCCCGCGAGTTCGAGGAGTTCGATGGCGGCGCGGCCGATGCCGGGCTCGGTGTACGTCGTGAAGGAGTCGGCGAGGTAGGTGAGCGTGCCCTGGGTGGGCGTGCGCGGGGCGGGGGTGCGGCGGCGCGACCAGCGGAGCAGGTTCTGGCGGACGAACACCGGCAGCGGGCGCTGCGGCGCGATGCCGATCAGGCGGTCCACGAGGCGGCGCAGCGGTGCGATGCGTCCCGGCAGGTTGGACAGCGGCGCGGTCGCCGAGCCCAGGCGGTTGAGGACGCGGATCGCGCCGAACAGGCGGCTGCGCAGCGGCACTCCGTGCAGGTCGTGGTGGTGGGAGAGGGTCTCGCTCTTCAGGGTGGCCATGTCGACGCCGAGGGGGCATTCGCTCTTGCACGCCTTGCACATCAGGCACAGGTCGAGGATCTCGTGGAGGCGCTCGTCGCCGAGTGCCGTGCGCGGGTCGGGCTCGGACAGGGCCTTGACCAGGGCGCCCGCGCGGCCGCGAGTGGAGTCCTCCTCCTTGCGGGTCGCCATGTACGAGGGGCACATGGTGCCGCTGCCGGTCTTGCGGCACAGGCCGATGTTCATGCACCGGTCTGCGGCCGCGCGCATCCCGCCGCCGCCCACGACCTCGAAGGACAGACGGGTGCGCAGGGGTTGGGCGGGCGGCAGCGTCGCGTCGCGCAGGTTCTCCGTCATGGGCCGCGCGTCCACGATCTTGCCGGGGTTGAGCACGCCGTGGGGGTCGAAGAGGTACTTGACCTGGCGCATCGCCTCGTACAGCTTGTCGCCGAAGATCTCGCGGTTGAACTCGCTGCGCGCCAGGCCGTCGCCGTGCTCGCTGGAGTTCACGCCGCCGTACTCGGCGACCAGGTCCTTGATCTCCTCCGCGACGGCGCGCATCCGGCCGACGTCCGCCGGGTCGGCGAGGTCGAGGTAGGGGCGGATGTGCAGACAGCCGACCGAGCAGTGACCGTAGAAGCCGGCCGTCATGCCGTGCCGGTCCAGGACGTCCTTGAACCGCCGTGTGTAGTCGGCGAGATGGGCGGGGTCGACCGCCGTGTCCTCGACGAAGGCGAGCGGGCGCCTGGTGCCCTCGCTTGCGGCCATCAGCAGGCCGAGGCCCGCCTTGCGGACCTTCAGGAGCGAGCCCTGCTGGGCCGGGGTGACGGCCTGCAGGGTGTGGTAGCCGTGGCCGTGCCGGGACCAGAGCGTGGTCAGCCGCCGCATGCGGTCGACGAGTTCGGCCTCGTCGTCGCCGGTGAAGGAGACGAAGAGCAGGGCTTCGGGCGCGCCTTTGAGGAGGTCTCCGAGCGCCGCGTACTCGATCTTGCGGCGGGAGAGGTCGAGGATCGTGCGGTCCATCAGCTCCACGGCGGACGGGTCGCAGGCGAGGGCGTCCTCCGTCGCCGCGATGGCGTGCGCCACGGACGTGAAGTGGCCGACGGCGATCACGGTGCGGCTCGGCTTGCGCACCAGGTCGACCAGGGCCGTGGTCGCCACGGCCAGCGTGCCCTCGGAGCCGACGACGAACTTGGCCAGGTCGAAGGAGGTGTCCTCGCGGGCGAGCCGGTCCAGGCGGTAGCCGCAGGCGCGCCGCCAGTGGGCGGGGAAGCCTTCGGAGATCGCCGCCGCGTTGGCCCTGACGATCTCGGGGAGTTCGCGGTGGAGGGCGCCTTCCAGGGTGACCCGCCGTGCCCTGCGGGCCCGTTCGGCCTCGTCGACGGGGGCGAGGCGGGTGCGGGTCGCGTCCGAGAGCACCACGTCGAGCTCGCGGACGTGGTCGATGGTCATGCCGTAGCGCACGGAGCCGCTGCCCGCCGAGTTGTTGCCGATCATCCCGCCGATGGTGGCGCGGTTGCTGGTCGAGGTGTCCGGGCCGAACATCAGGCCCCAGGGGGCCGCGGCGCGGTTGAGCTGGTCCTGGACGACACCCGTCTCCACCAGGGCCGTTCCGCTGCTCGGGTCGAGCTCCACGATGCGGTTCATGTGGCGCGACAGGTCGAGGACGAGGCCGGGTCCGACGGTCTGGCCCGCCAGGCTCGTGCCCGCTCCGCGCGGCACGACGGGTACGTCGTGGGAGGCGGCCGCGGCGACCGCGGCGGCGACGTCGTCCGCGTGGCGGGGGAAGACCACTCCCAGGGGCGTGATCGCGTACATGCTGGCGTCCCGGGCGAACAGGTGCCGTGTGTAGTCGTCGAATCGGACCTCGCCGTCGAGGTCCTGGGCGAGCTTGTGCCGGAGGCTTTCCGCGCGCGCCTCATCCATGGGGCTCTCGCAGGACGTCCAGGGCGGCGGAGAGTCCGCTCGGGTCGATGCGTACGCCGGCCAGCTGGAGGCCCATCTGTACGCCGGCCAGCGTGCCCGCGAGCGTGAGGTCGTTGAAGTGGCCCAGGTGGCCGATGCGGAAGACGCGTCCCGCGAGCTTGCCGAGGCCCGATCCCAGGGACATGTCGAAGCGCTCCAGGATGACCTCCCGCACCTTGTCGGCGTCCTGGCCGTCGGGCAGGAGGACGGCGGTGAGCGAGGACGAGTACTCGCGTTCGTCGGCACAGAGCACCTCAAGTCCCCATCCGCGCACGGCGCTTCGGGTGGCTTCGGCGTGCCGGTCGTGGCGCGCGAAGACCGCGGGGAGCCCTTCCGCCGCCAGCATGCGCAGCGCTTCGGCGAGTCCGTAGAGGAGGTTGGTGTTGGGGGTGTAGGGGAAGAAGCCGCGGCGGTTGGCCTCGATGATCGGCCGCCAGTCCCAGTAGGACCTGCGCAGCCGTGCGGTGCGGGAGGCGGCGAGGGCCTTGTCGCTGACGGCGTTGAAGCCGAGGCCCGGCGGGAGCATCAGCCCTTTCTGGGATCCGGCGACCGTGACGTCGACGCCCCATGCGTCGTGCCGGTAGTCGATGGAGCCGAGCGAGGAGATGGTGTCGACGAGGAGCAGCGCGGGGTGCCCCGTCGCGTCGATCGCCTGCCGGATCTCGGCCACCCTGCTGGTGACACCGGTCGACGTCTCGTTGTGCACCACGCAGACGGCCTTGATGGTGTGGACGGTGTCGGCCGCGAGGCGTTCGGCGATGGCTTCGGGGGCGGCTCCGTGGCGCCAGTCCCCGGGGATGAAGTCGACGTACAGGCCGAGGTCGACGGCCATGCGCTGCCAGAGCGTGGCGAAGTGGCCGGTCTCGGCGCACAGCACCCGGTCCCCCGTGCTGAGGGTGTTGGTCAGCGCCGCCTCCCAGGCGCCCGTGCCGGATCCGGGGAAGACCACGACGGGCCCCGAGGTCCCGAAGACGGGCTTCAGGGCGGTGAGCAACTCGGTGGTGAGCGCGGCGAACTCGGGGCCGCGGTGGTCGATGGTCGGTGCCGCGATGGCGCGGAGCACCTGGTCGGGGATGTTGGTGGGGCCTGGGATCTGTAAGAAGTGCCGCCCGGTCCGAGAGGTCACTGGGGCCAACTCCCTTGAGAAGCGTGCCACATTGTGGCACGGTGTGTCGTAAGGTGGCACGCGGAGCTTAGGAGCCGAGCGCAGGGGGAGTCAACGGATGCAGAGCGTTCTCAACGCACTTCGGGTGCTCGAAGAGGTCTCGGCACGGCAGCCGATCGGCGTCGCCGAGCTGGCGCGCGCCCTGGACCTGCCCAAGAGTTCCGCCCAGCGCGCGCTGCGCACCCTGCACACGGCGGGCTGGCTCCGGCCGGCCGGCGGCGAGGTCACCCGCTGGGTCCTCACCCCCAAGGCGCTGCAGGTCGGGCGGCGCGCGACCGGGGAGTTGGGGCTGCGCGACGTGGCCGTGCCGCTGATGGAGGAGCTGCGGCGGCGCATCGACGAGACGGTCCACCTGACCGTCCCGAACGGCGACAAGGTGGTGCTCATCGAGCGCCTGGAGACGTCCAAGCCGGTGCGGATCATCCTGGCCCTCGGCACACACCTGCCCATCCACGCCTCCGCGAACGGCAAGGCCGTGCTCGCGTCCAGCCCCGCGGAGGTGATCGAGCGTCACCTGGCCCACGGCCTGGAGCAGTTCACCGATTCGACCATCACGGAGCGGGACCGGCTGCTCGCCGAGCTCGCGCTGATCCGCGAGCGGGGGTACGCGACGAACAGCGGCGAGTGGCGCACCGACGTGTCGGCGGTCGCGTCCCCGGTGCTCGACGGGGCGGGGTTGCCGATCGCCAGCATCAGCGTCAACATGCCCACGAGCCGGATGACTTCGGAGGCCGGCGCGGCACACGGCGCGCTGGTCAGCGAGACGGCGCGGCAGGTGAGCGCCGCGCTGGGGCATGCGAGACAGGGCGGAACGGGCGGACTCGGCGGTGGCGCGGCGCGGCCCGTCGAGGACGGGACGGCGGCTCACCCCGACAGCGGGGCCCGCCCCGACGGAGTCCGCCGCAGCTCTTGACGCCCCCGGAGAAGCCCTCCAATACTCCCCTTGCGAAAGCCGCATTCCGCCTAGCGGAATAACTGCACCACCCCTGCGCCTCGCGCCTCAGGGGTGGACGCCGTGCGCCGCCTCGCACCGCGCTCCCTCCGGTGCCGCGCGCACCCCCACATCACGCGCCACGGCACACCGCGACTCGGCCATCGGCCCACCGCAAGGGAGCCCTCGTGTCAGATCAACTCATCTCCGTCGTCGCCCTGTTGGCGATCTTCACCATCGCCACCTTCACCTCCGTCCATCTGGGCGCGCTCGCCATCGTGGCCGCGTTCATCGTCGGCTCCACGGTCGCGGACGAATCCGCGGACGACATCTTCTCCGGCTTCCCCGGTGACCTGTTCGTCGTCCTGGTCGGCGTCACCCTGCTGTTCGCCATGGCGAAGAACAACGGCACCGTCGACTGGCTCGTCGACGCGGCCGTCAAGGCCGTGCGGGGCCGGATCGCCCTCATCCCCTGGGTGATGTTCCTCGTCACCGCCCTGCTCACCGCGGTCGGCGCCGTCACCCCCGCGGCCGTCGGCATCATCGCCCCCATCGGCCTCGGCTTCGCCGCGGCCCAGGGCATCAACCCCGTGCTCATGGGCCTGTTCATCGCCAACGGCGCCAGCGCGGGCGGCTTCTCCCCCATCGGCGTCTTCGGCAGCATCACCAACGGCGTCGTCGAGCGCAACGACCTGCCGGGCAACCCGGCCCTGCTGTTCACCGCCTCGTTCCTCTTCAACGCCGCCCTGTGCGCCATCATCTTCTTCGCCTTCGGCGGACGGCAGTTGCTGGGGCAACGCGCGCAGACGTACGAGCGTGACGGCGGCGGCAGCGCGAGCGGGCCGCGGACGGGCGGCGCGGGGCCGAGCGACGGTCCACCCGCGACCGAGGCCAAGGCGGCCGGGGGCACCGGACCGACCCTGACCGCCACGCCCGGCACGGCACCCGCCATCGCGTCCGGCACAGCACCCGCCACCACGCCCGGCACGGCGCCCATCAGCGCGCCGGGCACGGTTGCCGTCACCGCGCCCGGCGCCGTCCCGGCCCCGCCCGAGCCCCTCCGCCTCGACGGTCCCCGCGCCCTGACCCTCCTCGGGCTGCTCGGCCTGGTCGTCGGAGCCCTCTTCTTCGACCTGGACGTCGGGCTCATGGCGCTCACCGTCACCGTCGTGCTCTCCCTGGCCTCGCCGAAGTCGGCCAAGGGCGCGGTCGACCGGTGCGCGTGGTCCACCGTGCTGCTGGTCTGCGGCATCGTGACGTACGTGAGCCAGATGGAGCGCATGGGCACCATCGACTATCTGGGCAAGCAGGTCGCGTCCATCCAGGCACCGCTGCTCGGCGCGCTGCTGATCTGTCTGATCGGTGCGGTCGCGTCCGCCTTCGCGTCCACCACGGGCATGCTCGGCGCCCTGATCCCGCTGGCGGTGCCGTTCCTGCTCGACGGCGACGTGGGGGCCGTGGGACTCATCACCGCGCTGGCCATCTCCTCGTCCGTCGTGGACGCCTCGCCCTTCTCCACCAGCGGCGCCCTGGTCACCGCCAACACCCCCGAGACCCAACGGGACTTCGTCTTCCGGCGGCTCATGGCGTGGGGGCTCGGGATCGCGGTGGTGGGGCCGCTCGTCACCTGGGCTCTTCTCGTGGTGCCGGGCTCGCTCTGACCGGCACCGCCACTCCTCGCTCCGGTCAGTCGAAGGCCACCACCAGCCGTACGCCGTCGTCGCCGAAGCGGCCCGCCAAGGCCTTCATCACGGCGAAGACGTGCGGCCAGTGGGTTCCCGGGCCCAGCACCGAACCGGCCGTCAGCGGCTCGTACCGGAACACCGCGTCCCCGACATTCCACTCCAGTCGGCTGTCCACGGCGTCGAGTCCGGGTGGTGGTGGCCCCGCCATCGCCACCACCTCCTCGGGCCACCGTGCGGGCAGCATCCGACGATGCCGCACGTACGGACTCGACGCGTCCTGCCAGGACAGCCGGCCCACATAGCGGTCAGGACCGGCCTGCGGATCGAGCCCCGCGAGCTCCGCCCAGCTCACCCACGTGGCATCCAGCAACTGGCCCTTGGCCACCCAGGGCCCCAGGTCCTCGCGCAGCCCGCTCGACAGGTCGTCGGGCAGGCCGCGCCCGGCAGCCAGCGGCCGGTAGCCCGCGTCGTTGCGTACGCCGAAGAGGCACCCAAAGGCCGCGTAGTCGACCTCGTCGTACAGCGGCCACAGGTCCATGGCCACGATCCAGGGCTCGCCTTCGTAGAAGTCGGTGCCCACCGCTGGATGGCGGTACTCGATTCCGCCGTGAATGTCCGTTCCCACGACAGGGACGCTACCGCTCCCCCATTGAGCGTCTCACCCGGGGAGCAACACCCCCGAGGTGTCGATGACCTGGCGGATCGCCCGCCCCGCCGCCAGCTCCTCCATGGCTTCGTTGATCCCGGACAGGGCGACCGTGCCGGTGTGCATCTCCTCGACCGGCATCAGACCCGCGCGCCACAGGTCGAGGAAGCGGGGGATGTCACGGCGCGGCACCGCGTCGCCCATGTAGGAGCCGAGCAGGGACTTGCCCTCGCCGGCGAAGGCGAGGGCGGGCACGTCCAGGACACGGTCGGGGGCCGGAAGACCGACCGAGACGACACGGCCCCCGCGCGCCACGGACTGCAGGCAGGCGCCCATGACCGCCGGGCTGCCGACTGCCTCGACGGCCAACTCCGCACCGCCACCGGTCAGATCACGGGTGGCGACGAGCGCGTCGCCCGGTGCGTACGCGTGCGTGGCGCCGAGCCGCAGCGCGAGCGTCCGCTTCTCCGCGACCGGGTCGACGGCCACGATCGGGTACGCCCCGGCGGCGCGGGCCCCGAGCACCGCGGACAGGCCGACGCCCCCGAGGCCGTGCACGACCATGGACTGGCCCGGCCGCAGCGCCGCGGTGTTGATGACGGCGCCCGCCCCGGTGAGCACCGCGCAGCCGAACATCGAGGCGACCGTGAACGGCACGTCCTCGGGAATCGGCACCACCGACTCCTGGGCGACGACGGCGTGCGAGGCGAAGGCGGAGACACCGAGCTGGTGGTGGACCGTGTCCCCGGCGGCGTCGGTGAGCAGCGAAGGGCCGTGCAGCAGGCCGCCGGAGCCGTTGGCCGCGGCCGCCCGGTCGCACAGGGCGGGGCGGCCCTCGGCGCAGCGCGCGCAGAAACCGCAGCCGGGCACGAAGACCAGCGCCACGTGGTCGCCGGGCGCCACGCGGCGGACGCCGGGCCCGGTCTCCTCGACGACACCGACGGCCTCGTGGCCGAGCGCCATGGGCAGCGGCCGGACCCGGTCGCCGTTGACGACGGAGAGGTCGGAGTGGCAGAGGCTCGCGGCGGCGACACGGACCAGGAGTTCGCCCTCGCGGGGCGCGCCGAGCTCCAGCTCCTCGACCGTCACGGGACGGCTGTCCTGGTAGGGGCGTTCGCGTACGACGTCGCGCAGGACGGCGGCGGTCGTCCTCATGCGGCGGCCTCCTCGCGGGGCGCGCAGCGCAGGACGTCGCGGGTCTCCAGGAGCGGGGCGACCTTGCCGAGCACGAGGTCCTGGAAGTGGGCGGACGCGCAGTGCGCGGTGAAGTCGGCCTCGGAGTCGTACTCCTCGTAGAGAAGGACGGCGCGCGGGTCCTCGGTGCCCTGGTGGACGCGGTAGCGGCGGCAGCCCGGCTCGGCGCGCGACGCCTCTGCCATGGTGTCGAGCAGCGCAAGGACGGCTCGCTCCTGGTCCGGCAGGGTGCGGTAGCGGGCTACGACGACGTAACTCACGGTGGATCTACTCCTGTTGTTCAAGAGGCCGGTCGGCTTGTGCAGGGGACCGGTCGGCTTGTCCGGCTTGTCCATGGGGCCGGTCGGCGGCGGCGCGCGGCAGTTCGTCGCGGCGCACGCGCCACAGGCGGTGGTCGGACGTGGCCACCGCGACCGACCCGAGGGCCAGTGCGGCGGCCACGTCCGCGGGGGTTTCCACGAAGCCGGCGGCGACCGTCGGCGACATGGCGCGGCGCGCCTGGGGGGTCATGCGCGCCACGATCGGGGCGGGCATGACCTCGACCAGGTCGGGCATGCCGCGGGAGATGGCGTCCATGCTCCTGCGCAGGTTGGAGCGGTCGGTGACGAAGACCTTCTGCGCGGTGAGCAGGCCGAGCGGCCGGCCCTTCTCGATGAGGGTGAGCCGGGTGCTCACCACCCCGCTCGCGCCCATCTCCTTGATGAAGTCGAGTGCGCCGCGGTCCTGCGCGAGGCCCGGGCTGGAGTCGACGTTCACGAAGACGGTCTTGCCGGCCTTGCGCAGCGCCGGGACGACCTGGGGCAGTTGACCGACGGAGAAGGAGGCGAGGATGCACACCTTCGCCGGTGCGGTGAGGAACTGCCGCAGCGGCTGGGCGCCGACGATGGACGCGACGACCGGCACCTCGGCGAAGGCCGTGGCGAGCCGGGCGTCGAGCGGCCGGGAGCGGGGGGAGGTGTTCATGGGCTGCCTAGGCTCGTGACGTGGCCGCGGGGCTCAGCGGGGAGGTGCCGAAGCGGCTGGGGAGGCCCAGCTTGCCAGGGTTGAGGATGCCCGCGGGGTCGAGGGCGTTCTTCACGGCGACGAAGGTCGTGAAGGCGGCGCCGAGGGATTCCTCCAGGTAGGGGCCGCGCAGCAGTCCGCAGCCGTGGTGGTGGCTGAGGGCGGCGCGGTGCTCGATGAGCACGGCGTTGGCGGCGTCCCACACAGAGCGGTACCAGTCGCGGCGCGCCTCGGGTGCGACGTCGCCGCGCAGCGAGAAGTAGACACAGGCGCCGTCGGTGTAGGCGTGCGACTGGTGCGCGGAGGCGGCCAGGGTGCCGGGCACGGCCTCGATGGCGGCGACCACTTCGTCGTAGATGGCGGGCAGGTCCTTCCAGGAGGCGGCCATCTCCAGGGTGTCGGCGACGAAACCGGGTCCTGGCGTGAAGCCGTCGGACGACTTGCCCACCAGCATCCGCTCGTCCAGCCAGCGCGCGAAGACGGCCTTGCCGTCGAGGGCGGAGCCGCGGGCCTCGCAGACCTCGGTGGCGACCTTGACCGAGGCGTCCACGACGGTCTGCTCGCCCTCGTCGGCGATGAGCAGGAGGTTGGTGTCGGGGTGTCCGAAGTGGGTGCCCGACTCCAGGGCGTCGTACAGGCGCAGGACGGCCGGTGTCGCGCCGCGCCGCATGATCTCGCGGCAGGCGTCGAGGCCCTCGGCGAAGGTCGCGAAGCCGTACGCGACGGCGTCCGCGTAGGTGGGCAGCGGGTGCACGCGAAGGCGGGCGGAGACGATGACGCCGAGCGTGCCCTCGGAGCCGACGAAGAGCTGGCGCAGGTCGGGGCCGACGGCGGCGCGGGCGTAGTCGCCGTAGGTGGCGCGGGTGCCGTCGGCGTGCACGACGTCGACGCCGACGACCATGTCCTCGATCTTGCCGTAGCGGGTGGAGAGCTGACCGGCGCCGCGGCAGGCGATCCAGCCGCCGACCGTGGAGACGGCGAAGGCGGACGGCCAGTGCCCGGTGGTGACGCCGTACTCCTCCTGGAGCTGCTTCTCGAAGAGGTCGCCGAACATGCCGGCCTGGACGTCGACGATGTTCGACTCGGCGTCGAAGCCGGTGATCCGGTCGAGGCCGCAGACGTCGAGGACGACGCCGCCGAAGACGGGCAGGGCCGCGCCGGTCACGTTGGAGCGCCCGGCGGAGGGCGTGACGGGTATGCCCGCGCCGTGGCAGATCCGCAGCACGGCGGCGACCTGGTCGGCGTCGGCCGCCTCGACGACGACGGCGTGCGGGGTCGCGGGGCGGCCCTCGGTCTCGCCGATCATCGAGCCGGCCCACCAGTCGCGGGTGCGCGTGACGACCTCGTCGCGCTCGACGTGCACGGCGCGGGCGGCGGCGCGCAGGGCGTCCACGACCGGCCCGGGGACCTCGACCGGGTCGCTCTGCAGGGCGGCCTCGCCGTCGCCGACGGGCGTGGTGCGGGCCCACTTGGCCTGGCTGGGGGCGCCGACGGTGTAGTTGCCCCGGTTGAAGGGGTGGGTGATGGTCTGACGGCTGATCATGCTGCGGCTCCTTCGAGGAGTACGGACTTTTCGTGGGCGACGGACGCGAGGTAGTCGGCGACGGAGCGCTCCGTCTCGGCCTCGGTGAGGTTCAGTTCGCGGGCGAGCAGCGCGCCGACGGCCACGGCAGCGTCGGCGGACGCGTCGCGGGCGAACAGGCGGGCGCGGGTGCGGCGGGAGAGGACGTCGTCGACGGAGCGGGCCAGTTCGGCGCGGGCGGCGTAGACGACCTCGGCCCGCGTGTAGGGCAGGCCTTGGACGATCGGTTCGGCGAGGGAGGGGTCGTCGGCGATGAGGTCGCCGACGAACCGGGCCTCGGTGCCGAAGCGCTCGCCGAGGTGGGCGGCGATGCCGCCGGACGCGGCGACCGCCTCGGAGTCGTAGCCCGCGCCGCCGAGCAGCGGCAGCGTGGCGGTGCGGCTCCTCGCCTTGCGGCCGAGGACGGCCATGACCTTGTCGACGACGAGTTCGCCCATGTGCCGGCTGGTGGTGAGCTTGCCGCCGGTGACGGTGACCATGCCGCCCGCGCCGACGGTGATGTGGTGGTCGCGGCGCATGTCGAGGGTCGCGCCCTCCTTGCCGCCGACCAGGGGGCGCAGGCCGCCGATGGAGCCGACCACGTCGTCGGGGGTGAGCGTGCCCTCGAAGGCGGTGTTGGCGCCCTCCAGGAGGAAGTCCATCTCCTGCCGCGTGCAGTGCACGTCGTCGGCGGAGCCCCGGTAGTCCTCGTCGGTGGTGCCGAGCACGACCCTGTTGCCCCAGCGGGTGCAGGTGGCGCGGCGCGCACGCCCGGGGATGGGCACGGTGACGGTGCAGTCGATGCGGACCTTGTCCCACGGCACGACGATGTGGACGCCCTTGGCGGGCCGCACCTGGGGCCGGTGTCCTTCGTCGGCCATGGCGTCGACCTGGTCGGTCCACACGCCGGTGGCGTTGACGACGGCGCGGGCGCGAATGTCGAGGGTGTCGCCGTCGACAGTGGCGCGGGCACCGCCGACCTTCCCGCCCGTGGTCAGCAGCCCCTCCACCGTCGCGCCGTTGAGCACGGTGGCGCCGAGGGCAGCGGCGGTGCGGACGATGGTGAGGACGAGCCGGGCGTCGTCGGCGCGCGCGTCGAAGTACATGAGGCCGCCCTTGAGGTGGTCGGCCCGCAGCGTCGGCGCGTGCGAGAGGACCTCGGGGACGGTCAGGCGCTGATGCAGCTTGCCTATCCGCCAGCCGCCCACCAGGTCGTACGTCCACAGGAGCCCCTCGAACCCCTTGGCGAGGCGCGGGTCGAAGACGCCCTCCTTCTCCAGGATCGGGAAGAGGAACGGCAGCCGGTGCACGAGGTGGGGCGCGTTCTTGCGGAAGCGGTGGCGCTCAAGAAGCGAGTGGCGTACGAGATTGACGTTGCCCTGCTCGATGTAGCGCAGTCCGCCGTGGACCATCTTCGACGACTTGGACGAGGTGCCGGAGGCGAAGTCGTCCTTCTCGACGAGGGCGGCGCGCAGCCCGCGCGAGACGGCGTCCAGGACGGTGTAGGCCCCGGTGACGCCGCCGCCGATGACGAGCACGTCGTACGTGTCGTCGGCGAGGCGGCGCTTGATGCCCGTGCGGTCCAGCAGCAGGGGGGTGCGGCGGGTGGCCGCGGCGCTGCGTCCCGGTGTGCGGGCGGGCATGGTGATCACGATCAACTCCTGGTGGTTCGGGGTGACGGCGCGGGAGCCGTCGGTGGTGCCTTCGGTGCGGCGGGCGCGGGGTCCGACAGATGCCCGACGAGAAGCCGCCGCCATCGCGCGCGCCGGGCGGCGCGTTCGTCGGGGTGGATGGTGGGCGTGAAGATCCGGCCGCGGGGCCGAGCCCCGACGACCTCGTCGAGCGAGGACCACAGGCCCTGGGCGACACCGGCGAGGTAGGCGGTGCCGCGCAGGCTGGCGGTGGCGGAGTCGGTGACCCGCTCCAGGGGCAGGCCCGTGAGGTCGGCCTGGGTCTGCATGAGGGGGTCGCTGCCGGACACTCCCCCGCCGAGGCCGATCCGCTCGAAGGGGGCGCCCATGGTGTCGGCGACGCCGTCGATCAGGTCGCACACGGAGTGCGCGATGCCGTCGAGGACCGCGCGGGCCACGTCCGCACGGGTCGTGGCGAGGGTCAGGCCGGTGAGCGCGGCGGTGGCCTCCGGATGCCATACGGGAGTGCGGACGCCCGCGAGCGACGGCACGAACCACGGGGTGCGGCCGGGCCGGTGGCCCACCTGCCCGGCCAGCTCGGTCAGTTCCTGCGGCGAGGCGAACAGGCCGAGGTCGTCGCAGAGCCAGCGCAGGGCGGAGCCCACGGTGGAGGTGTAGGCCTCCAGGCTGTAGTGCGTGGTGGCGCCCTGCCGGAAGGCGGGCTGGGCGACGACTCCGGTGATGTCGGGCCGGGGCAGGGCGGCGCGCGGCCCGGTCGCGGCGTCCACGAAGGCGCCGGTCCCGTACACGCACATGCCCTGACCCGCGCCGAGCCCGCCGAGCGCGATGAGCGCCGCGTGCTGGTCGCCCATGGCCGCGGCCAGCGGGACACAGATGCCGAGGACGGCCGGGTCGGTCGGGCCGAACCCGGCGTCGTCGGCGCGGAGTTCGGGCAGCAGCTCGACGGGGAAGCCGAGGGCGGCGATCCACTCCTCGTCCCAGGCGTGCTCGGTCAGCAGATAGCCGCCGGTGGAGGCGGCGTTGGTGGGCGTCGTGGCGTGCACGGCGCCGCCGGTGAGGCGCCAGATCAGCCAGGTGTCGACGGTGCCGAAGAAGAGCCTGCCCTCGCGGTGCGCGGCGGCGACGTCCGGGTGCTCGGCGATCTGCCGGGCGGCCCACAGGAAGGGGGCGCGGGAGCCGACGGGCCGCCCCTGCCGGGCGAGCAGCCGGGCGTCCCACTCCTCTTCGTACGCGATGAGGTCGTGCGCGTGGCGCCGGTCCTGCCAGACGACGGCGGGCAGCAGGGGGTGTCCGGTGACGCGGTCCCAGAGCAGCGCGGTGGCCCGCTGGGTGGACAGGGCGACGGAGGTGATCTCGATGCCCTCCTCGCGTGCCCGGCCGACGGCGTGCCGGGCGACGTCGAGGGTGGCGGTCCAGATCTCCATCGGGTCCTGTTCCACGGAGAGTTCGTCCGGGTGGCCGACCTTGATGGGCCGGTAGAAGACCTGGTGGGCGGCGCCGGAGTCGAGCACGACGCCGGCTCGGGTGCCCGTGGTTCCTTCGTCGATGGCGAGCACACCGCGCCGTCGTGCGGCGCCGTGGGACCTCTGCGTCATTGCGGGCCTTTCAAGTGCGGGCTCGGGGCAGTGCGGGTTCGGGCCCTCGCGGGCTCGGGGAGCGGGACCATCGTGGGGCGCGCGGAGGCCTTCGCCGGTCAGCGCGCGGCCGGAGTCCTGCCGGGTGTCGGGGCGGGGGCGGTCGCGCTGTCGTCGGGCGAGGCGGCCTTCGTGGGGTCCCACGTGATGACCAGGCAGGTGATCAGGCCGAGCAGCGGGACGACGGAGAGCGCGAGGAAGGTGTGGCCGAGCCCGAGCGCGTCCTTGATCTGCGGGAAGAGGTAGAGCCCGGCGACGCTGCCGAAGCTGCCGACCATGCCGGTGACGCCGGTGCCCAGCGCGCGTACGTCGCTGCGGTACGAGAGGGCGGCGATGGACTTGCCGTTGGCGCCGGGCCCCGCGGAGTGGCAGAGGATGAACACGACGGGCAGCAGGAACGCCGCCGCGAGGGGAATCCTGCCGAAGGTCAGGCCCATGACGATCAGGGCGACGAAGACACCCGCGAAGCCGACGGCCGAGCTGAGCCGGAGGCCGAGCCTGCGGCCGAAGTAGGCGGAGGCGAGGCCGCCGATGATGCCGAAGGCGTTGAAGACCATCGAGCCGATGGTGGCCTTCTCGAAGCTCTCCCCGAAGATGGCGAGGCTGATCACCGGCAGGTACCAGCCGACGGCGAAGTACTGCATGGACTGGGCCAGGGAGATCACCGAGGAGAGCACGGTGCGCGGCAGGTACTCGCCCTTGAAGAGCAGCCCGGCCTGCCGCATCCCGACCGCGGGCGCCACGGCCTCGGCCCGCGTCTGCCCGTCCGGCGTCCCGACCCGCGCCTTGATGCCGTAGATCCGGTCCAGGCCCCGCACCGCCTCGTCCAGGCGGCCCCTCCCGGCGAGCCAGGCGGGGCTCTCGACGAGCTTCAGCCACTGCAGCACGAGCAGCGCGGCGGCGACCACGGCGGCCGAGCCCACGGACCAGCGCCAGATGTCGTCGCCGACGTCGAAGTGGAAGAAGACCAGGGCGAGTGCGAGGTTGCCGGTGGTGGCGGTGTACCAGACGGCCTGCCACAGGTTGAGCCGGCCGCCCAGCTTGGCGGGGGTGTACTCGGCGAGCAGCGCCATCGCCACCGCGAAGTCGATGCCGTACGCGACGCCCACCATGACTCGGCCGAGCCAGACCGTGGTGAAGTCACCGGCGAACGCGGCGAGCAGGGCGCCCGCGACGGCGAAGACCTTGGCGACGAGCAGCGGGGGCACCCGGCCGATCCGCGTGGCGAGCCAGCCGCCCACGGGGTTGAAGACGATCGCGAGCGCGGGCGCGGTGGCCGTCAGGACCGAGATCTGGGTGCTGCTGAGCGACATCTGCGTCGTCATGGGACCGAGCCCGGCGCTCAGTGCGGCATTGGAATAGGCGTCGAGGAAAAGCCCGCCGAACACGAGGAACCAGATCACGCGCGCCCGGCCGGTTATCGCGCCGAGGCCGTCGATGAGCGCAACGACGTCGGCGACGCCTCTGACGCTCGTACGTTGTGCCATGAATCCGCCTTCGGGAAAGACCCGCCGGTGGCACGACGACAACAAAAAGCAGGCACGACGAAACCACCGACAGGTGGTCTTTGTCTGTGCCTGCCAAAGCACCGCGGTCGAAGCCGCGGCAGGAAGTACAGGGCGAGATTAAGAACGGGCTGTCGGCGGCGTCAAGAGTTCGCCGTGAGTTTTCCGCCGCGGTCCCTGCCGCAGGTTCCGCAGTGCTCCAAGGGGTTCACGAAGAACTGGATGGCCCCTGAAGCCAGGACCTCGGCCATGGCGCGCTTCCACTCGGGAGAGCAGTCCTCCATGGTCTGGGCGAGCTCGAAGTAGCAGAGTCCGGCCTCTCTTCGGTCCTCGATGGCGGCGCAGGGGTCGGGGGCGGCGGTCGCGGCGGTCGCAGCCGTGGCCGGGGTCAGGAAGGCGGCTGCCAGGAGGCCCGTCAGGGCGGCAGCGGCGAGGCGGCGGGGACGGGGCATGCGCGGTGACTCCTTGTTCAGAGGGCCCGCACGGCAAGCGGCGCCCGAGTGCTACGGCTCTTCCCGGTGACGGGCCGGGTCTCGCGGGCCCGCTCGGCGGTTCACCGCGATGGCTCCCGCCCTTCACACGAAGACCGGTGATTTCGCCGATGTGCCCGGGGCGCAGGTGCCCGGACAGTGACCGCTGCCAGCAATCGCCCTCCCGGAAGGAAGCAACCGCCGTGCAGCAGTCCACCGGAGAGACCACCGCAAGCCCTTGTGCCGCCCACGGAACCCGCCGGTGCCGCGGCCGCCTCCTGCGGACGGGACTCGCCGTCCTCCTGGCCGCGGGCGGCCTCGTCACCGCCCAGTCGGGCAGCGCCGGTGCCGCGGGGAATCCCTACGAACGCGGCCCCGAGCCCACCGTGTCGAGCATCGAGGCGCCGCGCGGTCACTACGCGGTGTCCGAGACCAGGGTGTCGTCCCTGGGCGTCACCGGCTTCGGCGGCGGCACCGTCTACTACCCGACGGCCACGAGCAACGGCACGTTCGGGGCCGTCGCGATATCCCCCGGCTACACCGGCACCCAGTCGTCCATCGCCTGGCTCGGGCCGCGGCTCGCCTCGCAGGGCTTCGTCGTCTTCACCATCGACACCCTCACCACGCTCGACCAGCCCGCGAGCCGAGGAGCCCAACTCCTGGCCGCGCTCGACTACTTGACGCAGCGAAGCTCCGTGCGCGACCGCGTCGACGGCAGCAGGCTCGGCGTCATGGGCCACTCCATGGGAGGAGGCGGCAGCCTGGAGGCGGCCAAGAGCCGCCCCGCCCTCCAGGCGGCGATACCCCTGACCGGCTGGAACCTCGACAAGACCTGGCCCGAACTGCGCACGCCCACCCTCGTCGTCGGCGCGGACGGCGACACCATCGCCCCGGTCGCCACGCATTCCGAGCCGTTCTACGAGAGCTTTCCCGGCGCGCTCGACAAGGCGTATCTGGAGCTGAACGGCGCGAGCCACTTCACGCCCAACTCCGCCGACACCACGATCGCGAAGTACAGCGTTTCCTGGCTGAAGCGCTTCATCGACAACGACGTGCGGTACGAGCAGTTCCTCTGCCCGCTGCCGCGCCCCGGCGCAACCATCGAGGAGTACAGGGGCAACTGCCCGCACACCTCCTGAATTCGCCCGGGCCGCCCGCACGTGGGCTCACGCGCGGGCGGCCGCGAAGGCTTACGAGCAGGCTTCCGGGAAGTGTTACGCGGAAGTAGCGTGACGGCCGTGGCCGGACCGACGACTGCGGCGAGTCCCCTCCGGATCTACGGCCGGAGCGCTCAACTGGACGCCCTCCACGCCCTGTTGACCGAGGTGCACGGCGGCCGGGGCGGAGCCCTGGTGCTCGCCGCGGACCCCGGGCTCGGCCGCACCGCGCTGCTCACCCATGCCGCCCACGCCTTCCGCACCCTCCGCGCCCCCGCGGCAGGCACCACTCTGAGCACGCGCGCCGTCCCGGCCGAGGCCCTGATCCCCTACAGCGGGCTCCACGCCCTGTGGTGCGCGGGCCCGGGCCGTCGCGCGGCGCCCAGGGACCCCGCAGGCCTGCTCGACCTGGCGCACGAACTCTCGGCCGGGCACCCCCTGCTGATCTGCGTGGACGACGCCCACCTGTGGGACGCCGAGTCCCGGGCCGCCCTGGGCTTCGCCGCCCGCCGCCTCGGCGGAACACACCCCGTGGGCCTCGTCCTCTCCGTCGCCGAGCACCGCGGGGACGATCCGCACCTGGCCGCGCTGCCCGTCGTACACCTGGATCCGCTCGCCCCGCCGGAGGCCGCCGCGCTCCTCGACGACCTGACGCGGGGCGGGGCGGACGCCGTCGTACGCGAGGAGATCCTGCACGCGGCAGGCGGCAGTCCGGCCCTCCTCCACGCGCTCGTCGCGCGGTTGACACCCGAGCAGTTGGCGGGACGGGCTCCGCTGCCCCCGCTGTCGCCCGACGGTTCCGCATCGCCGTACCGCGGCATCGATCCCGCTGAACTGCCGGCGGACACAGCCGAGTTGCTGTTGCTCGCGGCCGCCTCCCAGGAGTCCGGGAGCGGCGGGCCCGGCGCCGACGCGGAGCTCGTGCTGCGGGCCGGAGCCGCGCTCGGCCTCGACGACGCGTCGCTGCGCCCCGCGGAAGCGGCCGGGGTCGCGCACCGCGAGGGCGACCGGATCCGCTTCGACGCCCCGGGACCGCTCCGGGCGCTGTACACGCGCGCCGCGCCCGCCCGGCGCCGGGCCGCGCACCGCCTGCTCGCCTCGGTGCTCGACGACAGCCGCGCGTCACCGCTGCGCCGCGCCCTGCACCGGGCGCTGGCGACCGAGGGGCGCGACCCCGCCCTCGCGGCCACGCTGGCAGCGGCCGCGAAGGCGCCGGGGGCGGCCCCGTCCCACGCGGAGCGCGCGGCGGCGCTGGCCGCCGCGGCCGACCTCACCGAGGACGCGCGGGAACGCGCCCTGCGCCGCACCGCGGCCGCGGACCACGCCCGCCTCGCCGGTCTGCCCGCGCGCGCCCGCGACCTGCTCTTCGCCGCCCGCTCCGACGCGACGGACCCCCAGGTGCGCGGCTCCGTCGAACTGACTCTGGGGCGCCTGGCGTTGGGCGACGGGCCTGTCGCCGACGCCCGCGAGGCGCTCCTCCTCGCGGCGGAACTCCTCACCCCGCACGACCCGTTCCGGGCCCGGGAGGCCCAGCTGTGCGCGATGGCCGCGGCGTGGGACATGGGGGACGCCGCGGCGTACCTCGCGGCGCTGCGGCACGGGACGGAAGGCGGGGCCGAAGGTGAGGTTCGAGGCGAGACCGAAGGCTCGGTGGAGGGAGAGCCGGAGAGTCGACAGCCCCACCCGGACGCGCTCTCCGACGAGTACCGCGCCGCCATGTCCGTCGTCATGCGCGGACGGCTCGGCGCCGCCGGCGGCGCGCTGCGCAAGGTCGTCGCCCGGGGCCGGCAGGCGGACGATCCCGCGCGGCTGCTGCGGGCGGGGGTCGCGGCGCTCGTCGTGGGCGACCTCGTCGAGGCGTCCCGCATCAACGCCCGCGCCCTGGCCGCCGCACGACAGCAGGGCACCGACATCCACATACCCCAGGCCCTGGAGTACCTGGCCTATGCCGAGCTGCGGGCCGGGCGGCACGCGCGGGCCAGGGCGCATGCCGAGGAAGGGCTGCGCAGCGCCCGCCGCACCGGGCAGGGCAACATCGCGGCGCGGCACCACGCGGTCCTCGCTCTGGTGGCGTCCGTCGAGGGCGGCGCCGAAGAGGTCGCGGCCCATGCGTCCGCCGCCGCACGGACCGCGGACCGGCACGGCCTCGCACAGGCCTCGACGCTGGCGCAGTGGGCGCTGGCCCGCGTCGACCTGGGCCTAGGTCGCGTACGCGAGGCCGCCGCGCGCCTGGGTCCCGTGGTGCGGCCGGGTCCGCGCCGCGGCCACTTCGCCGTGCGGATGCTCGCCGTGCCCTGCTTCGTGGAGGCGGCCGTCCTCGCGGGGGAGGGCGAGTCGGCACGCGGGTGCGTCGCGGAGTTCGCCGACTGGGCGGCCCAGGGCACGGACCCGCAGGCGCCCGCCCAGCTGGCCCGCTGCCGCGCCCTGCTCGCGGACCCCGGGGACGGCGAGGCCCACTACACCGCCGCGCTCGCCCGCCACGAACTGGTCGGCGGCGACTTCGAGAGCGCGCGCACCCAGCTCCTGTACGGCAAGTGGCTGCGCCGCAGGCGCCGCCCCGGCGAGGCCAGGGGGCGGCTGCGCGACGCCCTCGTCTCCTTCGAGCGATGCGGGGCCCGTGCCTGGGCCGAGCAGGCGCGGGCCGAGCTGCGCGCGACGGGCGAGGCCCGCGAGCCCGAGCCGCCCGGGTGCCTGGACCGGCTGACGCCGCAGCAGCTGCGGATCGCCCGCTGTGTCGCGGAGGGCGCCACCAACCGCGAGGTGGCCCGGCGCCTGTCCGTGAGCCCCCGCACCGTCGACCACCACCTGCGCAATGTCTTCGCCCTGCTGGGGGTGCGCTCGCGCGTCGAGCTGTCCCGGCTCGTGGCCAGGTCGGAGCCCGCCACCCCGCGTGAAGGCCGGGTGGGCGGCACGGCATAGTGGACGGCCGCTGACAGCGGGAGGGCGCTCCCGGAGGCGGCGGCGGGCAGTCGGGCCGGTTTCTGTTATCCGGGCCCGGGCCGCGCGTCTCCTCTTTGTCGGAGGAGACAGCCCCCCACACAGAAAGTGGTCACAGCGTGAGCAGCGAACGCCAAGTCGCGATGATCAGGGCAGCGCAGGACGGGAACCAGCAGGCGCAGGACGCGCTCGTGGCGGAGTACCTCCCGCTGGTCTACAACATCGTCGGGCGGGCCATGAACGGCCATGCCGACGTGGACGACGTGGTGCAGGAGACCATGCTCCGCGTGCTCGGCGGCCTGGACGGACTGCGCACTGCGGAGAACTTCCGCAGCTGGCTGGTCGCCATCACCATGAACCAGATACGCGGCCACTGGCGTGAGCGCGCCTCCGGTGCGATACCCGCCGGTGGCGGTCTCGTGGACGCGTACGACGTGGTGGATCCGGGCGCGGACTTCGTGGACCTGACCATCACCCGCCTCGGGCTCTCCGGACAGCGCAGGGAGACCGCCGAGGCCACCCGCTGGCTGGACGAGGACGACCGGGCACTGCTCTCGCTGTGGTGGCTGGAGTCCGCGGGCGAGCTGACGCGGGCGGAGGTCGCCGACGCTCTCGAGCTCTCCCCGCAGCACGCGGCGGTGCGGGTGCAGCGGATGAAGGCCCAGCTGGAGACGGCGCGCGTCGTCGTCCGCGCCCTGTCGGCGAACCCGCCCTGCGCGGGCCTTCGGCAGATCACCGCGGGCTGGGACGGCGTGCCCTCGGCGCTGTGGCGCAAGCGTCTGGCACGGCACGCCCGCAACTGCTCGGCGTGCGAGGGCCACTGGTCGAACCTGGTGCCTGCCGAGGGCCTTCTCGTGGGGCTCGGCCTGGTGCCCGCGGGGGCCGCGCTCGCGGTGACGGTCGCGCCGCCCGACCTGGTCAACGTCGGCTCCGCCACCTCCTCGGGCAGCGGCGGCGGGGCACCGGTCTCCGCACGGGCGCAGGCCCGTCACGAGCGCGCCCGGCGCCGCCGCCGCACGGCCGGGGTGGCCGCCGCGGTCGCCGCCCTCGTCACCGGCGGCGCCGCGGTCCATCTGCTCACCGGTCCGGAGACGGACGAGAGCGCGCCGTCCACGGCAGCGGCCCCGGCCTCCCCCACCAGTCCTTCGGCGTCGAAGAGCGCATCGCCCTCCCCCGCGCGCTCCGCGTCCCCCAGCGCGAAGCCCACCCCGAGCAAGACGAAAAAGAAGAAGCCCAAGCCCTCCCCGACCCCCAGCAAGGCGAAGCCCGAGCCGAAGCCGACCCCGAAGCCCGACAAGCCCGACCCCGCGCCGTCGAAGCCGAGCGGCACCGCCGAGCAGGTTCTCTCGCTGGTCAACGCCGAGCGCGCCAAGGCGGGGTGCGGCCCCGTCCGCTCCAACGGCAAGCTCGCCACGGCGGCCGCCAAGCACTCCCAGGACATGGCCGCCCGCGACTACTTCGACCACACGAGCCCGGACGGCACGGACCCCGGCGACCGGATCACGGCCGCGGGCTACCGCTGGAGCACGTACGGCGAGAACATCGCGCGCGGGCAGCAGACCCCTGCCTCGGTGATGGACTCGTGGATGAACAGCTCGGGACACCGAGCCAACATCCTCAACTGCGACTTCAAGGAGATGGGCGTGGGCGTCCACAACGGGTCCGGCGGCCCGTGGTGGACGCAGGCGTTCGGCACCGCCCTCTGAGGCTCCGCGGCGGTGCGCGGTCAGCCGACGTGCTGGCTGTGGAACTGCTCCAGGCGCCGCTGCGCGAGCGTCAGCGTGTCGCGGCGGCGGCCGGGGACCTGGCGGCGCAGGGCCACCATGGCGGGGCCGAGGGCGCGTACGGCGTCGGGGTCGCGGACCCGGTCCCAGAGGTGATGGGCACGGTCCACCGCGGCCTCCACGTCCGGGGAGTCGGGGGCCTGGCCCGCGGTGAGGCGGGCCGAGGCCACCGCGAGCCAGGTCTCGCAGCTGCGCGCCGGATCACCGGCGAACCTGGCCAGGTCCGCGCGGACCTCCATCCAGTGGATGGCCTCCTTCGAGCCGGGGCCGTGCACGCGCAGCGCGTTCTGCTCCCACGACGCCGCGAGGGCAGCGGCCTCGCCGTGCCGGCCGGCCTCGACCGCCGCGGTGATGGCGGCGTGCGGGTCGGTGGGCTCGGCCGGCTGCGGTGCCGGCTCCTGGGCCGGGGCCTGCTGTGGGTGGAGGTGGTGCGCGCCGGGCTCGCGGGCGGGCAGCAGGTCCTGGGCGCCGTCTCCGACGCTCTGGGCCGCGGCCTGCTGGTGGAGTTGGAGCAGCGGTGGTCTGTGACCGCTGCGAAGTATCGTCGCGAGCGCCTTCATGTACGAGGGGACAGCGGGCGCACGGCGCTTGGCCGGTGGGGCGACGCGGCCGTACAGCGCGACGTCGGGCCCCGCGTCGAGGGGGTGCTCGGTGAGGTGCTGCCAGCTCTCCTGGTCGGTGTGCAGGTCGACGAGGAGCGTGGTGGTGCCCGCCGGGCGGATCCGCAGCTCCTGCGTGATCCAGTGCCAGGGGAACCCGGTGTACCGCACCGTCGCGGTGGTGGTGCGGGCGAGCGCCACGTGCAACTGCCGCTGGCGCCGGTCGAGATGGACCTGTCCGATCAGGCAGACCGTCAGGGGTCCCGGCGCCATGGCCGCCGCCCGCAGCCGGGTGAGCACGGTCTGCGGGTCCAGCGGGTCCGCGAGTTCCACGATGCTGGCGGTCGGCGTCCCGGCGAGCGTCTCCGGGGACACCGCCGCGAGGACGGGAAGCACGGAGGCCGCGTCCACGAGCCGCCCCCTGCCCACCGGGGCGGCCGCGATGAGCAGCACGGTTCCTGGCATGGTCCCGGTCCCCTCCCTCTCGATCATCACGTCAGCACCGTATCCGCATCTCACGCCCGCCGCGCCAACTGGGCTGCACCCGCCGCCCCATAAGGGACATTTGACGTGTGCGCCGTCGTGGACCACGGGGCCGTGGTCGATTCAAGCACGGCCCGTTCGGTGAGCCCCGCCTTCGAGATGGGCCCGTGCGGCGGCGACGATGTCGTCGTCCTGGACCATGTGCAACTGACGTTCGCGGCACGGCCGTTCACCGTCACGCACAGGGCGTGACGGTGTTCGCCAGGATCCTGTCCAGGGCCTTGCGCGTGCGCGCCGTCGCCCCGTCCGGGTCTCCGAAGAGCTGGATCTCCTGGTTCAGGGCGAGGTAGATCCCGCCGATTTCGTACGCGACCTGGTCGGGGTCGGTCGAGGCGGGCAGGTCTCCCGCCTCGACGGCGGTGCGCACCTCCCCCGCCAGGCGTCGGCGCCAGACCCTGAACAGCCGGGCCACCGCGTCGCGCGGCGCGCCGTGCCGGGCGTCGAACTCGACGGCCGCGGTGGTGAAGAGGCAGCCACCGGGGAAGGCCTCCCGCTCGGTCTCCAGATACGAGATCCAGGCCTCGCAGACCGCCCGCAGCCGGGGCAGTCCCGGCTGCTCGTGCCGCGCCCGCTCCCACACGGTCCGGGAGAACACCGCCGACGCCCCGTCGAGCGCGGCGAGTTGGAGGGTCTCCTTGGTGCCGAAGTGGCCGAGGACTCCGGCCTTGCTCATGCCGAGATCCGTGGCGAGGCGTCCGATGGTCAGCCCTTCGAGGCCTTCGACGGAGGCGAGGGCGACAGCACGTTCCACGATGCGCTCCCGCGTGCGGCGGGCCTCGGCGACGGACTTGCGGGGGCTCATGCGGCCATCGTAACCAACCACCCCTCATTTAGATTCCGATCGATCGGTTGCTATATTCCGGACAGCTCAGCCCACCCATACCGTCCCTCTTCTCCAGGAGCGCCGCCGTGTCCGGATCCCGCATCACCGCCCTGGGCCACCACCAGCCTTCCCGCGTCCTGACCAACGACGACCTGGCGGGCCTGGTGGACACCAGCGACGAGTGGATCCGCCGCAGGACCGGCATCGCCACCCGCCACATCGCCGCGCCGGACGAGTCGGTGACCGACCTGGCCACCGCGGCCGCGGGCAAGGCCCTCGCCGCCTCCGGGCTCCAGCCGTCCGACATCGGCCTGGTCACCGTCGCGACCTGCACCGCCGTCGACCGCTGCCCGTCCACCGCCGCCCAGGTCGCCGCCCGTCTCGGCATCCCCGCCGCGGTCGCCTACGACCTCAACAACGGCTGCGCGGGCTTCACCACCGCCCTCGCCGGCGCCGACCACGCCGTACGCGCCGGAGCCGCCCGGCACGCCCTGGTCATCGGCGCCGAGAAGATGTCCGACGTCACCGACTGGTCCGACCGCGGCACGTGCGTCCTGCTCGGGGACGGCGCGGGCGCCGCCGTCGTGAGCGCCGACGAGCAGGCGGGCATCGGCCCGGTCGTCTGGGGCTCGGACCCCACCCGCGGCGACGCCGTGCGCCTGCGCGGCGACTGGCACCCGCACTTCGCGCAGGAGGGCCAGACGGTCTTCCGCTGGGTCACCGCCCATCTGCCCGGCATCGCCCGTGACGCCTGCGCCCGCGCCGGGCTCACCCCCGCCGGCCTCGCGGGCGTGGTCACCCACCAGGCGAACCTGCGCATCATCGAGGCCGTCGTCCGCCAACTCGACCTGCCCGAGGACACGGTGATCGCCACGGACGTCGTCGACTCCGGCAACACCTCCGCCGCGTCCGTCCCCCTGGCCCTGTCCAAACTGACCGAGCGCCGAGAGGTCCCGGCGGGCGCCCCGGTCCTGCTGCTGGCCTTCGGCGGCGGCCTGTCCTGGGCGGGGCAGGTCGTGGCCTGTCCCTGAGTCCCTGTACGCCGGATGGCGCAGTCAACGTGCGTTCACCCGCGCCGAACGGTCTGCTGTCTGCGATGGGTTACGACATAGACAGCCCGCGTCAGGCGGGCACGACACGACGTGACGCACTGGGCATGGCCGCGGTGCTGTTGGCCGGCGGCGCCCTCTCCATGGGGGCGGCGGGGCCACGGGCCGGACGGGAGTCCGAGGACTCCTGCGCGGCCACCTACGACCCCGAGTTCGAGGCGGCGCTCGCCGACGCCGACGCGGAGTTCCCCGAGGACGAGGACCGCGGCCTCGCCCCGGTCGGGCCCCCCGGACGATGCGCCCTTCCGCTGCGCAGACGCTATCGGATCACCACCCACTACGGCGTACGCGGCAACTGGCTCGCCGGGTACCACACCGGCATCGACCTCGCGGTCCCCCGGGGCACCGCCGTGTACGCGGTGGGCGGCGGAGTGGTGGTGCTGGCCCGCTGGTCGGGGGCGTACGGCAACGCCGTCACCGTACGCATGCCGGACGGGCACTTCGTGGTGTACGCGCACCTCTCGCGCATCGGCGTCCGCAAGGGCGCGCGCGTCGGCACCGGGGCGTGGCTCGGCAGCAGCGGCGCCACAGGACGCGCCACCGGGCCCCACCTCCACCTGGAGATACGGGCCCGGCGCCACTACGGCTCGGACGTCAACCCCTTCCGCTACCTGGCTCGGCGGGGCGCGCGCCTGTGGTGATGCCGGCGCGCGGGACCCTCAGCCGGCGTCCAGCACCCGGAAGCGCTCCGGATCCGCCGGGTCCCTGTCGACGACTTGGACGGGCGGCCAGGCCCACTGCCACACGCCGATGCCCGGCGTACGCGAGAACTGGATCGGCCCGCGCGTCCCCTCGACCGCGACGCCCGGCCAGGAGCCGGCGACGCGCGCCCGCTCCGTGCCGTGCGCGCGCAGCGCCTCGGCGAGGACGGCGACCGTGTCGTAGCCCTCGAAGCCGACGAAGGAGGGTGCCTGGCCAAGGCGCTCGCCGAGGGCCTTCTCCACTCGCGCCCCGAGCGGGGTGAGGCGCTCGGGCATATAGCGCAGGAACGGGACCCCCGCCCCGTCCTCCCCCAGCGACGCCGCCCACTCGGCGAACTCCGGCTGCCCGGCGGGAGCGCCGATCAGGACCTCGGCGAGGCGCCGGTCGCCGCGGACCGCCCGGACGACCGGCACCGCCGGATCCGGGAGGCCGACCAGCAGCAGGAGGGCGCTCGCGCGGTGGGCGACGAGTTCGTCGCACACGGCCGCGGGGGTGAGCGCGGCCATGTCGAGTTCGATCACGGTGCCGCCGCGCGGAGTGAGGTGGTCCCGCAGGATGCGGATCCCCCTCGCCCAGTAGACGCTCGACTGTGCGGCCACGGCGATACGGCTGTGCCCCGCGCCGAGCAGGAAGTCCGCGTACCGCTGCCAGCCACGGGACTGGGCCGGGGCGATGCGCGCGACCCACTCCGTCGGCTGTTCGGTGAGCGCGTCGAGAACGGCCGACGAGCAGAGGAACGGCAGGCCGAGGGCATCGGCTCTGGCGGCGGCGGTGCGGGCGACGACGCTGTGATACTCCCCCACCACGGCGGCCACGCCCAGGCCGGCCAGTTCGTCGACGGCCGCCGCGGCCTTCTCGGGGTCGGCCGCGGTGTCCCTGACCACCAGTTCGAGCGGCCTTCCGCCGATCCCGCCGCCGTCGTTGACTTCGCGCACGGCCAACTCGATCCCGGCGAGCAGGTGCCGGCCGGCCTCGACCCAGCCGGGACGGGACAGCGGCGCGAGAGCGCCGATCCGGACGGATGCCGCGTCAGTCCGCGCCGCGCCGGCTGACGATGGTGACGTACTCATACGTGGGCGTCTCCCGTGTACCGATTCCCTGCCGGGCGCACCTGGCTGATCATGCCGGACATTGCACCGGCCGCCGTCCGCGCCGAGCAACCGATTATCCGGCTCAGTCGGCGTCGGCGAGCAACCGGGCCAGGACCGTGACGCCGACGAAGGGCCCCTCGCTCGACCGGCCCCAACTACCGTATGCAGCAGTCGATATCGAGCATCATCATGAGGAAGAGGCCTTCATGGGGGAACTGGACGGCAGGACCGCACTGGTGACGGGCGGCTCGCGCGGGATCGGGCGCGCGGTCGCCCTGCGGCTCGCCGCCGAGGGGGCACTGGTCGCGGTCCACTACGGCGGCAACGACGCGGCCGCCAAGGAGACCGCGGAGCGGATCACCGAGGCCGGCGGCAGGGCGTTCACGGTGCGGGCCCGGTTCGGTGAAAGCGGTGCGGTGGACCTGCTGTTCGAGGGGCTCACCGCCGGGCTGGCCGACCACGGCGCGGACGGCCTGGACATTCTGGTCAACAACGCGGGCATCCACTCGGCCAGCCCGATCGGGCAGCTCACCGAGGAGGAGTTCGAGCAGCTGCTGGCGATCAACGTGAGCACACCCGTCTTCGTGGTGCAGCGGGCGCTGCCCCTGCTGCGGGACGGCGGACGGATCATCAACATGGGCTCGGCGGCCACCCGGATCGCGAACTCCCTCCAGATCGGCTACACCCTCACCAAGGCGGCGCTGGCCGCCCTCGCCCCATCGCTCGCCAACGAACTGGGCCGGCGCGGGATCACCGTGAACACGGTGGAACCCGGGGTGGTGCTGACCGACCTGATCGCCCACTACGCCGAGGTTCCCGAAGCGGTGGCCGGACTCGAGTCGATCACCGCGCTCGGGCGGATCGGCGAGCCGGAGGACGTCGCGGACGTGGTGGGCTTCCTGGCGGGCCCGCAGGGGCGCTGGGTGACCGGCCAGACCATCGACGTCTCCGGTGGCACCTACCTCGGGCCGATCGCCGCCGGTTGAGCCCGAAGCCGGGTCAGAAGCCGGGCCCGAAGTCGAGTCCGGCATCGATTCCGGCATCAAGTCCACAGGAGCAGCGCTCAACGCCGGTCGGGCCACCCGTCGCGCGGCGCGTGTGAAGCACGCCCTGCGCGACGGGCACCCCCCGTGACCTGAGCGACGAACCCGTCAGCGTTTGAGCATGAAGGTGAAGTCGCCGGAGAGCTTGCCGCTCAGCCTGACTGCCGAGACGAGTCTCCCCTCCCCGATCAGTCTCTCGACCTCGGCCCGCGAAAGGCCGCACCCTTCAGCGATCAGCCGCACGGGCCGGACGGGTATCCGCGCCGCGAAGCGCACCGAGACGTCGATCACCTCGCGGTCCTGGTGATCCGATCCGGCGGTGTCCGACCCGCCGGTGTCGAGGCGCCAGGCGCCCTCCCAGTCGAGGGCGATGCGATTGCGGCGCCGCAGGACAGGGTCCTGGAGCAACTCGGCCGCCAGGGAAGGGTCGTTGTCGTGCATCCGGTCCAGCAGCCCGGGTCGTACGGAGCGCACGTTCATCCGCTCGAAGACCGTGAGCTTCGCCGTGCCCCCGCAGACGGTGCAGAGCACGAGGAGCCAGGCGTCGATGCGCTTGTGGTTGGCATTGACACGGAACTTGCCGTTCGGCCGGAAGCGCTCGGATGCGCAGGTGTGGCATCGGCGGAGAACGGCGGGCAGGCAGGTGGGAGCGACCACCCAGTTGTTGAGCACAGGTGTACACCGGTTTCAGTGAGAAGTCCGCAGCAAAAAGCAGCGCGGCACGCATGCGCGTCGCGCGACGGTGCAGCGCTTGGGAGGTCTCACAGGGTGTACAACGGCACGTCCTTGCCCAGACGACTCGG
The DNA here is from genome assembly GCF_055558735.1 of Streptomyces sp. NPDC025651. Taxonomy (NCBI): domain Bacteria; kingdom Bacillati; phylum Actinomycetota; class Actinomycetes; order Kitasatosporales; family Streptomycetaceae; genus Streptomyces; species Streptomyces sp. NPDC025651. The sequence goes on from NZ_JBVHLZ010000003.1 coordinate 56,165, forward strand.
TCAGGCAGCACGGTAGTGAAGGCCGGCGGCGCCGTTCCACCGGTTTTCCGGCGCCCGCCGCCGCCCCGGGACGGCTAACCCTCCGGGTAGAAGAGGAACAGCGTGCAGCCGGTCTCCGTCTGAGGGATGTGCGAGGAGCCTGCGGGGGCGTGGATGAACGAGCCCGCGGGGTAGTCGCGTTCGCCGTCGTTGAAGACTCCGGAGATCACGTAGACCTCCTCGGGGCCGGGCTCGTGCACGTCGATGCCCTCCCAGTGGGAGTGCGGGTCCATCTCGAGTACGTGGGCGTGCGCGCCGTTGCCCCCCTTCCACAGCGGGCGCAGGCGGATGCCGGGGAAGAGGTGGCGGGTGGGGGCGTCGCGCACGGCCGACCAGGCGTAGCCGGCCGCGGTGTTCCGTTCTGTGGTCATGGCACCAGCCTGTCCGGTCTCGGCCACCCCGCCGAGTGTCGAGAAAGTCATGCCAGGGTACTTTTCTGCCATGCCTGCTGCCGCCCCGCATCGCGTCGTCGCACTCGTCCACGCGCCGCAGTCGACCTTCGAACTCGCCTGCGCCGCCGAGGTGTTCGGGATCGAACGGCGCGGGCTCCCGAGGCGGTACGGGTTCGGGGTGTGCACGGAGCACCCCGGCCCCGTCCCGACGCGCGCCGGGTACGACATGGTGGTGACCGACGGCCTCGACGCGCTCGACCGGGCCGACACCGTGATCGTCCCCGGGTGGCAGCCCGTCGGGGAGTCCCCCTCCCCCGCCGTGCGGCGCGCGCTGCGGCGCGCGCACGCCCGCGGGGCACGGGTGCTCAGCATCTGTTCGGGCGCCTTCGCGCTCGCGCACGCGGGGCTTCTCGACGGGCGGCGCGCGACCACGCACTGGGCCATCGCGGACGAGCTGGCCGAGCGCTTCCCCGCTGTTCGGGTCGATCCCGACGTGCTGTACGTCGATCACGGCGACGTGGCCACCAGTGCGGGCTCCGGCGCGGGCGTCGACCTCTGCCTGCACGTGGTGCGCGCCGACCAGGGCGCCGCGTACGCCGCACACGTCGCGCGGAACATGGTGATGCCGCCGCACCGCGAGGGCGGCCAGCTGCAGTACGCCGCGCCCGCGCACCCCGCCCAGTTCGACGGCTCGCTCGCACCGCTCCTCGCCTGGGCGTCGGAGCGCCTCGACGAGCCGATAGGCGTCGAGGACCTGGCAGCCCACATGGGCATGTCGGGGCGCACCCTCGCCCGCCGCTTCACCGACCAGCTGGGCGTCAGCCCCGGTCAGTGGCTGCTCGCCCAACGAATAGGCAGCGCACGGGCGTTGCTGGAGTCCACCGACCTCCCCCTGGACGCCGTGGCCCGGCGTGCCGGGCTCTCCTCGGCGACCAATCTCCGCAGGCGCTTCCTCCGCGCCCTGGGGACGACACCGGGCGGTTACCGCCGGGCGTTCCGCGCGGCACCGCACGAGCCACCTCGACCATAACTACGCTGCGTAATCGACGAGTTGACGTCCGATCAGTTCCGCACACCCGCCAATCTCACCGCCGAACGAGGGTACGAACGGCGCTGAGCGGGAACGATGGACGTATGACCTCGGTGCCGCCCAGGACCCCGGTGGCGTCCGGCGCCGGTCTTCGCACGCCGCGCCACCGCCCATATGACTACTCTCTGTGAAGGAGGCAGGACACTGCTGGACTGGGGAACGGGCACCGCCGACTTCACCTTCGGCCTGCACCACCGCGTGGTGAACGGCACAGATGTCCTTGCGTTCTGGGGTGAACTCGATGCCTGGGCCGACCAGGAGCTCGCCCCCCGCGTGACGGCACTCCTCGACCGCGTCGGCCTGCAGGTCGTCGCGGACCTGCGCAAGGTGACGTTCATGGACGCCGGCGGCCTGCGGCTGCTGGTCCGGATCCGGCAGCAAGTGATGCGGAACGAGGGCACTTTGTGGCTCGTCCCCGGCAGCGCGCGCAACTGGCGTCTGCTGTGCATCACCTCACTCGACCGGGCCTTCACCGTCCCGGCCAGCGCGCCGGTCCCCTGCGGAAGAGCGCGTACGAGAAGCGGGTACGGCTGACCGGACGGCATGAGGCGGCTCCCAGGGGGCACTTGGGAGCCATGCGCCTACCTGCGATGACGAAGACCGCGCGTGGAAAGAGCCGGGCCCGTCGGGCGGCGAAGGGACGGGGCGTCGCCGCGGTGGCGCGCGCCGGGTTCGTCGGCCGCGGGGTGCTGTACCTCCTGATCGGTGCGCTCGCGCTGCAGATCGCCTTCTCCGACGGCGGCGGCAAACAGGCGGACCGCGGCGGTGCCCTCGCGGAGATCGCGGAACGGCCGTTCGGCGGCGTACTGCTGTGGCTGCTCGGCATCGCGCTCGCCGGGATGGCCCTGTGGCGACTCTCGGAGGCCCTCTTCGGACAGGCGGGGCCGGACGGCGGTGCCGCGGGCAAGCGTGCTCTGTCCGGGGCGCGTTGCCTGTTCTACGGCTTCGTGTCGTACTCCGTCCTGGCGTTCGCGGCGGGCGACCAGGGCAGCGGCAGCGGGTCGAGCGACCGGCAGACGAAGGACGTGACGGCCAAGGCCCTCGACTGGCCCGCCGGGCAGTGGATCGTCGCCGCCGCGGGCGCCGGCGTGCTCGGGGCGGGGCTCTGGATCGCCGGGCGCGCGCTGCTGCGGAAGTTCCGCAAACGGCTGCGCCTGGCCGAGATGTCACGGCGGGCGCGCCGGGGCTCCGACATCCTCGGCATCACCGGCGGCACGGCCAGGGGCGTCGTGTTCGCCGTCGCCGGGGGCTTCGCCGTCGCCGCCGCGCTGCAGCACGAGCCCGGCGAGGCCAAGGGCATCGACAACACCCTGCGGTCCTTCGCCGACACCGTCGCCGGGCCGTGGCTGCTGGCTCTGATCGCCCTCGGCCTCGCCGCGTTCGGGCTCTTCTCCTGGGTGAACGCGCGCTGGCGCAGGCTCTGAGGAGCGGTGGGCCGAAGGCCCGCGGTCAGAGTGCGCGGTCGCCTCAGACCGGCGTCCGGAACACGAACCGTACGTCCGTCCGCTCCTGCGAGACCTCCCACAGCCGGCGCCCCGTCTCCTCGTCGACCGCGGCGCGCGCCGGCTCCACCCGCTTCGGCATGCCCCGCAGCTCCGCCATGCCGTCCGGGCCGATGAACTCGCCGCCGCGCACGCCGGGGTCGGTCGCCGCGTACAGCTGCGACCGCGCGCCCGCCTCGGCGTTCTGGGCGAACAGTGGGTTGCCGATGCGCCCGAAGACCACGCGCCACAGGCCGATCGGGCCGTTCAACTGCAGGTTGGTCGCGGTGTATCCGGGGTGGGCGAGCACGCTGCGCACGGGGCTGCCCGCCTCGGTCAGACGGCGGTGGAGCTCGTACCCGAAGACGGCGTTGGCGAGCTTCGACTGGTTGTAGAAGGCCATGGCCTTGTAGCCGCGCTCGCCGTCGAGATCGTCGAAGAAGAGGCGACCCTGGCGGTGGTTCACCGAACTCACCGTCACCACACGCGAGTCCAGCCCCGCGCTCAGCAGGTCGAGGAGCAGCCCGGTGAGCGCGAAGTGGCCGAGGTGGTTCGCGGCGAACTGCAGCTCGTACCCCTGCGCGCTGAGCGAGCGGGGCGGCGCCATCACCCCGGCGTTGTTGACGAGCACGTCCAGGCGGGCGTGGTCGGCGCGCACCCCGTCGGCGAAGGCGCGGACCGACGCGAGGTCGGCGAGGTCGATCCCGCGCACCTCCAGGCGTGCGTCCGGCTGCTCGGCGGTGATGTCCGCGACCGCCCTGCGGCCCTTCTCCTCGTCGCGCACCGCGAGGATCACGAGCCCGCCCCGACGGGCGAGCGCGCGGGTGGTCGCAAGGCCGAGGCCGCTGTTGGCCCCGGTGACGACGAACACCCGGTCGGTCTGGTCCGGAATCTGGTCGGTGCTCCAGTGCTGCTGCGTCATGTGGCACACACTGCACCCGATGGCACTGAGTGTCAATGGGATACCGAGTGCCACTGAGGGCATCATGTGAAGGACCGGCATGTAGGATGGCCGGGTGAGTTCCCGCCCAGAAGTGACCATGGCCGAGCGCAAGCGTCGTCTCGTGTCGGACGAACTGACCGAGTCCGCGCTGCAGTTGCTGGCCTCGAAGGGGTTCGACGCGGTCACCATCGACGAGATCGTGACCACCGCCGGCGTCTCCCGGCGCACGTTCTTCCGGTACTTCGCGTCCAAGGAGGACGTGGTCGTCCAGTTCCTGGCCGACATGGGCACCGGCATGCGCGCGGAGCTCGCGGACCGCCCCGCCCGGGAGCGTCCTTCGGCTGCACTGTCGCACGCGGTCCGGGTCCCGCTCGCGGCCTGCTCCGGTCACCACTCCGACCGGGCCCTGCGCGTGGTGCAGCTGATCCTGCGTACGCCCGCCCTGCTCGCCCGCTTCCTGGAGCGCCAGGCGCAGTGGCGTGCCGACCTGACCGAGGAACTGGCCGGCCGCCTGGGCCTGGACCCCGCCACGGAGCTGTATCCGCGCCTGGCCGCGGGGATGGCGCTCAACGCCTTCGACGCCGTGCTGCAGCGCTGGAGCGACAGCGACGGCGCCGAGGACCCGGCCGATCTGCTCGACCGGGCCTTCGAGGTGATCTCACCGGCACTGGACGCGGTCGAGTCGCGGTAGAGGCGCGACGGAGGGCGGTCGCGGTAGAGGCGCGACGAAGGGCGGACGACGCCCCGAGTCAGTGAGGCGTACCAACCACCCGGCCGCCGCCGCAGGCGTTTCACCGGTCGTCGACGCGGCGCCCGCCCCCGTACGGGCGCCGCACGGCCCACTGTTTCCGGCCGACTGTGGCCAAACCTTGGACAGACCTTGAATGGCCAGGTCAGGGTGGCCCTGGCGACAGGAGGTTCGGGCGGTGACGGCTCAGTTCACCGTGCTCGGCGACATCGAGGTCCTGGTGGACGGCCGGGCACTCGACATCGGGCACATGCGGCAGCGCTCCGTCCTCGCCGCGCTCCTTGTCGACGCCAACCGCACCGTATCGGTGGACCAACTGGCCGATCGCGTCTGGGCGGACCGGCCCCCGCAACGGTTCCGCACCACGCTCTACAGCTACCTCTCCCGCCTGCGCCATGCCCTGCTCCGGATCGAGGGCGGCGAGTCGCGGATCGCGAGGGGACCCGGCGGCTACCACCTCACCGTCGACCCCGCGGCGGTGGACATGCACCGGTTCCGTGACCTGGTGGCGGAGGCCAGAGCCACCGAGGACGCCCGGCGCGCCACGGCCCTGCTCGACGCGGCGCTCGGCCTGTGGCGGGCCGAGCCGTTCGCCGCCCTGGACACGCCCTGGTTCGGCGCGCTGCGCGACACGCTCGTACGCGAAAGGCTCGCGGCCGAGCTGGACCGCAACGACCTCGCGCTGCGCCAGGGCCGGCACGGGGAGTTGCTGGCCGAGCTGGCCGCGAGGGCCGAGGCACACCCGCTGGACGAGCGTCTTGCCGGTCAACTGATACTCGCTCTGCACGGATCGGGGCGGGTGGCCGACGCCCTGGGCCACTACCGGCGCACCCGGGACCGGCTCGCCGACGAGCTCGGCGTGGACCCCGGGGCGCCGCTCAGGGAACTGCACCAGCGGATCCTCACGGCCGACCCCGCGCTCACCCCCGCGCCCATGGCCTCCTCTCCCCCACCCGTGCCCCGCCAACTGCCCGCGCCTCCCGGCGTGTTCAGCGGCCGCGGCAAGGAACTGAGCCGGCTCTCCGAGGCCTTGGACACCTCGACGGAGACGGACGGAGGTCCGGGCGGGACGGTGGTGATCTCGGCGATCGGTGGCATCGGCGGCCTCGGCAAGACCTGGTTGGCGCTGCGCTGGGCGCACGAGAACGCGCACCGGTTCCCTGACGGGCAGTTGTACGTGAACCTGCGCGGGTTCGACCCGGCCGAGCAGCCCATGCCCGCCGCCCTCGCGGTGCGCGCTCTCCTCGACGCGCTGCACGCCGATCCGGACGGCATCCCGGCGGACCTGGAGGCGCAGACCGCGCAGTACCGGAGCCTGGTCGCCGGGCGGCGCATGCTGATCCTCCTGGACGACGCCCGCGACGCCGACCAGGTCCGTCCGCTGCTGCCGGGCAGCCCCTCGTGCACCGTTGTGATCACCAGCCGCAACCGGCTGACCGCCCTGGCGGCCACGCACGGCGCCCAGTTGCTGCCGCTCGACGTCCTCGGCAGGGACGAGGCGCGCCATCTGCTGGTCAGCCATCTCGGTGCGTCCCGGGTCGCGGCGGAGCCGGATTCGGTGGCCGCGCTGATCGACCACTGCGCGGGGTTGCCGCTGGCCCTGGGGGTCGTGGCCGCCCGCGCCGCCGCCCATCCGGACTTCCCGCTGGCCGTCCTGGCCGCGGAGTTGAACCAGTCGGCCGACCGCCTCGACGCGCTGGACATCGGCGACCTCACCGCCAGCCTCCGCGCGGCCTTCGCCGCCTCGCACCGCGCCCTCACCCCGCCGGCCGCCGCCCTGTTCGCCCTCCTCGGCCTGGCCCCCGGCCCGGACATCGGCCTGGTGGCGGTGGCGAGTCTCGCCGCGCTTCCCCGGGCCAGGGCCCGCTCGCTGCTCATGGAGCTGGACTCCGCCCACCTGGTACGCCAGGACCGCCCCAGCCGCTACCGCATGCACGACCTGGTACGTCTGTACGCCGCCGAACTGGCCCACCAGCAGCCCGTCCAGGACCGGGAAGCGGCGCTGACCCGCCTGGTCGACTTCTACGTACACAGCGCCTACGCGGCCAACCGCCTCCTGGACGGCCCGAACACGCCCTTCGACGTCCGGCCGGATTCCCCGCCCCCCGGGTGCGAGCCTCTGGACCTCGGGGACACCGCGGCCGCGGTCCGGTGGTTCGACGAGGAGCACGCATGCCTCCTCGCCGCGCAGTCCCTCGCCCTGGCCACCGGCCGCCGCCCCCAGGTGTGGCGCCTGGCCTGGTCCCTCATCTCGTACCACCAGGGCGGCTACCACCTGACCGAGTACCTCACCGTCTGGCGGGCCGCCCTGACCGCGGCCGAACAGTATGGCGACACCCCCGCTCCCCAGGCCCTGGCCCACTGGCGCTACGGCCACGCCCGCGCCCTGACAGGCGATCTTGCACAGGCCCTGGACCATCTCGGCCTGGCCCTCGCCCTGGCCGAACGCACCGACGACACCGCGGGCCAGGCACACATCTGCCGCACGCTCGGCAGGGTCTGGGAGCAACACGGCGACGACGAACGCGCCTTGGACCACGCGCTGCGCGCCCTCGCCCTCTACCAGCAGCTGGACAACCGCATCTGGCAGGCCAACCAACTCAACGCCGTCGGCTGGATGCACGCCCAGCTGGGCCGCTACCCGCAGGCACGCGCGTACTGCGAGCAGGCGCTGAGCCTGTACAGGGAACACGGCCGCCCGATCGACGCCTCGACCACGCTCGACAGCCTCGGCTACATCGCCCACCACACCGGCCGACACGCGCAGGCCGTGGAGTACTACCGCCGGGCCCTGTCCCTCTTCCGCGACCACGCGGACGCGTCGAACACGGCGGACACGCTGGCCAACCTGGCGGAGACGCATGACGCCATGGGCGACACCGACCTCGCACGTGAGGCGTGGCAGGAGGCGCTGGCGCTGTACCGGGCGCAGCACCGCAGCGGTCCCGCCGAGCAGGTGCTGGCTCGGCTACGGGCTTGATGCGCGCGGCGGCGCCGGGACGGCCGGGCCGAGGTCACGGCCGCCAGTCGAAGGGGAAGTGCTTGCTCGATCCCCCGCGGTATTCATGGGAGAAGTCGAAGCCCTCCGCGTGATCGCCGTCGACGACGCCCCACGTCGCGATCTGACCGGGCCCGACCTCCGCGCCGGGAGCGTTGATCAGCTGGACGCGCCGGGAGGGGTCGGCCGTGGGGCCGGTGAGCGCGGTGGCGCCGACGGCGACCTTGTCGCCGACACCGGCCCGCCAGTACGTGAGGTCCTCGGCCGCCTCGAAGTGCACCGGCGCGTACCGCACGTCGCGCAACTCGCTGATGAGCGAGCCGAACTGGCCCGGCCAGCCGCCGACGTGCCCGGCGAATATTTGCTCCAGCGCGGCACGCTGCGCCGCGTCGCCCTTGGCGTCGATGTAGAGCATCACCTTCATCGTGGCGTCCGGGTCGCCGACCCACATGTTCCCGGTGAACTCCCCGAGCGCGACGACGCCGAGCCCGTCCAGGCGTACGTCCCCGAAGTGCCCCTCGTGGACCTGCCACACCAGCGTGAAGAGGCAGTCGCCGTGGGTCGGCTCCTGGGCGAAGGTGCACGGGCAGGGCAGCGCGCAGCTGCAGACGTCGAACCACTCACCCCGCACGTGCCAGTCGGGCAGCGTGCCGTCGGCACCCGCGTGGACGACGGCGGGGGTGGCGGAGTCACGCCGAGTGGAGTCCCGCTGGGAGGGGACGGGCGTCGTGCACATGGTGACCTCCAGACTCATGGATACCCCCAGGGGGTACCTCTCGTGGACGAACTCGAGGCTACGGCTCGACGCGCACGCACGTCAAGTACCCCTAGGGGGTATGCCGACGTGCATCCGCGCTCACTCCTGCCGCTCTCCTGCCGCCCCACATGGCCGGTTCGCGTCCTGTTCACCCTCCGCGATCCTCCCGAAAGATGGTGGCTTGCCAGAAAAGCGCACCTGTCGAGTGAGGAATCCACGATGGCCAGGAACGCGAAGGGCACCACGGCACCGCAGCAGGGTCCGGAGGGCCGGAGCCCCGAGGAGATCACGGCACTGCTCGCCGGGGCCGCCGACCCGGAGCAGCGGCTGGCCGTCCACCGGGAGCTCTACCCGGACGTGATCAACCTCGCCACGGCGGAGAACGTGCTGGTCTATCCGTCACTGCGGGACAACGTCTTCGACAGGCTCGGCGTCCTCGGGCAGGAGGACGTCAAGTACGCCCCTTCGTACGGCAGTCCGGAGATCCGCCGCCACATCGCCCAAGCGCTCCGCCCGGCGTTCTCCCCGGACCTGAAGAGCGAGGACGTCTTCGGCACGTCGGGCGCGTCGGCCGCCCTGGAGTGCCTGGCATTCGCGCTCAGGGACGGCGGGATCCTGCGGAGCGGCGACCGGGTGCTGCTCCCCGCCCCCTACTGGCAGGGCTTCAACTGGTCCTTCGAGCAACGGCCCGAACTGGTCACCGTTCCCGTGCACCTCCTGGAGAGGGGCAGGGAGAACTTCGAGCTCACGCTGGCAGATCTGCAACACACCTACCGGACCCAGCCGGAGCCGCCGAAGCTGCTCGTCCTCACCAACCCCAACAACCCGCTGGGCGACAACTACGGCAAGGACCTGCTGGAGAGCGTCTACCGGTGGGCGCTCGACGAGACGGGCATGCACATCATCTCCGACGAGATATACGCCCACTCCCAACTCACCGGGGCCCGGCCGGAGTTCGTCAGCGCCCTGGCACTGGACGCCTACCGGAACAACCCGGAGGCGAGGAACCGGGTCCACGTCGTCTACTCGTTCGCCAAGGACTTCGGGATTTCCGGCCTCAAGGCCGGAGTCGTGATCTCGAAGTCCCCGGTGGTCCATCAGGCCATGCAGGGCATCAAGGACAAGCAGAACTCCCTTTCCTGGTTCAGCCCGTTCGACTCGCTCAAGCACTTCGTCGTCGGGAAGATGCTGGCGACCACCAGCGGCGGCAAGAGCTACCCGATCGAGCTGATGAAGCAGTACCGGGGCTGGCTGACGACCGCGTTCCAGGAAACCCACCGCGCCCTCGACGACGGTGGGATCCCCTACCGCCACCGCGAGGGGCAGAACGCGGCGCAGTTCTTCTGGCTCGACCTGCGCGCCTGTCTGCCGCCGGCGGGCACGGCGATCCCGCCGGAGATCGGGCCGCACTTTCCGCAACCCGACCGTGTACCCGAACCGTTCGCCGACAGGAGCGCGGAGGCCGACAAGGAGGGGACGGTCGCGCTGCCGATCCTCTTCCCGGGCATCTCCAGCGAGGAGGAGTGGCTGCGCTGGTACATCGCCACGTACGCCCAGGTGCAGTTGCTCCCGGGGCAACTCCTGTCGTGCGCCGAGCCGGGCTACTTCCGGCTGTGTTACACGGCCGTCGACACCGCCGAGGTCATCGCGTCGGTACGCAGGATCGCCGACCTCCTGGCGCCGTGGGGGAACAGCGGCCGCTGAGGCGCCTCCGTGATCAGCGGTGACGGCGCACGCGCCGTGGGCGGCGCAGAGCGCCGTGTCCCCGGGCGCGGTGAGGCGCAGCGCCCGGGGACAGATCCGCCCGAGTGGCACGCCGAGCCGTCGAGCGACCGCTCGGCGTGCCACGCGGGATTCCGGCGGCGTCCGCGCGGGCTCAGACGACCGCGCCCGTCCCCCTCTCCTTCCTCCTGCGCGCCTCCAACGGGCTGTATCCGTCCGGGACTTCCATCGCGCCGCGGCGGCCCCGCGCCGGTGGCGGCGCCGGGTTGCGGTGTTCCAGGGCGACGGCGATCGGGACGGCGGTGAAGACGGTCGACGCGATGCCGACCAGGACGCCCGCGATCAGCGCCACGGAGAAGTCCGCCAACGAGTCGCCGCCCAGCACCGCCAGTGCGGTCAGGATGAAGAGGGCTCCCATGCCCGTGTTCACCGTGCGCGGGAGGGTTTGGACCACCGCGTGGTTGGCCGTCTTCTCCAGATCGCCCCGCGGGTCCCTGCGGCGCCCCTCGCGTACGCGGTCGAAGACGACCACCGTGTCGTTCACCGAGTAGCCGATCACCGTGAGCAGGGCCGCGAGGAAGACGCTGTCCACCGGCTTGCCCAACCAGGCGAACAGGCCCACCACGAGGAGGACGTCGTGGACCATCGCCGACACGGCCGCGGCCGCGAGGGTCCAGCGGAACCGCACGCTCAGGTAGATCAGCTGGGCGGCCACCGCGATGCCCAGGGCCAGGAGCGCCTTCTGGCGCAGTTCGCTGCCGAGGCTCGGGCCGATCTGTTCGTCGCGCTCGACCGTGACGGTGCCGCCGGGCTCCGCCAAGGCCGCCTTGACGCGCTGCTGCTCGTCGTCGGTGAGCTTCTCCGTGCGTACGGTGATGTCGCCGTCGCCGGACTCCTGCACCACCGCGCGCGGGAACCCCGCGTCGGACACGGCGTTCCGCGCCGTGTCCGCGTCGACGGGCCTGCTGGTGCTGTACTCGACGAGGCGGCCGCCGGTGAACTCCACGCCGAAGTCCAGGCCGCGGATGACGATTCCGGCGACGGCCACCGCCACCAGGAGCGCGCTCGCGCCGAGCCAGCGGCGCCGGTGACGGACCAGGTTCGGGTTGCGGCGCGCCAGCCACGTGCGGACGCGGCCCGTCGAGGCGATGCCGGTCAGGCCGGGGCGCTTGCGTACGAAGCTGCGGGCGACGGCGAAGTCGGCGAGCACGCGGGTGATGACGAGTGCCGTGAGCATCGATGCCAAGACGCCGATGCACAGGGTGACCCCGAAGCCCTTGACCGGCCCCGTGGCGAAGAAGAACAGCAGCCCGGCCGCGAGGAGCGTCGTCACGTTCGAGTCGATGACCGCGCTCCACGCTTTGGTGAAGCCGGTCTTCACGGGCTTGGCCAGGTCCTTGGACCGGACGCCCAGATATTCCTCCCGCGCCCGTTCGAAGACGAGGACGTTCGCGTCGACCGCCATGCCGATCGCCAGGACGAACCCGGCGAGCCCCGGCAGGGTGAGCGTCGCGCCGAGCGCCACCAGAGCGGCGTACGAGATGAGGCCGTACAACGCGAGGGCGAAGGCGGCGAGCGCGCCCAGGATGCGGTAGACGACGGTGATGAACAGCGCGGTCAGCGCGATGCCGATGACGGCGGCCTCGGTGCTCGCCTCGATGGCGTCGGCGCCGAGCGTCGGGCCGACGGTGCGCTGCTCCACGACGTCGACGGGCACCGGCAGTGCGCCGCCCTTGACGAGCGCGGCCAGGTCGCGCGCCTCGGCCTGGTCGAAGTCGCCGCTGATCTGCGTGGAGCCGCCGGTGATGCCGGTCCCGCACACCACGTCCGCGTTGACGCCGGGGGCAGAGATGATCTTGTTGTCGAGCGTGATGGCGACGCGGCGTTCCGGGGCGCCCTGAGGTGCGCAGGCCGCGTCCGAGGTGATCTTCGCCCAGGTGTCGCCCGCGCCCTTGCGGAAGTCGAGGGAGACCATCCAGCCGCTCAGCGACTGCTGGTCGAGGACCGCCTCCGCGTCCTTGACCCCCTCGCCGGTGAGGGCGGTGGGGCCCAGCTTCAGGTGGCTGCCCGGCCGGTCCGGGTCGGGCAGGGTGCGCGATCCGTCGGCCGCGGGCTTCGCGGAGCCCTTGGCGGCGGACTCCCCCGTCACCGGGTGGACCGTGAGCTGTGCGGTGCGGCCGATGACCTCGGCGGCCTCGCGCGGGTCCTGCACTCCGGGGAGTTCGACGATGATCCGCTTCTCGCCGGAGCGGGCGATGCCGGGTTCGGAGACGCCGAGCGCGTCGACGCGCTGCCTGAGGACCTCCAGGGCGCGGTCGGTGGACGCGGCGTCGGCCTTGACGGTGGGTGTGTCCCGGGTCTCCAGGACGATCTGGGTGCCGCCGCGCAGATCGAGGCCGAGGCGGGCGGACTGGGTGAGGGCGATGTACAGGGACAGGGCGACGGCCGCGAGCGCGACGATCGCCCTCCACAGTGGTGCGCGGGACAAGGGTGGGCGAGACATGCGTACTCCACGATGAGGGCAGGACGGAGGGACGCGTGACCGGCCCCGCGCGGTGCGCGCCGGGGCAGAGGGGTCAGGCGTCGATGACGGTCTGCGTGCTCATCGGTGGGGCGGGCCGCGCGGGGCGGCGGACTCGGCCGGCCGACGCGGCGGCGCGAGTGCGGTGGCGGGGCGCGTGTCGGGCCCGCCGAGGGCGCGGCGCGGGGCCGTGTCCACGGCCGTGCGCGCGGGGCCCGCCGGCTGCGGGCCGGGGATGTGGGCGTCGGGCCGGTGGGTGACCGCGACGTGGAGCGCCGGGACGTCGTCCGGTCCGGCTCCCTTTCCGGCGTGCGCCGCCACCGTGTGGTGGGTGAGCGGCCCGTCGGGGGGCATGCCCTGTGCCCCGGCCGCCGGGACGAAGAGCGCGAGGACGGTGACGACAAGGGTCAGCGCGGACGCGGCCAGGCGCGCGGAGCGGCTCTGCTGCGGCACGCGTCCCCCCGTCCCTTCGGTGCTCGTCGGGCTGCGCACGGCGTGGCCCCGCCCTGCCCAACGTATGGGGCACCCCGGTCCGTTCCGCGTTCCTCGGACTTCCCCAAGATCCTGTGCCACCCGGATCACCCGGATCACCCGGGTCGCTCAGGTCCCGGCATCCCCCTCCCACTCACGTCCCGTACTCCACCAGGCTGGTGGGCACCACGACGTGCCGCGGCGGCCTCTGCCCGGTCTCTCCGGTGGCGCCCTGCCGTCTGTCGTGGAGGCGGTCGGCGAGGAGGCGGCCCGCGGCCCGGCCCAGCTCGTCGCTGTCGTACGCGACCAGGGTGAGGGCGAGCCCCAGCGCGTCGGCGAGTTCGAAGTCGTCGAACCCGGCGAGGGCGACGGGCGGGCCGCCGGAGGCGCGCAGGGCGCGGATCGCGCGGAAGGCCCCTATCGTGTTGCGGTTGTTCGAGCAGAACAGCGCGGTGGGCGGGTCGGGCAGCGCGAGCAGCGCGGCCGCCGCGCGCGTGGCCTGGTCCGGTTCCGTCTGGCCCTGGCGCACCAGGCGCGGGTCCATGGCGACGCACGCCGAGGCGAGGGCGGCCGCGTAGCCGCGCACCCGCTCCATGCCGGTGTACACGGCGGGCGGCGAGCCGAGGAAGCCGATGCGGCGGTGTCCGCGGTCCAGGAGGCGGGCCGTGGCGTCGCGCGCGCCCCCGAAGTCGTCGACCAGGACGCAGTCCGCTGCGAAGCCCTCGGGCGGGCGGCTGGCGAGGACCACCGGCACGCCCTCGGCGGCCGCCGCGGCGAGGTGGCGCTGGTCGGCGCCGGCGGGCACGGCGATGATGCCGTCGACGCGGCGGGCCACCAGGTCCGCGACCAGTTCCCGCTCGGCGTCGGGGTCCTGCCCGGTGTTGCCGATCACCGTCTTCAGGCCGTGCTCGGCGACCACGGAGTCCACGCCCAGTGCGAGGCGCGAGTAGAAGGGGTTCGCGAGGTTGGTGACGACGAGCCCGACCAGGCCGCTGCCCCGGCCGAGGCGAAGGCTGCGGGCGACCTCGTTGGGGCGGTAGCCGAGGGCGGCGGCCGCCGCGCGGACCCTCTCGCGGGTGGCGGGCAGCACCTGCGGGTCGTCGCGCAGCACCCGGGACGCCGTCATCGCGCTGACGCCCGCGCGCTCGGCGACGTCCCGCAGGGTGGGCTGGCCGCTCCTGGCGTCGCGCCGCGGGCGACCGCTGTGCGGATCCGGCGGTCCGGGCATGGTGCGGATGTCCTTCCGTTCCGTTGGGCGGCCGTGCCGACGGCGACCGTACTGGCGGCAACCGTGTGGTCAGCGCGCGGCCACCGTGTGCGCCGCCGCCCCCACGAGCGCCGCGTTCTCGCCGAGCGCCGCGGCGCGCAGCGTGACCGGAGTATCCCCCAGGCCCGCGCGCAGTGCGGGCCGCAGCAGATCCCACGAGGCGGCCATCGCGCCGCCGACGACGAGTGCCGTGGCGTCGAAGTCCCGCAGGAACGGGGCGAGTACGCCGCCGAGGGTGCGGAACGCCTCGTCGAGGACGGCCCGCGCACGCCGCTCCCCCGCCCGCGCGCGCTCGGCGACATCGCAGACGTCCAGGACCCGTTCCGAGTCACAGCCGTAGCGCGCGAGGACGGCCCGCCGCGACACCGAGTCCTCCAGCGGCCTGCCGCACACCTCGACGAGGTCGATGCGGCCCTGCGGCGGCACGCCGGGGCCCGCGTGCCGGATGTCGCCGCCGACGAGGAAGGCCGAACCCACGCCCGTCCCCAGCGTGATGCCCACGCAGCGGTGGTGGTCGCGCGCGGCGCCCGCCCGCCACTCGCCGAGCAGGAAGGCGTGCGCGTCGTTGAGGAACACCGCGTCCGTGGGGCGCGGCCAGATGCCGTCGAGGAGCACCGCGCGTACGTCGATGCCGTAGAGGTCGTCGAACTTGCCGACGCCGCGGAAGCGGGCGATGCCCTTGTCGTAGTCGAAGGGGCCGGGCACCGCGACGCCCCACACGCACCCGGCGGGGGCGTCCAGGTCGGCGGCGCAGCGCACGACCGTGCCGAGGACGTGTTCGGCGGTGCCCCGGGCGTCCAGGGGCCGTCGCACGCGCCGGGTCACACGCGCCGTGGCGGGGTCCGCGAGCGCCGCGGTCACATGGGTGCCGCCGAGCTCCAGGACGGGCCTCATGGGACCAGTGCCTTCACGACCCTGACCGTGCCTTCGCCGACCGCGGCGAGGCGGTAGGGGCCCACGGCGGCGGGCACCGTCAGTGTCTCCGCGTACGAGAGCGTGTGCCGCTCCCCCGCCGCGGTGTGCAGCACGACGCCCTCGCCCTCGGCGACGTTCAGCACGTGGAAGCGGCCCGCCGTGTCGTCGTCGGCCACCGCGTCCGCGTCGAGGGTGTAGCGCCGCACCTCGTAGAACATCTCATCGAGCGCGCCGAGGAGTTCCTCGCGCCAGCCGTCGCCGCGGCGCAGGGTGCGCGGCTCCTGGACCAGGTCGTGTGCGACGGCGGCCCCTCGGCGCCCGGTCTCCAGGTTGGCCAGGCCGTGTTCGTACGGGAGTTGGCGTGGATGGCCGTCGGCGTCGGGGCGCAGCCAGTCGTAGAAGCGCAGGGAGTACAGGTAGGGGGTGGCGCTGATCTCCAGGACCACGTTTCCCGCTCCGCTGGCGTGCGGGGTGCCCGCCGGGATCATGAAGAGCCGGCCCTGTTCGGCGGGGAAGGTCATGACGTGGTCCTCGGGGTCCATCGGCACCCCGTCGTGCGCGGCCTCCTCGATCTCCTTGCGGAAGAGGCCCAGGTCGGCGTCCTCGCGCAGGCCCAGGAAGACACGGCTGTCCGGCCCTCCGAGGGTCATGTAGTACGTCTCGTGCTGGGTGTAGGCCCAGCCGAACTTCTCCCGCATGTACGGCTCTTTGGGGTGGCAGTGCACCGAGAGGTTGCCGCCGTCCACGGTGTCGAGGTAGTCGAAGCGGATCGGGAAGGACGTACCGAAGCGGGCGCTCACCTGGGGTCCGAGCAGGTCGTCGGGGTGCAGGACACACAGCAGCTGGAAGGGGATCTCCACCTGTTGGCCGGGATGGGTGCCGATGAGGACGCCCGCCTCGGGGGCGATGAGTTCGTAGCCGAGGGCGGTGTTGCGGGCCCCGGGGGCGAAGCCGAGCGTGCGCTGGGCCCAGTGGCCGCCCCAGGGAGTGGAGTTGAAGTACGGCCGGGTACGCACGGGGCGGCGGGCCAGCCCGGCGAGGGTGGCGCGCAGTCCGGCGCCGTCGACGGAGGTGGGGCCCTCGTGGTCCTGGACGTCCAGCCAGGCGTCCACGCGGGGGGCGAGGGCGTCGCGGTGACGGTCGAGGACGGGCCAGTCGATGTAGAAGAGCCTCCTCAAGTCGCCTCGTTCAAACGGCAGTCCGAGATTGCGGCCGGTGCCCGCGGCGACGGCGGCCTCGGCGTGGCGCTTGGGCAGGTCGGCGTACCAGAGCAGGTCGTGCGGGAGAAGCGCGGCGCCGGGGCCGTGGACGAGCAGCAGTTCGCGCCCCGTCGGCGGGTGCGGCCGCGGGAGGTCGTCGAAGAGGTCGCGCAGCGGGGTGTCGGCGAGCCGGCAGTAGTAGGGGTCCTCGGCGTCGCGCGCGGACTCGGTGCGGCGGCGCACCTCGGCGGCCGGGGCGTGGTGGGCGCGCAGGTCGAGGGTCCGCACGGCGGCGCCGCGCGCGGTCAGCTCCTCGGTCAGGCGGGCGGCAAGCGCGTCCCAGTCCACCGTCGGCGGCCCGTCCACGGCGATGGTCGCGGGGCCTTGGGGCAGCCGCGCGGCGACGGCCTGCCAGCCGGTGGCGAGGACGGTTCCTGGCGCGGGGGCGTAGCGCGGGTCGAGCCGGTACACACGTTCTCCTTCGTGCGGACGTACGGGAACAACGCTCGGGGTCGGACATCGGAGGCGGGCTTCAGGACCAGTGGTTCGGGAACGGGACTTCAAGGACGTACGAAACGTCAAGGGCGCACGAAAAGGACCGCGGTCGTCCCCAGCGGGGGCAGATCCACCGTCACCTCACCGTCCACACACGGCAGTTGACCGTCCACCACCGTGCCCAGATAGTCGGCGCGGTGCGCGGCGGCGACCGGGAAGCCTGCGCGGACGGGGCAGGCCACCGGCTCCTCGGCGAACGACTGGAGCCGCAGCAGGACGTGACCGGGCTCGGGCGTGGTGGCGCCGACGAGCCGGACCCGCCGGTCGCCGACGTCGACGAAGGCGTGCTGCCGCTCCCGCGCGCCGCCCGGGACCCCCCTGGCCCGGACGGCGCGCATCGGGCGGCTCCAGGCCGCGGCCGTGTGCTGACCGAGGCCGTCGGCGCTGGAGCCGCTGGCGAGGGAGTAGCGGAAGGTGAACTCGAAGCCCTGCCGGCTGGGGAAGTTGGTGTCCCACAGGTTGTTGTGGATCCAGGAGAAGACGGTGGCGGGCTCGTCGTGGCCCATCGTCCTGGGGAACGGCGCGTACGGCAGGGCGATGTTGCCGAACTGTACGAGCGGCGCGTCCTGTGTGGACCAGGCCACGGCGAGGTCGTCGTCGTGCAGCGTCACCCAGCGCCGCACGGCCCGCATGTGCAGGGCGGAGCCCGGCACCACGGGCAGGCCGCTCCCCGTGGCGCCGCCCGAGGCCTCCATGCGGACGACCGGGTCGTCGAAGGCGAAGGGAAACGCGAAGTAGGCGCTCTCCTTGCCGAGTTCGGCGTCCTTGTCGAGACGGTTCTCGATGTCGAGGCGGGGCACGCCGTGCGGCAGGGTCAGCGTGGTGCGCAGCCTGTTGGCGCCGGCCGGACGTGTCTCGTACGTGATCGACTCACCGGTGGCGGTGGAGCGGCGGGCGATGAGCGCGGCGGGCGGGGCCACGGCGCGGGTGCCGAGGTGTTCGAGGCGGTCCGATGCCGTGGTGCGGCTGGAGTTGTGGTTGAAGGCTCCGGCGGTGGTGTAGCTGTCGTGGACGTAGCCGTTGAAGCCCACGACGGCGTCCTCACGGACGAGTTCACGGCCGGTCCGCTTGTCGACGATCGACGCGACGCAGGCGTGCGCGAGGTCGACGCGGACGGCGAGGTGCTCGTTCTCCAGGAGGGTCGGGGCAGGGTGCGTGAGAGCCTCGGCCGCGCTCTCGGCGGGGTCCTCGCGTTCGGTGCCGCCGGTCGGGTTCCAGCCGGTGGCGGCCTTCACGGTCGTGGTGTCCGCGTCCGGCGAGGTGGCGCCGGCCGCGGCGGCGACGTCCAGGCGCACCGTCCCCGCGGGCGGCACGTCGTCGACGCGGACGAGGAGGAAGCGCCCCGCGTCGCGGTGGTCGTCGTTGGTCTGCGGCTGTTCCTCGTGGGGCAGCCGGCGCCCGTCGCGGGCGTCGCGCACGGTCACCTCGCGCTCCAGCGGCACGGTGCTCTCCGGCAGGAAGACACGGACCACGTCGGTGCGCGGCCAGGAGCAGGTGTTGACGACGTGGTAGGTCGCGTCCGCGTCCGGCACGGCGGCGAGGCGCTGGCCGAGGCGGGCGCTCGCGCGGGCGAGCAGCGCGTTGCCGTCGTCGTGGGCGCGCATCGCCTGCCCGTACTTCCAGTGCCACTGGTGCTCGCCGGAGTGACCGCCCTCGTCGCCGTGGGTCCACGGGTCGCCGGCGCCCCAGGTGTGCTCGTCGAAGAGCGACACCGCCTCGTAGACCCCGGCGGCGTCCGCGCTGTCGTCCTCGGCCCCCGTGGCGCCGAGGAGGGCGGCGAACGTGCCGATGGTCTGGGCGTCGGCGACCACGGACTGGGCGGTCCTGGCCAGGGACAGCGGACGCGCCCCCGACCCGACCCCGTCGACCCACCAGTCGGTCCAGTCGCCCTCGAAGGTGCGGATCTCGCCGCCGAGCCTGGCCTCGGCGTCGGTGAAGAAGTCCTCGTTGCGGGAGAGCCGCAGCTGGGGGTGGGCCCAGGTCTCGTTCCAGCGGCGGACCGTGTCGGCGATGATGCGCCGCGGCGGCGCGTTGTCGCCGAACTTGCCCTGGACGCGCAGGTGGAGGACGTCCCAGGGGTAGGGCTCGCGCTTGACCTCGGTGTGGTCCATGGCCCAGCCGAAGATGCCGCCGCGGTAGGGGTACGGGTTGGTGGCGAGGGAGGTCAGATAGGCGGGGAGCAGGTCGTCGACGTCCGCGTAGTCCGTGTCGAAGCCGAGCAGCGGGCCTTCCATGTAGGCGAGGCCGTGCGGGGTGTCGGTGACCCACACCAGGACGCTGTTGCCGCTGGGCGCGCGCCAGCGGAAGAGGCGGGGCAGCTTCTCGCCGCCGACCAGGTGGGGCACGGAGCGCCCGGCCCAGTTGTGCGCCACCGAGAGGTACCTGACGCCCGCGGCAGCCAAGGCGTCGACGAGCCCGACGACCGCGCCTGGCACGTCGGTCTGCATGGCGGAGGTGAAGTCGACGCCGTGCTCGTCGCGTACGGAGCGGGCCAGGCGCAGGAGTTCGTGGAGCTCGTCCGTGGAGCAGGTCTCGGTGTGCAGGTTGAACGGCAGCGCGGTCAGCTCGATGCGGCCCTCGCGGACCCTGCGCACGAACTCCTCGACCTGCTCGGCGGGGCGGGCGTCGGCCCACTGCCGGAAGGACCACAACGACTCGACGCACCAGCGGAACCGGGACTCCTCCGGCCAGTCGTCGGTGGCGCGGGTGAGCTCCAGGCAGGAGTCGAGGAAGGACAGGTGCTCGGCGAGGACGCGGCCCTGGGGATCGGTGTAGCCGATGTCCAGGTGGGAGTGGTGGACCAGGTGCAGGGTCCAGCGGCGCTGCGGGGTCAGGGGCACGTCGATGCCGTCCTGTCCGTCGGGGAGGCCGACGGTGACGCGGGTCGGCGCGTCGACGGCGGGCAGCAGGAGCCGCACGGACCGTCCCGGTCCCGCGATGCGCTCGACGCGCAGCGCCGTCCCCGATTCCGTACGCACGCCCAACTCGGCGGGAATCGCCGTGCCGTTGACGGGCTCGACGCGCAGCGACTGGAGGAGCGTGCCGTCCTCGGCGCGCCGCAGGAGGGGTTCCTCGGTGAGCCGCAGGACGGCGCCGTCGGGCAGGCCGCCCTCCGCGGAGACCACGCTGGAGCGCAGGCTGTCGCGGATCCGGTCGTTGTCCCAGTCGGTGGTGCGGACCAGTGCCCGTGTCGTCATGCGGATCTCTCCTGGGGTGGGGCGGTCGGGTCAGCGTGCGGATGCGGTGATGCCGCGCAGGAACAGGCCGCGGAACACCAGGAAGAGGAGGAGGGTCGGCACGGACACGATCAGCGCGCCGGCCAGGATGACGGGAGGACCCGTCGACGAGTAGGCGTTGTTCAGGGTGCTGAGGGCGGCCATGACCGGCTGCACTTCGGGGCTGCGGCTGAGCGTGATGCCGAGCAGCAGGTCGTTCCAGACGGCCGTGAACTGGAAGATGAACGCCGCACCCAGCCCCGCCCTCATCAGCGGTATGTGGATGCGCCAGAAGATCCGCCAGAAGGAGGCGCCGTCGATCAGCGCGGCCTCCGTCAACTCGGCAGGCATGGTGGTCATCTGATTGCGGATCAGGAAGAAGGCGAAGGGCACCGCCCAGGCCGCGTACACGAGCATCAGGCCGAGCCTGGTGTCGTACAGGTTGGTGTCCGCGTACAGGCCGAAGAGCGGCGCGAGGAACATCTGCAGCGGGAAGAGCGTGCCGGAGTAGATCAGCCAGAACCAGAACGCGGGCCTGGGGATGGGCAGCACGACGACGGCGAACGCCGCCATGGCCGCCACCAGGACGGCGACCAGGCCGCACACGACGGCGTAGAGCAGCGAGGCCTGGAAGCTGTCACCGATGCCCGCCACGTCCCAGGCGGTCCGCACGTTCTCCCACAGGTCGAAGCCCTGCACGGTCCACTCGGGCTTGCCCGCGTACTCGACCGCCGGGGTCAGGGCGTTGACGATCAGCAGATACAGCGGGACCAGCCAGAGCACCACGCATGCGGCGACGAAGAGGTTGCGTACCGCGCGTCCCATGGGACTCCCCTCCTCAGCTCTCGGCCGTGCCGGTGTCGGGCATCTGGCGGCGCAGGTACATCCAGGACGAGGCGACGACGATCACCGACAGGACGAGGGCGATGGCCGAGCCGTACCCCACGTGGAACAGCCGGAACGCCTCGCGGTACATGCTCAGGGCGAGGGTCTCCGAAGAGCGGGACGGGCCGCCCTTGGTGAGGATCCAGATCATGTCGAACGCCTTGAGGCTGTTGACGATGGCCATGCCGACCACCACCACGGTCACGGCGCGCAGCTGAGGCAGGGTGATGTGCCGGAACATCCGCCAGCCGCTCGCCCCGTCCAGCTCGGCGGCCTCGACGGTCTCGCGCGGGATGGCGCGCAGCCCGATCGCGAAGAGGACCACGTTCAGCCCGGTCGCCTGCCAGGTGCTCGCGACGATCATCGAGAGGGTGTTCTGCGGCCACTCCAGAAGCCAGGTCTGCGCCCAGCCGTCCAGGCCGATCCCGCGCAGGACCTGGTTGACCGCGCCGTCCGAGGTCAGCATGAAGTTCCACAGGACGGCGGTGGCCGCGCCCGAGATCGCGAACGGAAGGACGATGATCAGACGCGCGATGCCGCCGAACCGCGTCCGGTGGGTGGCGACGGCGATGAGGAGCCCGGCGAGGACGGGCAGCAGCAGCGTGCCGGCCACCCACATCAGGGTGTTGAGCACCGACCGGCCGAAGACCGGGTCGTCGGCGAGGCGCGCGTAGTTGTCGAATCCGGTGAAGCTGCTCGTGAAGCCGTTGTCCTCGAAAAAGCTGCCGTAGACGCTGCGGAAGAACGGATACACCAGGAGGACGCCGACGAGAGCGAAGGCGGGCAGCGCCCAGGGCAGGGCGGCGAGGGGGCCGCCGAGCCTGCCGCCGCCCGCCCTCGCGGCCTGGTGCGGGGTGCGGGTGGGCACCCTGCGGCGGACGCGCGCGGCCTTCGCTGCGCCGTGCGCGGGGGTCACGGTCTCGGTCATGTCTCCTCCGCCTCCCGCCACACGCGCCAGGCCTCGTCGGCGCGGTCCTGCATGGTGCGCAGCGTCCTGCGGTACGAGGACGGGTCGAGGAGGAACCCGGCGAGGTCGTCGACGGTCGCCTCGACCAGTTCGGGCGGGCCCTGTTCCCAGAAGCGGTTGAGCAGCCACAACTTGTCGCCGCGCACCTTCTTCGCGAGCCCTTCGATCACGGGGTTGGCGGGCTCGACCTCCGGGTTGGGGCAGCCGTCCTGCAGGGTGTGCGAGAACGCCTTCATGACGGTGGGGTGCAGCCAGGTCCTGGTGGCCTTCAACGCCTCCGCGCGGTCGGGGCCCTTGACGGTGGCGACGAGCGCGCTGGACTCGAAGATGACGCTGGGGCGGGCCCTCGCGTCGGCCATGGGGAGCACGAACGCGTCGAGGTTCTTGCCGGGCCTGCCGCCCGCGGCCGCGAGGGTGGAGCCGAGCCAGGTGCCGCAGGGCACCATGCCGACCTTGCCGCGCAGCATCGCGGCGGCCGCGTCGTTGTGGTTCATGTCCATGGGCGTGAACCAGCCCTTGTCGAAGAAGGACGCGATGGTGCGCAGGGCCCGCTCGGCGCGCGGGTCGGTGTAGCGCTCGCGGCCGTTCATCAAGTCCGCGTAGAAACGGGGGTCTTGACGGCTGAGGATCTCCTGGAACCAGATGAAGGAGGGCCAGCGCCCGTCGGCCGTGCCGTGCAGCGGGACGATGCCGTTCTTCTTCAGGCGCGCGCAGGCGGCGAGGAAGTCCTCCCAGGTCTTCGGGGCTTTGATGCCGTGCTCGCGGAAGACCTCGGGGTTGTGGAAGAACACCCAGTACGCGAGGTTCATCGGCAGGCCGTAGACCCGCCGCCGGTAGGTGAACGCGCCGCGCAGGGAGGCGTCGACCCAGCCCCTGGCGACGGCGCTCTCCCACTGCCGGGTCAGGTCGACGATGCCGCCGGTGCGGGCGAGGTCCTGGAGGCGGTAGCCCGACCAGTACTTGAGCATGTCGGGGGTCTTGCTGGTCCGCAGCGAGGACTTGACGATCTGCTCGAACGACTCCAGGGACGGGTTGACCTCGGGCACCAGACTCAGCGCCGCCACCGACTTCATGGCCGACCCGGCGGCGGCCATGGGCTTCTCCCACGCCGCGCTGTCGCCGAGGACGGCGACCTTGCCCCGGGGCTGCCCCTCAGCGGTGCCGCAGGCGGTCGCGAGGGCGCCCGCGGTGGCGCTGGTGGCGGCCAGGAGCACGGCGCGGCGGTCGAGGGAAGGGTGACGACTACCTGACATGGATGACTCCCTCAGGCGTGCCTCAGCCCGCTGTTATCGTTAACACGGGCGTGATGGAGCATCACCGCGGCCGAGTCCGATGTCAATGGGTCGCGAACCGCTCGCGTCGCGA
Source organism: Streptomyces sp. NPDC025651 (assembly GCF_055558735.1). Taxonomy (NCBI): domain Bacteria; kingdom Bacillati; phylum Actinomycetota; class Actinomycetes; order Kitasatosporales; family Streptomycetaceae; genus Streptomyces; species Streptomyces sp. NPDC025651. Next base: position 79,695 of record NZ_JBVHLZ010000003.1, read on the forward strand.
ACTTCTGTTGTACGTACGGTGGTTCAGTCCCGCGGGGCCAGCCGCTCGATCTCCCGCGCGACGTACCGGGCGTGCGGCTTCACCTGCGGCAGGAGGTCGTCCCAGCCCTCCTCCTCGTCACCGAGGTAGACGGCACGGGCGCGTTCGAGCACCGGCCGGTGCTCGGCGGGCAGCCGTTCCAGGGCCCAACCGGCCGCTCCCGCCTTGGACTTGATCTCCCCCGTCGCCAGAGTCGTCCAGATCCGGGCGAGGGTCAGCAGGACGTTACGGGTGTCGGTGTCGAGTTCGGCGAGCAGCTCGGGGACGCCGGCGACCATCGCGCGGGTGACGTCCCCGGGCGGGACCGGGTCGAGGATCTCGTCCGGGGCCGGTCCCACCAGGGCGGCGCGCCCCCGCAGCACCATCGTCACCAGGAGCGCGAGGTCGGGGCTCGGTTCGGGCTCGGGTGTCTCGCCGCGCAGGTACGCATCGCGCAGCCACTCGCCGTACTGGAATTCACAGCGGGGCGGGTACGTCCACGGACGGACGTCGTCCTGGACGGCGACGGTCAGCTCGACGGGGCGCAGGGGCTCGCCCGGCGCCCCGCTGCCCGAGATCTCGAGCAGACCGTCGGTCAGGGCCTGCCGCTGCCCGGCGGTGGTGCGCCGCCGGGCGACGACGAGGACGTCGATGTCGCTGTGCGGACGCAGACCGCCGAGGACGGCCGAGCCGTGCAGGTAGACGCCCACGATGTCGTCCGCTCCGAGCACGTCGCCGACCAGGTGGACCACGTCGTCGGTCTGCGTCACTGTCACTCCGTCCGTAGCTCCCGCCCGCATGGTAGACAGTCGCCACGCACGCGGGTGCCAGTGGGTCAGAACGGCTTGGTGGGAAGGTACTTGCCGTCCAGGGTGATCACCGCGCGCTCGCCGCCCTCGGGGTCGGCGACCTTCTTCACGTCGAGCTTGAAGTTGATGGCGCTGATGATGCCGTCACCGAACTGCTCGTGGACCAGGGCCTTCAGGGTGGTGCCGTAGACCTGGAGCATCTCGTGGAAGCGGTAGATCGTCGGGTCGGTGGGGATGCCGCCGGGGATCGAACCGCGGGTCGGGATCGTCTGCAGCAGCGTCACGGCGTCGTCGTCCAGGCCGAGCAGCTCGGTGACGGCCTTGGCCGCGGGCTCCGGCAGGGCGTGCTGGCCGAGGACGGCAGCGGTGACGAAGGCGACCGAGAAACCGGTGACGTCGGCGATCTGCTGCCAGGACAGGTCCTTGCGGACCTTGGCCTCGACGGCGCGGACGGCGAGGTCCTGGCGGGCGGTGGCGTCGAACTGGGCGTGGATCATGAGAGGGGTGTCCTTTCGGGAGGGGTTCGGGCAGAGGTGTCCTGCCGCGGGGGTGGTTCGGGCGGCGCGGTGGTTCAGGCCGCGGGCAGGTGGTTCAGGCCGCGGTCGCGGCGACGGCACTGGTGGCCGTGAGGTCCTCGACGGCGCCCGTGGCGATGTCGTAGACCCAGCCGTGCAGCGCGAGCGCGCCGCGGGACAGCGCCCGGGCCACCGGGGGGTGCGTGGCCAGGTGGGCGAGCTGGGCCAGGACGTTGTCCCGCACCAGGGCGGCCACCCGCTCGCCGCCGTCCGCCGAGTCGGGCGTACGGGCCACCGCGGCGTCCGCGTGGCGCAGCCAGTCGGCGACGGCGGGCGCGCCGGTCAGGTCCTGGCGCTCGGCGAGGGCGGTCATCGCCCCGCAGGCCGAGTGGCCGCACACCACGATGTCGGTGACGCCGAGGACGGCCACCGCGTACTCGACGCTCGCGGCGACTCCGTCCGCGTACGGCGCGTGGGCCGGGACGAGATTGCCCGCGGTGCGGATGACGAACAGCTCGCCAGGCTCGCGCTGGGTGATCAGCTCGGGTACGACGCGAGCGTCGGAGCAGCCGATGAACAGCGTGTCCGGCGTGTGGCGGGTGGCAAGGCGCTCGAACAGCTCCGCCTTGGCCGGGAAGACGTCCCGCTGGAAGCATCGCACTCCCGCGGCGAGGTCTCGCATGGTCACTCCCTTCGATAGGGGCCGGCCCTGTCGGGCCGGTGGGGGTCCACCCTGTCGGGCTGACGAGATCCACCATGTATGACCTGCGTCTATAGCGTCCAAGACGCACTATCCATGACTTCTATCGATAGCATCTATAGGTGCGTCTATAGTGGCGTGCATGGCCCCTGAACTGCGTCATCTGCGGTATCTGCTCGCCGTCGCCGAGCACGGCAACTTCACGCGGGCGGCCGAGGAACTCCACATTTCCCAGCCGACGCTGTCCCAGCAGATCCGTCAGCTGGAGCGCGCCGTCGGAGTCCCGCTCCTGGACCGCGGCGGCCGCACGGTGCGCCTCACCGACGCCGGCGCCGCCTATCTCCCACACGCGCGCCGCGCCCTGCGGGACCTGGCCGCGGCCGAGCGCGCCGTGCACGACGTGACCGACCTGTCGCGCGGCACGCTCCGCCTGGCCGTCACGCCGACGTTCACCACCTATCTCGTCGGGCCGCTCACCGCCCTGCTGCACGAGCGCCATCCCGGGATCGCCCTGCGCCTGCGCGAGTTGCCGCAGGACCGCATCGAGCCCGACCTCCTCGCCGACGAGCTCGACCTCGGCATCGCCTTCCACGGTCCGCATCTGCCGGGCCTGTCGGCCACGGACCTGTTCACCGAGTCGCTCAGCCTCGTGGTGGGCGACCTCCACCCGCACGCGGGCCGGACGGCCCCTCTCCCCCTCGACGAGCTCACCGCCGCACAACTGGCGCTGCTCAGCGGCGACTTCGCCACGCGCGTGCACATCGACGCGCACTTCACCCGCCACGAGGTGCGGCCGGACGTCGCCGTGGAGGCCACGTCGATCCACGCGCTCACCGAGATCGTCCGGCACACTCCGCTGGCCACGGTCCTGCCCGACGCCCTGACCCGCGACCGCCCCGGCCTGCACACCGTCCCGCTCGAACCCGCCCCGTCCGCGCGGACGGTCACGCTGCTGCGCCGCGAGAGCGGCTACCAGAGCGCCGCGGCGCGCGCCTTCACGGAGCTGGCCCACGAGTGGTCACGGGAACAACTTCTCTCCCACGAACATCAGTTGAAGGGTTGACGGCGTTCTGACAATCAGTAAGGTCTAGGCCAATGAGTCGACCGAGGCGCCCGGTTGTCTCTTCCCCCTCATCCCCCCACCCAGAGGGAGCAGAGATGCATTCGAAGCGGAAACTGGCCGCCGTCATCGGCGCGGGCTGCGCGCCCTTGCTGGTCCTGGCCTCGGTCACCCCGGCCGGCGCCCACGGCTACGTCAACTCGCCCCCGAGCCGCCAGGCCCAGTGCGCGGCCGGAACCGTGTCGTGCGGCGAGATCACCCATGAGCCGCAGAGCGTCGAGGGCCCCAAGGGCCAGACGACCTGCAGCGGCGGCAACGCCCGGTTCAAGGAACTCGACGACGACAGCAAGGGCTGGCAGGCCACCGACGTCGGCTCCTCCCAGGAGTTCAGCTGGAAGCTGACGGCACGTCACAGCACGAGCACCTGGCAGTACTTCGTCGGCGGCAACAAGATCGCCGAGGTCGACGACGGCGGCGCCCAGCCGGGCGAGACGGTCACCCACACCGTCGACTTCGGCGGACTCACCGGCAAGCAGAAGGTCCTCGCGGTGTGGAACATCGCGGACACCGCCAACGCCTTCTACGCCTGCATCGACGTGAACATCAAGGGCTGACGTCGCCACCGGCGACACTTCACCGGCGACACTTCGGCGGTACGCGCCGGGGCGGATGCCGTGCCTGCCCCGCCGGACCGACTCCTGGTCCGGCGGGGCAGGCTTTCCCCCACAGGCCGCCGGGTCCGCGTGCCCGTCACTCGTCCCCGGCGTCCTCCCCGTCGCTCTCCCCGTCGTCGAGCAGCACCGTCGAGGCCAGTTCGCTCAGTGCCGCGCGGCTCGGGCGGCCCGTCTTCAGGATGAGGCTGGCCACGTGCTTCTCGACCGTGCGCGGTGAGATGTAGAGGCGGTCGGCGATGTCCCGGTTGGCGGGGCGGGGCGCCATGAGGCGGAAGACCTCGTACTCGCGGACCGTGACGCCGAGTTGGCGCAGCGGGCGCGGCACCGCGTCCGCGCCCCTGCGGCGCTGCCGCACCGCCACGCCGTTCCTCCGCAGCAACCCCCGGCAGGCCCCCGCCACCACGGGCAGTTCGGCCCGGTGGAAGTACTCCTCCGCCTGGTGCAACCACGCCGTCGGCTCCCCCCAGTGATCGCGCAGGGCCGCCTCCGCGACGAGGCGCAGGCCCAGGTGGTGGGCGAGCGGGAACGGCGCCGCCGCGTGGCGGGCCGCCCGCACGACCGCCTCCGCCTCGTCACGGCGCCCCGCCCTGCCGAGGTGGACGGCCCGGGCGAGGAGCGCGAAGTGCCGGTTCCATCGGAGGCGAGCCAACGGGCCGTCCGGGTCGGGGAGTTCGGGCTCCACGGGTTGTTCGGACCCCACGCGTTGTTCTGGCCTCACGCGCTGTTCGGGCTCCATGGACTGCTCGGGCCCTACGGACTGTCCGAGCCCCACGGACTGCTCGCCCCTCACGGACTGCTCGCCCCTCACGGGCTGCTCGGGCCTTACAGACTGTCCGAGCCCCACGGACTGCTCGGCCCCCACAGGCAGTTGGGGCCCCACGGACCCCTCAGCCCCCACGAACCGCTCAGGTCGCACGGACCGCCCGGGCTCTACAGACTGTCCGAGCCCTACGGACTGCTCAGGCCCCACGGACTGCTCAGGCCCCACGGGCCGCCCAGCCTCCACAGACTCCTCAGGCCCTACAGACCGCCCAGGCCCCACAGGCTGCCCGGCCCCCACAGACTTTCCGATCCCCACAGACTCCTCAAACCCCACAGACTGCCCAGGCCCCACAGGCTGCCCGGCCCCCATGGGCTGCCCGTCCCCCGCGAACCGCCCGGGCCCCACCGGCAGTTCGGGCCGCTCCGGCCGCAAGGGCCGCTCCCGCCGCTCCTGCTGTTCCCGCGCCGCGGCAGCCGTGGCGCGTGCGTCTTCCTCCCGGGCCGACGCTCCCTTCGTGGGCCTCACCCGCCCGGCTCCCCGTGACTCCCCGGTCCCGCCCCCGGCGCTCAACGCGTCCAGCAGATGCCGCAGTCCGTGCCTGCCGTCCAACGGGTGACCCGCGCCGCGCGGTGCCGTGCGGGCCAACTCCTCCTGGGCCCGGGGCCGGTCCTCCTCCAGGAGCGCGCAGAACGACCTGGCCAGCCCGGCGGTGAGCGTCGCCACCGGGGAGCGGTCGCCGTCCCTGCGGTGGAACTCCGCGACGGCCTGGTCCATCCTGGCCCGCTTCCCGCGGTGCGCCGCCAACACGGCCTCCGCGGCGAGGAGTTGCCGGGCGCGGTCCTCGTCACGCCCTCCGCCGGGCCGCGTCCAGCAGGTGTCGATGAGCTGGGCCGCCGTCTCGAACCGGCCGCTGAGCACCAACCACAGCGCGAGGTCCGCCTCCGCCGACGCCCCGATGTCCCCCGCGCCGAGCCGCACCGCCTCGCGCCGCGCGTGTTCGAGGCGCGCGACGTCCCCTTCGGTGAGCCAGTCGTCCCCGCCCAGCCTGAACAGCGAGCGCAGCCGCCAGAACGGCAGCCCGTGCCGCTCCGCGACATTGCGGACCCGGTCGAAGCAGACCGTCGACTCCCGCACGTCGCGCGACCTGGCGAGGACGCCGAGCACGTCCCAGGCCTGGCAGGCCGCCTCCCAGGCCCCGGTGCGCTCGGCCGCCGCGGCGGCCCGCCGGGCGCGGGCCTCCGCACGCGCCGACACCTCGCCCGTCTGCCGGGCGAGCACGACCTCGGCCGCGTCGAGGACCGCGTACGCGTCCGGGTCGGCACTCAACAGGCGCCGCGCCTCGCTCAGTTGGGCCCGCCCCGCCTCCTCGCGCCCGCAGGCCGCGGCGGCCCGCGCAAGGCGCAGGTGCAGCCCGGCCGCCCGCTCCGCGCCGACCGTCGCGGGACACACCCCGTCCACCGCCCCGCGCAGCCGCCAGGCGCGCTCGCTCTCGCCCGCCTCGGTCAGCGCGTTCAGGAGCAGGTCGAGGACGTGCGCGTACGGAACGGCCTGCCGCGGGTCGGCGGGGCCGACGCCCGCCGGGTCCTCCCCGGCCAGAAGGGCCCGGGCCCGGTCGAGGGCGTCGGCCGCCGCCGTCGCCGCGCCCTGCGCGAGGGCGCGGGACCCGGCCCGTGCGTACAGCCCGGCGGCTGTGGTCCGCTCCCCCGTGGCGGACCACAGCCGCGCGGCCATGAGGCACCACTCGGCCGGGAGTTGAGGGTGCAGGTCCTCCACCGCGCCCGCGCACTGCCGGGCCGTGCGAGCCTGCTGTTTCGGGGTCAGCGTGCGCAACAGGGCGCGGGCCGTCAACGGGTGGCGGAACGCGAACCAGTCCGGTCCGGGCTCGTCGGCGCCGATGAGCCCGCCGGCCAGCGCGGCGTGCAGCAGGCCCAGCGCCTCGTCGTCGGGCATGCCGGTGGCCGCCTGGATCACCGGAGCGGGGAAGCGGGTGCCCATGACCGCCGCCGCGCACAGCAGCTCGCGCCCCCGCGCGCCCAGCCGGTCGACGCGCCGCCCGATGCTGGTGACCAGCGCGTCGGGGACCTCTGTCGTGCCGGGGTGGTCGGACAGGCACCGGCCCTCGGTGTCGTACGCGAGGGCTCCCTCGTCGATCAGTTGGGCCAGCAACTCCTCGACGAGCCAGGGGTTTCCGTCGCTCTGCGCCAGGATGTGCCCGGTCAGCGGCTCCGGCAGATCCTCCGGGCGGGCCGACAGGCGGTGCGCGATCAGCCGGCGCACGTCCGAGCGGCCGAGCCGGTCGAGCGTGACGAGGCGCGCGCCGCCCCGGCGCGTGATCGCGCGGGCCAGCTCCAGGGCGGGGCACGGCTCGCCGCGCAAGGTCACCACGAGGGCGACCGGTTCCCGCACGACGTGGTCGACGAGGAACTCGACGATCGCCGGGGTGAGGTGGTCCGCGTCGTGCAGGTCCTCGAGGACGAGGAGACAGCCCGGGCCGCGGCCGGCCGCCGCGACCGCGCGCAGCACGGCTTCCCCGAGCACGACGAGCGAGCCCGCCCCCGGCGCCCGGCTCCCCGCCCCGGCCCCGGGCCCCTCGGTCAGCCCCGCGAGTGCCGCGCCGCACAGACGCGCCGCTTCCGGGTCGAGCCGGCTGTCGCGGGAGAGTTCCACGAGGGCCTCGGTCAGCGGCCGGTACGCGGCACGCCGCCCGAACGTGCCGGCACGCCCCCGCAGGACACGCATCCCGCGGGCCGACGCACGCTCGGCGACCTCCGCGGCCAGCCTCGACTTGCCCACCCCTTCCTCTCCCGTCAGGAAGACCGCTCCCCCCTCACCTGCCCGTGCGGCAGTCAACACCCGGTCCAGAAGACCGAGTTCACCATCCCGTCCGACGACGATCGAGGTGCCGACCGATGTCCTGTCCTGTCCGTCCATGAGCGTCCCGTCCCCCGTGCTCCCTGCCAGTACGACCCACGTCCGAGCCGCATCCGCGCCCGGACGCCATTGAGTGGATACGGACCCCGAGGGCCGCGCGTTCAGCCGGGCACGAAATTTCCCCCCGGAATTCCGCCGACGGCCGGCACCGGAGCTCAGCGGTCCGTACCAACCGGTGAATGCGGGGGCGCCGCCCCCATGCCGGGGGCCACTGTGGCCTCGAACCATGGGGGCGCGCGGTCGGCAGACGGAGCCACCGCGCCTTGCCCTCCCGCCGGCCTCGCCGGGCGAGGGGGCAGCTCCTGGTACAGAAAAGGAACTCTTGTCATGAAGCTCATCGCTCCACGCCGTCCGGGCACCCTCCGGATCGCCTTGTCCGCCGCCTACGTCCTCCCGACGGCTCCGTGAGAGGCACAGGCGTCATGAGCACACATCTGTGGCTGACCGGACCCCGCGCCGCCGGCGCGACGACATATGCGACGGAGCCCGATGTCCGGGTCGACTGTCACCGCCGGCTCCGGGGCCCGTACACGGGAGCGGGGAGCCTGCTGCGCTCCCTGGCACCTCGTATACACGCGATCCGGCCGGAGTTGCTGGACCGGCACAAGGTGGAGGTCCTCGCGCTGGCACCCGAACTGCGCGGCCTCGTCGCCGCTCCACCGGAGACCCTCACCGCGCGAGCCGCACCCGTGGAACGGACCCGGCTGCACCCCCGCACCCGCACGCGCCGCCTCGCGCACGGGGCGGTGGAGCTGCTCCTGTCCTTCGCGAGGCTCGACCGACTGCGCCCGCTGGTCCTGGACTTCGCGCACGTCGACGCGGCCGACCCGACGGACCAGGAGTTCCTCGCGGTGCTGCTGCGCCGCACGGACCCCGGACGCATCACCGTTGCCGTACGTACGACTGGCCCAGAACTGCCCGCTTCAGCCGATGAGTTGGAGGAGTCCCTACGCCGCTACGCCCGGCGGGTCGAATCGGCACCCCCAGAGCCCGGCCCTCCGTCGGCGCCCCCGGAGCCCGACCCTCCGCGGAGCCGGTCCGCCCTCGCGCGGGCCTTCGTCGCGCGCGACGGCGTCACGGACGAACCCGGGGAACAGGCCGCCTACGAGGAGACCGCTCCAAACGTCCGCGCCCGACTGCACGACGCCCGCGCCGCGGAGCTCCAGACCCTGGTGGACAAGGGGGATTTCGGCATCGGGCTCGGGGCTCTGCCTTACCACCTGGAACGCGGCAGCGATCCGGCGGCGGCCGGCCCCGTCCTGCTCGCGGCCGCCGAGCACGCACTGGACCTGGGGGCCTATCACGCGCTGCTCGACGCCGCGCGGCGCGCGCAGGACGCGGCCGGGGACGGCGCGCCGCTCGGCCTGCGCCTTGGTCTGCACACCAAAGTCACCGTCGCCCTGACCCTGTTGGGCGACACCGCGCAGGCCGAGCGGCTACATCTGCGCATGCGCGAGCGGTCCACGGATCCGCTGGTCCAGCTGGTCACCGGCTACTCCCTGGCCATGCTGCTCACCCGCTTCCATCCGCCGGACCGCCTCGACCACCGGGCCGCGAAGGCCCTCCTGAACAACACGATCGCCCTCGCCTCCCTGTGGCCCCAGCCCGAACAGCGGGCGTTCCACACCACGTTCCTGGAGAACGGCCTCGCGCTCGCCGAGACCCACCTGGGGCGCCCCGCCGAGGCGCTGCGCCTGGTCCAGGGCGGCCTGGACCGGCTGCGTCGCGAACTCCCCGTCGACAGCCACCTGTTGCACCGGTCGGTGCTGCTGCACAACCGGGCCAGGGTGTCCGCCGCCCTGGGGCGGCTCGACGACGCGCTGGCCGACTTCGACGCGGTCGTCGCGATGGATCCGCACCACGCCGAGCACCACGTCGACCGGGCCGGCGTCCGGCGGCGCGTCGGCGACGTGCGCGGCGCCCTCGCCGACTACGACCGCGCGATCGATCTGGCCCCGCCCTACTGGGAGGTGTACTTCAACCGGGCCGACGTACGCCTGGAGTTGGGCGACCCCGTGGGCGCGCTCGTCGATCTGCGCCACGCCGCGGATCTCGAACCCGAGCAGCCGGACGTCCGGGCGAGTCTCGCGGGGCTCCTGCTGGAGCAGGGTGAACTGGCGGGCGCGCGGATCCACATCACCGAAGGGCTGCGGCACCATCCCGACGACGTACGCCTGGTGTGCGCGCACGGTCTGCTCGCCCTGCACAGCGGTGACGAGTCGGGGGCCCGCGCGGACTTCGACCGGGCGCTCGCCGCCGATCCCCGGCTCGTGAGCGCCCTGGCGGGCCGCGCCGCCCTCGCGCACGAGGCCGGGGACGACCGGGCCGCCGTCGACGACCTGACGCACGCCATCGCGCTCGACGGCGACGACCCGGACCTGCTCTACAACCGCGGGTACGTGCATCAGCGTGCCGGACGGACGGCCGCGGCGCGCGCCGACTACGCCGCGGCGCTGCGCCTGCCCGGCGCGGACCGGGACGAGCTGAGGTGCCGCCTCGCCGAGTGCGAGGCCGACGCCTCCTGAGGGGCCGCCCGGCCGCCGTGCCGTCGGACGCGGGACGCCGCACGTCTCAGCGGCCGGGCAGCAGGCCCACCTCGCGGGCGTGCAGCACGGTGGCCAGGCGGTCGCCCGTGCCGAGCTTGCGGTACACGTTCTCCAGGTGCTTGTGCGCGGTGCGCGGCGAGATGCCGAGCCTGCGCCCGATGGTGTCCGCGGTCAACGACTGGGCGAGCAGGGTCAGGACGACCGTCTCGCGCGGTGTCAGGCCGTACTCGGCGGCCCGGTCCAGGGTGTCCTCCGGGCCCTCGCCCCAGGACACGGCGGGCAGTCGCCGGGCGTGCGTCATGTGGTCGACGACGGCCGCGAGCAGGGGCTGGATCCGGCCCGCGAACTCCACGTCGCGGTCTCCGTAGGACTCCCCGGACCTGCCCAGCATGATCAGGTGGGTGGCGCCGGCCGGTGCGGGCAGCGGGAGCGCCAGGTGGTGGTCCGCCGCGAACGCCCTCTCGAAGGCGCTCTGCGCGGCCGCGTCCGGCCACGGCCGCCCGCCGCCGAGCTGCCGGTCGGTCAGGGGCGACCGGTCCCCGGTGCGCCGGTAGTGGCGTACGAGAGGGTGCTTGTGGAGCGTCTCGTCCAGCGTGCGCATCCGCGCGTCGACGGCGGCCGTGGGCGGCGGGCACGGCACCGGTGTGTCCGGCTCCGGCCAGCCGCGCGACGCGAAGAGGACCTGCGCGTGGCTGTCGAGCACGTCGCCGAGTTCCTCGCGCACCAGCGGCCACGGCAGCGTCGACTGGCGGCTGTTCAGGACCGCGACGGTGAGGTCGAGCATGCGCTGATAGTCACGCGCCGACATGCAGGACACGGAAAGCCCCCTCTCTCCGCACCATCACCGGATTAGAGGAGTCGGGCCGCGCCTGTCAAGGGCCCGGACCGGCCGCCCGCTACGCACAGGTACGCATACCCCCACAGCCTGCGGGGCGGCAGTCTGACAACGCGGCCGAGGTGAGCCGCGTTCCGTCTCACGGGGGTGAGGGACATGGACGACATCGGCTGCCTGCGCACGCCGGACATCGTGACTCCGGTCGCGCGGCGCCGTCCGGGCCCGTGGCTGCACTTCGGTGTGGCACCGGCCAGGGGCCGTCGTACGGACCTCTACGCCGAACTCCTCGTCACCGCACGTGAGTTGCTGGCCGACGGGCGGGCCGAGGAGTTCTTCTTCGTGCACAAGCAACCGGGGGTGCGGATGCGCTTCCAGGCGGGGGCGTTCCGCGCGGACGTCGACGCCCTCCTGCGGCAGCGGCTCTCGTACTGGCACCAGGAGGGCCTGGTCGCCGACTGGAGCGCGGGGGTGTACGAGCCCGAGGAGTTCCTCTTCGGCGGCCCGGTGTCGATGCGCGGCGTCCACCGGGTCTTCACCGCCGACTCGCTGGCCTGGCTCGGCTTTCACAGTGCCCCGGAGGGCAGCCCCGCCGGGCGGGAGGGTGCGGGAGCCCGCCCGGCGTGGGCCATGTCGCTGCTGATGGTGCGTGCGCTCCTCGACGCGCTGGAGATCGTCGGCTGGGAGGACCTCGACGTCTGGGACCGGCTGCGCCGGCAGACCGGGCGGCGGTTCGCCGCGCACGGGCGGGGAGCGGGCACCCCGGAGCCCTCGGCCGACGTCGCCCGGATCGAGGCCGCGTTGCGCGCGGGCTGGGCCGACCCGGACTCCCTGGCCGAGCGCCTGCCGGACAGCGCGGTGAAGCAGGCCGAGGAGTTCCGCGTGGCCGTCATGGAGGCCGGGGAGCAGTGGCTCCGTACGTACTTCACCGCGGGGAACGCGCTCATCGGGCCGCGTGAGGCGGCCGCGTTCGTCATCGTCTTCCACTGGAACCGGGCCGGCCTTTCGATCCTGCGGCAGACCCTCATCGCGGAGGCCCTGACGGCGCGTCCGGGCGGAGAGCAGCGGTGAGCGGCGGGGGCGCACGCCCGTACCGCGACGCGGTACTGCTGCGGACCGCGGGGCTGCCGATGCGACTGTGGTGTGCGGGCGGCTCTCCGGACCTGTTCCGTCTCGTCTGCGAACTGGAGCGCACCGAGGGCGACTTCGCCCGGATGAGCGCGCGTCTCGCCGACGTCGTCGGCTCCGTCCTGGTCCCCCACCCCGCGCTGACCGTCGCCGAGCGCCGTCTCGCGCTCTCCGCGCGGCGGCGGCTGCACCGCGGCCGTCCGCTCACCGAGGCGGACCATCGGCGGCTCGTCGCCGTGGCCCGGCGCCTGGCGCCCGAGGGCGCGCTGGCGCGGGTCCTCACGGGGGCGCACGCGCAGGCCGGTGTCCTGGAGCGGCTCAGGAACGACGTCGCACGACGCCTGGCCACGGAGAAGCGGCGGCTCGCCCCGGCGGTCCATGCCCTGCTGCAAAGTTCACCGATGGGGCGGCGGGCCCTGCTCGACGGCACGCTGCCGGTGGGCGCCGAGGTCGCCGAACGACTCGCCGCGGGACGTCCCTGGACGGACCGTCAGATGCGCAAGCGCGCGGACTACCTGTGGCGGATGATCGCCCGTGGCGCGGTGAAGGTCACCCCGCGCGGCTGGCTGGGCCATGTGGCCGTGGTGGGCGTGGCGGACGGACCTGCCGGACCGGCGCGTCCGCTCACGCTCACCGCCGACGTGGCCACCGAGTGGACGGAGAACCTCCAGGAGCGGTCGGGGGTACGTGGTTCCGGCGCCGCCTCGGACGACGCCGCCGCCACGGATTCCGCCGCACCCGGCGATGCGGCCGGGCCCGGCGAATCCGTGCTCCTCGACGCCGCCACCCGCGTGTCGTTCAACCCGTTCCTGCGGGTGGCCTCCGGTCACCTGGAGGCCCTCGCGCTGGAGCCCGGCGACGACACGCTCCTCACTCCCGTGCGCATCCGGCGCACCCCTTTGGTGAACCGCCTGCACTCGGCGCTGCGGCGCGGCGCCCTGCCGCTCGGCGAGCTGGAGTCCGCGCTGGTTCCGCCGTCCGCCGACCCGGGGCAACGGGCCGTCCTGCGCCAGTTCCTGCTGCGCCTGGGGGAGATGGGCGTGCTGCAGCTGCGGCCGCCCGCCCGTCAGCGGCGGCGCTCCTGGCACGCGGCGGCGGCCGACCACGCGGACGGCCCGCCGCTCGAACGCGTCGACGGGGGCTATCTGGACGTCTACCGCCGCATGCCGGACGCGCTGCCGGCCGCCGATCTGGCCTGCCTGCGCGCGGCGATCGGGCAGGCCCTGCGCCTGCACGCGCTCATGGACGAGGACGCGGAGACCGGACCGGCCACGGCCCCGGACTTCCTGACCGGCCAGGACCGCCCGGTCCTGAACATCCTGCGCGACCGGCTCGCCGCCACCGGGGACACCCCGGTGAGCGTCCACGTCCCCGCCGCGCAGTGGCCCGAGCCCCGTACCCCCGGATCGGGGTACGCCCGGCTCGTCGAGTGGCTCGACAGCCGCGTCGACGAGGTGCGCGACGGCGCCTCCATCGACATCGGCAAGGACGTCCTCGACCACTTCGGCGCTCCCGAGGCGCGGCCCGCATGGCCGCTGGACTGTGTCGTACGCCCCCTGCCCGGGCCGAGATGGGCGCTCGACGTCACCGTGCCCGCGGGCGTGTACGACGCCCGGTTCGTCGGCGCGCTGGAGCGGCTGCACGGGCGGCTCCCCCAGGTGGAGGCGTACCGCGCGTTCCTCCGGTGGCTCGACCGGGAGAGCGGGGTGCCCTCGGTCGAGCTGCTCTTTCCCGCCCTGTCCCGGTTCGCCGCCAACGCCGTGCGCAGGCCCCTGTACACGGGTGCCTGGACCGGCGACCCCGATCTGCCCGGCTACTGCGAGGGACCGCCGGGCGCGCGGCCGCGCTTCGTGCCGCTGGACGAGCTCACCGCCCGGTGGAACGGCACGCGCGTCGTCGTGAGCGACCGATCCGGGCCGATCCGCCCGCTGTACCACTCGGCGCGCAACGCGCCGCGGCCCTGGGACCAGGTGGCCTCGCTGCTCCTGAGCGGGTCGCCGCAGCACTCCGCCCGGCGCCGCCGGCTGCGGCACTCCCTGGGCGCCCTGCCCAAGCGGGAGTACGTCCCCAGGATCACGGTGGCCGGATCGCTGGTGCTTTCGGCCGCCCAGTGGCGCGTGCCCGTGGCCGCGCTCCCGCCGACCACCGCCGATGAACTCGACCGGGCCCGTCATCTCACGCGGCTGCGCGGGCGGCTCGGCCTGCCCCGCTGGGTGTTCCTGTCGGCGGCGAGCGGCGCGGACTCTCCGCTGCCCTGCGACCTGGAGAGCCTGCAGGCGCTGCCGGTCCTGGAGCGGACCGGCGACCTGGCCTTCGCCGCGGGCGGCACGGCGGTGGCCGAGGAGATGCTGCCCTCCCCCAGCGAGCTGATCGTCGCGGACCTCGCCGACCCGGCAGGGGCGCCGGTGACCGCGGAGCTGCTGGTCCGTCTCCATCGGTCCGTATGACCTGCGGGTCCGCGCGGCCCACCGGTCTCGTGACCGGCCCTTGAACGCTGCCCCGTCACGGCTCCTGTCGTTTCCCGGCGGTGGCAGTACCCACAACTCCACACGCATGGAAAGGAGGTGAAAGCAATGGACGGTGAGGTGACCGCTGCAGAGGCGTTCGTGCTCGACGACGTCGACGCGCTCATCGACCAGCTGGAGACCCAGTTCGACGAGGCACAGATCCTCAAGGTCGGCACCATGGGCACCACCCGGGGGTGCACCAACGTCGATGGCTGCACGGGAAGTTGCCCGTGCGCCCAGTAGGCGTACCACGCTCCGCTCGCCCCACGGACATGGAAAGGAGGTGACAGCAATGGACAACAACGCCACCGACAACGACTCCTTCGTGCTCGACGACGTCGACGCGCTCATCGACCAGCTGGAGACCCAGTTCGACGACGCGCAGCTCCTCAAGGTCGGCACCATGGGCACCACTCAGGGATGTACCGCGGCCACGAGGTGCACCGGCTCCTGCCCCTGCACCCAGTGACGGCACGGTGACCCACCCCTACGCGCGGGGTTGCCCGCCGGGCGCGCCGGAGTGATCGGCGGGCACTCCCCATCCCGCGCGAGGGCCGCCGGAGCCGTGTACACCGATCGGCTTCGGCGGCCCGCCCGCACCGCGTTCACCTCGTACGCCTCGTACACCGCGTACACCGCGTACACCTCTTTCTTGATCACTTCATGGCGAAAGGCCGCCGCCCCATGACCACCCTCCACCAGTTGCCGAACTCCCCTTCCGACTCCCGCGCGGGTTCGTCGGTCTCCGAGCCACTGCTCTCCGCCTCGGCCCGCGCCCTGACGGCCTTCGCCACGCACGCGCCCCGGGGCGAGCAGGGCGAGGAGTACAGCATCGACTTCGGGCCCGCCGTCCTCGCCGCCCTGACCGCGTCGGCCACCTCGATCGACGGCGGCCCGCCGCCGGTGGACACGCCCCCGTCCCGGGCCCTCGCGGCCTGGTTGCGCCAGCTCCGGCACGGCTGCACGCACCCGGGCCTCTTCGGCTGGGGCCTCGGCGGATATCTGCTCGGCCTGCGCACCGCCGCGGCCGTCTGGCCCGGACTCCGCGGCCTCGCGGGCCTCGCCTTCCGTGAGCTTGCGGGCACCGCGGGCCGCTGGCACGACGAGGAACTGGCCTGGTACGACTACGACTTGGTGACCGGCACGGCCGGGACGGTCCTCGCCCTCGCCTCGGACCCGGCGTGCACCCGGGACGACCTCACGCACTCCGTCGGGCACCTCACCGCCCTGTGCGACGGTGTCGGCCTGGCGCGCCTGCGGGTCGGCCAGTACAAGGACGAGGACATGCGCGGCTGGAACCACGGCCGCGTCAACTCCGGTGCCGCGCACGGCGCCGCCGGGGTCGCCCTGGCCCTGTGCCGCGCCGCCGACACGACGGGCCTCACCCCCGAACTGACGCTCTCCTTGGACCACTTGGCCTCCTGGTATCTCACGCGGTACGAGTCGGGGGTCCGCGGTGTCATCACGTGGCCGCCGGCCGGTGAGCTGTCACACCTGCCGAGCCGCCCGCTGACCTGGTGCTACGGATCGCCCGGCATCGCGTGGGCGCTGTGGGAGACCGGGCGGGTCCTGGACGACGCGCCGCTGCGGGAGTTCGCGCTGCACGTCGCCGCCGCCTTCCTGCGCGGCTACGACGAGGAGGCCGACCGGCCCGATCTGACGCTGTGTCATGGACTGCCGGGGCTGGCCCTGGTGTGCGACGCCTTCGACCGGCACGCGCGTCTGCCGGGGGCCGCGGCGCTGCGCGACCGTCTGGCCGGCCGCCTCATGGAGCGGCTCGACGAGGTGACGGAGCTAGCCGAGCGGGACGGCACGCTGCTGACCGGTGCCACCGGCGCATGCGCCGCGCTGCTCACCCTGGAGACCGGCAACCGCACCTGGCTGCCCGCCTTCGGACTGCGGTGAGGGGGATGCGCCGCGCGGCACCGGCGACGCCACGGCCTCCGTCACCGAAGCCCGTGCGCTCCCTACTCCGGATGCTGCCCCACGCCTCGCTTCCCCTGGCCGCCACGCTGCTCGCGCTGGTCCTCGTCGATGCCGCCCTGACGCCCGCTCTGATGCTGAGCACCGGGGTGCTGGTGGGCCGACTGCCCGACGTCACGGCCGGGCTCGACTCGGCCGCGGGGCACGGCGTGCTGGTGGCGTTCGCCGTCCTGTGCGCCGTCTATGTGGCGAGCGTCCTGGTGGAGCCCGCCGTCGAGCTCACCGCGGGCCGGCTCGGCCGACGGGTGGCGGCCCGCACCGCGCGCCTCGTCCTGCGCGGCACGCTGCGCCCCGCGGGCATCGCGGCCCTGGAGGACCCGAAGGTCGCCGACCGGCTGCTGCTGGCCCAGGGGCAGAGCACGGGGACGCTTCCCGTGGCGCAGGCGGTCACGGCGCTCCCCACACTCGTCTCCGCGCGGATGGCCGGGGCGACTTCGGCCGTGCTGCTCCTGGGTTTCCACTGGTGGGCGCCGCTCCCGCTGATCGCGGCGTGGACGCTGTCGGGCGTCTGGCGGGACCGTGAGGTCCGCCGCGCGGTGGACGTCCAGGCGGGCTCGACGACCGAGCTGCGGCACGCCGAGTACGTACGGGGCGTGGCGCTCGGCGGGGCGGGGGCCAAGGAAATCCGCGTGTTCGGTCTGACCCCGTGGCTGGTGGACCGGTTCACGCGCGCGTGGCGCACCGGTGTGGGGCAGGTGGGTGCGGGCCGGGGCCGGGCGGCGGCGCGCGACGCGGTGTCGTTCGCCCTGCTCGTCTGCGCGCACGCGGCGGTCCTGGTGCCGCTCGCCGTGGAGTCCGCCCACGGCCAGGTCGGGGTGGCCCGCACGACCGTGTTCCTGCAGGCCGTCGTCGGCACCGCCGCGCTGGGCTGGCTCGGCGATCTGCAGTGGACGCTGAACCGGGCGAGCGCCGCCGTGCCGCCCGCGCTCGAAGTGGCCGCGCTCCCGGAGCGGGACACGGTGGTGAGCGGCGTGCGGCAGGCCGCGGGGCTCCCGCGGGCCGGGATCCGCTTCGAGGGGACGGTGTTCGCCTACCCCGGCGCCCGCGAGCCGGTGCTCGACGGTCTCGATCTGTGGCTCCCTGCGGGCAGTTCGCTGGCCGTGGTCGGCGGCAACGGCGCGGGCAAGACCACCCTGGTCAAGCTCCTCGCCCGGCTCTACGACCCGGTGGCGGGGCTCGTCACCGTGGACGGACGTGACCTGCGGACCTACGACGTCGAGGCATGGCGCCGCCAACTCGCCGTGGTCTTCCAGGACTTCGTACGCTATGAACTCCCCGCCCGGGACAACATCGGGTTCGGCGCGGTGGACCGGCCCCGGGATGACGCGGCTCTGGCCGGTGCCGCGGGCCTCGCGGGTCTCGGCCCCGTCCTCGCCGGGCTGCCCCTGGGCTGGGACACGCCCCTGTCCCGGCGCTTCACCGACGGCACGGACCTGTCGGGCGGCCAGTGGCAGCGACTGGCCCTCGCGCGGGCCCTGTACGCGGTGGAGCACGGCGCCCGGGTCCTGGTCCTGGACGAGCCCACCGCGCACCTGGACGTGCGGGCCGAGGCCGAGCTGTACGAGCGGTTCCTCGACCTCACCCGAGGGCTCACGACCGTCCTGATCTCGCACCGGTTCGCGACCGTACGCCTCGCCGACCGCGTCTGCTACCTGGACGGCGGCCGCATCGTCGAACAGGGAAGCCACGAGGAACTCGTCGCCCAAGGCGGCCCGTACGCCAAGGCGTTCGCACTGCGGAGTGCCGCATACGCGGGAGGGGCCCGTGCCTGAGACGACGCCTCCATGGAAGGAGCCCGCGCGCAAGACGACACCCGCACCGGAGGGGACCGCGCCCAACACAAGGCGCGCGCCCGAGGGACCCGTACACAAGACGACGCCCGCACGGGAGACCACCGCGCCCACCACACCCCCCGCGCCCGAGGGACCCGCGCCCACCACAACGCCCACACGGGAGAGCACCGCGCCCAAGACGACACCCGCACCGGAGGGGACCGTGCCCGAGACGACGCCCGCACCGGAGGGGACCGTGCCCGAGACGACGCCCGCGCCCGCCGAACGCCCCCCGCGTCAGGCCCGCACGCAGCTGCGGGCCGGGGCCCTGCTGATCGCCACCGCGTTCCGTGCCGACGCCCGCAGGGCCGTCCTCGTCCTGGTGCTCGCCCCGGTCGTCGGCGGCTGCGGGGTCATCAGCGGGCTCGCCATCCGCGAGGCCACCGACGCCGCTCTCCGCCACGAGCTGCGGCCCGCGCTGACGGCGGCCGCGTTGCTCGCCGCCGCGATCGTCACCACGTACGCGGCAGGCGCGTTCGTCTCCGTGCTCCGCATCCACCTTCAGCAGCAGGTCGGGCTGCTCCTCGACCGGCGGCTCATCCAGCTGACGGGCGGCGTCCCCACCCTCACCCACCACGAACACCCCGGCTACCTCGACCGCATGGACCTGCTGCGCGCCCACCGCGGGCAGCTCGGCGGGGCCTTCGGCGCGCTCGTGGAGAACCTGCGGGCGCTGTTCGGGCTCGCCACCACCCTGGGCCTGCTCGTCACCGTCCACCCGGCGCTGCTCGCCCTGCCGCTCTTCGCGCTGCCCACGGTGGCCGCGGCCCAGCGGGGCAACGCGCTCATCGGGCGCGCGGAGGAGGAGACGGCCGAGGCGGACCGGCTGCGCCGCACCCTCCTCGAACTGTCCTGCTCCCCCGAGGCCGCCCGCGAGATACGGATCTACGGCCTCGCCGACGAACTCGCCCGCCGCCACGACGCGTTGCACGACGACGTCATCCGCCGCCGCGGCAGGGCAGACACCCGGGCCGCGGTGTGGTCGGGCGGCGGCTGGCTGGTCTTCGCCGCCGGGTATCTCGGCGGGGTCCTCCTGTCCGTCGTCGCGGTGGCCCGGGGCCGGGGCACGCCCGGTGACGTGGTGCTCACCCTCGTGCTCGGCGCGCAGCTCCTGGGCTCCGTGTCGGGAATGGTCGCGCTCGGCTCGTGGCTGCAGCACGCCCTGCGCGCCGCGGGGCACTTCCTGTGGCTCGCCGACCACGCGGCCCTTCCGGAGAACGCCGCCGCCCGGCCGGGGTCGGTGCGCACGGCACCGCGGCCGGGCGGCGAACTGGTCCTGGACCACGTGTCGTTCACGTACCCGGGAGCGGAACGGCCCGTCCTCGACGACGTGTGTCTGCGCGTCCCCGCGGGGACGACGCTCGCCGTCGTCGGCGAGAACGGCGCGGGCAAGACCACGCTGGCCAAGCTCCTGTGCCGACTGTACGAGCCGACGTCGGGGACCATCACGTACGACGGGACGGACATCGCCACGTACGACGTGCACGCCTGGCGCCGGGCGCTGACCGCCTGCTTCCAGGACTTCCAGCGCTTCGAGTTCACCCTGCGCACGGCGGTCGGCATCGGCGACCTGCCGCGCGCCGACGCTCCGCACGCCGTCGAAGAAGGGCTGCGCCGCGGTGGTGGCGCAGCCCTGCCCGCCGTGCTGCCGCAGGGCCTTGACACACAGCTCGGGGCGGCCTTCCCCGGCGGCGTCGACCTGTCCACCGGTCAGTGGCAGAAGGTCGCCATGAGCCGCGCGACGATGCGGGAACGGCCCGCGCTGCTGATCCTCGACGAGCCGACCGCGAGTCTCGACGCGGCGTCCGAACACGATCTTTTCACGCGGTACACGGCGGCCTCCCGTGCCTCTGCCGCCCCGCCCGTCACGGTCCTGGTCTCCCACCGCTTCGCGACGGTGCGCATGGCCGACCTCATCGCGGTCCTCGACGAGGGGACCATCCGCGAGAGGGGCACCCACGACCGGCTCCTGGCCCGCGGCGGCGTGTACGCGGAGCTGTACCGCCTGGGAATGCGGGGCAGCGAGTGAGGGTGCCCGGGTGCCTCAGCGTCCGACCACTTCAGCGCCTCAGTGCCCGAGGGACTGAGGGACTGAGGGACTGAGTGCCTCTAAGACGAACTCTTCTCGTGCTTCCACTCCTTGACGTGATCGGGCTGGTCCTGGATGGCGAGCAGCATGATGTCCCGGTTCCCCGCCGTCCAGTCCACGTCCAGCTTCAGGCCGCTGATGCGCCAGCCGTCGGCGGTGCGGCACAGGTTGTAGCGGTAGTGCCCGCCGACCGTCCAGGTGGGGTCGCCCTTGTCGTTGGCCAGGATGTGGGTGGCCAGGACGGACGCGGTGCACTCGGCGGTGTCGCCGTGCACCGTGACGAGGTGGTTGCCGACGAGGTGCTGGGTGGCGTCGAGGCCGCCGAGGGCCGTGCTCCAGCCGGAGACGACGTTCTCGCGGCTCAGTTGCAGGGGCTCTCCTCCGTTGAGAGAGGTGTAGTCGATGTCGACCTCCTCGGTGAACAGGTCCTGGAAGACGGACCACTCCCGGCGGTCTGTCACCCAGGCCGACATCGTGCAGGTCTTGAGGATCGAGGCATGGTCGCGCAGCACCGACAGGGTGTCGGTGTCGTGCGGTGCGGTCTCGGCCACGAGGGGAATCCTCCTGTGATGGTGATGGTGCCGGCGCGGCCTGGTCGGGGCCGCGCCGATCGGGCAGAGCGCGCGGGACCGGCACCGGAGCCCCCTCGGCCCCGGCCCCGCGGAGCTCACCGGCGTAACGACACCGGCAGTCGGGACATCCGGACCATCAGCGGACCGGCGAGCCACTCGGGCTCACCGTCGACCGCGAGGTCCGGGAAGCGGTCGAACAGTGCGGAGAGGGCGATCTCCGCCTCCTGGCGGGCGAGCGCGGCGCCGAGGCAGTAGTGGATGCCGTGGCCGAACCCGACGTGTCCCTCGCCGCGCTCCCCCTCGCGGCGCCGGAGGTCGAGGCGGTCGGGATCGGTGTGCTCGGCGGGGTCGGTGTTGGCGGAGACGAGGACCGGCTGCACCGCCTCACCCGCCCGGATCGGCACACCGCCGATCTCCACGTCCTCGGTGGCGTACCGCAGGGCGGTGACGCGGACGGGGGTCCACAGCCGCATCAGCTCGTGCACCGCGACGGGCCAGCGCCGGGGGTCCCTGCGGAGCTCCTCCAGCTGGGCGGGCTCTTCGAGGAGCGCGGCCACGGCGTTGCCAAGCAGATGGGCGGTGGTCTCGTGCCCGGTGTTCACCAGCGTGATGATCATCCGGACCAGGTCGCGGTCGGTGAGGTAGTCCCTGTCCTCGGCCTGGGCCTTGAGCATGGCGCTGATCAGGTCGTCGGCCGGCTCGGCACGGCGGCGCTCAAGGAGTTCCTCGACCTGGTCGACCATCGCCTGGAGCGCGTCGGCGAAGCGTGCCGGGTCCAGGGTGAGCAGCGCGTCGCCCCACTCGCGCCACGCGGGGCGGTCGCTCTCGGGCACGCCGACGAGCTCACAGATCACGGTGATCGGCAGCGGGTACGCGAAGGAGTTGATGAGGTCCACCGGGCCGGGTCCCGCGGCCTCCATCTCGTCGAGGAGCTGCTCGGTTATCTCCGACACCCGTGGTCGGAGGCCGGATATTCGGCGCCCGCTGAAGGCCGGCGCCACGAGGCGGCGCAGTCTGGTGTGGTCGGCGCCGTCCCGGTCGGGGAGCAAGTCCACGATGTACGTGGCGAGTTCCTCGGATACGCCGAGGCCGGCGACGAGTTGTATCTTCGGGTCCTTGGCGTCCGGCGCCGAGTTGATGTTCGTCACCACGAAACGCGGGTCGCTCAACACCGCGCGGACGTCCGCGGCCCGGGTCACGTACCAGGCCGGGTCGCCGCCCATGGTGCGGCCTCGGCGGACCGGTGCTTCTTCCCTGAGCCGCTTGAAACCGCCGTGGGGGTCGGCCATCAGCTCGGGGTCCAACAGGTTGGGCTCGTACGTGCTGGTCATCGGCCAGCGCCTCCTCAGGCGCACGCCGCCGCGGACGGAAGCCGAACGCGACGACGCCGCTCTTGGTCGACTGGGTGGGGGGGCCGTGCTGAAGGAGGGCCTCCGCGTGAGGGCCCTCCAAATGGGGTGGTGCTGGGCTGAGTTCGAGGGGAACGTCAGGGGCGCGGGTGGACGAGCAGCTGCCCGAGGCGCACCATCAGCGGGTGCGGGGCCCAGTGGGGATCGGTGTCCAGACGGAGGTCGGGGAACCGGCGGAACAGCGCCGACAGGGCTATCTCTGTCTCCATGCGCGCCAGCGGGGCGCCCACGCAGTAGTGGATGCCGTGGCCGAAGCCCATGTTGCCGCCGGCTCGTTCGCCGTCACGGCGGGCGATGTCGAAGCGGTCGGGGTCGGTGTGCTGCTTCGGGTCGGTGTTCGCGGAGATCAGCACGGGCTGGACCGCCTCGCCCGCGGCGATGGTGAAGCCGCCGAGCTCGACGTCCTCGAGGGCGTACCGCAGCGGGCTGATGGGGAACGGCGTCCACAGGCGCACGAGTTCGTGGACGGCGTCGGGCCAGCGGTCCGGCTCGCGGCGCAGGAGCTCCAGCTGGTCGGGGTGGGTGAGGAGCGCGGCGATCGAGTTGCCGAGCTGATGGGCCGTGGTCTCGTGACCGGCGAAGACGATGTTGATGACGAGCGTGACGAGCTCGTCGTCCGAGAGCCGGTCGCCGTCCTCGGCCTGGGCCTTGAGCAGCGCGGTGATCAGGTCGTCCGCGGGGGTGGCGCGTCGGCGCTTCACCAGGTCCTTGACCTGCTCGACCATCGACCGCAGGGCGCCCGGCGTACGGTCGGGCGTCATCGACACCAGCGCGTCGCCCCACTCGCGCCACGCCGGACGGTCGCTCTCGGGCACGCCGACGAGCTCACAGATCACGGCGATCGGCACCGGGTAGGCGAACGACTCGATCAGGTCGACGGGTTCGTCACCGGCCGACGCGGCGTCGATGTCGTCGAGCAGCTTCTCGGCGATCTCCTCGATCCGCGGCCGGAGGCTCGCGACCCGGCGGGCGGTGAAGGCGTACGAGACGAGCTTGCGGAGTCGGGCGTGCTCGGCCCCCGAGAAGTTGATCAGCATCCCGGTGACGTAGACCATTAAGTCCTCGGAGATGCCCAGCGCGGTGAGGTTCTTGATCAGCGGGTCCTCGGTGCCGGGCTCCGGCGCCTTGCGGGTGGCGAACCGCGCGTCGCTCAGCACCGTGCGCACCTCCGCCGCGCCCGTCACGTACCAGGCGGGTGTGCCGTCCATGGCCCATCCGCGCCACAGCGACGACTCGTCCCTCAGCCGCCCGAACTCCCCTCGGATATCGGCCATGATGGCGGGATCAAGAAGATTGGGCTCATAGGTTTTGGTCATGGAACAGTCCCTTATTTTCACAGTGCAATCGGAGACACTCGGAGACACGTTGAACCCGCGCATGCATATCTGCGGCGGGGGGGCAAAGCGGCTGACGTACGCGTCAATGACGGGCGGGCCGCGTCAAAATGAAAGGGCGCTGACGCCCGGCTGAACAGACCGGCGCCGGGCCGCGGGAGAAGGTCGCTGGACAGGCCGTGGGTGAGCCGTCGCGACGCTCACGAATATCGGGTCCCGGTGACGGGACCTCGTCGCAAGTGACAGCCGAGCCGAGAATCCATATGCGAATGCTTCCCCCGCCGGATCAGTGGGTTCAACTAATGGCGACATCAGTTAAACGGCTTGCCTCCTCGGGTGTCAACCAAGATCGAGACCCATTGTTTTCGAATCTCTTTCCATTGGTACGCGTTCGTCTTGTTGGGTCCGTTGTGTGTGCTGGATCAAGGCCGCGACCCGCGCCGGGGACGTCGTTCCGTGCGAGCGGAAGAGTTCTTGGGCGGCGATGTCCAGAACCCTCGACCGACTGGGTGCAGATCGTCGAGTGGTACGACGAGCTCGCCCGCCTCACCGACAGCCCGGTCGTGCGGCTCAACCGCGCGGGGGCCGTGGGCGAGGCGGACGGACCGCGCAGTCGCTCGGGCTCAGTCGCTCCGGCTCAGCCGCTCCGGCTCAGTCGCTCCAGCGGTCGTGGATCTCGCTCAGCGTCGCGAACCACACATCGTCGTGCTGCGACGCATGGCGGATGAACCGCTCCAGCATCATGATCGCGTGTGCCCGTCCGCTCACGAGGCCGTGCACGGTGAGGATCACGACGCCGCCGGGCTCGTTCTCGTAGGCGTAGTCGAAGGTGTCCCGCCACCGCGCGAAGACCCCCTCGGTCGACATGAGTCCGGCGAGCGCCCCGGGGACGTGGTCGAGTGCGGGGACGTCGTCCATGTGCCAGGAGACGGGCAGTTCGAGCACCGGGCCGGGCGGACCGAACTCGTTCGGCTCCTCGCGGTGGACCACGACGGGGCGCGGCCGGTAGGGGATGAAGTCGCGGCCCATCAACGAACTGTCCCAGGCGAAGCCGAACTCCTCGAGGATGCCGAGCGTGGAGTCGGAGAAGTCCCAGGCCGGTGAGCGGTACCCGCGGGGGCGCCGGCCGACGATCTTCTCGTGCTGGCTGAGCTGCAGCTCCATCAGGCGCCGTTCCTCCTGCTCCGAGAGCGAGGGCACCGACTCGTGGTACGCGCCGTGCGCGGCGATCTCGTGCCCGTGGTCGAGCACCGACCGGATGCGGTCCGGGAACGTGATCAACGTGTGCCCGGGTGTGCACCAGGTCGTCGGGATCTCGTACTTCTCGAACAGCGACAGCAGGCGCGGTGTGCCCACCTCGACGTCGAATTCCCCGCGCGACAAAAAGGCGGGGCTGAGCTTGGAGGTGTCGCCGTCGGGCGCGCACTGCGCGTCGAAGTCGACGCCGATGTTGACGGCGAGACGCTTGCCTTCGGGCAGGTCGAGCGGCATGAAGACTCCTCAGTCGAGTGCCGGGGCTGTTTGATCGTGGTGTTCTCGCCAACACCCCCTTCGAGCGCGCGTGTTCCCTCCGGTCCCACGCATGACCGGTGCGGGCTCGCGCCGGAACGACGGAGCGGTTCCTCAGTGCCGGTAGGCGAGCACCGCGTCCCGGATGAAGGAGCGGACCAAAGGGCTTCTGTCGCCGTCGTTCCACGCCACCACCACGCGGCTCGGCGGCATGTCGATCAGTGGCACCACGGTGAGCTCGGGCAGCGGCTCGTGGCCCAGGGGCGTCAAGCGGAACCAGCGGCGGTCACCGCCTCGGGGTCACCGAGTCCGTCCTCGCGCCGCACACCCCGGGCCCGCCGCAGCACCGGCATGCCCCGGCACGACGAGGGCTTCTACATCCTCTCCGGCACGGTGCGGTTCACCGTCGGCGACACCGAGCACGACACGCCCGCGGGCACGTTCGCGAGGGTCCCGCCCGGCGCCCCGCACGCCTTCGCCAACGCGACCGGCCAACCGGCCGTCATGCTCAGCATCTTCACGCCGGACCTGTATCTGCAGTACTTCCGTGACCTGTACGGCAGCACGGCCGACGGCGGGACGCCGACCCCGCAGGCCAACATCCGCACGATGAGCCGCTGCGCCACCGAGCCCGCCACCGACTTCGCCTGACCGAGGCGCACGGAACGACGCAACCTCAGCGAAGACATGAGCGAACTCCATGAAATAACGGGAGGGCAGAGCCTCTTACCCCTACAGCGACGACGGACGACGTCGGGGTGGACCGCGGTCCACGGCAGTGAAGGGAGGGGAACCCATGAGCCTTCGACAGTTCGAGTACGCCTTGGCCGTTGCCGAGGAGGGCTCGGTGACGGCGGCGGCGCAGCGGCTGCACGTCGCCCAGCCGTCGGTGTCCCAGCAGATCCGCGGCCTGGAGCGGGAGCTCGGCGTGGAGCTCTTCGCCCGCACGCCGACCGGACTGGTGCCCACCTCGGTCGGCCGCGCGTTCCTGCGGGACGCCGAGACCGCGGTGCGCGCGGCGCGGCGGGCGAGAGCGACGGCGCGGGCCGGCGCCGACGAGCTGGTGGGCGAGTTGGTGGTCGCGGCGCAGATGGGCCTCGGCACACGGCAGCTGCCGGGCGCCCTGGGCGCGCTGCACCGCCGCTTCCCGCGCCTTGAGGTGACCGTCTTCGAGGAGCCGAACCGCGCCGAGCTGGAGCGGCTTGCGCGCCGGGGCGTGCTGGACTTCGCCCTGATGGCCGGGCCGTGCGGGGAGGCCGTCTACGACGGACACCACCTCGGCGACGAGGAGTTCGTCGTGGTCCTTGAACCCGGGCACCGCCAACTCTCCGTGGACCGGGTCGAGTTGAGCACACTGGAACAGGAGGCGTGGGTCCGGTTCGACCACGGCAGCGCGCTCGACGACGTACTCCAGGACGTCCTGCGGGACAACGGCCTGACCCCGACCACCGTCGCCCGCGTGACCCAGACGGCGACGGCCGTGCGCTGGGCCGCGCACGGCCTCGGGGCGACGCTCGTCCCCGCCTCCGCGGTGCCCCACGGTCATGAACACCTCGCGCGCCCGGTGTTCCCTGCCGTGTCCCAGCCCGTCGTCGCCGCGGTCCGGCCCGGCGCGGGCCCGGCGGAGACGGCGCTGCTCGAATTCCTGCGCCAAGAGGGCTGGTACACGTCCGCCTCCTTCTCGGCAGCGCCCTGACGGCCGAGAAGGAGGCGGGTGCGGATTGATTCTCTTCGTCAGGAATCGCTTTTGGGAATTCCGTCGGCATCAGCCCCTGGGGAATTCACCGCCGTCCACGACGAGGCTGCTCCCGGTCAGCCAGCTCGCCCGGTCGGACAGGAGGAACAGCACCGCGTGGGCGATGTCGTCGGGCCGGCCGTCACGCCCCAGAGGAGGCGTGGTGGTGTCCTGGCCCGGCCCCTGGTCCATGCGCGCCCACCGCTCCCGCGTCCGCTCGCCGCCTGGCGTCGCGGTCCGGCCCGGCAGGACGGTGTTGACCCGGACGCCGAACGGGGCCAACTCCGCGGCCATGCCCCGGCTGTAGGCCTCCAGCGCCGCCTTCGCCGCCACGTAGTGCAGGAACGGCGGCGCCACGGTGGGCACCGCGGCCGAGGAGACGTGCACGATCGCCCCCGCACCCCGCTCCCGCATCCCCGGCGCCAGCAAGGCGTCCAGCCGCACCGAGGCGAGGAAGTTCAGGTCCAGGGCGTTTCGCCACTCCTCGTCGGGAATGGCCAACGCGCCCTGGAACGGATCCGCCCCGCCCGCGTTGTGGACCAGGATGTCCACCCCGCCGAGGCGCTCCCGCACGGCCGAGGCGAGGGCTTCCGCGCCGACTCGGGTGCGCACGTCGGCCGCCACGAAACCGGCCCCCTCGGGCGTCGTGCCCGCCGCCGACCTGGCCGTGGTGAGCACCTCGGCGCCCGCGGCGAGGAGTTGGCGCACGACGGCCGCGCCGATGCCGCGCGTACCACCCGTCACCAGGGCCCGCTTTCCCTTCAGTTCCCCCGCACTCGCTCCGTTCTCGATCGTCGTCATGCCACCGGTCCTCTCAAAAATGCGTATACGTAATGGTCAACTGCTCTGCGGAGAAGCACCCGTTGAGCGGTTTCACCGTACGTACGGGAAAGAACGCGCGGCAAAGACGAAATATCAGCAGCCGCCATAGGGAATCCCTATGGGGCAGCGGCGACGGAATGTCCGGGCGTCGGAACCCCACACGCCACACGCGTCTCAGAACCGGCGTTTCGGCCAACCGCCGTCGCCCCACGACGTGCCCCGGTCCGGCGGTCGCGCGTGCGAGCCCTTGCGGTTCAAGGGGCGTGGCACGTCCGAATTCGCGCGCGTTCGATTCCTTGGTCGCGTCGTTATGCCATGCACTGCCGGGCCGTCCAGGTGCGGCATCGATCTCTGGGAGGGATGCAGGTGACTGCTGCCGACGCCGCGACCACGAACGGGGAGATGCCACCCCCGCCTCCCCCCGCCCACCTCTCCTTCGAGGGGAAGTACGCCAAGAACCCGCTGGCGGAGGCCAGTTTCAAGAAGATGTGCGGGCGGCTCCCCTCGGTGCTGCGGCAGACCGCGCGCATGGCCTGGGGCGTGGACCGCACCGCCGTGGTGCTCCTGCTCGCCTGTCAGGTGCTCACCGGCGCGTCGGCCGCCCTGCTCCTCGCGTTCACCGCGAAGGCCATGACCCACATCCTGGGCAGCGGGCAGGTGTCCGAACGCCTGCACGCCGCGCTGCCCGCACTCGTCGTCGTCGCGGCGGCCGCGAGCGCGGGCCGCGTCAGCGGCGCCCTGTCCTCCTACGCCGACGGAAGGATCACGCCGCTCCTGATGACGGAGGCGGACGTCGCCCTCGTCTCCGCGGTGTGCCGGGTCGAGGCCGCCACGTACGGGGAGGACGGGTTCTCCGACCGGCAGGAGGCGGCCGAGGTCGGCGTCACGCGCACGCGGCTGATGGTCCAGGACGCCCAGCGGTTCATGGCGTCCCTGGTCCGCATGATCGCGGCGGGCGGTGTGATCACGTTGCTGCACTGGATGATGCTGCCCCTGCTCCTGCTCGCCGTGCTCCCGGCCGGCCTGGGTGCCGTCCTGACCGCCCGCGTCGACTACGAGACCCACTACGCCAACGTCGGCGACCGCAACGTACGCGGCATGATGCGGTGGTGGGCGACCTTCCCCCGGCACGGGGACGAGGTCCGCGCCAACGGCATGACCGGCTACGTCATCTACTGGTACCGGGCCCTGTCCGAGCGCATCGACGAGCGCACCCTGACCGCCGCGCCCCGCATGCTGCGCATCGTCCTGGCGACCAGCGCCCTCGGCGGGGTCTTCCTGCTCGGCACGTGGGCCACCCTCGCGTGGCTGGCGACGACCGGCCGTGTCGCGCTTCCGGTGGCGGCCACCGCGGTGGTCGCCGTGCAGACGACCCTGGCCGCGCTGTCGCAGTTCGTCGTCTACGGCGCCGCGCTGTTCCACACGTCGCTGTACCTCGCCGACATGCGGTCCTTCCTGGACATGGCCACCGAACGCGCCCCCAAACGCGGCGATTTGACCCTGCCCGACCAGGTGGAGGAGATCCGCCTCGACGAGGTCGTGTACAAGTACCCCGGCAAGAGCGAGCCCGCCGTCGACGGCGTCTCGCTCACCCTGCGCCGCGGTGAGATCCTGGCCGTCGTCGGTGAGAACGGGTCCGGGAAGTCCACCCTCGCCAAGCTGATCACCGGGATCCTGCTCGCCGACAAGGGGCGTGTGTGCTGGGACGGCGTCGACCTGGCCGACGCCGCCCCCGACTCGGTGTGGTCACGGACCGCGCTCGTCCCGCAGAACTTCGCCTGCTGGCCGCTGCGGGCCCGCGAGAACGTCACCCTGGGCCAGCCCAAGACCTTCGACGACGACCTGGTGTGGCAGGCCGTCGACGCGGTGGGGATGCGGGAGGCGATCGAGAAGCTGCCCAAGCAGCTCGACACGCTGCTGGCCCGTGAGCTCTTCGGCGGCGCCGAGCTGTCCGGAGGCCAGTGGCAACGACTCGTCTGCGCAAGGGCCCTGTACCGCCGCACCCCCTTGCTGATCCTGGACGAGCCGACCTCCCAGATGGACCCGCGCGGAGAACACCAGATCTTCCTGGAGATCAAGCGCATCGCCGCCGCCCGCATGACGATCGTCGTCACCCACCAACTGGAGAACACGCGACTCGCCGACCGCATCCTCGTCATGGACCGGGGCCGAGTCATCGAGCAGGGAACGTACGAGGACCTGGAGAACGCCGGTGGTCTGTTCGCGGAACTCGTGGCCTTGTCCAAGGACCGGTGAGTTGCCGCTCGGCGCCTGTCGGTGACCTGGCCCCCGTGCCGGCCCGCGCCCTATCGTGGACCAATGCTCAGCCATCAAGAGTGGCTCTTGGTCAAGCTTTTGAATGCGGGATCTGTCGAACAGATCGTGACTGTCGTCGAAAACTTCCCCGAAACAATGGCCCCGGAATTCGAGCGGTTGGTCACCGGGGTGGGACAGACGGCGGCAGCTCAGGGAGACGTCCGCCTGGTGGTTGCTCTGGAGCAAGTGAGCCAGGTGTTACGGGCGTTACGGGGGCAGACCATCGTTGGCGCCGATACGTCGCTCATGGAGATGCTGACGAGCTCACCGCATGCGTCGGTGCTGGTGAACATGGCCGACCAGGCCGACTGGAGCGCATGGCACATGCTCCTGGGCAGTCACCCCGAACTCTTCGGGAGTGAGTTCCCCGAGCAATTGGAGGCGATCCGGTCCCATGTGCACGAGGAAGACGCGTGGGTGCTGGAAACACTCGTCGAGTTCCTCACGGAATGCCGGGCCACCGGTGTGGACGCGGCCGTCGCCCGGTGGCAGACGTCCGCGCACGTGGGTGCCGGCGCCGCGCTGCCGTCCGAGTACCAGCTCTTGGCGGCGGCCCGCCTCGCCGACCTCGTCGGCGACCGCGAGGACCCGGCCGCGGCGTCGGCCCTCGGCACTCTGGGCATCCTGCTCATGCGACGGCAGCTCGGGGACCGGGACGAGAACCTCCGGCAGTCCAGGGAACTGCTGGAGGCGGCAGTCGAACTGGCTTCGGCGCACGGCGATGTGCCGTCCAGGGCCCAGTACCAACAGGCGCTCGCGCATGTCGTCATGCTCGGCGAGAACAACGCCGTAAGGTCGCTGGAGATCTGTGAGGCGGCCCTGGACGGCTGGCGCAGAGAAGACGACCCGGAGCTGTGGGGGCTCGTCATGACGAGCCGCGCGAACTGCTTCGTGGGACTGCGTCGGTACGACGAGGCGATCGCGGGCTATCGGGCCTCGCTGTCCGTCTTCGGGCGCGAGTCGAGCCCGAAGCGCTGGGCCATCTCGACCTACGGTCTAGGCGGCGCGTACGTGAGCCGCGGGCTGCGGGGCGGCAGTGCCGACGACTTCGAGCAAGGCTTGGCCGCCCTCGAGGAAGTGGCAGGGCTGCGGAGCCGTGAACAGGACGAGATGCGCTGGGCGATGACCGAGGACGGGCTCGGCTGGTGCCGTCTGCTCCGGCTCAGGCCGGCGGAGCGCGCCGCCGACCTGGACCGCGCCATCGGCCACTTCACCGCGGCGTTGGGGGTCTTCCCGCCGGATCGGCCGGAGCACGCACACAGCCAACACGGCCTGGGCCGGGCGTATTTCGCACGTTTCCAACTGGCCGGAACCCCGACCGACCTCGAGGCGAGCAGGACGGCCCTGGAAGCGGCGCTGGACACCGCCGATGTGGACGACCGTCGCAACGTGCACCACCACCTCGCCGAGGTCCTCCTGCGTCTGGGCACCACCGACCCCGGCGCCCAGGAGGCCGCCGTCGAGCACCAGAGGTCGGCCCTCGCCCTGGTGTCCGTCGACGACGACCCGCAGGCCTGGGCGGACGAAGCGATGGCCCTTGCCTCGACACTGCTCGCCCACGGGAGCCCCACGCAGGCCGACGGCCACGAACAGGCCGTTCAGCTTCTGATGGCCGCACTCCCCGTCCTGGGATCGGGACCACAGCTGGCCCGTGCCCTCGTCACGCTCGGAATCGCCTGGGCCCAGCACCCGTTCGGTGGCTTCGAGGAGCTGGCGACACAGGCTCTGGAGAGTGCGCTCACGGAGATCACCAGGGAGGACGAGCCGGAGCTGTGGTCGCACGTCCAATCCTCGCTCGCCGCGTGGGTCATCGACCGGGAATCCGGCTCGAAGGTCGGGGACGAGGCCAGGCAGGCACGCTATGCGGAGGTCCTCGGCCGTCTCGACGAAGCGCTGGAGAGCGCCACATCCCCCGAGGGCACCGCCCGCGTGAAAGCGATCATCGGTGAGGCGCATCTGACCTATGGGCACCGGGAGGCCGCGATCGCGCCGCTCGAGGAGGCCAGGGACGCCTGCAAAGAGCTGGGCCGCGCCGACGACTTCGCCCGTGTCCAACTGCGGCTGGCCCGCGCCTACGGCCCGGCCGACCCCCGTTCTTTCCGGGCCGCTCTCACCTCCCGCAGACTCACCCCCATGGAGGTGTCGCCACGTGAGTTCGGCATCGCCAGTGAGTGGCTGGCCCACGCCCATCTGAGCCAGGGCGATCAGGAGCGGGCGGGCCACGCCTACCGCGCCGTGGTCACCGCCCGCCGCTACGCGTTGCGCGCCGCGCGGCTGCCCACCGACCAGGAGATGGTGCGCGGCTGGTTCCGCGAGAACGTGGCCGAGGAGGCCGGCCTGTGCTTCGCCCGGGCGGCAGAGCGGACGGTGGACGAGGGCGAACGACAGCGGCTGCTGACGCTCGCGGTCGAAAGCACCGAGGCGGGCAGGCTGAACGGCTTCCCGGAGTACGCGGCCACGCACCTCGCTCTGCTGGCGACGCACGACCCCGGCCTGCACCAGGAGTACACGGACGCGACCGCACGGTTCCAGGCCGCGGGGCGCGCCGATCGCACCTCCCTGACCGGCTCCTCCCTCGGGACCGAACCCATTGCCGTCATCCGTGACGCCGAGAAGTGGCTCGCCGACCGGGAAGAGGCACGCGCGGCATGGGCCCGGTACAAGGACGTCCTGGCCCGCATCCAGGACCGCACCGGCCTGGACCTGGCGGTCGAGCCGCTGACGCTCGCGGAGATCGCCGCTCTGCTGGACGACCGAGCCGCCATCGCGTACGTCATGTGCGACGACGACGGCGCCAACGGGACGGACCGTCCGCTGATTCTGCTCGTCCTTCCCGATGGAACGGTCCGGATGCGTTGGTGCTCCGGCGGATTGGCCGAGATCTACGGCGTCGGTGCCTGGCTCCCGAACCAATTCGCGCCGGAGTTCGTGCCACTGCTCCGCCGAGCGCTCGACAAGGCGTTCCCCGTCATCGGTGAGTTGGTGTGCGGGCCGCTGGCCGAGGAGCTGAGAGACGCGGACATCGCGCGGGTCCATCTCGTCGCCTGCGGGATCCTCAACACCTTTCCCCTGCATGCCTGCGCGGTCGACGAGGCGCAACAGACACCCCTCAGTGAAGAGTTCGCCACCTCCTACCTGCCCTCCGCGGCCGTACTCCGTTCCCTGCGGGCCCGCTCACATCGAACGGGCCGCGACCGCATGGTCACCGTCACCAACCCCTTGCCCAACCCCAAGCCCCTCCCCCATGCCGCGACCCAGCGGGCCGAGGTGGCCAAGGCGGCCCACGCCGGTGGCGCCGCCCTGGTCGAACTCCCCGAGCACGCCGCGACCGGCGACGCCGTACGCACCGCCATCGCCGACGCCACCCATGTGGACTTCGCCTGTCACGGCCGGATTCATCACCTGTACGCCCTCGACTCCGGCATCGAACTGTCCGACGGGCCGATGATGGTGCGCGACCTCCTCGACACCCGGCTGCTGGACGGCGTGGCCCTGGTGACGCTCACCTCCTGCCAGAGCGCCGTTCCCGCCGGAGTCCCGTTCAAGGACGAACCCTTCTCGCTGGCGACGGGGTTCCTCATCGCCGGTGCCCAGGCCGTGCTCGGCACCCTGTGGCGCGTGGACGACCTGGCGACCGCACTGTACGTCGGCCGGTTCTACCACCACCTCCTGGTGGACCGTCACCCGTCGGCGACCGCACTGGGGCAGGCCCAGCGGTGGCTGCGCGAACTGACCCTCGCCGACGTCGCAGCCGAGCTGGGCGACGAGACACCGCCGGCCCCGCTGTGGGCGGCCGTCAGGCCGTTCGACCATTCCCTCTACTGGGCCCCTTTCGTGCTCACCGCCGACTGACCCATGATGGCCGTGTGCCCTCTCCCCGCACGGTGACCGACGCATGCGGCAAGGCCGCCCCAGTACTCACGGACGGCATGAGCCCGAACGAAGCCCTCGGTGTTCTCTCCCCCGGTCGGCCGGCCGTCCTCGGTGACCCGGCACGGGGCGTCATCACAGGGGTCGTACGGTACGAACGGCTGGCCGCCCTCAAAGAGGGAACGCCCCTCGCCGAGGCGGCCGAGTCCGCGCTCCTGGTACCCGCGCACCTCACTCTGGAACAGGCCTTCCACGTCCTGCTCGCCCACTCCGAGATGCGCTGGCTGGTGTCCGAGGCCGGAGGTCTGCTGGCCCGGGCGGAGCTGGTGCCGCCGCCCCTCGAACGTTTCGCGGGAGCCGCGGCCGACCGGGGCGGTCTGCCGGGCGATCCGGTCGCGCCGGCCAGCGGGCTGACCTACCGCTGCCCGGCGGAGCCCGGTGAGCATGTCTTCCCGCCGTCACGCATCGAGGTGTGGACCACCGACCTGCGGGCCCGCTGTCCGCTCGACGGCAGGCTGATGACCGCTTTCCTCCCTCCTGCCGACGATCAGGAGTGATGTGCTCGGCGCCTTCGTCAACCGCTTCGGGAGCCTGCTGGATCGCCGGTTCCTGCTGGGGAGTTGGTTCCCTTCCCTCTGCGGGGCGCTGCTGCTCTGCGGTGCCTACGCGCTGGCCCGTGGCCGGCGAACGACCGTCGAGGAATGGACCGGGCTGGGGGCCGTCGCCCAGACCTGGCTGGGCATCGCCGCGGTCGCGGGGGTCACGCTGATCGCGTTCCTCCTCCATGTGGCCCCGGTGGTCCGCTTGTTCGAGGGCTATCCGCTGCCCTCCAGGATCAAGGAATGGGGCCGGTCGCGGCAGACGCGTCGCCGCGACCGGCTCTCCGAAGGCGCATCGCTGCGCGCCTACCCGCGCAACAGCCGGCTGATCCGCCCCACCCGCCTGGGAAACCTGCTCACCGCCGCCGAGGAGCACTCCTATCAGCGCTACCGGATCGACGCGGTGATCTGGTGGCCGAGGTTCACTCCCGTCCTGCCCCAGGCGTTCCGGGACCAACTGGACGAGGCGCTCCTGCCGTTGACCTCGCTGACGAGCCTCACGCTGTCCCTCGCCGTCAGCGGCGGCACCGGCACCGCCTTCCTCGCCGCCTCCGGCCGCTGGACCGCGGCCGCGGTCCTCGGCACGTCCGCCACGCTGGTCGCCGTCGTGACGTACCGCGCCGCGCTGGCGCAGGCCGGACAGTACGCGGAGTGCGTCCGCACCACCTTCGACCTCTACCGCCATGATGTCCTCACGGCGATGCGGATCGCGCCGCCGGACGACCTGGTGGCGGAACGGCGGCAATGGGAGCAACTCACCCAGTGGCTCTACCGCGGCGAACCACCCGCGGATCCGCTGCGGTACACCCATCCGTCCGAGCCCGTGCCGTGCCGGCGAGAAGGTGTTCCTGGCCCGGAGGCGCGCGGGCAGTGAGCGCCGCGGCACTCCGCGGGACCTCAGCCCAACGCGTCCCTGCCGCAAGCGCCGTGCGCCGTGCCGAGGATCCGCGACGCCTGCTTCCCGGTCAGGCCGAGTTCCTTCTTGGTCTCGATGGCCTGGTCGACGAGGTCCTGCCCGCGGGCGACGCAGAGTGCGTCGCCATGGGCGACGAGCACGTCGTCGCTGATGCGGTCCAGATCGGGGTAGTGCTTCCTGATCGTCCTGAGGTAGAACGCGGCCGACAGCTTCGTCAGCCCGCGCGCTTCGTCGGCGGCCGCCGACGGGCTCTGGGACGGGGCCGCCGAGGCGGACGCGGAAGGCGTCGTCGAGGCACTCGCCCCGCGGTCACCGGACGAGCCGCATGCCGAGGCGCCGAAGGCGGCGAACGCGAGACAGGCGGCGAGCAGGGGCAGACGCTTGTGCATGAATCTCCTGGTACATGAGTGAACCTGGTGATTCTGCCCCATGCCCGGTCTGCCCCACGACCACGTTTCGCCCGAAAGTCAGCAGGTCACAGGCCGGAGCTCACTTCTTCGGATCCCTGAAGCGGCCGAACGCCTTGGTCAATGCGCTCAGCGGGGAGCCTTCCGGCTTGGCCGTCCCCGGTGCCGTCAGTACGCCGTCGCCGCCCGTCACCTCGGCCAGCGCCGCCTGGGCCGCCTCGGCTGCCTCCTGGTACAGGTCACGGGACTTCGTCATGGCGTCGAGCGCCTCGGCGTACTTGGTGACCATGTCCTGGGCGTGGGCCAGTTCCTCGTCCGGGGTGAGCAGGTGCCAGCCCTGGCGCAGCCGCGTCAGGGCCGGTTCGGCGTCGGCCGGCAGGGGGCGCGGCAGTGCGGCGAACTCCTTGATCCTGTCCAGGAGTTCGGTGGGTTCCGAGCCGTCCAGGAAGACGCTGCGCACCGCGAAACGGTCCGCGTCGTACCCCTGCGTCTGCGGATCCGTCGGCAGGACGACGGCTCCGCCGCGCGGCATCCGCACGCCGAGCACCCGCTTCATCGCGAAGTCGGCGATCTGCGCCTGGTCCGGCGTGCCCCGGTGCTCGACCACCCGGTGCCGCAGGCTCGGCGGCAGGAACGCCGAGAGGGGCTGCTGCCCCTTCGCGTCCGGCGTCATCGCCTCGTGCACCACGACATGGATGTACCAGCTCTGCCGGGTGCAGTCCCGCAGCCGCTGGCGCAGCTCGTCGTCGTCCTTCGGCAGGTGGTTCGTCGTCCGCAGGCGCACGCCGGGCACGGTGTCGTGGTCCCAGGGGACGCGGTCGCTGTCGGGCCAGAACATGGTGGCGGGCGAGGGCCAGTGCGCGTCCCACGCCCGCTCCGCCTCGGCGACGAGGACCCAGGTGACGCCGTCGCCTTCCTTGCGGCGGGTCTCGGGGTCGTACGTGGTGAGCTGGGCGCGCACCGTGACGTCGTCGGCCACGCGCCAGCGGGCCTCGAGGACGCGGCGGGCCGTCGGACCGGGGTCGGCGGACTCGTCGCGCGGGTGCAGGACGGTGGACCGTGCCGCCTCGACGGGGTCGAGGTCCAGGAACTCGTCCAACACCCCCGCCGCCTTGAGGGCGATCAGGTTGCGTCGGACGTCCTGCTCGGGCTCGGGCCCGAGGTGGCGCCCGCGCCCGAGCCACACGGTGTCGGGGACGGTGATCGTGGAGGTGCTGTTCTTGGCCATGGAGTCGTTCTGTCGGTGGTCGGGGCCCGACCAGTATGGTCCGTGAACCTGTCGATCACAGCGGTACCCCGCCCATCTGTTTCCCCACGCCCTGCACGCAATACGCACGTCTCGGGACGCGACGGACATGATCACGGCCCCGGCGCGGACCCGCGCCCGCGCCGTGGGAGCGGGGCGGGGCAGGATGGCCGCGTGGCTCATTTGCTGTGGGACGACGTCAAGTGCCTCTTCTCTGCCGACCTGATCGGGACGCTCCCGGACGTGTGCGTCCCGGGGACCTCGGTGGACGACTGGCAGGCGGTCCTCGATCTCGTCGAGGTCAACGGCTGGGAGTACCAGTACTCCGAAGGAGACACGGTGCTCGCGCTGCCTCGGGCGGAGTCGGTGCTGTCCCTGCCGGACGACGCCGAGTGCCCGCAGCTCCGGGTCCGGCCGTCCGCCGACGTACTGGCGATCTTCCGGTTCCGCGCGGCCGAGGAGATCGACTTCGACGTCGACCTGCGGGAGATCCAGGGCCAGCAGCGACTCGACGTCTTCTGCGGCTTCCTCTCGGCGATCGGCCGACGCCTGGGCAAGCCGGTGCTGATGGATGCCGAGGGCGGTGACGGCACCCGCCCCGTCCTCGGATTCGCCCCCGCGAGCGACCAGGTGGTGGTCCTCGCCGACCTCCCTTGTCACACAGGTGCCAAGAACCCCTCCAGGGATACGCATCCCCACACGTAGTGAGCCGTCGAATCCTCAACTACGGTGCCCAGGCTCCGACTGTGAAGACCCGCCCGATCGGACCCTGCCCGGAGGAGAACGCTCATGCGGATGCCCGCACAGCATCGCACCGCGGCGGCCCTTGCCGCCGTCACCGCAATCGCCGCCCTCGGCCTCGGCGCGGGACCGGCCGCCGCCGACACCGCCGACGCCACGGAGCCGCTGCGCTACGTCGCCCTCGGCGACAGCTACAGCGCGGGGTCCGGCGTGCTCCCCCTGGATCCCCAGGCGCCCTTGCTGTGCGCCCGTACGTCGAAGAACTACCCGCGCCTCCTCGCCGCCTCGCTCGGCGCGAAGCTCACGGACGTCACCTGCGGCGGCGCCCAGACCAAGGACTTCACCACGTCCCAGTACCCGGGCGTGGCCCCGCAGTTCGACGCCCTCAAGAGCGACACGGAGCTGGTGACGCTCACCATCGGCGGCAACGACAACAACACCTTCATCGGCGCCATCCTCGCCTGCGGCAGCGCCGGCATCGTCACGGGCGGCAAGGGCAGCCCGTGCAAGAACATCTACGGCAACACCTTCAAGGACCAGGTCGAGTCGAAGACGTACCCGGCGATCAGGACCGCCCTCAACCAGATCAAGGCCAGATCCCCGAAGGCGAAGGTCGCGATCCTCGGCTACCCGTGGATCACTCCCGCGAAGGCCGTACCGGGCTGCTTCGCCAAGCTGCCCGTCGCGGAGGGGGACATCCCTTATCTGCGCGATCTGCAGGCGCACTTGAACGGCGCGGCGCAGCGGGCCGCAGGGGAGACCGGCGCGACGTTCGTCGACATGGCCGCCGCGTCCGACGCGCACGACGCGTGCCGCCCGGCCGACCAGCGGTGGATCGAGCCGGTCCTGTTCGGCACGAACTTCGTTCCCGTGCATCCCAACGCCGCCGGTGAGGCGGGCATGGCCGAGCAGACGCAGAAGGTTCTGAACCTTCCCTGACCTGCGACCCTGGTCAGGTGATCGGGATCAAGACCAGGAAAGACCGCCCCTCGCGGACGAACGGCGTCGTGCGCGCCAAAGTCGCCGTCGCGCTGCTCCTCGCCCTCGCCGCCTGCTCGTCAGGCGGCGAGGGCGAGGAGGGCGGCGAAGCCGAACGGATCCGGCAGCCGCCCGTCGACGCCTCCTTCGACTACCAGCTCGGCGGCCCCTACCCGCCCCCGTCGAAGGTGCGCGCCGTCTCGCGCGACCGCACCGCCGAACCCGTCCGGGGCCTCTACAACATCTGCTACGTCAACGCCTTCCAGGCCCAGCCCGGCAAGGACGCCGCGCGCTGGTGGGAGCGCGAGCACCCCGAGCTGATCCTCCGCGACGACGAGGGGGAGCCGGTCGTCGACGAGGACTGGCAGGAGCCCCTGCTGGACATCTCCACCGCCGAGAAGCGCACGCGGCTCGCCGCGATCGTCGGCAAGTGGATCGACGGCTGTGCCGAGTCCGGCTTCGACGCGGTCGAGCCCGACAACCTCGACTCCTACGAGCGCTCCGACGGCCGCCTCACCCCCGACGACGCGGCGGCCTTCGCCGAGCTCCTGGCGCGCCGCGCCCACGACCGGGGCCTGGCCATCGCCCAGAAGAACACCACCGACCTCCTCGGTCGGCACGACCGGATCGGCTTCGACTTCGCCGTGACCGAGGAGTGCGCCGCCTACAAGGAGTGCTCCGACTTCAGGTCCGCGTACGACGGGAAGGTCTTCGACGTCGAGTACGAGAAGAAGGACTTCGACGCCGCCTGCCGCACCTGGGGCAAGGGCCTGTCCATCACCCTGCGCGACCGTGACGTGCGCCCCGCCGACGAGGACGGATACGTGTACCGGCACTGCTGACACCGGCCGACGGCAGTGGCACGGCCTCAGGCGGCCACCGCGCGGCGGGGGCGGGTGACCAGCTCGCCCCCGCAGTTGGGGCAGACGTCCCGCATGGCGTCGGCACACGGCACGCAGAAGGTGCACTCGTAGGAACAGATGCGGGCGGGCGCGTCGTGCGGCAGGGCCGCTTCCTCGCACCGCTCGCAGCGGTCGCGCATCTCCAGAGCCATTGATCGTCCTCTCCAAGCCCTCTCGGATCCAGACCTCCATCCTCCGTGTCCGCCGCCTGCCGGAAAGCGTCCGGGAGAGCCAGAGATCTTTACGATCGGGCCACCTCACCGCGCCTCCTGCCACACGTGCCCGTCCAGTCCCTCCCCCGCCAGCCACCCCCGCAGCTCCATGACGTCGGCGCCGTCCAGGAGTTCGGGGTCCACGGTCGTCCGCAGCTGGTGCGCCACTCCGGAGTCCCGCAGGAGCCGCAGGCTGCGCAGCGCGGGCGGCGCGCTGTTGCGGGCGCCGGTGACACGGTCGTACGCGTCCGGGGCCGCCTCGACGTCGCAGTCCACCCAGTCGAGCAGTCCGGCTTCCAGGAGCGCGGCGAAGCGGCGCGGGAAGGCGCCGCCCGTGTGCAGCCCGACACCGAACCCGAGCGCGCGCACCTCGCGCATGGCCCGCGCGAGTCCGGCCTGCAGCAGCGGTTCGCAGCCGGAGAACACCACGCCGTCCAACAGCCCGGGGTTGTGGCAGTAGCCGCAGCGCCACGGGCAGCCCTGGCAGAACACGGTGGTGGTCAGCATCCCCGGCCAGTCGCAGCTGGAAAGGCGCGCCCAGCCGCCGACGCGCATCACGCCGCCGCTTCCCGGAAGTGCACGCGTTCGGCGTGCTCGCCCTTCTTGCCGACGTTGAAGGACGTCACGGGCCGGTGGTAGCCCATGACCCGCGTCCAGACCTCGCATGTGCCGCCGCAGCTCGGGCAGTTGGCCTGCTCGCCCGCGAGGTAGCCGTGGCCGGGACAGATCGAGAAGGTCGGGGTCACGGCCAGGCAGGGCAGCGAGAAGCGTTCCAGCGAGCGCCGCACGAGGGCGCGGCAGGCCCGGGCGTCGGAGATCCGCTCGGACATGTGGAGGTGCAGGACGGTGCCGCCGGTGTACTTGGTCTGCAGTTCGTCCTGCGCCTCCAGCGCCTGGAACGGGTCGCCGGTCCAACCGACGGGCAGCTGTGTGGAGTTGGTGCAGTAGGGGTGCTCGTCCGTGCCGGCCTGGAGGATCGCGGGGAAGCGGCGCCTGTCCTCCCTGGCGAACCGGTAGGTGGTGCCCTCGGCCGGGGTCGCCTCCAGGTTGCAGAGGTGGCCGGTCCGGTCCTGGACTCCACCATCCGTGCGGGAGGCTGTCGGCAGGTGTCGGGCTCGGGCCGCTGTGCGGCCGCTCACCGTTGCGGGGCAGCCCCGGGTTCGCACCGGGTTCCCTGTTGCCTCGGCGGCCGTCCGATGACGTCCGCCGAACCGACTGGCGAAACACTACATCTGGCGGAATGGCCGACATGCCGGGCACGACATGGTGGGTGACGTTCGGCCTCAAGGGCGGGGCTTTGGGACCGGCGGACTCCCGCCGACCCCTTGCCGCAGATACGCGGCCTCCGACCCGAGCCTTATTGCACATATATTGCAGTTGCAGCAATAACGCAGAAGGAGATGTGCAGTGGGCGGACCTGTGGTCCTGGGAATCGAGTCGTCCTGCGACGAGACCGGCGCGGGGATCGTGCGCGACGGCGAGCTGATCGCGCACGTGGTGGCGTCGAGCATGGACGAGCACGCGCGGTTCGGCGGGGTCGTGCCGGAGATCGCGGCCCGCGCCCATCTGCACTCCTTCAACCCCGTCGTGCGCGAGGCCCTGGACCAGGCGGGCCTGCGCCTCGCCCAGATCGACGCGGTCGCCGTCACCACGGGGCCCGGCCTCTCGGGCGCGCTGCAGGTGGGCCTGGCCGGCGCCAAGACCCTCGCCTACGCCGCCGACGTCCCGCTGTACGGGGTGCACCACCTGGCCGGGCACGTCGCCGCGGACACCCTCGAACACGGCCCGCTGCCCGAGCCGTGCGTGGTGCTGATCGTCTCGGGCGGCCACACCTCGCTGCTCCTCGTGCGGGACCTGGTGCGCGAGCCGATCCTGCACCTGGGCGACACCCTGGACGACGCCGCCGGCGAGTGCTTCGACAAGGTCGCAAGGATCCTCGGCCTGCCCTACCCGGGCGGCCCCGCGATCGACCGCGCGGCACGGGACGGCGACCCGAAGGCCGTGGCCTTCCCCCGCCCGCTCACCCGGCCCGGCGACGATCCGTACGCCTTCTCCTTCTCCGGGCTCAAGACGGCCGCGGCGCGCTGGGTGGAGCAGCACCGCCTGCGCGGCGCGGAGCCGTCGGTC
Organism: Streptomyces sp. NPDC025651; assembly: GCF_055558735.1. Lineage (NCBI taxonomy): Bacteria > Bacillati > Actinomycetota > Actinomycetes > Kitasatosporales > Streptomycetaceae > Streptomyces > Streptomyces sp. NPDC025651. Next base: position 121,777 of record NZ_JBVHLZ010000003.1, read on the forward strand.
GCCGACGGCGCCGCCGCGCTCCAGGAGGCCGTCGCGGACGTGCTGACCCGCAAGGCCCTCGCGGCCTGCCGCGCGTACGACGTGCGGACGCTGATCGTGGTGGGCGGCGTGGCGGCGAACTCGCGGGTGCGGGCCCTGGCGGAGGAGCGGTGCGCCGCGGCCGGGCTCGAACTGCGCGTGCCGCCCATGACGTTGTGCACCGACAACGGCGCGATGATCGCGGCCGTCGGCGACCAGCTCGTGCGCGCCGGTGCCGAGCCCGCGCCGCTGAACGTGTCCATCGACCCGTCGGCGCCACTGGAGTACGCCTCGCTGACCCCACTGGCCCGTCCCGCCGCCCCTCTCCCCGTCTGAGCATCGCCCGGTGAGAACGACCCTCTGACGCACCGACCCACGGAGCAGACCCACCTTGCGTACCGCCGACATCCGCAGCCGCTTCCTCGACTTCTTCGCCGCGCGCGGCCACACGGTCGTGCCCAGCGCTCCACTGCCCACCCCGGACCCGACCCTGCTGTTCGTCAACGCGGGCATGGTGCCGTTCAAGCCGTACCTCACCGGGGAGCAGCAGGCGCCGTGGCCGCGCGCCACCAGCGTGCAGAAGTGCATCCGCACCCTGGACATCGAAGAGGTCGGCAAGACCACGCGGCACGGCTCGTTCTTCCAGATGAACGGCAACTTCTCCCTCGGCGACTACTTCAAGGAGGAGGCGATCGCCTACGCCTGGGAGCTGTCCACCGCGGCGCGGAACGAGAGCGGTTACGGGCTCGATCCGGAGCGGATCTGGGTGACCGTCCACCACTCCGACGCCGACGCCCGCGCGATCTGGCGCGAGGTGGCAGGGCTGCCCGACGAGCGGATCGTGGCGCGGGGCGACGAGGACAACTTCTGGTCCATGGGGGTGCCGGGGCCCTGCGGGCCGTGCTCGGAGCTGTACTACGACCGCGGCCCCGCGCTCGGCCGCGAGGGCGGGCCCGCGGTCGACGAGGACCGGTACATGGAGTTCTGGAACCTCGTCTTCATGCAGTACGAGCGCGGCGAGGGGCCCGGCAAGTCCGGCTATCCGATCCTGGGCGAGCTGCCCCGCCGCAACATCGACACCGGCATGGGCCTGGAGCGGATGGCGACGCTCCTGCAGGGCAAGGACAACCTCTACGAGATCGACGAGACGCGCCCCGTCCTCGACCGCGCGGCCGAGATCGCCGGCGTCCGCTACGGCGCCGATCCGCAGTCCGACGTGCGGCTCCGCGTGGTCGCCGACCACGTGCGCACCGCCCTCATGCTGCTCGCCGACGGCACCGCCCCGGGCAACGAGGGGCGCGGCTACGTCCTGCGGCGCATCCTGCGGCGCTCGGTGCGGGCCATGCGTCAGCTCGGCTTCCACGATCCCGCGCTGCCCGAGTTGTTGACCGTGGCGCGTGACTGCATGGCGCCCGGCTACCCCGAGGTGACCGACGGCTTCGCCCGCATCGCCGACCAGGCGTACGGCGAGGAGGACGCCTTCCGCGCCACCCTCAAGCAGGGCACCACCGTGCTGGACACGGCGGTCGCCAAGGTCAAGGAGGACGGCGGCCGTTCGCTGCCCGGCGCGCAGGCGTTCCTGCTCCACGACACCTACGGCTTCCCCATCGACCTCACCCTGGAGATGGCCGCCGAGCAGGGCGTCGAGGTCGACCGCGAGGGCTTCACCGCGCTGATGAACGAGCAGCGGGAGCGGGCCCGCGCCGACGCGCGCGCCCGCAAGTCCGGTGGCGCGACGGACACGTCGGCGCTGCGGGCCGTCCTGGACGCGCACGGCCCGACCGACTGGCGGGCCTGGGAGACGCTGACGACCGAGTCGTCGGTCCTCGCCGTGCTCGGGGCCGAGGGCACGGTTCCGGTGGCGCGCGAGGGCGAGCTCGCCACCGTGGTCCTGGACCGCTCCCCCTTCTACGCCGAGTCGGGCGGCCAGGACAGCGACGCGGGCCGGATCTCCGGGGCGTCCGGGGAGGCCGAGGTCATCGACGTCCAGCGGCCGCTGCCCGGTCTCGTGGTGCACCGGGTGCGGGTGACCGCCGGTGCACTCGCCGTCGGGGACCCCGTGGTCGCCGCCGTCGACCCCGAGTGGCGGCTCGGTGCCCGGCAGGCCCACTCCGGCACCCACGTCCTGCACGCCGCCCTGCGCGAGGTGCTCGGCCCCACCGCCCTGCAGTCCGGCTCCTACAACCGGCCGGGCTACCTCCGCCTGGACTTCCCCTGGCGCGGCGCCCTCTCCGCGGCCGTCCGGGGCGACGTCGAGGAGGCCGCCAACCGCGCGCTGCGCCGTGACCTGCCGGTCGGCGTGCGCTGGATGACGCTGCCCGAGGCCAAGGAGATCGGCGCGCTCGCCCTCTTCGACGAGACGTACGGCGAGAAGGTGCGGGTCGTCGAGATCGGCGGGGCCTGGTCGCGCGAGCTGTGCGGCGGCACCCACGTCGAGCGCGCCGCGCAGATCGGCACGGTCGCCCTGACCGCCGAGTCCTCGGTCGGCGCGGGGATGCGCCGTCTGGAGGCGGCTGTCGGCATCGAGGGCTTCGGCTATCTGGCCCGTGAGCGGGACCTGGTGTCCCGGATCGCCGAGCAGCTGGGCGCGCCGCGCGCCGAGCTGCCCGAGAGGATCGCGGGCCTGCTCGACCGGCTCAAGGCCGCCGACCGGGAGAACGCCCGCCTCAAGGACCGCGCCACGGCGGCCCGCGCGGGCGACCTGGCGGGCCGCGCCGTCGAGGCGGGCGGCACGCTGGTGGTCACCGAGACCGTGGACGGCACGGCCGCCGAGGCCCGCGCCCTGGCACTGGCGGTCCGCGACCGCCTCCCGCACGAACGCCCCGGCGTGGTGGCCGTCGCCAACACCGCGGGCGGCCTCGTCCTGACCGTCAACGCCCCGGCCCGCGCGGCGGGCCTCGCCGCGGGCGCCATGGTCGAGCAGCTCCTCGCGGGCCGGGGCGGCGGCTCCCCGGAGATCGCCCAGGGCGGCGGCGTCGCCCCCGCGGACCTGAAGACGATCCTGACGGACCTGCCGGGCTTCGTCGCCGGGCGCTGAGCCCGGGACGGCGGACGGCGGCCGTCGCCGCCCGTGCGGACCGGCCCGTCCTGACCCGCGTCGGCACGCGGCGGCACGCGGCGGGCGTCGAGGCCGTCGAAGAGATCTCCGCATCGCCTCGTCCGCCGGCCCCGAAGCCGTCGGAGGGGAGCTCGTGGCCTCCGCCACGTGCTCCCCTCTCGGATCTCCCCTCTCGGATCTCCCCTCTCGGATCTCCCCTCTCGAACCGGCTCCGGGCCTCAGTCCGTCGCCGTGAGCGGCGCGTACGCGTCGGGGCGGCGGGTGGCCAGGAACGGGAACAGCTCCAGCCAGTCGCGGCGGGCGTCGAGGTCCAGGTCGGCCACCAGGACCGCGGGCTCGTCGCGCGGGGCCTGGGCGAGGACGCGGCCGTAGGGGTCGACGATGAACGAGCTGCCGTAGAAGGTCAGGCCGTTCTCGGCGCCGATGCGGTTCGGCACGATCATGAAGGTGGCGTTGGCGATGGCGTTGCCGGTGATGACCTTCTGCCAGATCGGCTGGGTGTCGAAGCCGGGGTGGCCGGGCTCGGAGCCGATGGCGGTCGGGTAGACGAGGACGTCGGCACCGGCCAGGGAGTACGCGCGGGCCAGCTCCGGGAACCACTGGTCCCAGCAGGTCGGCAGGCCGAAGTTCGCCTCGTCGACCTTCACCAGCGGGAAGGCGTCCTCGGCCGGGCCCTGACGGAACCAGTGGTCCTCGTAGTAGCCCTCGGAGACCGGGATGTGGGTCTTGCGGGTCCGCTGGGCGAGGGTGCCGTCGGGGGCGACGAGGATCGCCGTGTTGTAGCCGAGGCCGTCGTCCTCGCCGCCGGGCGCCGCGGCCTTCTCGTACAGCGAGGCATGGACGTACACGCCGTGCTCGCGGGCGGCCTCCGCGGCGAAGGTGAAGGTCGGCCCCGTCGTCAGGTCCTCGGGCTCGGCGGGCGCCGGGTGGTCGGCCTTGCGGACGACCGCGAAGTACGGGGACAGCGTCAACTCCTGCAGGCACACCACCCGCGCGCCCTCGGCCGCCGCGAGCCGGATCCCTTCGAGCAGGCCCGCGCGGTGCTCGGCGGGGTCGCGGTGCCAGCGCTGCTGCACGGCGGCGACGCGCAGCGGGGCCCGTTCGGCGGGGCGGGTCCGGGTCGGGGACGCGGGCGGGTTGTACGCGGTGATCAGACGCATGGCGATTCCAGACGGGTACGGGGAGGGGGCGGCACGGCACCGGGCCGCGCCGTCGTGGGGGCGTGTTACGGCACCACCCAAGTAAGAAGAGTGGGCCGCGAAGCAGCCATGCGGCACCGCGAACACAAAAAATAAAAAAAAATAAAAACCCACA
>NZ_JBVHLZ010000003.1:126176-509246 GCF_055558735.1 Streptomyces sp. NPDC025651
CTGCGGGGTGGGGGGGGGGGGGGGCCGGGCCCGGGGCCCCGCGGTGGGGCGGGAACGTTCCGGCACGACGGAATGTAGACCGTGCCGGAACGTTCCGGCAAGGCTCTGCGCGAACGTCTAGACTTCCGTCACGTGAACGCCCGAGCCGTGACCCTCCTCGATGTCGCCCGCGCCGCCGGGGTCTCCAAGAGCACCGTCTCCGACGCACTGCAGGGCTCGGGGCGGGTGGCGGCGGCCACCCGGGACCGGGTCAGGGAGGCCGCCGACCGTCTCGGCTACCGGCCCAACAGCGCCGCGCGGCGGCTGCGCCGGGCGAGCACCGGAGCCATCGGGCTCCATCTGCCGCAGACCGCGACGCGGCTCGACTACTACATGAACCTCGCCTTCGGCGCGGTCGCCCGAGCCCAGGAGGAGGGGCTCGACGTCGTGCTCCTGGCCCCGGCGAGCGGCGCGCAGGGCCAGCTCACCTCGCGCGTCGACGGGCTCCTCGTCATCGACCCCGAGGTCGGCGACGCCGCGGTGCCCGCGCTGCTCGACGCCGGGGTGCCCGTCGTCACCGGCGAGCGCTATCTGGGGCCCGCGCCCGCCCCGAGCGGCGCCGTCGTCTGCGACAACTCCGCCTCGCTGGCCGCGCTGCTCGACCACGTCCACGACCGCGGCGCCCGCCGCCCCGCCCTGCTCGCCCCCGCCGACACCTCCGCCTGGGCCGCCGCCCTGAACGCCACGGCCGAGGAGTGGGGCAGCGCGCACGGCACCCCGGTGCACCGGCGCACGGTCTCCTTCGCCGCCACCGCCCACGAGGCCGAGGAGACGACCCTGGCGCTCCTCGCCGCCGACCCGGAGATCGACGCCGTGATCTGCGCCCCCGACGGCGCGGCACCGGGTGTCCTGCACGCGGCCGCCGCGCTGGGCCGCACCGTGGGACGGGACTTCCTCGTCGCCTCCTGCGTCGACGGCACCGCCACCCGCGGCGCCAGCCCGCCCGTCACGGCCGTCGACCTGCGGCCCGCCGCGTACGGCCGGGCCTGCGCGGAACTCCTCTGCGACATCCTCGCCGACCGCGCGGGCCCCGACACGGTGCGCGACCAGGAGTGGACCCTCCAGGCCCGCGCCTCCACACTCGGCGGGGCCTGAACTCCCGGTCGGATCAACAGCCTTGCGCATGTGAGACTGGCACCGTGAGCGACATGATCGTGGTCAGCGACCACTCCCCTCGCTGGGCCGCGCAGTTCCGGGAGCTGCGTGACCGACTCGCCCCGCACGTCGCGGACATCGCGGTGGCCGTGGAGCACGTCGGCAGCACGTCCGTGCCCGGGTGCGCGGCCAAGCCGATCATCGACCTCGACATCGTGGTCGCGAACGCCTCCGCCATGGCGGAGCTGATCGCGCGGCTCACCGGCCAGGGCTACCGCCACGAGGGCGACCTGGGGGTCGCGGGACGCGAGGCGTTCCGCGCGCCCGAGGCACCGGTCCCCCATCACCTGTACGGCGTCGTCGAGGGCACCAAGCCCCACCTGGACCACGTCCTGCTCCGCGACTATCTGCGGCTGCACCCCGAAGAGGTGCGCCGCTACAGCGAGTTGAAGCGGACACTGGCACGGCGGTTCACCGGCGACCGGGAGGGCCGGGCGGCCTATCTGGCGGCCAAGAGCGGCCTGGTGGAGGAGCTGCTCGGCAAGGCCTACCTCGCCGCCCGGCCCCCGTCCACCACCGGATAGGGCACCAGCGTCCGCCGGTCCGGTTCCACCGCGAGGCGGCCCCCGGCGGGCGGCCTGGCCCGCTGGGCGCAGTCACGGCGTTCGCAGATGCGGCAGCCCAGGCCGATCGGGGTGGCGGCGCGGGGGTCGTCGAGGGCGATGCCCTCGGCGTAGACCAGACGGTGCGCGTGGCGCAGTTCGCAGCCGAGGGCCACGGCGAACTCGGCGCGTGCCGCGTGGTGCCCGAAGCCGCCGCGCGTGACCGTGCGGGCCACCCAGAAGTACCGCTTGCCGTCCGGCATTTCGGCCACCTGGGTGAGGATGCGGCCCGGCGCGGAGAAGGCCTCGTACACCGTCCACAGGGGGCAGGTGCCGCCGAGCCGGGAGAAGTGGAAGTCGGTGGCCGACTGCCGTTTGGAGATGTTCCCCGCCCGGTCGGCGCGGAGGAAGGAGAAGGGAACGCCGCGGCGGCCGGTGCGCCGCAAGGTGCTGAGCCGGTGGCAGACGGTCTCGAAGCCGACGCCGAAGCGGACGGCCAACAGCTCGATGTCGTAGCGCAGTTCCTCCGCCGCCGCGTGGAAGGCGCCGTACGGCATCAGGAGCGCACCCGCGAAGTAGGTGGCCAGGCCGATGCGGGCCAGGCCAGCCGCCTCCGGTGAGGACAGGCCGGCGCCGTCGACGAGACGGTCGAGCAGTGGCCCCTGCTCCAAGAGGGCCAGCTGCGTGGCGAGTTGGAAGGAGCGCTGCCCCTCGCTCAGCCAGGGCGAGAGGAACAGCAGGCCCGTGTCCGGATCGAAGCGGCGGGCGTCCGCGACGTGTTCGCGTGCGGCATCGACCACCCGTACGCGGTGGTCATCGGCGAGGCGGCGGGCGAGCGCGGCCGCCGTGCCGCCCACGGACGTTCCGGTGGCGAGCTCCGCGGCGGTGCGCTCGGCCTCCTCGTCCAGCGGGGCGATGTGGTTGTGGTGGGCGTAGAAGAAGTCCCGTACCTCGTCGTGCGGTTCCGCGGGAGGCAGGGCGGAGGTGTCGCCCCGGGGAGCCAGGGACGCCGCCCGTTCCGCGGCATCGCGGTAGCGGTGGTGCAGGGCGACCAGGGCACGCGCCACCTCGGGGTGGTCGCGGGCGGCCTCCGCGATGTCCTCCGCGGCGGGCACATCCACCCCACACGCCTCGTCCGTGAGCGCGGTGCGCAGGTCGGCGGCGAGGCGGTCCTCGTCGGCCCCGGAGAAGAACTCCGCGTCCACACCGAAGACTTCCGCGATCCGCAGCAGCACGGGGGCCGTCAGCGGGCGCAGGCTCTGCTCGATCTGGTTGGCGTAACTGGTGGAGATGGAGAGCGCGCGGGCCATCTCCACCTGGTTCATGCAGTGTGCGCGGCGCAGCCTGCGCAGCTTGGCGTGGGCGTAGACCTTGCGGTCCGCCGGTCGTCGGCCCATCGGCACACCTCCTCGGGCGACGTGCCGCCCACCCGCGCGGCGACGGTCGCTCTGTCACGTACTTGTGAAACTACCATTCGCACGATTCGCAACTTCCGCTGATTCACCGCCCTTTGCGGTACGGATTCCACAGATTGGCGCGGTGGCCGGGAGGCCGCACGGCGGGCAGCCTCGGTCAAGGAAGTACCGGCCGTCCACCCCCGAGGAGTTCCGTGATCGAGCACCGCGTCCGCGTCCACCCCAGCACCGACCGCCTCCCGCGCGAGGAGCAACTCGCCTGGAAACTGGCCTCCGTGGCCCTCGGTACCGAGGAAATCGACGCCGCGAGCGCCGCCATGGCCGTCAACCGGGTCATCGACGACACCGCCGTCGCCCTGGCCTCCCTGGCGCGGCGTCCCGTCGCCGTCGCCCGCGCGCAGGCCACCGCGCACCCGGCCGCCGCGCCCGGAGCCTCGGTGCACGGCACCCGTACCCGTGTCTCCCCGGAGTGGGCGGCCTGGGCCAACGGCACCGCCGTGCGCGAACTCGACTTCCACGACACCTACTTGGCCGCCGACTACGCCCACCCCGGCGACAACATCCCGCCGCTCGTCGCCGTCGCCCAGCACAGCGGCCGCGGCGGCGCCGACCTGCTGCGCGGCATCGTCGCCGCGTACGAGATCCATGTCGCGCTGGCCAAGGGCATCTGCCTGCACGAGCACCGCATCGACCACGTCGCCCACCTCGGCGCGGCCACCGCCTGCGGCCTGGGCGCGATGCTGCGGCTGCCGGCCGGGACCGTGTACCAGGCGGTGCAGCAGGCCGTGCACACCACGACCGCGACGCGGCAGTCCCGCAAGGGCGAGATCTCCAGCTGGAAGGCGTACGCACCCGCCTTCGCCGGGAAGGCCGCCGTCGAGGCCGTCGACCGTGCGATGCGCGGCGAGACCTCCCCCTCCCCCGTATACGAAGGTGAGGACGGCTTCCTCGGCTGGCTCCTGGACGGCCCCGGCGCCGTGTACACGGTGGCGCTCCCCGAGCCCGGCGAACCGCGCCGCGCCATCCTGGACACGTACACCAAGGAGCACTCCGCCGAGTACCAGGCGCAGGCCGTCATCGACCTGGCGCGGCGGCTTCGGGAGAAGACCGGGCCGCTGGAGCGGGTGCGGTCCGTGGTCCTGCACACCAGCCACCACACCCACCGCGTGATCGGCTCGGGCGCGAACGACCCGCAGAAGTACGACCCTTGCGCCGCCCGCGAGACCCTCGACCACTCGGTCCCGTACATCTTCGCCGTCGCCCTCGAAGACGGCACCTGGCACCACGAGCGCTCCTACGCCCCCGAGCGCGCCCGCCGTGCGGAGACCGTCGCGCTGTGGCGGCGGATCACCACGGTGGAGGACCCGGCCTGGACCCGCCGCTACCACGACCCCGACCCGGCCCGCCGTGCCTTCGGCGGGCGCGCGGTGGTCACCCTGGACGACGGCAGGGTCATCGAGGACGAACTCGCCGTCGCCGACGCCCATCCGGCCGGGGCACGGCCCTTCGACCGCCCTGCCTACGCGGGCAAGTTCCGCACCCTGACGGACGGCGTCGTGGCGCCGGGCGAGCAGGACCGCTTCCTGGCCACCGCCGAGCTCCTCGCCGCGCTCACGGCCGAGGAGTTGGACGGGCTATTCCCCGAGGTCGACGCGGGGGCCCTGCGCGAGGTCGACGAAAGCCTGCCGAAGGGGCTGTTCTGACCCGCGAGGCCGCAAGGACGCAAGGCCGCAAAGCCACAAGGCCGCAAAGCCACAAGGCCTCTTCCGAACCACCGAAAACCACCCAAAGTCTTCGAAAGGGCAGTGCTGATGTCCCACACCCGCACCACCCCCGCCGAACGCCGCCGTGCCCTGCGCGCGCGGCTGGCCGCCGACCGCGTCCTGGTGATGCCCGGCGCCCTCAACCCCCTTACCGCCCGCCTCATCCAGGACACCGGCTTCCAGGCGGTCTATCTCTCCGGCGCCGTTCTCGCCGCCGACCTGGGGCTGCCCGACATCGGCCTGACCACGTCCACGGAGGTCGCGGCCCGCGCCCAGCAGACGACCCGGGTCACCGACCTGCCCGTGCTCGTCGACGCCGACACCGGCTTCGGCGAACCGCTGGGCGTCGCCCGCACCGTCCAGCTCATGGAGGACGCGGGCCTGGCGGGCCTGCACCTGGAGGACCAGGTCGACCCCAAACGGTGCGGCCACCTCGACGGCAAGGCCGTGGTCGACCGCGCACAGATGGTCCGCCGCGTCCGGGCCGCCGTGGACGCCCGCCGCGACCCGGACTTCCTGCTGATGGCCCGCACCGACGCCCGCGCCGTCGAGGGCCTGGACGCGGCCATCGACCGCGCCAAGGCGTACGTCGACGCCGGCGCGGACGCGGTCTTTCCCGAAGCCCTCGCCGACGAGCGGGAGTTCGAGGCCTTCCGCAAGGCGGTCCCGGTCCCGCTGCTCGCCAACATGACCGAGTTCGGCAAGAGCCCCCTGCTGACCACGCGCGCCCTGGAGGACCTCGGGTACGACATCGCCCTCTACCCCGTCACCCTGCTGCGCCTGGCCATGGGCGCCGTCGAGGACGGGCTGCGCACCCTCGCCGCCGAGGGCACCCAGGAAGCCCTGCTGCCGCGCATGCAGACCCGCTCGCGCCTGTACGAACTCCTCGGCCACCAGGACCACGCCGCCTTCGACGCGGCCGTCCTCGACTTCGCTCCCCCGCCCGCCACCTGACGCACCGGAGGCACCTCATGTCCACCAGCGTCCCCGAGGTCCACCGGGGCCTCGCCGGTGTCGTCGTCGACACCACCCGGATCTCCACCGTCATCGAGGAGACCAACTCGCTGACCTACCGCGGCTATCCGGTCCAGGACCTAGCCGCCCGGCGCTCCTTCGAGGAGGTCGCGTATCTGCTGTGGCACGACGGACTTCCGGACGCCGGCCGGCTGCGCGACTTCAGCGCCCGCGAGCGCGCGCTGCGCCCGCTGGGCCGTACCACGTCCGAACTGCTCGCCCGGCTGCCCGAGACCTGCCACCCGATGGACGTCCTGCGCACCGCCGTCAGCCTCTTCGGCGCCGAGGACCCCGCCGAGGACGACGGCAGCCCCGCGGCCAACCGCGCCAAGTCCCTGGCCCTGCTGGCGAAGCTGCCCACGGTCGTGGCCGCCGACCACCGTCGCCGCCGCGGCCTCGCCCCGATTCCGCCGGACCCCGGCCTCGGGTACGCGGAGAACTTCTTCCACATGTGCTTCGGCAGCGTGCCCGACCGCGATGTGGTCCGCTGCTTCGAGATCTCCCTCGTGCTGTACGCCGAACACAGCTTCAACGCCTCCACGTTCACCGCGCGCGTCGTCACGTCCACGCTCTCGGACCTGTACAGCGCGGTCACCGCGGCGATCGGCGCCCTCAAGGGCCCGCTGCACGGCGGCGCCAACGAGGCCGTGATGCACATGCTCGACGAGATCGGCGACCCTCGGCGGGCAGCCGAGTGGCTGGACGAGGCGCTGACGGCCGGGCGGAAGGTCATGGGCTTCGGCCACCGCGTCCACAAGCACGGCGACTCCCGCGTGCCGATCATGCAGAACGCCCTGGACCGCCTCGTGGCCCGCGCCCCCGGTCCCGAAGCGACCCGCCTGGCCGCCCTGCACACGGCGCTCCGTCATGCCGTGCTCGCCCGCAAGGGCATCCACCCCAACCTGGACTACCCGGCGGGCCTCGCCTACCACGTGATGGGCTTCGACACCCCCGCCTTCACCCCGATCTTCGTGATGAGCCGCCTCACCGGCTGGACGGCCCACATCACCGAACAGCGCGCCCACAACGCCCTGATCAGGCCTCTCGCGTCGTACGAGGGACCGGATCAGCGGGCGGTGCCCGCGGTGGCCGCCGGTGTCGCGACGCCGGATTCGGCCACGTGATCCTTCTCGGCGGCGACGGCACCGGCGGACAGCAACGTCGCTCCGGCCAGGCTCCCCCACAGCGCCGCCGGGCCATGGGGCGCAAGGGCCGTGATGACCGCCGGGGAGACGGCGAGCCCGAAGCCCGTGGAGAGTTCGAAGCGGGCCAGCGCACGGCCCATGGTGTGGGCCGGGGCGAGGGCGGTGACCAGTGCGGTGGCGCTGCCCGCGTAGACGATCTCGCCGACGGTGCAGAGCACGGACACCGCGGCGACGGCCGGGGCACCCCAGCCGTGGCCCAGTGCGGTGGCCGCGAGAAAGCCGAGGTAGGAGGCGGCGAGCAGCACGCCGCCGAACGCGAGCACGGTCCGCCGGGAGGAGCGGGACAGCGCGACGGTGACCGGCACCTGCAGGGTGACCACCAGCACGGTGTTGGCCACGAAGATGGCCGCCGACCACACCGGGGACGCGTCCAACTGCGTCACCAGGATGAGCGGGAGCGCGATCTCGGGGACGTTGAGGCAGAAGACGTAGACGACGTTGGCGGCAAGCAGCGCGCGCATCCGGGGCGCGGGGGCCTCGGGTCCGCCCGTGGCCGGGGCGGCGGCCGGACGGGCGTGCAGGTGGACCGACCAGGCCAGGGCCGCCGCGGCGAGACAGGCGGCCCCGGTGACGGCGGCCAGCGCCTGCAGCGCGCCCGCGCCGCCCGCCAGGCACGCGGTGGCGACGAGCGCGCCCACGCCCAGGCCCGCGTTGCGCAGGGCACGCCCCGCCGCGAGCGCCGCGTCGCGTTCGCGGCCGTGGGAGACCGTGGCCACGAGTGCCGCATGGGCGGCGGGCCAGGCCTGGTTGCCGATGCCGAGGAGGAGCGCCGCCGTCCCGAACAGCCAGACGTGCCCCGCCGGGGTGGCGAGCAGTACCGCCACGCCGAGGACCCGCACCAGCATCGACGCGGCCACGACCGTGCTGCGTGCGCCCCGGTCGAGCCAGCGGCCCACCGCGGGCATGCACACCAGTCCCGCGACGATGCCGACCGTCATCGCGATGCCGGTGGCGGGCGCCGAGAGCCGCAGGACCGTCACGCCGTAGAGCAGCAGGAAGGGGCGCAGCAGACCGGTGCCGAGGGCGTCCACGGCCAGGGCGACGGCATAGCGCGGTCCGCCGGAGGCGCGGACCAGGGCACGGGGCTGGTTCTTGAGGGTGGTGGGCATGGAGCTCACCGTGCGGTGGACCGCCCGGCGGGACACGTCACTTGACGGACACCGTCAACTGTCGTCGTCGCCGACCGTGCGACCAGCGATGATGAGCGGATGACGTTGCGCATCGACATCACGGGCCTGCCGACCGAGCACGTGCGGTTCGCCGCGTCGCCGCTGGCCGAGCTGACCGCGATGCTGCACGCGCTGGCGGAACCCGGACACCATCCGCAGCTCGCCGACTGGGCCGCCGGCGTCTGGGCCGGGCTACCGCCCGAACTGGTCGAGCGGCTGCGGGAGGCGGAGTTCCTCTGGCGCTCCTCACAGGCCGACTTCCTGCTGCCCGCCCGGCCCAGGGCGACCCTCGCCGAGGAGTTGGACGACGTCGACCGGATCGACGACGAGCGGTATGTGACCGCCGCGCTCATCACCACGTGCGGCAGCGACCGGGTTCCTTGCGGCACCGCGTCGCCGCTCACCGACGCGGCCGCCCGCGAGCGGGCCCTGGATCTGGCCCAGGCGCGCGGGGCGCGGCAGGAGGCCTTCGCGGAACGGCTGCTCGCGGACCCCGCCGCGGTGCGGTCGCGGGTGCGCAGGACCCTCGAACTGTGCGCCGGCGCCTTCTTCGACGAGGCCTGGGCGGGTGTCGCCGTACGGATCGCCACCGACCTGCGCGTGAAGAACGACCTGCTCAGGCGCCAGGGCCTCGACGCGGCGCTCGCGTCGGTCTCCGGCGCGGTCGCCCTGGCACCGGACGGCGACCGCATCGTGGTGGACAAGCTGCAGGACAAGGCGACCACCGCCGACGGCGCCGGGGTCACCTTCATCCCCAGCGTCTTCGGCAGCCCGCACCTGGTGGTGGTCCACGCGCCGGGGTGGCAGCCGGTGGTGCAGTACCCCGTGGCCGCCCCAGGCCCGTCGGAGCCGGTGTCGCTGGAGACGGTCACGCTCCGGCTGGACGCGCTCTCCCACCCCGTACGCCTGCGCCTCCTGCGCACCCTGGCGCGCGGCCCGCACACCACCGGCGAGTTGGCCGCCGCCTGGGAACTCTCGCTGCCGGAGGTCTCCCGGCATCTCGCCGTGCTGCGCCGTGCGGGCCTGCTCACGGCCAGGCGGGACGGGCGCTACGTCCGGCACACCCTCAACGTGCCCGATCTGACGGCGCTGGGGGCCGACCTGCTGGCGGCCGTACTGCGCTGAGCGGTACGGCCGCCAGTGCCCCCGCCGGGGCGAACGGCTCGGCCGCGGGCCTACTTCACCCGCTCCCCGGCACCCAGTTCCTCACGGACCGTGCGGGCGGCCGTGACCAGGCTCTCCAGCGAGGCGCTGGTCTCGGGCCAGCCGCGGGTCTTCAGGCCGCAGTCGGGGTTCACCCACAGCCGTTCGGCGGGGATCGCCTTCAGGCCCGCGCGCAGCAGTTCGGCCGCTTCCCGCGCGCTCGGCACGCGTGGGGAGTGGATGTCGTAGACGCCGGGTCCCGCCTCGCGCGGGTAGCCGTGTGCGGCCAGTTCACGGGCGACCTGCATGTGGGAGCGGGCCGCCTCCAGGCTGATCACGTCGGCGTCGAGGTCGTCGATGGCCTGGACGATGTCCCCGAACTCGGCGTAACACATGTGGGTGTGGATCTGTGTGTCCGGGCGTACGCCGCCGGTGCTGAGCCGGAAGGCCTCCGTGGCCCACGCCAGATAGGCCGGGCGATCGGCAGCCCGCAGCGGCAGCGTCTCGCGCAGGGCGGGCTCGTCGACCTGGATCACCGAACTCCCGGACGCCTCCAGGTCGTTCACCTCGTCGCGCAGGGCGAGGGCGACCTGGCGCGCGGTGTCGCCGAGCGGCTGGTCGTCGCGGACGAAGGACCAAGCGAGCATGGTGACGGGACCGGTGAGCATGCCCTTGACCGGGCGGCCCGTCAGGGACTGGGCGTACGTCGTCCAGCGCACCGTCATGGGCTCCGGGCGGGAGATGTCGCCCGCGAGGATCGGCGGGCGGACGTAGCGCGTGCCGTAGGACTGGACCCAGCCGTGCTGCGTGGCGAGGTAGCCGGTGAGCTGTTCGGCGAAGTACTGGACCATGTCGTTGCGTTCGGCCTCGCCGTGCACGAGGACGTCCAGACCGGCCTTCTCCTGGAAGGAGATCACCTCCTGGATCTCGGCCCTGATGCGCTCCTCGTAGCCGGCCGTGTCGATCCGGCCCGCGCGCAGGTCGGCGCGGGCGGTGCGCAGTTCGCCGGTCTGCGGGAAGGACCCGATGGTCGTGGTCGGCAGCAGGGGCAGGCCGAGGTGGGCCCGCTGGGCCGCGGCCCGTTCGGCGTACGGCTGGGAGCGGCGGGCGTCGCCTTCGGTGACGGCGGCGGCGCGGTCCCGCACGGCGGGGTCGCGGGTGATCGGCGAGCCGGCGCGCGAAGCCAGGTCGGCGCGGTTGGCGGCCAGTTCGGCGGCGATCGTGTCGGTGCCCTGGGCAAGGCCCTTGGCGAGGGTGACGATCTCGGTGGTCTTCTGGCGGGCGAAGGCGAGCCAGCGCAGGATCTGCGGCTCGATGTCCCGCTCCGCCGTGGCGTCGAGGGGCACGTGCAGCAGGGAGCAGGACGCCGACACGTCGACCCGGTCGGCGAGGCCGAGCAGGGTGCCGAGGGTGGACAGGGACTTCTCCAGGTCGTTGACCCAGATGTTGCGGCCGTTGACCACGCCGGCGACCAGCCGCTTGTCGGGGAGTCCGCCGACTTCGGCCAGGGCGTCCAGGTTGGCGGTGCCGGCCTCGGTGAAGTCGAGAGCGAGGCCTTCGACCGGAGCCTTGGCGAGGACGGGCAGCGCGTCGCCGAGCCGCCCGAAGTACGTCGCCACCAGCAGCTTCGACCGGTCGGTGAGGGCGCCGAGGTCGCGGTAGGCGCGCGCGGCGGCGTTCAGTTCGGCCGGGGTGCGGTCCTGGACGAGGGCGGGCTCGTCCAGCTGGACCCACTCCGCGCCCGCCGCGCGCAGGTCGGCGAGGACCTCGGCGTACACCGGCAGGATCCGGTCCAGGAGGGTGAGCGGGTCGAAGTCGGCGGCGACGCCCGGGGCGGGTTTGGCGAGCAGGAGGTAGGTGACCGGGCCGACCAGGACGGGCCGTGCGGCCAGGCCGAGGGCGAGGGCCTCCCTGAGCTCGGCGACCTGCTTGGTGGAGTCGGCCGTGAACACCGTGTCCGGGCCCAACTCGGGGACGAGGTAGTGGTAGTTGGTGTCGAACCACTTGGTCATTTCCAGCGGCGCCACGTCCTGGGTGCCGCGGGCCATGGCGAAGTAGCCGTCCAGGGCGTCGGTGTCGACGGCGGCGCGGTGGCGCGCGGGGACGGCGCCCACCATGACGGTGGTGTCCAGGACGTGGTCGTAGTACGAGAAGTCCCCGGTGGGCACTTCGTGGATGCCGGCCTCGGCCAGCTGCCGCCAGTTGGCGCCGCGGAGTTCGGCGGCGGTCGTCCGGAGGGCGTCGGCGGTGACGCGGCCCTTCCAGTAGCCCTCGACGGCCTTCTTCAGTTCGCGGTTCTGGCCCTGGCGGGGGTAGCCGTACACGGTGGCCCGTGCTGCCGCGGCTGCGGTCTTGCCGGTCACGGAGATCTCCTTCGCGAGATGAATCCCTGAGATCCCGGCGACGGGACGAGAGCGCGAAGGGGTGACGAACCGGGCGGGTACGGCCTCGCGCGGCAAGGCGCGGTCGTCCGCCTGATATGTACGCCGACCCGCCCACGAGGTCACCGGGATGTCCGCGCACGGGTGGTCCGTGCACGGGCAGTTGGCAGGTCTTCGGACTCGCGGGCACGTCTCGTCGTACGAGACACCTAGTGGCCGTCGCTTCCCAGGTCCTGTCTGTCGGACCCAGTGCGTATGACGGCGGTCGTTCCCGCTCACCGCTGCGGGGCAGTCCCGGATTCCCACCGGGTTCCCTCTTGCGACGCCTCCCGCCTGGCTGACGGGGCGAACCAGCTGCGTGGATCAGCCTATCGGACATCGCCGCACGTGACGACGTCAGCTTGTGGCGTACGCGACGTCAGTCCTCGCCGTACGCATGGAATCCGCGTCCCGACTTCCGGCCCAACAGCCCTGCCTCCACCATCCGTTGCAGCAGTGGCGGCGGGGCGTACAGCGGTTCGCGGAACTCGTCGTACAGCGATTCGGCGATCGAGACGACGGTGTCCAGGCCGATCAGGTCCGCGAGCTTCAGCGGGCCCAGCGGGTGGGCGCAGCCCAGTTCCATGCCGGTGTCGATGTCCTCGGCGGTGGCGAAGCCGGACTCCGCCATGCGGATCGCCGACAGGAGGTACGGGATCAGCAGGGCGTTGACGACGAAGCCCGAGCGGTCGCGGGAGCGGATGACGCTCTTGCCCAGCGTCGCCGCGGCGAACTCCTCGGCGCGGCGGGCCGTTGCGGGCGCGGTGTGCAGGGAGGTGACGAGCTCCACCAGCGGCAGCACCGGCACGGGGTTGAAGAAGTGCAGGCCCACGACCCGGTCCGCGCGGGTGGTCGCCATGCCGAGCCGCATCACGGGGAGCGAGGAGGTGTTGGTCGCGAGGATCGCCTCCGGGTCCTCGACGATCTTGTCGAGGGCGGCGAAGACCTCGGTCTTGGCGTCCTGGTTCTCCACGACGGCCTCGACGACCAGCTGGCGGTCGGCCAGGTCCTCCAGACTGCCGGTGAACGTCATGCGGGCGAGCGCGCCGCGCGCCGCGTCCCCGGCCAGCTTGCCGCGCCGCACGGCGCGCTCCAGGGAGGCCTCGACCCGGTCGCGTGCCGCGAGGGCGGCCACGGCGTCCGCCTCGCACACCACGGTGTCCAGGCCCGCTCGCGCGCACACCTCGGCTATGCCCGCGCCCATCTGCCCGCCGCCGA
Organism: Streptomyces sp. NPDC025651; assembly: GCF_055558735.1. Lineage (NCBI taxonomy): Bacteria > Bacillati > Actinomycetota > Actinomycetes > Kitasatosporales > Streptomycetaceae > Streptomyces > Streptomyces sp. NPDC025651. The sequence continues at coordinate 139,260 of NZ_JBVHLZ010000003.1, forward strand.
CCACGCCGACGCGTCGAATGCTCTCGCTCATGCCGGTGCCTCCGCCTGCCGCACGAGGTGCCGGGAGTAGGCATCGGGGGTGAAGAACAGCGGCAACTCGCCGCTGAGGGCGGTGTGTTCGAAGAGCGCGCGGATGTCGTCGAGGGGCGCCCACGGGTAGGCGGCGCCCAGGGCGGCGAGCTCGTCGTCGAGCAGACGCCGTACCGTTTCGCGGTCGATGACGCGGTGCCGCAGCCACTGCCAGACCTGCACGCGGGCGATCTCCGCGGTGGCCGCGTCCTCCATCAGCCCGTCCAGGGCGACGGCGCCCTGCCCGCGCAGCCAGGCGGCGAAGTAACCGAGCGCAACGGCGATGTTGGCGCGCACGCCCTCGGGGGTCGGCGGCCCGCTGACGCGCCGCACCGACAGCAGGTCCTGGGCCGTGACCTCCACGTCGTCCCTGCCCCGGTCGAGTTGGTGGGCTCTCGTGCCGAGGACGGCGTCGAAGACCTCCCGGCACACGGGCACCAGGCCGGGGTGGGCGACCCAGGAGCCGTCGAAGCCGTCCTCGGCCTCGCGCTCCTTGTCGAGCCGCACCTTCGCGAACACGGCCTCGTTGACGGCCGGGTCCCTGCCCGGCACGTGGGCGGCCATGCCGCCGATGGCATGGGCGCCGCGCCGGTGGCAGGTGCGCACGAGCAGTTCGGTGTAGGCGCGCATGAAGGGCGCGGCCATGGTGACCTTGGCGCGGTCCGGCAGCAGGAAGTCGGTGCGGTGGCCGAACGTCTTGATCATGCTGAACAGGTAGTCCCAGCGGCCCGCGTTGAGCCCGGCGCTGTGCTCGCGCAGCTCGTAGAGGATCTCCTCCATCTCGAACGCCGCGGTGACCGTCTCGATCAGGACGGTGGCGCGGATCGTGCCGCGCGGGATGCCGAGGAGCTCCTGGGCGGTGACGAAGACGTCGTTCCAGAGCCGGGCCTCGTAGCGGTTCTCCAGCTTGGGCAGGTAGAAGTACGGTCCGTGTCCCGCCTCGATCTGCCGCCGGGCGCAGTGGAAGAAGTACAGGCCGAAGTCCACGAGGGCGGCGGGCACGGGCCGGCCGTCGTACGCCAGGTGTGCCTCGTCCAGGTGCCAGCCGCGCGGGCGGACCATGACGGTGGCGAGGCCCTCGCGGTCCGCGAGCCGGTACTCCTTGCCCTCGGGCGTGGTGAAGTCGATCCTTCGCTCGACGGCGTCGAGCAGGTTGAGCTGGCCGCCGACGATGTTCTCCCAGGTGGGTGCCGTGGCGTCCTCGAAGTCGGCCATCCACACGCGGGCGCCGGAGTTGAGGGCGTTGACGGTCATACGGCGGTCGGGCGGCCCCGCGATCTCGACGCGCCGGTCGGTGAGGCCGGGGGCGGGCGGGGCGACGCGCCAGGACGGGTCGGCGCGCACGGCGGAGGTGGCCCTGGGGAAGTCGAGCGGAGAACCGCTCGCAAGCCGCAGGGCCTGCCGCCGACGCTCCTTCATCAGCTCCCTGCGGCGCCCCTCGAAGACCCCGGCGAGCCGCCCGACGAAGGCGAGGGCCTCGGGGGTGAGGATCTCGTCGTGGCGGGGGCCGGGGGCGGCGAGGATCTGGACAGTGGCAGGTGGGGCGGTGGTGGTCATGAGAGGGCTCCTCTGCTGTGCGGACGGATCGGGCGGGCGAGGCGGGGGCGCCCCGTAAGGGGCGCGGGGAACTGCGCGCCCACCCCCACCGGCCCGCGGATACGAACGTTGCGTTCCAGCCGAGCGCCTAGTGGAACTGCTCCGCCTCGGTGGAACCGGCCAGCGCCGTCGTCGACGAGGCCGGATTCACCGCCGTGGAGACAAGATCGAAGTACCCGGTACCGACCTCCCGCTGATGCCGAACGGCAGTGAACCCGTGCTGCTGCGCCGCGAACTCCCGCTCCTGCAGGTCGACATAGGCGGTCATGCCGTGCTCGGCGTAGCCGCGGGCAAGGTCGAACATGCCGTGGTTGAGGGCGTGGAAACCGGCCAGCGTGATGAACTGGAAGCGGTAGCCCATCGCGCCCAGCTCGCGCTGGAACTTGGCGATCTGGTCGTCGTCAAGCGCGGCCTTCCAGTTGAAGGACGGCGAGCAGTTGTACGCGAGCATCTGATCCGGGTGCTCCGCGTGGATCGCCTCGGCGAACTCGCGGGCCTGGCCCAGGTCCGGGGTGCCGGTCTCCACCCAGATCAGATCGGCGTACGGGGCGTAGGCGAGGCCGCGCGCGATGACCGGTGCCATGCCGGCGCGCACCCGGTAGAAGCCTTCGGCGGTGCGCTCGCCCGTGACGAACTCGGCGTCGCGCTCGTCCACATCACTGGTCAGGAGGTTCGCGGCGAGGGCGTCCGTGCGGGCGACGATCAGCGTCGGCACGTCGGCGATGTCCGCGGCGAGGCGGGCCGCGTTGAGGGTGCGGATGTGCTGGGCGGTGGGCACGAGGACCTTGCCGCCCAGGTGACCGCACTTCTTCTCCGAGGCGAGCTGGTCCTCGTAGTGGATGCCCGCGGCACCCGCGGCGATCATCGCCTTGGTCAGCTCGAAGGCGTTGAGCGGGCCGCCGAACCCGGCCTCGGCGTCGGCCACGATCGGCGCGAGCCAGTCCACTGAGGTGTCGCCCTCGGAGGTGGCGATCTGGTCCGCGCGCAGCAGCGCGTTGTTGATGCGGCGCACCACCTGCGGAACGGAGTTGGCGGGGTAGAGGCTCTGGTCGGGGTAGGTGTGCCCGGCCTGGTTGGCGTCGGCGGCGACCTGCCAGCCCGACAGGTAGATCGCCTGGAGCCCGGCCTTGACCTGCTGCACGGCCTGCCCGCCGGTGAGGGCGCCCAGGGCGTGGATGTAGTCCTGCTCGTGCAGCTGCCGCCACAGCCGCTCGGCGCCGCGGCGGGCGAGGGTGTGCTCCTCGCGCACGCTGCCGGAGAGCCGCAGAACGTCCTCGGGGCCGTAGGTGCGCTCGATGCCCTTCCAGCGCGGGTCGGTCGCCCAGCGCCGCGCCAGTTCCTGTGCGGGGGTGTTCGCCTCTGCCATGTCGCTCACCGTTTCCGTGGGTTGCGTGGTCTGCCAATTCCCCGTCTTCGCTTCGGGGGTGTGGCACTGCGTGTCTCTCGTTGAGGTGCGGCCAGCCGGTGCGAGGAGCTGAGCAATGCTGTTCCGGCGGGCCGCACTGGAACTCTGGCACTGGCACTGAGTGCCAACAACCGTGGACCGATGCCAAGTTCTGCGAATCTTCTCGACCTCGATTGCCAAGTTTGCGAAGGGCCGGGAACGTGCCCGCTCACGTACGCTGGCCACCGTCTCGAACGGAGGGGTGGCGCGGTGAGCAAGACCTACGCGGGGGCGCGGCTTCGGCGGCTGCGCGAGGAGCGCCGGATGAGCCAGGCCGAACTGGCCCGGGTGCTCGGCATCTCGCCCAGCTATCTGAACCAGATGGAGCACGACTCACGCCCGCTGACCGTGCCCGTGCTGCTGCGGCTGACCGAGGCCTTCGGCGTCGACCCCGGCTTCTTCTCCGAGCGGGACACCACGCGGCTGCTCGCGGATCTGCGGGAGGCGCTGGCGAGCGAGATCGCCGAGACCCGCGTGTCCTCGTCCGACCTCTCGGAGCTCGCGTCCCGCATGCCCGCGGTCGCCCAGGTCCTGCTGGACCTCGGCCGCCGCAATCAGCTCCTCTCCGAGCGGCTGGCCGGAGCCGGGGACGGGCGGGACGCCGGGCAGGACGGGCCCCGTTCACCGCACGAGGAGATCAGGGACTTCTTCTACCGCCGTCAGAACTACCTGCACGACACCGACCTCGCCGCCGAACGCCTCGCCAGGGAGATCGGCATCCGGCCGGGTGAGGTCGTACGCGCCCTCACGGCACGCCTCCTCGACGCCCATGGTGTGCGCCTGGCCGCCGGGGCCGGTGACCACCTGCACCACTACGACGACACGACCCGCACCCTGCACCTGTCCGGGCGGCTCCGCCCGGGACAGCGTGCCTTCCGCATGGCGACCCAGCTCGCCCTGCTGGAGTACGGCGACGCACTGGACCGGCAGGCCGGCGAGGACTTCCCGCCGGGCTCCCCCGCCCGCGCGCTGGCCCGCATCGGCATCGCCAACTACTTCGCCGCGGCGCTGATCCTGCCGTACACCGACTTCCACGCGGCGGCCGAGGAGGTGCGGTACGACATCGAGCGCCTCACCGACCGCTACGGCCTCGGCCACGAGACCGTCTGCCACCGGCTGAGCACGCTCCAGCGTCCGCGCCTGCGCGGGGTGCCCTTCTCCTTCGTACGGGTCGACCGGGCCGGGAACATGTCCAAGCGGCAGTCCGCGACCGGCTTCCACTTCTCGCGGGCCGGGGGCACCTGTCCGCTGTGGAATCTGTACGAGGCCTTCGCCGCACCCGGCCGCATCCATGTCCAGATCGCCGAAATGCCGGACGGGCAGCGGTACTTGTGGACCGCCCGCGCCTTCACCCGGCACCGCGGCGGGTGGGGCGAGCCGGGCAAGACCTTCGCCATCGGGCTCGGCTGCGAGATCCGCCACGCGCACCGGGTCGTCTACTCCGACGGCCTCGACCTCGCCAACGCGTCCGCCGCGACGCCGATCGGCATGGGATGCCGTCTGTGCGAGCGCCTGGACTGCCCGCAGCGCGCGGTGCCGCCCCTGGGCCGACCGCTGCGGATCGACCCGAACAGCAGCGCGTTCGTGCCGTACCCGGTGGCGGATCCCTCCGTGTGACCCAGCGCACCCCCGGGCCCCGGAACTCATGGGCCGTTCGGGCCGACACCTGTCGAGGGCCCGGCAGTTCCGGGCCCCGGTGGTGTGGACGTGGAGGAGGGAACGCCGGTGGCGGCGCAGCAGGGTGAGACGAGTACCGGTCCGCCGGAGAACCACGCGAGGGACACGGCCACCACCGGCATGACCGCGCTGCTGACCTGCGCCATGGCCTTCTCCATGATGCAGCTCTTCCTGATCGGGGCTCTCGGGCCGCGGCTCGTGGACGAACTGGGCGTGACGCCGACCGAGTTGGGGCTCACCACGACCGTCGGCTTCGGTGCGGCGGCGCTGCTCTCGCCCACCGGGGGGCGCGTGGTGGACCGCCTCGGCCCGCGCCGCTGCCTGGTCGCCCTGCTCGCGGCGTCGGCGCTCGCGCTGGCGCTGATCGGATCGGCGCCCGGGGCCTGGCTCCTGCTGGTGGCCGTCGCGCTCGGCGGCCTTCCGCAGGCACTGGCCAACCCCGCCACCAACAAGGCGATCCTGGCCTCCGTGCCCCCGCAACGGCGGGGCGCGGTCACCGGCATGAAGCAGTCCGGGGTGCAGTGGGGCGCGTTCGCGGCCGGGCTGCCGCTCGCGGCGCTCGCCGGGGCGGCGGGCTGGCGGTGGGCGGTGTGGGCGGCGGCAGCGGCAGCCGTGGTGGCGGCGGTCTGGGCGGCGCGCACGCTGCCGCCCGACGGCCCGCCGAAGTCGGCGCCGGGGCGCGCCTCTTGGGTCCCGAGGGGCACGATCGCCTGGCTGACGGCGTTCTCCCTGCTGCTGGGCTGCGGCATCGCGTCGGTCAACACCTACCTCGCGCTGTACGGCACGCGGCGGCTCGGTCTCGGGGCGACGGCGGCCGGGGGGCTGGTGGCGGTCCTCGGCGTCGCGGGCATCGTCGGCCGGGTGGGCTGGTCCAAGGTGGCGGGGCACCCGGGCCGCGCGCGGTGGCTGCCGGGCGGGCTCGCCGCGGGCGCGGTGGGCGCCGCGCTACTCCTTGCCGCGTCGACGCACGCGCGACCGCTGGTGTGGCTCGCGGCGATGGCCGTGGGCGTCTTCGCGGTCTCCGCGAACGCCGTCTCGATGGTCCTGGTGATGCACCACGCGAAACCCGGCAGAGCGGGCCAGGCCTCGGCCCTGGTCTCGGCGGGCTTCTTCACGGGCTTCGCCCTCGGCCCGCCCCTGTTCGGCATGCTGGCGGACGCAGGACGGTACGGGACGGGGTGGTTGCTGGTGGCGGCCGAGTTCCTGGGGGCGGGTGTCGTGGCCATGGCCTGGGCGGTGCGCGAACGACGGGAGGGTGTGCGGTGACAGGGCCCGCGTACGACTCGCACGACACTCCCGAGTGGGCCCTCCCCGCACTGGAACGTGTCCTGAGCCGAGTGAACGCCACCCGACGCGAAGTCGGGGACCGGTTTCCCTTGTTCGCGGGGGCTGGGGCCGGGGCTGGGACCGGGGCCGGAGCCGGAGCCAGGACCGGGGCCGGGACCGAGGCCGAGGTCGGGACCGAGGGCGGGGCCGAGGGTGGGCGGTGGGTTGGTACGGGGCGAGGGGCGTGGGTCGGGGGCTTCTGGGCCGGGCTGCTGTGGCTGCGGGCCCGGTACACGCGTGACCGCGATGACCGCGAGGCCGCGCTGCGGGTCACCGAACGGCTCTCGCAGTGGGTCGACGTCGACACCGCCACGCGGGGGTTGATCCTCTGGTACGGCACCGCGCTCGCCGACGGGCCGACCGCGACCGCCCTGCGGAACCGGGCCGCCCGCGCCTGCCGCGACGCCTTCGACACCCGGCTCGGAATCGTCCCCTGGGGCTCCGCGTTCGGCGGGCCGCGCCTCGTCGCCCGCGTCGACGGTGTGCCCGGCATGGTCCCGCTGCTGGCCACCGTGGACCCTGGCGCCGCCGCTTCCCATCTACGTCGCCACCTCCAACTCTGCCTCGGCGAGGGCTCCTTCCGCTGGGCCCTGGAGCACGAAGCACCCGACCGCTGGGTGCCCCTCGACGATCCACCGCCAGGCTGGAGCCGCGGGCCGGCCTGGCTGCTGCTGGCCCTCGCCGACGCCGCGCACCGTCTCGGGGTCGACGACCAGACCCGGGCCCTGCACCGTCTGATGCCGACCCGCGCCGTCCCGCCCGCCGACGCCGCCCACCCCGAGGGCCCCGTCGACACCTCCGCGGCGGCCATCACCGCGGTGGCGCTCCTCAAGCTCGGCCGCCGCCGCCAAGCGGCCGAGATCCTGCGCGAGTTGGTGCGCGACCGGCTCTCGGACGACGGGCGGCTCCTCGACGGCTGCTACGACCTCCGTTCCGGGACCGCGACCCGGCACGAACTCATCTGGGGCGACTTCTTCCTCGCGTACGGACTCGCCGTCCTCAGCGGTCTCCTCCCTCCCCATCACGCCTAGTGCCGCGCAGCACCCGCCGGGCGACCGACGTGACGTGGAGTTCGTCCGGGCCGTCCAGGATCCGCGCCGCCCTGCCCGCGCGGAACAGCGCGGGCAGCGCGGTGTCCGGGCCCAGGCCCGCCGCGCCGTGCACCTGGATCGCCGCGTCGGCCACCTGCTGCAGCGTGCGGGCGGCGGCCACCTTGGCCAGGCCCACCTCGACGTGCGCGTCGAGACCGGCGTCCAGGCGGTCCACCGCCTCGTACACGAGTGGCCGTGCGGCGCGCAGGGCGAGCAGTGACTCGAAGACGTGGCCCTGGACGAGCTGCAGATCGCCCAGCGGGCCACGGGAACGGGTGCGGGTCACGGCCCGCGCACGCAGCAGGTCGAAGGCGCGCGCCGCCTGCCCGAGCCAGCGCAGGCACCGCAGCGTACGGCCGAGTTGAAGCCGTTCACCCGCCACGGCGAGCGCCTTGCCGCGCTCGCCGACGAGATGGTCGCCGTCGACGAAGACGTCGTCGAGCGAGAACTCGCCCTGTCCGCCCGCCCCGAGCACCGGCAGCTCCCGCTCGACACGGAACCCCGGGGTGCCGGTCGGCACCAGGAACAGCGACAGCCCCTCGCGGTCCCGCGGCGCGCCGTCCGTGCGGGCCAGGACCGTGACCAGGTCGGCGTCGGCGACACCGGTGGTGAACCACTTCCGTCCGCTCACCCGCCAGGCCCCGCCCCCGATCGGCGCCGCGCGGGTCGTGGTGAGGAAGGGGTCGGTACCGGGCGTCTCGGGCTCGGTCATCGCGTAGCAGGCCCGTATCTCCCCCGTCACCAAGCGCTGCACGTACCGCTCACGGACCCGCGAACTGCCGTGCCGCCACAGCATCGTCACGTCGAGCAGCGGCGCGGAGCCGAGCGCGGCGGGCCCGTGGTCGCTCGCGCCCTCCGCCTCGGCGACATGGGCGTACGCCCGCAACGGCAACCCCTGGCCGCCGAGTTCCTCGGGCAGCGGAAGTGCCCACAGCCCCGCGGCCTTCGCCTCCTCCCGCAGCCCGCGCAGCGCCACGGCGGCCCCGGGCCCTCCGGCGTCGAGGAGCGGCTCGCAGGGCACCACCCGGCTGCGTACGAACGCCGCGACCCGGTCCCTCAACTCGACCACGTCGTCCGGACACCGCGGCGCACCGCCGAACTGCTCCGGCTTCTCCGGCTTCTCCCACTGCTCTGACTGCTCCGGCTCCGTCGGCGACTTCTCCGACTCCGTCGACCGCTCCCACTCCGCCGACTCCGCCATACGGGTCTCCGTCACTTTTCGCGTTCCGCGGGAACCCCGGCCGTCGGCCGTCCGACTCCCTCTTCCGTGGAACAGGTCGGAGGCGAGGGCCTCCGAGTTCCCGCGCGTGAGGAACGCGTGACGCATGCGCCACAAAAGGAGAGGGATGACAACTCCATCCACACAGGCCCTCGCTCGGACGGCCGGACCGCTCGACGGACTCCGCTCGGAGCGCTCGGGGCCACCGGGCCCGGGAGGCGCTCTCGTCGCGGAGCACCTGCGCCTCCTCGGCGTCGGGACCGACGGCTCCGCGGGCGGCCGCTTCACCGTGTCAGGACCCGGCATCGGCAGTGTCACCGCACGGACCTCCTGGGGCGGTGCGGCGTCCGACGAGGCCACCGTCCAGGCCGCCACCGGCATCATGGCGGTCCACGGCCGCCGCGACGGCGCCCCGGCCGGCCTCGCCGTCGACTACGCCGCCACCACCGCGGGCGTCCTCGCCGTCCAGGGCCTGCTCGCCGGGCTCCTGGCGCGGCTGCGCGGCGCGAGCACCACGCGGGTCGAGGTCAGCGCCGAACGGGCGGCTCTGCTCACCGTCTCCCAGTACCTGGCGGCAGCCGGGGCCGAGGAGGGCGAGGCAGCCGAACTCGGGCCCGGCGGGCCGCCGTTCACGTCGGCCGAGGGCACCGTCTTCGAACTGGAGACGCTGGACCCGGGCGCGTGGGCGGCGTTCTGGCGCGCCCTCGACGCCCCGGAGGAGGCGATACGCCGGGGCTGGCGCCCCTTCCAGTTCCGGTACGCCACCGCCTGCGCGCCCTTCCCCCGGACGCTGCACGACGTGGTGCGGGCGAACGGCTGGGAGCGGATCCGGGATGCCGCCGAGGCAGCCGGTGCCGAGGTGTGCCCGCTGTGGTCGCTCCAGAAGCGGGCCGCCGAGTTCGACGGGGCCGACCCCTTTCGGCTGACGCCGTGCGACACCTCGTACTCCCCCGTCGGGTCCCCCGGCGACCTTCCCCTGGCCGGCTTCACCGTCCTGGAGGCGGGCCGCCGCATCCAGGCCCCGCTCGCCGCCCATCTCCTGGGCCTGCTGGGCGCGGAGGTGATCCGGATCGAGCCGCCGGGCGGGGACCCGCTGCGCGGGATGCCGCCCGCCTGCTCCGGCCTCTCGGCACGCTGGCTGGCGCTGAACCGGGGCAAGCGGGCCGCCGAGGTGGACATCAAGTCGCCGTCGGGCCGGGAGCGGCTGCGGGAGCTGGCCGCCGACGCCGACGTGTTCCTGCACAACTGGGCGCCGGGCAAGGCGGAGCAGCTCGGCCTCGACCACGAGCACCTGGCCGCGGTCAACCCCGGCCTGGTCTACGCGTACACCAGCGGCTGGGCGGACCGGCTGCCCGGCGCCCCGATGGGCACCGACTTCATGGTGCAGGCCCGCACCGGGGTCGGCGAGGCGGTGCGGCCCGCCGACGAGCCGCCCGCACCGTCCCTGATGACGCTGCTCGACGTGCTCGGCGGCCTGCTCGGCGCCGAGGCGACCCTGGCGGGGCTGCTGCACCGGGAGCGCTTCGGCTGCGGCGTACGCGTGGACTCCTCCCTGCTGGGGGCCGCCGACGTGCTCACCGCGCCCGCCCGCTCGCGCGTCGCGCAGGGCCTCGCCCCGCGTCAACCGGCGGGTTTCCGGCGTCCGTTGCCGACCGCCGACGGCTGGGTCGCCCTCACGGACCACTGTGCCCTTCCCTACGACGTGCGCGACCTGTCCACCGAAGAGGCGCTGGAGCGGCTGCGGGGCCGCGGCCTCTCCGCCGTGCCCGTCGTGACCGACCTCGCCGGCCTCCTCGACTCCGGCTCGATCGGCCGCGACGCCCACGGCGCACCCGCCGTCCCCTCCCCCTGGAGCTTCATATGACCGTGCCCCTGCACGACCTCCTGCCCGCAGGACTGCGCCGCTCCTGGGCGGCCGACGGCACCTGCCCCGACCTCGACCTGTACAGCCTCCACCGGTCCCGTCAGATCGCCGACCCGCACCGCACCGCGGTCATCGACGCCAAGGGGAAGCTCTGTTACACGGCCCTCGACCGCAAGGTGCGATGTCTGGCCGCCGGCCTCTCCGGACTCGGCATACGCCCCGGTGACGTGGTCGGCGTCCAGCTCCCGAACGGCCGCGACGCGGTGATCGCCGACCTGGCCCTGGCCGCGCTCGGCGCCGTCGCGCTGCCGTTCCCCGTCGGCCGCGGCGGGCGCGAGGCGGCCTCGCTGCTGCGCAGGGCCGAGGCGACCGCCGTGATCGCCGCGACCGAGCACCGCGGGAACCGCCACGCCGCCGATCTGCTCTCGCTCGGCGGCGAACTCCCCTTCCTGCGTACGGTGATCGCGGCCGGGCTCGCCACCCCGGAGGGCACGGTCCCGCTCGCCGCGCTGCTGCGGAGCGATCCCGTTTCCTTCGCCGCGGCCCGCCCCGACCCCGACTCCGCGGCCCGCATCCTGGTCTCCTCCGGCTCCGAGGCCGAGCCGAAGATGGTGGCGTACTCGCACAACGCCCTTGCGGGCGGCCGGGGCAACTTCCTCGCCTCGCTCATCCCCGACGGGCGGCCCCCGCGCTGCCTCTTCCTCGTGCCGCTCGCCTCCGCGTTCGGCAGCAACGGCACGGCCGTCACGCTGGCCCGGCACGGCGGAACGCTGGTCCTCCTCGACCACTTCACGCCGGACGCCGCCCTGGACGCCCTCGCCGCGCACGAGCCCACGCACGTCCTGGGCGTACCGACGATGATCCGCATGATGCTCGACCGGATCGCCCATCGGACCGCGCGGGGACACCGCCCGCGGTTCACTCCCCCGACGGCCGTCGTCGTCGGCGGCTCCCCGCTGGACGAGGCCACGGCCGAGGAGGCCCGGCGGGTCTTCGGCTGCCCTGTCGTGAACCTCTACGGCTCCGCCGACGGCGTCAACTGCCATACGGGGCTTGCCGGCGAGCCCCTGCGCGGCGAGGGCCCCGGTGTGCTCGCGGGCCACCCCGACCCGCGGGTCACCGACATCCGCATCGCCGTGCCGGGCACCCCGGAGCTGGAGGAGGCGCCGCCCGGCTCCGTCGGCGAGATCGTCGCCCGCGGCCCGATGACCCCGCTGTGCTACGTCGCCGCCCCCGAACTCGACGCCCGCTACCGCACCGCCGACGGCTGGGTGCGCACCGGCGACCTCGGGCGCGTCGAGGACGACGGGAGCCTGCGGATCGTCGGCCGCCTCAAGGACGTCGTCATCCGCGGCGGGGCCAACATCAGTCCGGCCGAGGTCGAGATCGAGCTGGCGGCGCATCCGCGCGTACGGGACGTGGTGTGCGTCGGCGTGCCCGATCCGCTGATGGGCGAACGGCTCGCGGCCTGTGTCGTGGCGCGCGGCGACGGGGCACCGACGCTGGAGGAGCTGTGCTCGCACTTGGACGCGCGTGGCCTCGAGCGGCGCAAACACCCCGAACGCCTGCTGGTCCTTTCGGAGTTGCCACTGACTCCGGCGGGCAAGCCCGACCGTCCGCTGCTGCGTGAGCGGTGCGCCGCGCGGACCGAGGAGCCTCTCGCGCCGGCCGTCTGACCGTACGCCCGTGGGCCGCCCGGAATCACCGGGCGGCCCACGGGCCGAGCGTATGCCTCAGGAGGCGGACATCGACTTCTCGATGGCCTCGGCGGCATTCTTGTAGACCGCAAGGAGGTCCAGATCCTTGCCCGGGAAGTTGACGATGTCGACCTGCTTCGCGCCGGTGTCCGGCAGCACCGTGCCGGTCGTCATGTGAGCGTTGCCGAAGACGTACGCGGGCTTCTTCTTCGCCAGGTCGGACAGCTGCGCCGCGGTCACCGCCTTGGGCCCGTACGTGCCGCGCAGGTCGGCGCCCGCCATCTTCGCCGACCACACGGTGTAGGCCTGGGCCACGACCGCCGGGGCCCTGCCCCCGGGCCAGGAGGCCTTCAACTCCTTGCGCAGCGCGCCGTATTCACGCTTGAAGGACGCGTCCCACTTCGCCGCGGCGCCCTCGGTGCCGAACTTCTCGCCGAGCCGCGCGACCTCGGCGCTGGTCTTGGCGGGGTCGTTGTCAAGGGCGACCTCGACCAGTTCCGCCTTCGACCCGGCGGCCTCCTCGATCTTCTTCGCGAACGGCTCGAAGGGCGCGTACAGCACGAAGTCCGCGTCCGCGACCGCCGCGAGGTCGGACGGCTTGGGCTCGTAGTCCGGCGCGTGCTGCACCGACGGCGGGACGATGACCTTCACGTCCTTGGCGCCGGCGGCCTTGGCGAGGGCGCCTTCCCAGGTGGTGGTGGCCACGACGACGGGGGCGCCGCCGTTCTTCGCCCGTGCGTCCGGGCTGTCGTCCTTGTCCGAGCCGCACGCGGTCGCGGTCAGCGCGAGCGCGGTGGTCAGGCTCAGTGCGAGGACGGAAGGGCGGCGGACGGTGCGGCCTCGGTCGAGGGCCATGAGGGGGTTCTCCGTTCGGGTATGACATGGACGGCCAGGGCCACGGCCCCGGCGGTCAGGACGAGCACGGGACCGGGCGGCCAGTCGAGCTTCAGCGCCACCAGGAACCCGGTGAGGTTCACGGCGACGCCGATGCCGACCGCCCAGGCGGTGATGGACTTCAGGGAGGTACCGAGCCGCCGGGCGGCCAGCGCGGGCAGCAGGGTCAGCGCGTCCACGAGGAGCGCGCCGGTCAGCTTCATCGCCCCGGCGACGGACACCGCGACCAGGACGAGCAGCAGCAGTGTGAGCCGCTCGACCCGCACCCCTGAGGCGAGGGCGAGTTCACGGTCGTGCAGCAGGAGCGCGAGGTCACGGCGGCGCCACCAGAACAGGGCGGGCACGAGCACGGCGAGTGTGCCGAGGAGCCACAGGTCCGCGGTGCCGACCGACAGGATCGAGCCCCACAGCAGCGCGAACGCGCCCTGTGCGTTGACGCCGGACACGGCGAGGACCAGCAGTGCGGCGGCGATCGCCAGGCTCATCAGGAGCCCCATGGCGCCCGACAGGCCGTCGGGTGTGCGGGCCAGCGGCGCGACCCCGGCGCCCGCCACCGCGCAGGCGATCAGCCCGCACAGCATCGGGTCGAGGCCGGTCAGCAGCCCTATGGCGATGCCGAGCAGCGCGACGTGCATCATCGCGAACCGCACCGGCATGATGTCGAGGCCGACGATCACCACGCCGACCACCGGCAGCCCGACCGCCGCCAGCAGGAGCGCGAAGCCGGCCCGTTGGACGGGCACCAGCTGGAGGAGCTGCCCGAGGTCGGCGGCGGCGAGGGCGTTCACCGGACCGCCCTGAGCCGGCCCGCGGCCATCTCCAGGACCCGGTCGCAGCGTTCGGCGAGCGCCCGGTCGTGCGTGACGACCACGAGGGTCACCGGCAGGGCCAGGAGAACGTCGGCCGCCTCCTCCTGCCCGGCGAAGTCGAGGGCGGCGGTGGGCTCGTCGGCGAGCAGCACCCCAGCGCCCGCGCCGACGCAGCCGACCGCGCGGGCCAGGTACACACGCTGCAGCTGGCCGCCGGACAGCGTGTGCAGCGGCCTGTTGGCCAGCGCCCCGACGCCCAGCTCCGCCGCGGCCCGCCCGGCTTGTGCCGGGGCCCCGCCGCTGGCCAGCAACTCCCCAGCGAGGAGCGGGAAGCGGCCGGCCGCGGGCTTCTGCGGGACCCAGGCGCACGCTCTGCGCCGCCATGCCCACTCGGCCGCGCTCCCGGTGCCCCGGCCGCCGACCGTGATCGTGCCGCGCATCTGCCGGTGCAGGCCCAGCACGGCCCGTATCAGCGTGGTCTTGCCCGACCCGTTGGTGCCGGTCAGCGCCACGCGCTCGCCGGCCTCGATGTCGAGATCCACGCCGTGCACGGCACGGGCACGGCCGTGTCTGCAGTCCACCTGGCGCATGCGGACATCCAGAGCGTCCATCGCACCTCCTGTTCCGTTCCCCGAGAGGAGTCGGACAGGGGGGCCGGTGAGTTCCCGGCGGACGGACGGAATCTCTCCTACATCTCGGTCCAGGTGAACGCGACCTTGTCGCCCGCCCTGATACGGAACTGGCAGCCGCCGACCGGTGTGGCGGTGCCGTTCACCGAGATGCTCCAGTAGGCGGCCTGGCCGCCGTTCTTGCCGGCGATGGCCGACACGAAGTAGTCGTCGTACGCCGGGTACCAGGTGCCGTCCCAGCTGAAGCCCTGCTTCTTGGCGGCGTCGTCCAGCGCGGCCGTGGGCGTGGCTCCCGCGGTGGTGTTGGCGCCGTTGTTCGTGCCGTCGCACTTGTGCGTGCCGCCGGAAGCGGTGGTGACGGTGTGGCCCGTGGTGCTGATGGTGTTGTTGTAGAGCGCTCCTTCGGGGCCCCGGACCGTCAGCGTGACGGTGATCGGCGCGTTCGCGGCGGGCCTGGGCGCGGCCTGGGCCGCGGGCGCCGCCACGGTGAGGGTGAGGCCGAGCGCGGCGGTCAGGAGGGCGGTTCTTCGGGGCAGGGTGCGGAGCATGACGGAGTGCCTTTCTGACGGAAAGTGAAATGTGCAGAGGTGTTGGTCTGTGGGGCGGACGCGGAGGCGCGGGCGGCTCAGGCCGCTCGGCCGCGCCGCCTGCGAGCGATGAGCACCGCCGAGGTACCCGCGATCAACAGGGCCGCCGCTCCCCCGGCCAGGGGCAGCGCGGTGGAACCGGTCGAGGCGAGGCCGCCCGAGGGCGTGATGCCGCCCGTCGTGCCGGAGCCACCGATACCGCCGGAGGTGTCCCCCGTGCCGCCGGCGCCACCGGAGGCAGCGCCGCCGGACGCGTCGCCGCCCGTGGCCGACCCGTCACCGGACGGGGAGGGAGCCGGGGTCGCCGACGGGTCCGTACCGCCTGTGGTGCCGCCGTCGGTGCCGTTGCCGCCCGACGTGCCGCCGTCCGTACCGCCGTTGGGGCCTCCGTTGGAGCCGCCGCTGTCGTTGCCTCCGCTGCCCCCGCTCGTCCCGCCGTCGGGCGCGCAGGCGATCGGCTCCAGGTCGGATGCCGCCCCCTTGCCGTCGATCTGGGCGAGGGACTTGCCGGCGAGCGCGGGCACCGCCTGGGCGGTGGCGCGCAGGGCGGTGCCGTCCGCCTTCGGCTCGGAGTAGCCGACCGCGCCCCGGTCGGCGTTCGCGGCGCCGCAGCCCACCTGGACGGACTTCAGCCAGGCGATGCCCTTGCCCGCGGCCTCGACGCGGCCGCCCGCGGCCAGCGCCTGGACGTCCAGGGCCGTGCTGTTGGAGTTGCCGGGCGGGGTGCCGAAGCCGTTGTCGCGGAAGCTGCCGTCGGCGAGCTGCTGCTTCTCCAGCCAGTCGAGACCGGGCTTGGCGTCGGCGGTGCGGCCCGCGCCGAGCAGTGCCTGGACCGCGAGGCCCGTGCTGTCGGTGTGGGACTTGCACGTGGCCGGGTCGGACTTGAAGAACAGCGGGTAACCGCCGTCGGCGCAGCGGGAGGCCGCGAGGAAGTCGACGGCCTTGGCGGGCAGGTCGCCGCTGCGCTGCAGGGCGAGGACGGCGAGCGACTGCGTGAACTGGTTGGAGCCGTCGCCGTTCGGCAGGTCGTCGGTGAAGCGGCCGTTGTCCTGGAGCCGGCCGAGCAGCGTCTTGGTGAGGTCCTGGCCGCCGAAGTTCTTGGGGTCGCGGCCCTCGATGGCGGCGACCAGGGCGAGCTTGGCGGTGCCGCCCGCGAAGACCTTGCCGGGCGTGCCGCGGTCGATGTACGCGGCGGCGTTCGCCGCGAGCCAGTCGGTGGCCTTCTTCTGGGCGGCGCCGCCGGTTCCGGTCGCGGCGAGGCCCATCACGACGTCGGCGGTCAGGCCGTGGTCGGCGGAGGCGTTGGAGCCGTCGGTCAGCTTGGACGTCATCCAGGTGGCGGCCGCGTTCGCCGGGGACTCGAGCACCGGGTCCGCGGGGTCAGCGGCCCGTGCAGGGCCCGGCAGCAGCAGGGCGCTCGCCACCGTCGCGGCGAGGGCGGCCGCGGGTATCGCCGCCAGGGCCCTGGGTCTGAGGGACAGGGTCATCATCGATCTCCTTGCTGATGCGTGTCCGGGGGACAGCGGGTGGGGTGGCGGCCGGTGGACCGGCGGGGGCGGGTGGGGTGGTGACCGGTGGACCGGCGGGGGCGAAGGCGCTGGAGCCTTCGGGCGAGGCGGGCCCGCCGGAGGCGACCGGCGCCTCGAAAGCGACCGGCGCGTCGAACGCCGCCCGCCGCGCGGCCCTGCGCAGCACGGCAAGGACCGCGGGCCCCAGGGCGACGATCGCGATCAGGTTGGTGAGCGCGCGCCCCGTGTCCCAGCCGAAGGTGGAGGTGGCCAGGGTGAAGACGGCGAAGCGGTGCAGGTTCTCCAGGACCGGGGCGCCCGCGACGAAGGAGAGCTGTGTGTCCGTGCCCGCGGTGAAGGGCCAGAACCACATGTTCATCAGGAACCCGAAGACGTACGCCACCAGGACGCCGTAGACCGCGAGCACGGCGATCTCCGCCCGCCCCGTGACGCGCCTGGGCAGCAGCCCGGCCCCGAGCCCGATCCATCCGGAGGCGATCATCTGGAACGGCAGCCAAGGCCCCACCCCGGCGGTCAGCAGCGCCGACGCGAACAGCGAGGTGGCGCCGAGGACGAAGCCGAAGCCGGGGCCGAACACCCGGCCCGCGAGCACGAGCAGGAAGAACACCGTCTCGATGCCGGCCGTGCCCGCGCCCAGCGGCCGCAGCCCCGCGTTCACGGCGGACAGCACGCCGAGCATCGCGAGCGCCTTGGTGTCGATGCCGCCGGACGACATCTCGGCGAGCACGACCGCGAGCAGCACCGGCATGGTCAGGACGAAGACCAGCGGCGCGTCGGCGGAGTGCGCGGTCGCCTCGGGGCGCGGCGCCACGAACAACGGCCAGAAGAACATGGCGAGTCCGGCCACGCTCGCCAGCGTCAGCACGACCGCGGCGCGCAGCCCGACGGGCAGCGCGGGCACCCGCGTACGAAGGGAGTTCACACGGCCTCCAGGGCGTGCCGCACCTGCTCCACGGTCAGCCACTCCTGCGGGCTGAGGACCTTGGCGACCTGAGGGGCGAAGGCGGGCGAGGACACCACGACGTCGCGGGTCGGCCCGTCGGCGACGATCTCCCCCTCGGCCATCACCACCACCCGGTCCGCGGCGCGCGCGGTGAACTCCACGTCGTGGGTGGCCACCACCACCGCCCTGCCCTCGGCCGCGAGCCGACGGACGTGCTCCGCGAAGGACTCCTTGGCGTGGTAGTCCAGGCCGCGGGTCGGTTCGTCGAGCAGGACGACCTCGGGGGCGGCGGCCAGCTGCACGGCGAGCACGAGGGCGAGCTGCTGGCCCTCGGAGAGGTCGCGCGGATGGCGCTCGCCGGGGATGCCGGGGGCCAGGCCGTCCAGGATCGCGCGCGACGTGCCCGGCGGGGCGCCCGCGTCGGTGTCGGCCTGCCCGCACTCCGCGTCCGCGCTCTCCCGGTAGAGGAGGTCGCTCGCGGTCTGCGGCACCAGGCCCACCAGGGCGCGCGCCCTGCGGGCCGACAGCTTGCCCGGGTCCTGGCCGCGCACCTCGACACGTCCCGCACGGCGCGGCCCGGAGCCCTGCAGGGCCCACAACAGGGAGGACTTGCCGGAGCCGTTGCGGCCCATGAGCGCGGTGACCTGGCCGCGCGGCAGGGCGAGGTCCACATCTCGTACGGCGATGGTGGGGCCGTAGGAAACGGTGACCCCGTGCGCGCAGAGCGCCGCCTCGCCCGTCTCCGGCTCGCCCTGGGGCGGTGCGTGGTGCGCGAGGCGGTCCCGCAGCGGTGCCGCCCTGCGGCGCGCGTCGCGCACCGACAGCGGCAGGGGGTCCCAGCCGGCCAGCCTGCCGAGGCGTACGACGGGCGGCGCGACGTCCGAGGCGCGCATCAGCTCGGCGGGGTCGCCCTCCACCGCGCGTCCGTCGCCCGGCAGGTGCACGAGCCGGTCCGCGTACTGCAGCACCCGCTCCATGCGGTGCTCGGCGACGAGCACGGTCGTGCCGAGGTCGTGCACGAGGCGGGTGATCGCCGCGAGGACCTCCTCGGCGGCCGTCGGATCGAGCGCCGAGGTGGGTTCGTCGAGGACCAGGACCCTGGGGTGCGCGGTCAGGACGGCGCCGATCGCGACCCGCTGCTGCTGTCCGCCGGACAGGGTGCGCAGGGCGCGGCGGCGCAGGTCCGCGATGCCCAGCAGGTCGAGGGTCTCCTCGACGCGCTTGCGCATCACGTGTGCCGGTACGGCCAACTGCTCCATGCAGTACGCCAGTTCCTCCTCGACGGTGTCGGTGACGAACCCCGCGAGGGGGTCCTGCCCGACGACGCCGACCAGCGGGGCGAACTCCTGCGGGGGCGCGGTGGCCGTGCTCACGCCGTCGACGGCGACCCGGCCGCGCAGGAGGCCGCCGGTGAAGTGGGGCACCAGGCCGTTGACCGCGCCGAGCAGGGTGGACTTGCCGACGCCGGTGCGGCCGGTGACCAGGCACAGCTCGCCCTCGCCGATGTGCAGGTCCACGTCGCGCAGGGCGGGCTCCGCGGCGCCCGCATGGGTGAAGGTGACCTCGTCGAAGTCGATCACGCGGCCGCCTCCAGGCGTTTCGGTTCCGCCGGATTCCCCGCGGGGTCCGACGACTTCGGGGGTTCCGGTGCCAGATGGGCGGGCCCCACGCCGACCAGGACGGCGAGGGCGGGCAGCGGCGCGACCTCCGGCCAGGCGAGCGGGGAGAGCGAGGGGTACAGGGACGCGGCGTCGGTGCGCGAGACCACGTACAGCAGGACGGCGGCGGCCAACCCGCAGGCGCACACCAGGAATTCGGCCGACTGCCACCGGTCGGGCCGGTAGGTGGTGCGCCGCACCCGTCGGCCACCGAGCACGAATCCCACTCCGGCGAGGGCGACTCCCGTCAGGAGAAGGGGAGTTCCCAGGTACGGGGGTGTGCTCGCGCCCATCGCCCCGTACAGGCCCGCGCAGACGCCGAGCAGTCCGCCCACCACGAGGGTGCCGGTGAGCAGCCGGGTGCGCGGGGCGAGGCGGCCGGTGTGGCCGTAGCCGTGCGAGGCCATCGCGGCGGCCAGGGCCAGGGAGCGGTTCATCGCGTCCTCCAGGACCGGGACGACGATGCCGCGCAGCGCGCTCACGCCCTTGGCCGCGCCGCCGCGCAGCCGCCGGGCCCTGCGCACCCGCTGCACGCTCTCGACGAGTTGGGGCGCGACGGTCAGGGTGACGACCACGGACGTGCCGACCTCGTACAGGGCGCCCGGCAGCGCCTTGAGCATCCGCTTGGGGTTGGCCAGCGCGTTCGCCGCGCCGACGCAGATCACCATGGTGGCCAGGCGCAGCCCGTCGTAGAGCCCGCCGAGCAGCTGTTCCGCGGCGACAGGACCCAACAGGCGGATGCCCGCGGCCGCTTCGGGCAGGGTGATCTGCGGCAGGGTGAACAGGACGGTGTCGCCCTGGCCGCCGCCGAAGACGATCCGGAACACCACGCGCATCGTCACGATGAACGCGCCGAGGACCAGATACATCCGGAACGCCAGCGCCCAGGGCGCGTCCCCGCGCCTGCGCACCACGACGAAGGCCACGACGGCAAGGATCATCACCAGCAGCACGGGGTTGACGGTGCGACTCGCCGCGGCAGCCATCCCGAGCGCCCACACCCACCAGGCCCCCGGATGCACGGCGCGCGGCAGCCCACGACGCCCGAACGCGGCGGCCGCGCGACGCCTTACGGGTCCGGCGGCCACGCGACGCTGTTCGAAGTCTGCCGTCACGCGGCGCCTCCGAGATCGGCGATCACGCGGCGCCCGAGGGCGGCGTCTCCGCGGCGGCGCCCCAGCACAACAGCCACACGGGAGCGTCCGCAGCACCCGTAGCACCCGAGTACGGTGGCCGCGCGGCGCCATCCGAGATCGGCGATCACGCGGCGCCTCCGAGGGCGGTGGTCGTGCAGCGGCACCCGAGTGCGGCGCCCACAAGGTGGCGCCCGGACGCGGCGGTCACGAGGTGGTGTCCGGGCGGGCCGTGCGCTTGCGGCGCCATGCCGTGAATCCGGCGCCGGAGGCGAGCAGTGCGGCGGCCGCGATGCCGAGCAGGGCGCCGGTCGGGGCGCCCGACGACCCGGCGGCCTCGACGGAGCGCCGGCCGTCGCCGCCCGTCCAGTCGGCGGCCTCGCTCGGGGTGGTCACCGGGCTCGGTGAACCGGACGCGGAGGAGGTGGGGGTGGGCTCGGCGGACTTCGCCTTGCCGTCCTCGTTCTTCTTCTTGCCGTCCTCGCCCTTCTCACCCTTGCTCCTGTTCCTGTTCTCGTTCTTCGCCGCGCCCTCGTCCGGCAGGTCGCCCTCCTGCGGCTTCGCGTCCTGGCCGAGGCCCGCGACCACGCCGGGCAGGGCGTCGCCCGTTCCCGCGCCGGTGCCGCCGCCCGGTGAACCGCCCGCTCCCCCACCGGAGTTGCCGCCTCCACCGATGGGACCGGAGCCTCCGGACCCACCCGAACCTCCCGAACCGCCCGAGCCGGAGGAGCCGCCACCCGCGGGCCGCCGGGGCGCCACCCGCGGCGAAGGCGCCTCGTCCGCCTCGCGGTTGAGGGAGAACGACCAGCCCTCGAAGCTGCCGTTCGGCGGGGTGCGGTAGGTCGCGCCCTGCTGGCTGTAGGTCCAGGCGCCGCCGTTGGGGGCGTGCCAGTAGGACCAGTACGCCTTGGTCGGCGGGGTGTCGATGCACGGCTCACGACCGGTGCCGGGCTTGCCCTCCAGGCGGCAGATGAACGACTCGCCCCACCTGTTGGTGCCGGTCACGTCGATGCCGGCCGCCTTCAGCGCGGCGAGCCCGCTGGCCTGGCTGCCCACCGCGCAGCGCACGAGGGTCGTACCGCCCAGCTCGCGGAAGTCCACCACCACGGTCACGCCGTTGCCGTTCGGACAGAATCCGGCCCTGCCGCGTCGCGCGTCCAGGGCGTGCGCCGTGTCCGGTGCCGCGCCGACGCCGAGGGCGACGGCGGACAGGAGCAAGCCGAGCGCGGCGGCGAACACGCGTGTCGCACGGGCCATTTCGGGTCCTTCGGGCCGGGGCCCGCGCACGGACCCCGAACGCCCGTGCCGCACAACAAACCCCTGACGCGCGTTCCGTGCGGAAGCGGCAGGGGCCGATGAACCAGGGGCTCAGGGCTCCACGCTGCAGACCATGACAGTGAGAAGCAGTGCACATGGCGCGCCGGGCGATCCGACTCACGGCGTCGAGCGCCGCTCACGGTTGCAGGTCAGTGCCGGATTCCCACCGGCTTTCCCCAGTCGCGCATGCATTCAGTTGTCACTTCGTCAACAGACGAAGCATTGCGAAGAGTACGCCCGGCGGACCGGACCTGCCAGCCCTTCGGGCTGTAACCATGATCACTGGACAGACCGTGGTCGCAGGACGAGCCGTCACCGGCCGCCGCGTGCCGCGATGGACGCCAACTCCTCGGGTGTGCGGGGCTCTTCCCCGCTCCCGGCGACGAGACCGTGCGCCCGCAGCAGCTCCGCCACCGCGATCCCCCACGGCAGCTGCAGCCCCGCCTGCGTCAGCAGGTCGCGGTGGGCCAGCATCTCGGCCACCGGCCCGGTCCGCACCCCGGAGGGCGTGAGCAGCGCGGCGTGGTCGGCCCAGCGCAGCGCCAGGTCCACGTCGTGGGTCGCCATGACCACGGTGGTCCCCGCGTCGCGCAGCCGCTGCAGCGTGGCCAGGAGACGCTCCTGGCCGTCGGGGTCGAGGCCAGCGGTCGGCTCGTCGAGGATCAGCACGCGGGGACGCATCGCCACCGCGCCCGCGATGGCGGTCCGCTTGCGCTGCCCGTAGGAGAGCAGATGGGTGGGGCGGTCGGCCAGGGCGGTGATGTCGAGCGCGGCGAGCGCCTCGGCGACCCGGGCCCGGACCTCCGCGTCGGGCAGCCCCAGGTTCAACGGACCGAAGGACACGTCCTGTTCGACCGAGGCGGCGAACAGCTGGTCGTCCGGGTCCTGGACGACGAGCTGCACCGTGGTGCGCAGCCGCGTCAGCCCCTTGCGGTCGTACGTCACACGCGCGCCCTCGACCGTCAACTCGCCGACGTCCGGGCGCAGTCCGCCGCTGAGCAGCCGCATCAGCGTGGTCTTGCCGCTGCCGTTGCGCCCGAGCAGCGCGAGGGCCCGGCCCTCCACGACGTCGAAGTCCAGGCCGCTCAGCACGGTGGGGCCTTCCTCGTACGCGTACGAGGCCGCACGCAGGGAGACCAGGGGGCCGCTCGGCCCGCTGGGGGCGCCCGGCTCGCGAAGGGCACGCGGCTCGCTCATGGCAGGAACCTTTCGAGTACGAGGGTGAGGGCCGCGAGGCCCACGAGCAGCGCCGCGCTAGCCGCGACGAAGGCCCGCGAGATCCGGGCCTCGGGCACGAGGACCCGCAGGGTGCCGTCGTAGCCGCGTCCGGCGAGCCCGGCCTGCAGCCGGCTCGCCCGGTCGAAGGCCCGCACGAACGCGGTGGCGCCGAGGCCCGCGAGCGAGCGCCAGGTGGCGGCCCGCGTGGTGTGGCCGAGCCGGGCCGCCTGCGCCTGCCGGATGCGACTCATGGAGTCCAGGAGCAGGAAGCTCATCCGGTACGTCACCAGCGCCACGTCCACGACCGGTGCGGGCACGCCGGCCTTCACCAGGCGGGGCAGCAGGTCCGACATCGGTGTGGTGAAGGCGAAGAGGAGCACGCCGAGCGAGGCCGCCGAGGTCCGCAGGAGCAGACCGCCCGCGCGCGCGGGGCCGTCGTCGGCGAGCGCCACGAAGCCGTCGGGGCCGCCGAGTTGGACGAGGAGGGTCAGGGCGCCGGTGACGCAGAAGCCGAGCGGCACCCGGTAGGCGCGCCACAGTTTGCGGGGCGGCACGCCCGCGGGCCCGAGCAGCACGGCGAGTGCGGCGACCACCACCAGGGCGGCTCCCGGCCAGGGCGGCAGGGAGATCGCGAGGACGGTGAGCCCGAGCCCGAGTACGGCCTTGTCGACGGGGTGACGGCGGCGCCAGTGACTGCTGTGCGCCGCCGCGTCGATGGGCAGCACGCCCGATCAGACCTGTTCGTGGTCGGACCGGGCGTCCACCGCGTCGCCCTGCCGTTCGGCGGTGTCCTCCTTCGGCGCGTCCTGCGACCTCAGCGCACGCTCCTCCCCCTGGCGTCGCCCTCGGCGCAGCCCGAAGTAGTACGCGAGGACGCCGGCGCCGATGGCCGCCTGGAGGGCGAACAGCGCGGATTCGACTTCACCGGACGGCGGTTCGTACAGCGGCGAGAACCACGGTTCGTAGTCCGGCTCGATCTCGGTGAT
Organism: Streptomyces sp. NPDC025651; assembly: GCF_055558735.1. Classification (NCBI taxonomy): domain Bacteria; kingdom Bacillati; phylum Actinomycetota; class Actinomycetes; order Kitasatosporales; family Streptomycetaceae; genus Streptomyces; species Streptomyces sp. NPDC025651. The sequence continues at coordinate 162,946 of NZ_JBVHLZ010000003.1, forward strand.
CGCCGTCTCGGCCTGCGCGTCGGCACCGGTGAACGGCTCCTCCTTGTGGTCGCCGAGGCCGAACACCAGCGGGAACACCGCGAGCGCGGCGACGACGGCGAGGAGCAGGATGTTGATCTTCGTGTTGCGGTTCATCAGGCGCTGGCCTCCGTCTTCGTCTCCTGCTTCTCCGCGGCCGGCCGCTTGCCCTGCAGCAGCACGCCGAGCCGCGTCAGCTCGCCCTTGCTGGACTGCACGAGCAGCCGCATCACCAGGACGGTGAGGAGTCCCTCGCTGACGGCGAGGGGGATCTGCGTGACGGCGAAGATGCCTCCGAACTTGCCCAGGGCGCCGATGAATCCGCTGCTGGGGTCGGGGAAGGCCAGGGCCAGCTGGACGCTGGTGACGCAGTACGTCGACAGGTCGGCGACGAACGCGCCGAAGAACACGGCGACCATCAGCGGCACGTCGTACCGCTTGAGGAGCCGGTAGACGGCGTATCCGGCCCAGGGCCCGATGATCGCCATGGAGAACACGTTGGCGCCCAGCGTGGTGAGCCCACCGTGGGCGAGCAGCAGGGCCTGGAAGAGCAGGGTGATGGTGCCGAGCACCGTCATGATCGGTGGCCGGAACAGGATGGCTCCGAGCCCGGTTCCCGTGGGGTGCGAGCAACTGCCCGTCACGGACGGGATCTTCAGGGCGGACAGGACAAAGGTGAAGGCACCGGACGCGCCCAGGAGCAGGGTGCTCTCCGGGTGTTCCTTGACTTCACGCGTCAGGGAGCGGACTCCGTGGACGACGAACGGCGCGGACGCTACGCCCCAGGCGATCGCGTGCGCCGGCGGGAGGAAACCCTCGGCTATGTGCATGGCTCAGCAGACCCTCTCCAGCACCTCGTGGATGGACAACGCGCCTTGGCCGGTCTCCTGGCTGACGGGTCGTACCGACCGGACTCCGCCTTCCCGGGTGCGTGCGCACCCAGTGGCTGCCGCGAGGGCTGGAGCCGGACTTCCCGATCACAGTGGCGAGGGCCGCACCGGCATCACACCGGATTTCCCGTTCACCAAGGCGTGGTGACACTAGTGCGCAACTGATCTGCCTGACAACTTGCACGGCGGTCGCAGCGGTGGCACGCCCGAGCGCACACCACCACCGCGTACGCCCCTGCTCAGAGGCCATGCGTAGGAGCTGCGGCCCCGAACGTCCAGGGCCCCCCACCCTCGGGGTGGGGGCCCTGCTCGCTCAGTGGACTGGCGTCCAGTACGGGAGGGCGTCGTCCAGCGACGGATCGTCCGGGTCGTCCCAGACGAGACAGCCCCAGACGGTGCCGGGGACGTCGCGGCCCATCAGGTCGGCGGGTCCCACGGTCAAGGTGCGGTGAACCCTCTCCAGATAGGCGGCGATCGACGGATGGGCCGGGTTCTCCGTCGCGGGGCCGTCCATCGTCGTCCAGCCGCCGACACCGGCCGCGGACGCGTACTGGCCGTACTCGGGCCCGGCCTCGTCGCACGTGAGCCACGGCACGACCCGGGCGCCGTCCCAGTAGTCGCGCGGCTCCCCGTATCCGGGAAGCCGCGGGCGCACCGCGTCGGCGGGGGCCAAGAGGATCCCGTCCGGGAGGAAGGCCCCGGATCCGACCTCCCCCTCGTCCTCGTTCTCCTCGATGTACTGGTGCTCCACACCACCGCACAGCCGCCACAGGGCGACCAGTTCCACGGGCAGCCCGTACCCGAGGCAGTGCCTCGACGCATCCTCGGCGGCGCGGATCTCCTCCTCCGGGGCGGGCGGCAGCAGAGAGGCGTACGAGGTGGGTGCGTGCACCCTCAGCCAGCCGGTCAGCTGCTGCCAGGCGGCGGTGACCGCGGCGGTGACCCGCTCGGCCTCGCCCACGTCATCCGTTCGATCAGACATCCGCCCACAGTATTCGCAAGGATCAGAAGAACTCGTCGAGCAGCTGGTAGAAGTCCAGCTTCTCCTTGTCGACCGCCGCGTGCTCGCCGTATCGCGCGAGGAACCGCTCCGCGTACGCGGCGCCGAACCACGGATCCTCCTCGGTGGCCAACTCCCGCAGGACGACGGCGAGATCGATGTGGCGGTCCGCCCTGCCGAGGCGGACGACGTCGACGACTCCGGTGACGCGGCAGGTGTCCGGGTCGAGCAGGACGTTCTCCGGAGTGAAGTCGCCGTGGGTGACCACCAGGTCCTCCGTCGCCGGGCGGGTGCGGCGCAGTTCGTCGAGGAGGCGCCGCCCGGTCCATCCGGCGCGCTCCTCGTCGAGGTCGTCCAGGTCCACGAGGCCCTCGGCCGTGTTGCGCGCGGCCTGCTCCATCGTGACCGCGAGCGAACGGTCGAACGGGCAGTCCTCCAGGGGCAGTCGGTGCAGGGCGGCGGCGAGCCCGGCGAGTGAATCGGCCACCGCGGACCGCTGCTCCTCGGGCCACTCGTCGGACGCCGGCCTGCCGGGCACCGCCTCGGTCACCAGCCACGCCGCTCGCTCGTCGGCGCCGCGCTCGACGATGCGCGGCACGGGGATGCCCCGCCCGGCCAGCCAGGCCAGGCGGTCGGCCTCGCCCGACAGGTCCAGGGGTGAGCCGTCGTACGTGACGGGGGCGGCCTTCACGTACAGGTCGGGGGCACCCGCTCCGGTGAGGTGGTGCACCTCGGCGCCCGACGCGCCGTCCGACGCGCGGGTCCATCGGTACGCGGCATACCTCCGCCGCAGATCGCTGCTCATGATCGGCATGATGGCAGGCGGTCCGCCGCGTCCCCCAGTCAATATTCCCGGCTCTCCCCTCGCTCCAGGGGCTTGGGCGTCCGGTCGGGACTTGGGTGCCCCGGTCGAGGAGCGACGCCGGACCTGCCTCCTGGCGCGAGGGTCAACTGCCCGGCGGCGGAGGCGGCTTCGGTGCCCCGCGCGGCGGTGCGATCTTCGCGTACGTCACCGGGGAACCGGCGGCGGCCTGGGCGGGACCCGGCGTCAGGACCTCGTCCGGAGGCAGCAGGGCGTCGCGGTGGGCGCCGGGGTCCCAGCCGGTCTCCACGACCCGTTTCTGGACGACGATCGCGCCGAACAGGATCGCCGCCCCGATCAGCAGCATCAGGACGATCCCGCCGGCCTCGCCCGCCTTGGCCGCGTAGCCGATGAGCGTGCCGAACCAGCCGAAGTCGGCGTCTCCGAACGTGGTGTTCTCCTCGCCGAAGGCGCCGAGGACCTTCAGGAGCAGGGCGGGCAGGAAGGTGATGAGGACGCCGTTGACGAAGGCGCCGAGGGCCGCGCCGCGCCGGCCGCCGGTCGCGTTGCCGTAGACACCGGCCGCGCCGCCCGTGAAGAAGTGCGGGACCAGGCCGGGCAGGACGAGCGCCAGACCGAAGGCCGGGTGGAAGACCCAGGCGAGCAGGCCGAGGCTGACGAGACCGCCGATGAAGCTGGAGATGAAGCCGATCAGGACGGCGTTCTGGGCGTAGGGGAAGACGATGGGCGCGTCCAGCGAGGGCACCGCACCGGGCACCAGCTTCCGCGCGATGCCCTGGAAGGCCGGGACGAGTTCGCCGAGGATCGTGCGGACGCCGAAGAGGATCACGGCGACGGCGATGCCGAACTGCAGGCCCTGCATGACCGACTGCATGACGTAGTCGCCGACGCCGCTCGCGCCCGCCGCCCCGTCGTCGCCGAACGCCTTGAACGCCTCCTCCTTGCCGACCTTGCCCAGGAAGACCAGCGACATGATCAGGTAGATGAGCACCATGGACAGGGCGGTCGCGACCATCGAGTCGCGCAGGAAGCGCAGCCCTTCGGGGAGGTTCATCTCCTCGGTGCTGCGGCTGCGGCGGCCCACCAACTGCCCGGTGGCGCCCGCCGCGACGTACCCGGCCGTCCCGAAGTGCCCGATCGCCACGCTGTCGTTGCCGGTGACGCGTTTGGTCCAGGGGTGCGCGAAGGCGGGCATGGCCACCAGCAGAATGCCGAGGAGTACGCCGCCGACGACCACCACGACCCATGACGACCGGCCCGCGATCGCCAGGACCATCGTCAACAGGGTGGCCATGAACAGCATGTGATGGCCGGTCAGGAACACGTACCGCAGCGGCGTGAAGCGCGCGAGGAGCAGGCTGATCGCGAAGCCGAGGATCATCAGCCAGGCGACGCGCGCGCCGTACTGCTGCTGGGCGATGCCGACGATGGCCTCGTTGGTGGGGATCACGCCGTGCGCCCCGGTGGAGCCCTGGATCATCTCACCGAGCGGGGCCAGCGCGCCGACGACGAGGGTGGCTCCCGCGCCGATGAGCAGGAAGCCGAGCGTCGCCTTGATGGCGCCGCCGACGATCTGCCCGGCCGTCTTCTTCAGGGCGATCAGGCCCGCGGCCGTGATGAGGCCGATGAGGTAGGCGGGTTGGCTGAGGATCTCGTTGACGAGAAACTCCGCGATCGACACGAGCCAGTCCATGAATTCTCCGTCTCCGTTCTCCGCGGCTCGGCTGCCCTCGCGCGCGGCTCTCCTGCCCTCGCGCCGTCAGACGTCGTACGTGTCGCGGAGCACGCGGTCCGCCTCGGCCGCGCTGGTGAAGTCCTCGACGACCTTCACCGGTACGCCGACGTCGCCGAGCGTCCTCGCGATCTCCCGCGAGGTGAGGATGGCGACGGCCTCGTTCGCCTTGCCCTTGGCCGAGATGGTGTCGGTCGCCTCGACGGTGACGTATCCGCTCCACCCCCAGCGGTCCAGGACGCCCTCGACGGTCTGCTTGAGGAACAGGCTCGTGCCGACGCCGTTGCCGCACACGGTCAGGATCTTGTGCAGGTCCCCGCCGCCGCGCGCCGCCGCCTTCCGCGAGCCCGCCTCCCCCGGACCCGCTTCCCGCGCTCCCGCATCCCGCGGTCCGCCGGACAGGATCGCGTGCACCTCCTGCGGCGTGGCCGCCTCGCGCAGGGCGCGCGCCGTGTCGGGGTCGGCGAGCAGCCGGGCGAGCGCGCCCATCGCCGCGGTGTGCTCGGAGGCGTCCCGCGCGGCGAGGCCGACGACCAGCTCGACGGGGTCGTTGGCCTCGTGCCCGAACTCCACCGGGGCCGCGAGGCGCACCCAGGACATCCCGGTGCGCAGCACGGCGGGCGAGGGCCGGGCGTGCGCGAAGGCGAGCCCGGGCGCGATGACGATGTAGGGCCCGTTCTCCTGGACGTTCTCGATCATCTCCGCCGTGTACGTGTCCGTGGCGGCGCCGGTGGCGACCATCAGGTCACCGGCGCGCCGCACGGCCTCGCGCCAGTCGGCGGCCGGGGCGTCCAGGAGGACGGCTTCCACGGGAAGGATCTCGCTCAGCGCTGCCATGCCCATGATTCTCGCGGACGCGGGGCGCCCGGCACTTCCTGGGCGCCGTTCGGGGACGCCCGGAGGCGTCCGGCCGCACTCAGCGGGTCGCGCGGACCTCCAGGCCGATGCGCAGCCGACGACCCGTCATGCCCTTGGCCTTGGTCACGCCGAAGGCGTACCGGTCGACGGTGGCCGTGCCGCGGACGGTCAGCCGCCTGCCCTCGGTGACGGCCGAGTCGACCGCCACGGCAACGGTCCTGGTGACCCCGTGGACCGTCAACTCCCCCTCCAGCACCACCCCTTGATCCGTGCGCCGGAGCCGGTGACCTCGGAAGTCGATCTCGGGGTAGGTCGCCGCGTCGAGGTAGTCGGCGGACAGGACGTGCCGGTCGCGCCGCCGCAGCCCCGAGTCGAACGTGTCCGTACGGATGGTGACGTCCACCGTCGACTCCTCGACCGGGTCGGCGACGACCACGGTGCCCCGGGCGAGAGTGACCGTGCCGCGCACCGGGACGAGCCCGAAGACCGAGCGCGTGCGCAAGCGTACGGACGATGCCGTCGTGTCGATGTCGTACGTGCCGGCCTCCGGCACAGCCAGTGGCCCCGTGCGCGTCGCGTCCATGAGTCCCACACCTTCCCCGTCTGCCGGTACCCCGGTCTTCAGCATGGGGGGCGCGGCCCGGACCGGGGAAGAAACGGATGTCCACTCCCGGCCGGTACAAATGTCACCGCTCGAAAGAGTGACGTGGCACCGGTTGGATGGCCCCAGGGGCGATTGGGGCCATGGCCTCACGCGGTACCACTGCGCCTGCGCAGTTCCCTCCCGCATGGCCACGAACGGAGACCCCTCGATGGCAGCGACAACACCTCGGGCCACCCGCCGCACCCGCCTCGGCGCGAAAGTGCTCGCACTGGTCGCCACGGCGACGCTCACGGTGGGCGTTCCGGCCCATGCGGGTGCCCCGACGGACGGGGAAGGCCCGCCGCACCGCGCCCCCTCCCCCTTCACCGGGCTGATGGCCCGTCAAGGTCCGGTGCTCGCCGTGAAATTCGACAACGCACGGAGTGCCAGGCCGCACACGGGGCTCGACCAGGCGGACATCGTGTACGTGGAGAAGGTCGAGGGCGGCATGAGCCGCCTGATGGGGGTGTACTCCGGCCGGCTGCCCAGGACGGTGGGCCCGGTGCGCAGCGCGCGTGAGTCGGACATCGAGCTCCTGCGTCAGTTCGGCCGGCCCGCCCTCGCCTACTCCGGGGTGCGCAGTTCGCTGCAGAAGGTGCTCAGGGACTCCCCGCTGTACGCCCGCCCGCACGGCCGCGTCCCCGGCGCGTACTTCCGTCAGTACGGCCGCTCCGCCCCGCACAACCTCTTCGCCCGCCCCGGCGCCCTGCTGCGCTCGGCGCCCCGTGCCGACCGCCCCCGCGACATCGGCTTCCGCTTCGGTCCGGCCCCGGCGGGCGGCACCCCCACCACGAGCAGGACCGTGAGCTACGCGTCGGCCAGTCACTCCTTCCGCTGGTCGCCGCGGCAGGGCCGCTGGCTCGCGTCCTTCGACGGCTCGCCCGCCCGCAGCACGTCGGGCGCGCGGCTCGGTGCCCGCACGATCGTCATCCAGTACGTGACGATGCGGCCCTCGCGCTTCAAGGACGTCAACGGCGCGGTGACCCCGTACATCGAGACGGTCGGCAGCGGCACGGCCCTGGTGCTGCGCGACGGCAAGAGCTACCCGACCCGATGGAAGCGGTCCTCCGCCACCGGCAGCACGACCTTCACCCTGGCCGACGGCCGGCCGATGCCCTTCGCGCCGGGCCAGGTCTGGATGGTCTACGCGGACCGCCGCTGACGCGGCGCTCCACCACCTCAGGAGAGGGCCGCGACCCGCCGGAACAGTCCGTCGAGCCGGTCCCCGACGAAGGCCTCCGGGCGGCACACCTCGTCCAGCCGTGCCTCGTCGAGGGTGACGCCCGCGGCCGTCGCCTCCTCGCGCAGGGCGCGGCGGAAGTCGACGTCGGTGTTCCAGGTGCGCAGCGCGGCCCGCTGCACCAGCGGGTAGGCCTCGCGGTCCCGTGACAGGCCCGCCGCGACCAGTTCCAGCAGGACGGCGGAGGAGTAGACGAGGCCGTGGGTCGCCCGCAGGTTCGCCGCCATGCGTGCCGTGTCCACGTGCAGGCCGGTCACCAGGCGGATCGCCTGGTCGAGCATGAAGTCCACGGTGACGGCGGCGTCCGGAAGCGCGACGCGCTCCACCGAGGAGTGGGAGATGTCCCGCTCGTGCCAGAGCGGGATGCCCTCCATCACCGGCACGATCTGGGCGCGGACGACCCTGGCGAGACCTGCCAGGCGTTCGCAGTTGACCGGGTTCAGCTTGTGCGGCATCGCGGAGGAACCCCGCTGGCCGCCGCCGAACGGCTCCCTCAGTTCACGCACCTCCGTGCGCTGGCCGTGCCGTACCTCCAGGGCGATGGCCTCCAGTGAAGTGGCAAGGAGCGCGAGGACGTTGACCCACTCGGAGATGCCGTCCCTGAGGACGACCTGGGTCGACGCGTCGGCCACCGCGGCGCCGAGCCGTTCGGCGACGAAGGCCTCCACCTGGGGCTCGATGTTCGAGTACGTGCCGACCGCCCCGGAGATGGCGACGACGGCCACCGCCTTGCGCGCGCGCCGCAGCCGGTCGCGGCAGCGTGCGACGCCGAACGCGAGGTCGGCCACCCGGTGCCCCCACACGTCGGGCTCGGCGTGGATGCCGTGCGTGCGCCCCACCCGCAGGGTCGCGCGATGAGCCAGGGCGTGGTCGCGCAGCAGGCCCACCAGGCGGTCGGCCTTCGCCAGGAGGATGTCCGTGGCCTCGGCGAGCTGGATGCCGAGGGCCGTGTCGACCAGGTCGGACGAGGTCATCCCGTAGTGCACGTACGAGGCGGCCTCGCGCGGCACGATCCGGTCGGCCCAGGCCGTCAGGAAGGCGATGACGTCGTGCTGGACGACGGCTTCGGCCTCGGCGACCTCCTCGGGGGTGGGGGGCCTGGACTCGCCCACCGCCGCCACGCAGTCGGCCGGGACGGCGCCGGCCGCGGCGTGTGCTTCCAGTACGAGCCTCTCCACGGCGCACCACAGCTCGTACTTGTGGCCGTCGCTCCAGACCCGGCCCATCTCGGGGAGGGTGTAGCGCTCGATCACGTGGCTCCTCCTCCCTTCACAGCACGTCCGCGAGCACGGTGAGGTCCTCGCCGATCAGCGATCCGTGCACGGCTCCGGCGACGCGCTCGTCCGGGTTCACCGCCACGGCGAGATCCGCCGCTCTGAACAGGGGCAGGTCCCCGGAGGAGTCCCCGAGCGCGAGGACGTAGTCCGGCGCGAGCCTGTCGAGGACCTCGCGCACGACCTTCTCCTTCTCGTGCTCGCCCACGTCGACGAGGGAACGGCCCGTGCAGATGCCGTCGTCGCACTCCAGGTCGTTGGCGAAGACGTCGGCGATCTCGTAGCGGCGGGTGAAGTAGCTGGCCATCAGCCGCAGACCGGTGGAGATCAGCACGACGCGGTAGCCGCGCGCCTTCAGGGCGGTGAACAGGGCGTCGAGGCCGTCCCACTTGGGCACCTCGTGGGCGATCTTCTCCACCTCCGCGTAGGCCCGCCCGCGGAAGAGTCCGGCGTCCAGGTCGCAGAACTCCTGGTAAGCGATGCGCCCGGCGAGGAACGCGTCGAGGTTGGCGCGCCCCGGCCCGTCCCAGACGCCCGTCTCCTCCATCAGGAACTGCCAGATCGACTTGTGGCGGGTGAGCGTGCCGTCGATGTCGCACAGGGCGAGCTTGGCGCCGGAGCGGGGCGGGGTGCGCAGGGGGCCGAGGTGATGGTTCGGCCGCAGCCGCGTCGTGCGGGGCTCGGCCATGTCCGGCCAGATCATGCCGCGCATCCCATCGCGGCGCGCAGGGACGCCTTGATGAGCATGTCGTCGTCGCCCGGCCCCTTCGTGACGCCGGCCATCCGCACGCCGAGATAGTCCTGGATGAACTCCACCAAGTCCTTGGCCTGCGACGGGAGTTCCTCGTACGTCCTGATGCCGGTGGTCGGCGTGCGCCAGCCGGGGAGGTAGGCGTACACGGGCTTGCAGTCCGCCAGGAGCTGGTGCTCCGGCTTGAACTCGTAGTACAGGTCGCCGTCCAGTTCGTAGCCGACGCACAGGCCGATCTCCTCGAAGTCGTCGAGCACGTCGAGCTTGGTGAGCACCACGCTCGTGTACGCGTTGACCTCCGCGGCCCAGCGGGCGTGCACCAGGTCCAGCCAGCCGCAGCGGCGCGGCCGTGCGGTGGTCGTGCCGAACTCCCGTCCCTGCTCGCGCAGTCGGTCGCCGACGGCGCCGTGGTCCTCCGAGACGAACGCGCCGTTGCCGACCATGGTCTGGTAGCACTTCAGGACGCCCACGCGGTGGGTGAGCCGGGCCGCGTCGAGACCGCTGCCGGTGGCCACCGAGTGCACGGTGGTCGGCGACGTGGTCACGTACGGGTAGATGCCGTGCTCCAGGTCGATCAGCGGGCCCTGGGCGCCCTCGGCGAGGACCGAGTAGCCGGCCTCGACGGCGGCCGCCAGGAAGCTGCGGGAGTCCACTCCGTGCGAGAGCAGCAGGTCGCGGTGGCCGCTCACCCACTCCAGGTTCCGCCGGACCTCCTCCTGCGGCAGGCCGAAGAACGCGACGTTGTCCCGGATGCGGTCGCGGACCAGAGCCATGTCGAAGAGGTCGTACACCCGTACGCCGATGCGGTTCACCTTGCTCGCGTTGGCGGGGCCGATGCCGCGGCGGGTCGTGCCGATCGCCTTGCCCGACTGCTCCTTGTGGGCCTCCTGCCGGGAGTCGGCCAGCAGGTGCAGCGGGAGGACGAGGTGGGCGCGGTCGCTGACGAACAGACGCGCCTTGAGGCTCTCGCCGATGCCTTCGAACTGCTCCAGCTCGTGCCGGAGGCGTTCCGCGTTCACCAGGACGCCGTTGCCGAGCAGTCCGACGGTGTTGGGGTGCCGCAGGCCGGAGGGGATCAGGTGGTTCTTGATCTCGACGCGCTCGCCGGACGCGTCCGTGAACACCGAGGTGTGGCCGGCGTTGTCGCCGCCCTGGGTGCGCACGATCACCTGGTGGGTGGCGGCGAGGCGGTCGACCATGGCGCCCTTGCCGCCGTCGCCCTGCTGGAGGTCGCCGACCCAGCTCACGCGCTGCGGCGCGGTCGCGGTGATCCCGGCCTCCGCCAGCGGGCGCAGGAGCGCCTCGGTCCGTGCCGCACGGGCCTCCCAGACCTCGGTGATCCCTGGCCAGACATAGTTCGCCACGACGGTTCTCCCTTTCACGAGAGCTTTCACGAGAGACGCACGAGAGGTGGATGGGTTGCGCAGGAGGAACAAGTTGCGCAAAAGAAGGCCGTTCAACCCCAGATCAGGGAGTCCTTGCCGTCGCTCTGGGCCGATGTGGCGGTGGCGGTCGGCGCCGCCTGCGCGGCGCCCGCTCCGAGCGAGAGGGCGGCGAACAGGGCGACGGTGAACAGGACGGCGCGGCTGCGGCGATTCATGGGATGCGGTGCCTTTCGAACGGAAGGTTTCAGTCCGGTGCGAAGGTCGGTGCCTGCCCGGCTGTCGGAGAGCTCGCGCGGCACGACACTGGGCCCCGCTGCCTTGGCGGCGCGGCCATCATGTCCGCGTCCCGAAGGCGTTGACCAGGGAAGATCCGTGTCCGATACCGGCTATGGCCAGACCCGGACAGGCACCGCGTCGGCGGTGTCCTCATCGTGGACCATTGGTATGAACCAAAGACGAGCTGTGCTTGAATCGGCCACTCAGGGGCGTGACAGGCCTATTGGGGGGTACGCGCGCATGTCCTTCGCCGTCCAGGACCACGCTGAGGTCCTCTACGCACGAATCGTCAGAAATCCGCAGTGGCACGCCGAGCAGGTCCGGGCCGAACTGTCCTGGTCCCAGGAGGAGTTGACGGCGGCACTGGACCGCCTGGCCGAGCTCAGCCTGCTGGTCGAGTCCGGCACGGCACCCAGCGGCTGGACGGTGCTCACACCGGACTCCGCGGTGCACAAACTGCTCGGACAGGCCATGCACAACTCGGTCGCCGTACTCAACGACATGTCGGACACTCGCCGGGCCGTCGCGACCGTGGTGGAGTCCTTCCAGCCCATCCACTGCAGGAACGTCTCGCAGGCGCAGATCGAGGTGCTCACCGGCGAGGCCGAGGTGACGACGGCGCTGGAGGACGCGGCGCACCACGCCCGTTACCGCGTGCTGTCCCTGCACCCGGGCAAGCCGCTGCGCCCCGAGATGCTCCAGGAGGGCCTCGACCGCGACGCCGACGTCCTGGGGCGGGGCGTCGAGATCCGCACCATCCATCTGGCGTCGGCGGCCTCCACGCCCCATGTCGCGGCATATCTGGGCGCGTTGGCGGAGCTCGGCGGCAAGGTGCGGGTCGCGCAGCTGCTGCCGCTGCGGCTGATCATCGTCGACCACACCCTGGCGTTCCTCGCCTTCCCGCAGTCGCTCACACCGCCCGGCGACGCGGTCACCGCCGTGCGGGTCCGCGGGGAGGTCCTGGTCGGCGTCTTCGAGGACATCTTCGAGCACTGCTGGAGCAGCGGTACGCCGCTGGCGCCGCGCTGCGGCCCCGGTGCGCGTGAGGCGGCCGAGTCCACCGCGTCCGTCGAGTCGAAGCCGGAGTTGACGGGACGTCAGCGCGAGGTGCTCCAGATGCTCGCCGCCGGCATGACGGACGAGGCGATGAGCCGCAAACTCGGCGTCTCCGAGCGCACCGTGGGGCGGCAGGTCGCCGAACTGATCACCATGCTCGGCGGCCAGAGCCGCTTCCAGGCGGGCTTCAACGCGGCCCGGATGGGCTGGCTGGAGCCCTGACCCACCGGCTGCGTTCCTGACCCACCGGCCTTCGGCCCTGCCCCGGGTGCGTCACCGGATGACGTGGTCCAGGACGTTGTCCAGGTGACGGCGCAGGTAGCGCATGAACGGCGTGCCTCCGGTGCCCACCTCGTTGGAGTTCGACGCGTCGCGCTGCGCCTGCTGCTGCACGTACTGCGCGGCGTAGCGCAGGTGCAGTTCGCGGAAGGCGTGCATCGACTCGATGCACTCGTTGTACGCCGCGACGGCCTCGGCCGGGCGCCTCTCCAGCAGGAAGCCGCGCAGGTCCGCGCGGGGGCCGACCTCCTCGACGAACGCCCGGTGGGCGGGCGGCAGATAGGCGCGCAGCGACATCATGTAGTCGGCGAGGGGGTCCTGTTCGTCGCTGATGCCGAAGACCGTGTCCAGGAAGGGCACGATCGCGCTCTGCGCCCCCGTCTCGCCGCTGAATTCCTGCGGCCGACCGCCGAAAGCCTCTACGCCTTCGTACGAAATGCCCTGCGGGAAGGCCGGGTTGTTCTTCCAGCCGAAGAGGAAGCGCCGCACGCGGTTGTAGTAGATGTACGGGTCGCAGCCCTCGGGCATGCGCGCGAGGACCGCCTGCATGGCCGCGAGGCTCTGGGCCACCCGCCGCAGCGCGTCGGCCAGCTGGTCGGCGTCGGCGCTCAGCACGGCGTCCTGTGCCCGCACCGCCGCCGACAGCCCGGGGCCCGCCGCGGCCTCGATGGCGATGTGCACCAGCACGAACCAGTCGTCGTCCAGGCCGCCCAGGAAGTCCTGGAGACGGATGATGTTCCCGAGCTCGACGGGCCGTTCGCCGTCCACACGCCGCCAGTTGTGCAGTTGCTGGGTGGCGTACGACAGGATCGGTGGCCGTCCGAGGCGGGCGGCCACCGCGGCCCAGGGCACCGCGATGTCGGCGGGCACGGACTGCGCGGGCGGCTCGCTGTCGTTGATCCACGCGTGCCCGAAGTAGGACAGGAGCAGCATGGCCCGCTCCAGCTCGGCGGGGTCGCGCAGCGCGTCGGTGTCGAGCTGCGGCACCTGCTCCAGGAGGGTCCTGGCTCGGCCGATCACCAGGTGCTTCGGCAGCTGCGCGGCGATGTCGTCCCATGCGGCGAACTCCTCGGGGAGGCGCACCAGCGGGTCCTTGGCGGGCAGGAAGCCGCGGACCGGGTCGACGTCGTACTTCTCCAGCGGGACGCTCTTGTCCGACGGGCCGCTCTTCTCCGGCGGGGCGCTCGGCATGCTCTGGTTCATCGCGGGCCTTCTGTGCTCAGGGTCGGGGTGGGCTCGGTGCGGCGGTCGAGTGCCGCGTAACCGCGGGCGATCGCGTACGTCGTACGGGACTCGGGCATCGGCCAGGTACCGGCCGAAGGTGCCTCCTCCAGGGGTACTCCCGCAGCGTGCAGCGCGCGGATCCGCTCGGCGACCGAGGCGATCAGGTCGCGCTGCTCGCACACGAAGTCGGCGTCGACGGGGGCGCCGTGCCCCGGGATCACCGTGGTGCCCGCGCCGAGGAACGCGCCCGCGGCGTCGAGGGTCCGGGGCCACTCGAACGGGAAGGAGTCGGGGCCCCAGATGGGCGGTCCCGCCTCCTCGACGAGGTCCCCGGCCACCACGACGTCCGCGTCCGGGACGACCACCCACAGGTCGCCCGCGGTGTGGGCGCGGCCGGTCCAGCGCAGCTCCATGGTCCGGCCGCCGAGGTCGACGACCGAGGTCCGCTGGACCAGGTGGGTGGGCCGCGCGATCTCCAGCCGGTCGACCTTGTCCCGCCATGCGGGGCCGCGGTCGGTGAAGGTGTCCAGGAAGAAGTCGACGGCGGGGTCGTCGGGGGTCAGCGCCGCGGGCACGGACTCGTGCGCCCAGATCTGCGCCGGCGGGGCGTGGTGCGGGGCCGCGAAGGCGATGTTCCCCCAGGTGTGGTCGAGATGGGAGTGGGTGTTCACCACCCAGCGCACGGGCACCGACGCGAACCCCGCGATGTCCCGCTTCATCTCCTGGGCCTCGGCCAGTGAGCAGCGGGTGTCGACGACGGCGACGCCCGCCGAGCCGACGATCGCCGTCACGGTCACGTCGCACGGCTCGTAGCGGCGCTGGAAGACTCCGTCGCCGACCTCGTGCCACGGGGTCGTCATGTCGCGCTCTCCTTGTTCTTGTGCGGCTCGTTGTTCTTGTACAGCTCGGTGCTCTTGTACGGCTCAGCGTTCTTGTACGGCTCGTTGTTCTGGCGCGGCTCGTCGTTGTCGTGCGACGTGCCGTCCGCCGCCGCGCGGTCCGCCCAGGTGGCGCCCGCGCTGGCCGCCACGACGCAGGCCAGGCCCGCCAGTTGGGCCGCCGCGAGGGACTGACCGAGCAGCACGAGACCGGCGAGGGCGGCGACCGCCGGTTCCAGGCTGGTGAGGATGCCGAAGGTCCGTGCGGGCATCCGGCGCAGGGCGGTCATCTCCAGCGCGAAGGCGGTCACGGGCGCCAGAAGCGCCACTCCTGTCACGGCCGCAAGGAGGAGCGCCGGGTTCTCGCTGCCCAGCAGCCCGCCGACGCCCTCGCCGAAGCCGACGGGGGTCATCACCACGGCGGCGATGCCCAGGGAGACCGCGAGCCCCTGGTACCCCTCGAAGACCGCGCCGACCGCCCGGGTGTACACGATGTACCCGGCCCAGCAGGCGGCCGCGGCGGCGGCCAGCGCGATGCCCGCGACGTCCAGGGAGGCGCCGCCGCCCGTCGAGCCGACGAAGCAGATCAGCGCCACGCCCGTGCCCGCCAGGAGCGCGCAGAGCCCGTGCACGAGGCGGCGCGACGCCACCACGGCCACGGACAGCGGGCCCAGGAACTCGATGGTCGCCGCGATGCCGAGGGGGATGCGGTCGACGGCCGCGGAGAAGAGCAGTGTCATGCCGCCCGAGGCGACGCCGAGCAGACAGACGCTCGCCCACTGCCGCGGCGTACGCCCACCGAGGGCGGGCCGGACGAAGACGAAGAGGAGCAGCGCGGCGATGAGCAGGCGGAGCCAGGACGTCCCGGACACGCCGAGCTGCGCGAAGAGCTTCGCGGCGCAGGCCGTGCCGGTCTGCAGGACCAGGATGCCGCCGACGGCGAAGAGCGCCCCGGAGCGCGGGGTCGTGGCGGCGGAGGTCGGGGGGATATCGGTCTGGTTCATGGCACCTTTCCAGGTCGGGCCCGTGGTGGGTCGCCCCACCACGGGCCCGTGCGAGGTCAGACCAGCGCCCGGCCGTGGTCGCCGTACCTGCGCCCGTCGGCGCGGCGCAGGTCCGCCGTCACGTTGATGCGGCGCAGCCAGCGGTCGGTGCCGTCGTACCGGGCCGTGAAGGGCTTGCGGCCGTGCACCGCGCGCTTGTTGTCGACGATCAGCAGTTCACCGGGGGCGAGCGACACGTCGCGCAGGCTCCGGTCGATGCCGGTGATGATCTCCTGGAGCGCGGCGGCGGCCTCGGGCTCCAGGTCGCGCGGCATGAACGCGGGGTCGATGCGGATGTGCGGGGCGTCGCGCTCGCCCGAGAGCACCGCGGTGCGCCGCGGCGTCTCGTTCATCCGCGCGATCTGCTCGAAGGCACGCGCGGACCAGTCGGATCCCTCGACGCCGGTGGTCTCGGCGTTGAACTGCGCCGTGTGCGACTCGTCGGGGAGGATGACGAACCGCTCCTGGAAGAGGATCTCCCGTGCGCGCTCGGAGAGTTCGATGTCCTGGACGGGCGCGAAGGTGGTCGGCACCTTGTCGTGGTTCCGCAGCCCGAGCAGCATGATCCAGTCGGCCCGCAGCGGGTGGAAGGCGTCCTCGTTGTGCCATTCCAGGTTGACGGTCGAGCTGGAGCCCAGCTGCTGGTGCTCGTGTCCCTTGATCGGGAACAGGTCGAGGACCATCCGGCCGCGCTGCTGGGTGAGGTACGAGACCGGGTCGCCCATCAGCGAGCCGAGCAGCAGCAACAGCGCGCCGGCGCGGGCGGCTTCGCGGCTCGCGGGCTCATCGGTGTACGCGGTCGGCGTCGGGCCCGCGAGGGCTTCGTCGACGGGCAGGTTGGAGACGACCATGCCGCCGTACGGCCGCCCGGTCAGCCGGAAGCGCGTCAGGTTCGCGCGCACCGACTCCGGCACCTCGTGCGCGAGGAGGGCGAGCCGCTCCAGCTGCTGTTCGAGCGGGATCCGCGGGGCGTGGTCGAGGATCTCCTCGGCCATGTCCTTGAGCCGGGAGCTCTCGGAGTCCGTCAGTTCGAGATACGGAACTCCGTCGGCGGCCCTTACCGGCAGATCCGCGGCTATGGGTGGGGCGAAATCGAGTGACACCGAATACCTTCCTCCACGCACTCCAAGGAGTGCGTCTCATGAGTGCGGGGCATGGGCGCGGCGGCGCGAAAAGCGACGTGGCATCGCGCCTTTTCGGCCAGGGCCGCGGCCTGCTGAATTCTGAACGGCGGCGCGTTCTTTAGTCCATCGGATCAGCGTGTCCAGAAGTCGTCAGGTCCGGAACCCGACACGGCTCTCCCCGTTCGGGCCGACTTTCCTGTGCTCGAATGGGCGGGCACCCCCGACACGCCGCCGACCTGAGGGCCTCCATGACCGCATCACGTCCGCAATTGCTGGTTCTCCAGGGGCAGTTCCTCGTGGAACGGGCCGACCTTCCGCAGGCGATAGCCGACAACTCCTGGCTGGCGCTCATACGGGCCCCCGAGGGGCCGACGGTGATCCGCAGGGCCAGGCCGGGCGAGTCCGCAGGCACGTGGGCGGCCCTCTACAGCGGGGCCGACCCGCACGGCCTCGACGTCCCCGGCGTGCTCGTCGCGCTCCTCACCCCGCTGGCCGCCGCGGAGATCCCGGTGTTCGTCGCGTCGACTCACGACGCCGATGTGGTGCTCGTTCCGTACGCGCGACTCGACGACGCCGTCACCGCGCTGCACGGACATTGCGACGTACGAAAGGAAGAGAAGTGAGGAACGGGACGATGTCCAATTCGTCGCACGGCAAAGGGGAATTCGTGGAACAGGACGCGTCCGGCATTCGGCTTTCCGCGGTGGTGATGAGCCATCCGCGGCGCGCGGAACTGGCCCGGGAAATGTGTCTTGCCCATCCTGAACTCGGTCTCACCGTCGTCTCCGATCCCGACCCGGACGGCATTCCCTCGGCGTGGCGCACGGCGCGCCTCGCCTGGCGTTCCGTCGCGCCGGGAGCGACGCACCACCTGGTGCTGCAGGACGACTTGGTGCTGGTCCCTGATTTCGCCGCCCGGGTGAAGGCGGCCGTCGCGGCACGGCCCGACGACCCGCTGTCCCTCTTCGTGGAGTGGGGCTCTCGGACGGCGACCACGGTGCGGATCGCCGCGGCGCACGGTCTCGCGTGGGCCCCGGTCGTCGACGACTACATACCGTGCGCCGCGCTGGTCATGCCGGCGGACGTCGCCCGCGGGTTCGACGCCTTCGCGGCGGCCGAGAGCACGGAGTCAGACCCCGATGACGTCGTGCTCCTGGAGTACCTGGCCCGTTCGGGGCTCACCACCTGGGCGGCCGTGGTCAATCTGGCCCAGCACGACGCGGTGGAGAGCCTGGTGGGCAACACGACCATGGGGCTGCGGCGTTCGGTGAACTTCTCGCCGTCGCCCGCCGCAGGAGCCGTCCCCGGCACCGCGCTCACCGGCGTCCCCGCCGTTCCCTACTACGACTGGTGGAGCCAGCAGGCGACCCTCTTCGTCCCCGACGACAGCACGGTCGACGGGTGGGGCCAGATCCGCTCAGGACCCGCGCTGGACCGGTGGGGCGTCACTCCGCACGAGGTCGAGGAGGAGCTGGTCGACCTGCTCCCCCACGTGCCGTCGGTGGCCCGCCTGTTGGACCTGGTCAGCCGCATCGTCGTCTCCGAGATCTGGAAGACGGCCTATCTCATCGGGCTCGTCTCGGGCGACTTGGCAACATCCGGCGAGACGGATGCTCCGACGGCCCCCACCGCGCCGGACAGCACCGCCGCCCAGGCCCTGTCCACCCTGCCCGCGGGCGCGCTGCGCCGCGTCGTGCCCGTCCACCGCCTGGCCGAAGTGGGCGAGTTGCTGACGCCCGTCGTCCTCGCCGGGGTCGAGGCCGGCACGCGCAGGGCCCGGGCGGGCGGCGCGGCACCCGCCGCGGTGTGACCGAAGGGGCCGCCGCGCGCCCCCGTCCGCCCGTCCCTCCCCGCTACGTACTCCAGTGCCTCAAGGGATTCCCACCATGCCTGTACTCCCCCAGTCCCCGCCGCTCTCCGCCGAGCACCACGTGGTCTCGGACCTGGACGACGTCCGCCACCGCGCGTACGACTTCGTCGTCGTCGGCGGCGGCGGGACGGCGGCCGTGTTCCTCACCGGGCTGCTGCGCCGCAGGCCCGACGCGCGCGTCCTGGTCCTGGAGCAGGGGCCGTTCCTGCTTCCCTCGCACGCGCAGAACCTCGGACTCGCCTTCCAGCCCCTGATGGCCTCGGCGTCCGCCTCGCCGTGGCGGGCCGACGGCGATCTCCAGGTCATCCCCCAAGTCCCGTATCTGGGCGGCAGGACGCTGGTCTGGAGCGGCTCGTGCCCGCAGCCGACGCGGGACCAACTGGCCGACTGGCCGGAGGCGGTGGTGAACGGCCTCGACCGGCACTGGGCGGAGGCCGGGGAGTTGCTCGGCGTGCGACCGGCGAGCCGGCTCGGCCCCGAGTACGCGACGCTCCAGGGGCACATGGCCGCCTCGGTCCTGAAGGCCGCCCGCTCCTGCGGCGAGCTGTCCTACCCGGAGTCCGAGCGGGACCTCGATGCCCCGCTGGCGCAGGGGCCCGCGGCCAGCGGAGCCGTCGACAAGTTCAGCGCCGTCACGCTGCTGCTGCGCGCGAAGGCCGCCCGCCCCGACACGCTCGACATAGTGACGCGGTGCCACGTCGAGAGCCTCACCTACGAGGACGGCCGGGTCGTGGCGGTCCGCACCGCCGACACCACGCTCGCCGTCGGGGACGCCCACGTCGTCCTGGCCCTGGGCGCGTTGGAGGCGACGCGCCTGGTGCTCGCGTCGCTCCCGGCCGAACTGTGCCGCGGCGCGGGAGCCAACTTCGGTGCCAACACGGCCAGTTTCCTCACCTGCCGCCTCCCCCGCGACGTCTTCCCCGGCCTGAGCGACACGCGAGCCGAACTGGCCGCCCTGTACGTCGACGGCGCCACCGCCGAGCGTGAGTTCCACCTCCACGTCACGGCGTGCGCGACCACCGACAGGGAGCGGGACCTGGACCGCGTCTACCGGCTGATGCCGGACATGTTCGGGGACGGCACCCCGCAGCGCGTCAGCGACGAGGAGCACGTGGTGCTCCTCGTGCACGGCCTGGCCCAACTGGCGGGCGACACCGACCCCGAGGCCGAGGACGCGGGACGCGTCCGCATCGACGAGGACGGCGTCACCGTCGGGACCTACCGCCTCGCGCCCGCCGACCGCGCCGTGTGGGACGCCATGGACGACGCCACCGACCTGGTCCTCGGCCACCTGGCGGGCGACACGCCCCTGGAGTACTGGTCCCCCGAGGAACAGGCCTGGTCGAGTACCCCGCCGGACCGCCGGATGCCCTTCGCCTACCACGAGGCGGGCATGCTCAGGATGGGCGCCACCGCCGACGACTCGGTCACCGACCACCACGGCAGGCTGCACGCCGTCGCGAACGTCCACGTCCTGGGCGGGGCTGCCTTCCCCACCCGCGGTTCGTGGAACCCGTTCCTGACCATGGCCGCCCTGTCGCTGCGCCTCGCCGAGCACCTCGCGGGCCCGGCGTGACGACGGCCGAAGCGCAGGGCCGCACGGCCCCTCCCGGTCGACGCCACGTCCTGATCACCAAGGTCTGGGTCCTCTCGGGCCTGGTCTCCGTCGCCGACTTCGTCTTCGGCGCCGTGTTCGTGACCGTCATGGGCGACAGCGGTCTGTCCGCCGCGGTCATCGGCGGCCTCCTCGCGAGTACGTCGATCACCTCGCTGGTCCTCGAGGCGCCCAGCGGAGCCTGGGGCGACCGCTACGGCCACAAGCGCCTGGTGGTCGTCGGGCTCACGGTGTGGGGCGCCGGTTTCCTGCTCTTCGCCCGGGCCACCGGAGCGCTCTCCTTCGGCGCGGCGATCGTGCTGTGGGCCTCGGGGCTCGCGCTGCACTCCGGCGCCGCCCAGGCACTGCTGGTCAACACCCTCAACGCCGAGGGCGAGGAGGACCGGGGCACCGGTGCCGTCCGCGGCGCCGAGACGATCCGCTGGGCGGCGGCCGCGGTGGGCGCCTGCCTGGTGGCGGCCGGCGCGTGGACGGTGGACACGAGGACCGCCGTCACCTTCGCCGGGCTCGTGCTGCTCGCCGCCGCGCCGTGGGTGGCGCTCAGCTGGCCGGAGTCCCCGAAGGGCAACGGCCTCACCGTGTGGCGCTCCCTCGCCTCGGGCATCCGCCTCGTCCTGAGCGAGAAGTGCCGCCCGCTGCTGCTCTTCAGCGTCCTGGCCAGCGTCGACCTCGGCATCATCATCCTCACCTGGCAGCCCGCCGCGAAGACGGTGGTGGGCCTGTCGACGCAGTGGCTCGGCCTGGTCCTCCTGGTCCTTTCCGTGGCGGCGGCCGCAGGTGCCGCGGCGACCCGGTGGGCCTCGCGCGTGGAGCCCGGCCTGCTGCTCGGCCTCCTCCTGCTGGGCCTGAACCTCTCGCTGCTGTGCGCCACTTGGGGCGGGTTCGGCGCCGGTGTCGCCTACCTCGGGGCGGAGTTCTTCGTCGGCGCGGCCCTGACCACGCTGGCCGTCTGGGGCCAGCAGGTCTTCCCCGACGACCTGCGCGCCACCGCGACCTCGGTGCTCGGCACCGCCACCGGCATCACCATCGCGCTGACGCACGGCGTCATGGGCTCACTCTGGGGCCGTCTCGGCCTGGTCGAGGCCGTGACGCTCGTCGCCGCCCTGCTCGGGCTCTGCGCCCTGGCGGCCGGACTCACCCGGCTGCTCTCGCGCTCCTAGCCGAGCCCGGTCACCAGCGGCCCCTTCACCATCAGTCGAACGGATTGCACCCCGTGCACACACTCTTCGTCATCGTCTCGTCCAGCGTCCTGGCCGCCATGGCCGCGCGCAACGGCGCCTTCTGGCTGCGCATGTGGAGACAGCCGACCGTCCTGGAGCGGGAGCGCGCCGAGGTGCGCGCCACCGCGGCAGCATCGGATCCGGCCACGCGCCGGGCCCGTGACGCGATGCGACTGCACTACGTCATCCCCGCCTTCCAGGAAGTGGAGTCCCTGGAGAAGACGTTCCTGGCCCTGCGCCGGTCCATCGAGGCCTCCACGTACCGCGCGACGATCACCGTCGTCACCTCGGTCCACGAGCCCCACGGCCCCGGCATCGTGTCCACCCACACCGTGGCTCAGGCACTCTGCGACCAGTTCGCCGACGCGACCTGCCTCATGGACCGCAGCGACGTGCCGAGCATGGCGGCCGCGTTCAACACGGGCATGCGGGACGTCGCCCGGCGCGGCTCGGGCGACGCCGGACACACCTACGTCGTCGTCTACAACGGCGACTCCACCGCGGCCCCCGACTCGGTGCAGGCGCTCGGCGACACCTTGGTCGCGCGGTCCTGCCCGGCCGCCGCCCAGATCAACTTCCTCTCCCTGCGCAACGTGGACGAGATCACGGGGCCGGGCCGCTGGTACACCGTCGGCGCCGCCTACTACCAGACCCGCTGGGCGTTCGGCTTCGAGTACGACCTGCACCGCCGCAACAGCGCCGCGCACCGCGGGGGCCCGCTCGGGCACTCGTACCACTTGAAGGGCCATGGACTCGCCCTGCGCCTGGACACGGCGCTCGACGTCGGCGGGTTCAGCACGCAGACGCCCTGCGAGGACCTCGAACTCGGCTTCCGTCTCGCGCTGCGCCGCGTCCCCGTCCACGTCGTGCCCGTCCTGGAGGACACCGAACACCCCACGTCCGCCGCCGCGGTGACCGCGCAGAAGCGCTACTGGTACTCCGGCATGGTCGACGTGCTGCAGTTCCACTGGCTGCTGCCCGAGTACCGCGCGGCCCAGCCGCTCCGCTTCGAGCTGAGCCGGCTTGCGTCGATCTACCGGAGCGCGGGCTGCTTCCTGCTCGGCCCCGTCCCGTACTGGTTCCTGATGGCCGCCGCGGTCGTGCTCGGCCAACCCGCCCTGGCCGTACTGCCGTTCCTCAACGCCGCGCTATCCGCGTACCTCGTCCGCCGGGCGGCGGGGAAGCTCGGCCGCCCGCTGCCGCCGCTGGGCCCCGCCGAGTACGTGCTGCTCCCGGCCGGCATCCTGCTGTGGTCGCTCACGCGCAACATCGGTCCCGTGCAGTACCTCTGGAGCATGATCCGCTCCTCGGACCGGCAGGGCCGCCTGCGCGCGACCCACCTGAGGCACCTCGACGACGACACCGATCAGCCGCGCACGGCACGCGCGTAGGCCTCGATCGCCGGGCGCGGCTCGCGGCCCAGGAGGGTGCGCAGGGCGTTGTCCCCGATGGCCGTGCCGTCCAGGAAGCCGCCGGTGATCGCCGAGTAGGTGCTCAGGAGCATCGGCACCTGGAAGGGCAGCGCCCGGCCCGCCCCGGTGATCGCGGCGCGCGTCGCGGCAAGCGAGTCCGGTTCGTAGGAGCCGCCGAGCGCGGCCGCCAGCTCGGCTCCGCCCAGGGCCTCTTCGCCGACCAGCTCGTAGGTGCGGCCGACGTGCGCGTCCGGCGCGGTCGCCACGCGTACGGCGACCTCCGCGAGGTCCTCGCGGGCCACCGCGGCCAGGCGTCCCCCGCCCAGCGGCGCGGCGATCGTCCCGTCGGGCCCCGGTGCGGCGATCGCGGCGAGGAACTCCGCGTACAGGCCGTTGCGCAGCACCGTCCAGCGCAGAGAGGAGTCGCGCAGTCTGCGCTCGGTCCAGCGGTGGGCCAGCGCGTAGGTGAGGTGGTCGCCGTCGCCGCTGAGGCTGGTGTAGACGAGGTGGCGCACGCCCGCCTTCTCGGCGGCGGATATCGCGGCGTCGTGGCGGGCGATGACGACGTCGTCCTCGGCGGCCCCCGCGGAGATCATCAGCAGGGTGCCGACGCCGGTGAAGTCCAGGGACGCCGGGTCGTCGAAGTCGATGCGGCGTCCGCCCGGGGCCGGGTTGCGGGTGCCGAGGACGACGTCGTCGCGGTCGGCGAGGCGGGCGGTGACGAGCTGTCCGAGGGCGCCCGTGGCGCCGGTGATCATGAGCATGGGAAGGTTCCCCCGTCGTCAGTGGTTTCTCCCGTGGGTCGCCCACGTGGGTCGGTCCGCTGCCGTCGCTCCGACGGCAGCGGCCCGGGAACCATCATGATCGGCGGCGCTCGGCCGCATAAGGAGGCACTTGAATGTCAGCAGGGCACACCGGTGTGACCACCGTCCCGGCCGGTGAACCGGTGATCAGCTGCGAGACGCCGCAGGACGAGTGCGGGGTCAGGGACGTCCTGGACCGCCTCGGCGACAAGTGGTCGGTGTACGTGGTGGTCGAACTCGCCGCGGGCGTGCTCAGGTTCAAGGAGCTGCAGCGCCGGATCCACGGCGACATCTCGCAGCGGATGCTGACCCTGACCGTGCGCCGCCTGGAGCGTGACGGCCTGGTCAAGCGGACGGTGTACCCGACGATTCCGCCCCAGGTCGAGTACGAGCTGACCGAGCTGGGCCACAGCCTCACACACCTGGTCAAGGCGCTGGCCGACTGGTCGATCCACCACCGCCCGGCCATCGCGGCGGCCCGCGCCTCCTACGACGAGGCGCAGGGGGCGTAGAGCGGGCAGGAGGCGCAAAGACCGAGCGGGCCGGTCGGAACGCCCCTCCAAAGGGGTGTCCCGTCCGGCCCGCTCCTCGGGAACGGCGGTGCGTCACCTGCCCACAGGTGCCAGCTCCCGCTCGGTCTCGGCGCCGGGCGACACGGTGTCGCCGAGGCTCCTGTGCAGCTTCTCGCCCTCCACGTCCACGTTCGGCAGGAGCCTGTCCAGCCAGCGCGGCAGCCACCAGGCGGACTTGCCGAGCAGGGCGAGGACCGCGGGCACGATCGCCATGCGGACCACGAAGGCGTCGAAGAGGACGGCGACGGCCAGACCGAAGCCCATCATCTTGATCATGTCGTCGTTCTCCATGATGAAGCCGGAGAAGACGCTGATCATGATGATCGCGGCCGCGGCCACGACCCGTCCGCCGTGGGTGAAGCCGGTCACGACCGACTCGCCGGGGCGCGCCCCGTGGACGTACGCCTCACGCATCCGCGTCACGAGGAAGACCTCGTAATCCATGGCGAGACCGAAGACCACGCCGATCATGAAGATCGGCATCATGCTCATGATCGGGCCCGGCTGGTCGACGCCCACGATGTCCGCGAGCCAGCCCCACTGGAAGACCGCGACCACGGCGCCGAGCGCGGCGGCCACCGAGAGCAGGAAGCCGAGCGCCGCCTTGAGCGGCACCAGGATCGAGCGGAAGACCAGCATCAGGAGCAGGAAGGCCAGGCCGACGACGAGCCCGAGGTAGGGGAGCAGCGCGTCGTCCAGGGTCTGCGAGAAGTCGATCGTCATCGCGGTCTGGCCGGTGACCAGGACCTCGGAGCCGGTGTCGGCCCCGACGCCGTCGGCGGTGGAGCGGATCGACTTGACCAGTTCCTCGGTCTTGTGGTCGCTCGGCCCGGTCTTCGGGACGACGTTCATGATCGCGGTGTTGCCGGCCTCGTTGGGCGTGGCGGGCGTGACGGCGGCGACGCCGTCGACCTTGGCGATCTCCTCACCGACGGTCTTGGCGGCGCCCGCCACGTCGGAGTCCTTGCTGATGGTGATCATCAGCGGGCCGTTGAAGCCCGCGCCGAAGGACTCGGACAGCATGTCGTAGGCCTTGCGCTGGGTGCTGTCCGGGGCCGCCGTGCCCTCGTCGGGCAGGCCGAGCTCCAGGCTGGTGGCCGGGACGGCGACGGCACCGAGGCCGACGACGGCGACGAGCAGGACCGCGAGCGGACGGCGAAGCACGAAGCGCGCCCAGCGGGTGCCGAGCTTGGGCTTGGCGTGCGGATCCAGGAGCGCGCCCGCGGGCTTCTTGCGGTCCTTGCGGCGCAGCACCTTGCGGCCCGCGAAGCCGAGCAGCGCGGGGATCATGGTGAGCGCGATGAGGACGGCGATCACGACGGTGCCGGCCGCGGCCAGGCCCATCTTGGTGAGGATCGGGATGTTGACGACGGCGAGGCCGGAGAGGGCGACGACGACGGTGAGTCCGGCGAACACCACGGCGGAGCCCGCGGTTCCGGTGGCCCGGCCCGCCGCTTCCTCGGGTTCGCGGCCCTCGGCGATCTCCGCTCGGTAGCGGGAGACGATGAACAGGGCGTAATCGATGCCGACCGCGAGGCCGATCATCATCGCGAGCGTGGAGGTCGTGGCGGAGAGGTCGAGGACGCTGCCGAGCGCCGCGATGCCGGAGATGCCGATGCCCACGCCGATGATCGCGGTCAGGAGCGGCATGCCCGCGGCGACCAGCGAGCCGAAGGTGAGGATCAGGACCACCGCGGAGATCGCGATGCCGATGAGTTCGGCGCTGCCGCCCATCTCCTGCTCGGCCATGATGGCGTCGCCGCCGGTCTCGACGGTCAGGCCCGCCTTGCGGGTCTGGTCGGTGGCCTTGGTCAGCGCGTCACGCGACTTGTCCGTCAGCTCCATGGCGGCCACCTTGTAGGTGACCGACGCGTAGGCGGTGGTGCCGTCCTTGCTGACGGTCTTCGCCTTGTACGGGTCGGCGACGCTCGCGACCTGAGACGATCCCTTGCCGATGGCCGCGACCATCTTCTCGACCTCGGCCTTGGGCTTGGCCGAGGTGATCTTCTGGCCCTCGGGGGCCCGGATGACGACACGGGCGCTGGCGCCGTCGGCACTGGCGTCGGGGAAGCGCTTCTCCAGGACGTCGAAGGCCTTCTGCGACTCCGTTCCCGGCATCGAGAAGGTGTCGGCGGGTGGTGCGGGGGCGGCCGAGGCTGCGAAGCCCGCACCGACGAGCAACGCCACCCACAGCAGCGCCACATAGCGGCGTCGCCGGAAGGCGAGGCGGCCTAGTTTGTACAGGAACGTAGCCACGGCGAAAGGGACTCCCGTCGGGTTGGGCAGGCAGGGACGACCCCCTGTCGCGGGATTCGCGCACGTCAGGGGGTCCAGCAGGATGCCCTTCCATCCTCACTGCCGTTCGAAGGACGTAAGTCCGACTGTGAGCCGGACTATCGACCCACGGTCGCTGTACTGCGTCGCGACGCATGTCATCCCCTGGGATGAGGAGCGATCGCCCCGTCTAGGCCACAAGGAGCAGGCACGTGTCAACAGTTCCTTCGCCTTTGGCGCGGAATAGTCGACTCCCTTTCTTCGCGTACCTGCGCCGTCCCTGACCTGGGCGTCATCTCGCGACGTACTCCCGCAGATGGTGCGCCGTGACGGTGTCCGCTTCGGTGACCAGTTGGGCCGGAGTCCCCGTGAACACCACGCGTCCGCCGTCATGGCCGCCACCTGGGCCGAGATCGACGATCCAGTCGGCGTGCGCCATCACGGCCTGGTGGTGCTCGATGACGATCACGGAGTTCCCGTCGTCGACCAACCGGTCGAGAAGAGCCAGGAGCTTGTCCACATCGGCGAGATGGAGGCCGGTGGTCGGCTCGTCCAGGACGTACGTGGAGGACTTCTCCGCCATGTGAATGGCGAGTTTCAGCCGCTGCCGCTCACCTCCGGAGAGGGTGTTGAGCGGCTGCCCGAGCCGCAGATAGCCGAGGCCGACGTCCCGGAGGCGGCCGAGGATGGCGTGTGCCTGCCCGGAGGGGAAGAAGTCGTGCGCCTCGGCCACCGACATGCCGAGGACCTCGCTGATGTCCTTGCCGCGCAGCCGGTAGGTGAGCACCTCGGCGGTGAACCGCCTGCCCTCGCACTCCTCGCACACGGACGCCACCCCGGCCATCATCGCCAGGTCGGTGTAGAGGAGCCCGATGCCGTTGCACTTGGCGCAGGCCCCTTGTGAATTGGCGCTGAACAGCGCCGCCTTGACGCCGTTGGCCTTGGCGAAGGCGGTGCGGATCGGGCCGAGGAGCCCGGTGTACGTCGCGGGGTTGGAGCGGCGCGAGCCGCGGATCGGCGACTGGTCGGCGACGACCACGCCGCCCTGCCCCGAGACGTAGCCGTGGATCAGCGAGCTCTTGCCCGATCCGGCGACTCCGGTGACCACGGTGAGCACCCCGAGCGGGATGTCGACCTCGACGTCCTTGAGGTTGTGCAGGTCGGCTCCCTTGACGGACAGCCGGCCCTTGGGGGTGCGCACGGTCTCGCGCAGTCGGGCACGGTGGCCCAGGTGGCGGCCGGTGAGCGTGCCCGACGCGCGCAGGCCCGCGACGTCACCGCTGTAGCAGATCTCCCCGCCCGCCTCACCGGCACCGGGTCCGAGGTCGACGACGTGGTCGGCGATCTCGACCACCTCCGGCTTGTGCTCGACCACGAGCACGGTGTTGCCCTTGTCCCGCAGCCGCAGGAGCAGGTCGTTCATGCGGCGGATGTCGTGCGGGTGCAGGCCGATGGTCGGTTCGTCGAAGACGTACGTCACGTCGGTGATGCTGGAGCCGAGGTGGCGGACCATCTTCACGCGCTGCGCCTCGCCGCCGGAGAGCGAGCCCGAGGTGCGGTCCAGGCTGAGGTAGCCGAGCCCGATCTCGACCAGGGAGTCCAGGAGTTCGCTCAGGCTCGTGATCAGCGGGGCGACGGCGGGGTCGTCGAGGCCGCGCACGAACGCGGCCAGGTCCCTGATCTCCATCGCCGAGCACTCGGCGATGTTGCGTCCGTCGATCTTCGAGGAGAGCGCGGCCGCGGCGAGCCGGGTGCCGTCGCAGACCGGGCAGCGGGCGAAGACGACCGCGCGGTCCACGAAGGCCTTGATGTGCGGCTGGAGGGATTCGCGGTCCTTGGCGAGCCAGGTCCGCCGCATCTTGGAGACCAGGCCTTCGTACGTGAAGCCGTTGGCGCCGACCTTCACCTTGACCGGGTCCTTGTGGAGGAGGTCGGCCCACTCCCGCTCGGTGAAGTCCTTGAGCTTCTTGTCGGGGTCGTGGAAGCCGGAGTTGACCATGATCTGCCAGCTCCAGGAGTCCACCGCGTAGTACGGAACGGTGATCGCGCCCTCGTTCAGGGAGAGTTCGCGGTCCACCAGCTGGCCGACGTCGACGGTGGAGACCTCGCCGGTGCCCTCGCACTCGGGGCACATCCCGTCGGGGAGGTTGAAGCTGAAGGCGCCCGAGGTGCCGATGCGGGGCTCGCCGAGGCGGCTGAAGATGATCCGCAGCATGGTGTACGCATCGGTGGCGGTGCCCACCGTGGAGCGCGAGTTGGCGCCCATCCGCTCCTGGTCGACGACGATGGCCGCGCTCAGGTTGCGCAGCGCGTCGACGTCGGGCCGGCCGAGGCTCGGCATGAACGACTGGATGAAGGCCGTGTACGTCTCGTTGATCAGGCGCTGGGACTCGGCGGCGATGGTGCCGAACACCAGCGAGGACTTCCCGGACCCCGAGACCCCGGTGAAGACGGTGAGCCGCCGCTTGGGGAGGTCGACGGAGACGTCCCGCAGGTTGTTCTCGCGGGCTCCACGGACCTGGATGACGTTGTGGCTGTCGGCGGGTATGGCCTGCACTGAGCGCTCCTTGAGCAGAGTCGGGCGAGAGGAAAAGCGTACACCGTACCCAGTACGAGGGTGGACCATTTTCGAACGCGCGAACGCCCCCGCGGTCGGTGACCGCGGGGGCGTCGCGAAGGGTTGGCGCGGGTGGGACGGGGTCAGTCCGTGGCCCTCAACGGGCGGAAGAACTCCCGTAGTTCACGCGCGACCTGCTCGGGTTCCTCGTGCGCCATGAAGTGACCGCCGTTGCGCGGGGTGCTCCAGTGGCGCAGATCCGTGAAGACGCGCTCGGCGAGGCTCTTCGGGTAGTGCGCGTACGCGGGTTCGTGGCTGAGGGTGACCGCGCCGGGCACGGTGATGGGCGGCACCGGTGTGTTGTGGCGTACGTAGTCGTAGTACTGCCGGAAGGACGAGCCGATGCTGCCGGTGGCCCAGTACAGGGTCGCGACGGTCAGCAGGGTGTCCTTGTCCCAGCGGGCCTCCAGGTCGCCGTCGCAGTCGCTCCAGTCGCGGTACTTGTCGATGATCCAGGCGAGCAGTCCGGCCGGGGAGTCCCGCAGCGCGGCGGCGATCGTGTCGGGCCGGGTGCACATGATCTCGCTGTAGCCCTGGTCGCCGGCGTCGTACGCCTCCAGGTGGTCGAGGTAGGCCTGCTCCTCGGCGGTCGGCGGCTGCGCCTCGAAGTCGGCGGCGACCACGGCGGACGTGATGTGCACGCCGGCGACCTCACCGGGGTGGAGGGCGCCGAGCCACTGGGTGACGCCTCCTCCGATGTCCCCGCCGAAGGCGCCGAAGCGGCGGTATCCGAGCGTCTGTGTCATCAGCTCGTGCCAGATCCCGGCGACGCCCCTGCGGGTGAAGGGCCCCTGGGGCAGCTCGGAGTGGAGGAAGCCGGGCAGGGAGGGCACGACCACGTCGAAGGCGTCGGCGGGGTCGCCGCCGTGGCCGCCCGGGTCGGCGAGCCGCCGGGCCAGCGGCAGCATCTCCACGTAGCTGCTCGGCCAGCCGTGGGTCAGGACCAGCGGCAGCGGGGCCGGTGCGCCGTGCGGCCGTGCCCCGCGCAGACGCACGAAGTGCACGCGGGCGCCCGCAACCTCGGCGGTGTGGTGCGGGAAGGAGTTGAGCGCGGCCTCGGCGGCGCGCCAGTCGAAGCCGTCCGCCCAGTAGGAGACGAGGCGGCGCAGGTGGTCGGGGTCGGTGCCGGCCGCCCACGAGGTGGGGTCGGAGGCCTCGGTGAAGAGGGTGCGCCGAAGACGCGTACGCAGGTCGTCGAGGACGTCGTCACCGACGGAGACCTGGAAGGGCGTGATAGTCACGGGTGGTTCGGATCCTTCGCTCAGGAACGTGTGCTGTCGCGGTGGGTGGGCGCTCCCGGGCGACGACGCCCGCCGGATGGACGGCGTGCGGTGTGCGACGTCAGACGCGGACTGCGGTCAGGAGGGCCCGGAACGGGTGCTGCGTGGTCATCGGGCTCACCTCCTCGCTCTCGCGTCGCGCGACACCGCTGTGGCGTGCGCTCTGCGGTGACTATACACACGTACTGCCGTGCGTCACCCGGGAATTGAGGCGCGTGGCCGCCGGGGCCCGGGACCTGGGACCGAGGTCCGGTGCGGACACCGTCGGGGGTCCGTCGCCACGGCGCCGGTCACGGACCACACTGATCACATGGACACCGCGAAGATCATGGCTGACCGGACCGCCGTCGACACCGACCGGGTCGACGCCTACCTGCGGCGCATCGGCGCCGCGCGCCCCACCGCCCCCACCACACGGGCCCTGCGCGATCTGCACCTGGCGCATCTGCGCGCCGTCCCCTTCGAGAACCTCTCGATCCACCTCGGTGAGGAGATCGTCCTCACCGACGAGGACCTGGTCTCCAAGGTCGTGGACGCGCGCAGAGGCGGCTTCTGCTACGAGCTCAACGGCGCGTTCGCCGCGCTTCTGAGGGCCCTCGGCTTCGCTGTCGAGATCGTGCAGGCACGGGTGTACGACGACCGGGGCCGCCTCGGCATCCCCTTCGACCACATGGCGCTGCGCGTACGCACCGAGGACGGCGGCGACTGGCTCGCGGACGTCGGCTTCGGCGCCCACAGCCATCTGCCGCTCGCCTTCGGGGACCGGGGCGAACAGACCGATCCCGGCGGCACCTTCCGCCTCACGGAGACTTCGGAGGGCGATCTGGAGGTCGTCAAGGACGGCGCGAAGCAGTATCTGGTCGACCGGCGCCCGCGTGCGCTGGCCGACTTCAAGGCCGGCGCCTGGTACCACCGCACCTCCCCCGAGTCCCACTTCACCCGGTCCCTGGTCTGCTCGATCGTCACCGAGCAGGGCCGGGTCACCCTCAGCGGCCGCAAGCTCACCGAGACCGCGGGCGAGGGCTTGGAGAAGAAGACCACCGAGCTGGGTACGGAGGCGGAGGTCCTGGCGGCCTACGACCGGCACTTCGGCATCGCGCTGCGGCACGAGCCGCGGGTCCGCACGGCCGGGTGAGCGGGCGGCGCGATCCGGCTGCCCTGTGGCGATGAGTTCCGGGCGGTGCGACGGTCCACATAGGCGGACGTCCACACGGGCGGCCACGCGGGCGGACGCAGGTGTCCGCATCGGCAGACAGGGAGAGAGCCATGCCCAGGATCACCCCCAACCTCTGGTTCGACACGCAGAGCGAGGAGGCCGCGCGGTTCTACGTCTCGGTCTTCCCGAACTCGCGGATCAAGCACGTCTCGTACTACGGAGAGAACGCCCCGCGCCCGGCCGGCACCGTCCTGACCGTGGACTTCGAGCTCGACGGCCAGCCGTACACGGCGATCAACGGCGGCCCCGAGTTCACCTTCGACGAGGCGGTCTCCTTCCAGATCGACTGCGCCGACCAGGCGGAGGTCGACCACTACTGGACGAAGCTCTCCGAGGGCGGCGAGGAGGGCCCCTGCGGCTGGCTCAAGGACAGGTACGGCCTGTCCTGGCAGGTGGTGCCCACCCTCCTCGGCGAGCTCGTCACCGGCCCGGACGCGGAGCGCGCCCAGCGCGCCCAGCAGGCGATGTTCGGCATGAAGAAGCTGGATGTGGCCGCGCTCCAGGCGGCCGCCGACGGCAAGGGGTAGCCGGGCCCGGGGACGACCGAAGTGGCACACGGCCACGGGCGCCGATTGGCCCACTCGCTCCCCGCAGCGGCTGCATACCGTCGACGCGTCAGTCCAGGGACGGCCGTCCGGCCGCCGACTCGGGGAGCGTCGTGTCGATCCGTGTCCTTCCGCCGCCGGGCGCACCGCGCGTCCTCGCCGCCGCGCAGCTGAGCAACTCCGTCGGGGACGGCGCGTACTACGTGTCGTCGGCGCTCTACTTCACCCGTGTCGTCGGGCTCTCCCCCACCCAGGTCGGGCTCGGCCTCACGGTGGCCTGGGCGATCGGGTCCGTGGCGGGCGTGCCGCTGGGCGCGCTCGCCGACCGCCACGGGCCGCGCGGCACGTCGGTGCTGCTCGCCCTGGCCACCGGGGCCGCCGTCGGGTCGTTCCTCCTCATCGGTTCCTTCCCGCTGTTCCTCGTGGCGGCGATCCTCTACGCCGTCGCGCAGTGCGGCCTCGCGGCCTCCCGGCAGGCGCTGCTCGCCGGGCTCGTGGCGCCGGCCGAGCGCACGGCGGTGCTCGCGCACCTGCAGTCGACGCTCAACGCGGGGCTCGCGGTCGGCGCGGCCCTCGGCGGCCTGGCGCTGCGGTACGACACGGCCGGGGCCTACCGGGCGGTGTTCGCCCTGGACGCGCTGAGCTTCCTGCTCTGCGCCGCCGTGCTGCTGCGGCTGCCCGTGGTGGCGCGTGCCACGGCGGCACGCGGTGCGGGCGGGCCGCGCCTCGCGGTGCTCCGTGACCGGCCCTACGCGGTGGTCACGCTCCTCAACGCGGTCCTGCTGCTGCGGATGCCGCTGCTCAGCCTCGCGATCCCGCTGTGGACGGTGGAGCGCACCGACGCCCCGGGGTGGCTGGTCTCGGCGCTGTTCGTCCTCAACACCCTTGCCGTGATGGCTTTTCAGGTGCGGATGGCCCGGGGCGTCACCGGCCTGGCATCGGCCTCACGGGCCGTACGCCGCTCCGGTGCCGTCATGTTCGCCTCGTGCGTGGTCTTCGCGGTGTCGGCGGCGGGCTTCTCGCCGTGGGCGGCGGCCGCGGTGCTTCTCGTCGGGGCGGTGCTTCAGGTGATCGCCGAGATGCAGCAGTCCGCGGGGTCCTGGCAGATCGGCTTCGCGCTGGCGCCCGCGCGCCAAGTCGGCCAGTACCAGGGGTTCTTCGGCACCGGCGTCCCGGTCGCGCGCGCCCTTGGACCGCTCCTTCTGACCTGGCTCCTGGTGGTGTGGGGCGTACCGGGGTGGCTGCTGCTGGGAGCGCTGTTCCTCGGGACGTCCCTGGCGATGGAGCCCGCCGTGCGGTGGGCGGAGCGGGCGGGGCGCGCGGATCTCCTCGGCGGCGCCCCCGCCCCGACGACCGCGGTGCGGTCCCTCCGCTAGCCCGTGAGGTTGAGGGTGAAGTGCTCGTGGTCGCCCACGTACAGCTCACGGAAGCCGCGCGGGCTGCCGCCCGAGACGCCGGGCCGCCAGCAGCGGTTGAAGGCCTGGTCCGGCACCTGCGTGTCGGCGGTCGCGCCGGGCGGAGCGGCAGCGGACTCGGGAGGGACCGGCGGCCCGGCGTCGTGGTCGTTCCCCATCGGGCACCCCCTGCAAGGCAGTTGACGGCGGTCCGTCGACTACGAGGATGACTCACCGGCGCCTTGCCGCACAGCTCTCCGGGTGACCGACATTCCTACGCCCGCTCCGCCTTCCTGGCCACCACCAGGCGCCAGCGCGGGCTCCCGTCGGGGCGCCGCCCGAACTCCTCCAGGGGCAGCAGCCGCACGTCGAAGCCGGCGTCGGCGAGGTCCTCGCGCACGCCGCCCAGCGCAAAGGTGCGGTAGTACATGACGAACCGCGGCCGCCACAGCAGGTTCCGCGCGCGCATCGCCGAGTCGAAGCCGAGCATCGCCCAGTACCACGGGGAGCTCAGCGGCTGCGGCGCGCCGATCGGGAACGCGAAGAGTCCGCCGGGGCGCAGCGCCCGGTGGACGCCCGCGAACAGGGCGGGCCGCTCGGCGGGCAGGAAGTGGCCGAACGCCCCGAAACTGACGGCCAGGTCGAATCCTTCGGCGAACGGCAGGGCGCGGGCGTCGGCCCGCACCCACTCGACCGCGGGACCGTCCTGGGCCCCCGGCACCCCGGCCGCGGCCGCGGCCAGCATCCCGGCGCTGAAGTCCACGCCGGTGACCCGCTCGCGGCACAGCGGCAGCAGCGTCTCGACGCCCGCGCCGGTCCCGCAGCACACGTCGAGGCCCGCGCCGAAGGGGCCGAGCGGACGCAGGGCTTCGGCCGTTGCCTCCAGGAATCGGTCCGGCGTACGGAACGGCGTGTGGTCGAACTTGGGGGCGAGCAGGTCGTAGCCGTGCTCGGTGGAGGAGAGCGCCTCAACGGCCAGCTCGCGCAGCGTGGGACCCTGGGAGGTGAACATCGGCTCCAGGGTAGCCAGCGGGACGGTCGCGGGGACGCCGCGGCCGGGTGGTGCCGTGGCCGGTTACCGCCACGAGGTCTACCGGGGGTGGCAGGGGTCGGGTAGAGGTGCACGTCTGCCCCAGACCCGTTCTTCGACCCCGGAGGTGCTCCATGGCCACAGACCGGCACAGGACAAGGACCGCATCGGGCAAGACCCGGTTCGACGACATCTACGACCAGCCGGACCCGCGCGCCTACTTCCGCACCCTGGCGCCCTACGCGTACGAGATCCCGCACCACGCCCAGGCCGTCTTCCGCCGCACGCGCGAACTGCGCGCCCGGATCCCCGGCGGCGAGGGCCCCGTCACGGTCCTCGACGTGTGCTGCTCGTACGGCATCAACGCGGCGCTGCTCAACCACGACCTCACGCTGGAGGACCTGTACGCGCACTACACCTCCGAGGAGGCCGCCGCGCTCACGCCCGCCCAGCTCCTGGAGCGCGACAAGGAGTTCTACACCTCGCGGCGGCGCGCCGACGCCGCCGAGGTCATCGGCCTGGACATGGCGGAGAACGCCACCCGGTACGCCCTGGACGCGGGCCTGCTGGACGAGGCGTACGCGGAGAACCTGGAACGGCACCCGCCCAGCCCCCGGCTGCGCCGCGCGGTCGCCCGCACCGGTCTGATCACGGTCACCGGGGGTATCGGCTACATCTCGCACCGCACCTTCGACGCCCTGCTCGACTGCACGCGGGGCCCGGTGTGGGTCAGCGCCTTCGTGCTGCGCACCGTGCCCTACCGGCGCATCGTCGCCACCCTGGCGGCACACGGCCTCGCCACCGTCACGGATCCCTCGCGGACCTATCCGCAGCGCCTGTTCACCAGCCCCGAGGAGCGGCGTGACGCCGTCCGGCAGGTGATCCTGGCCGGTGAGGACCCCACCGGCCACGAGTCCGAGGGCCGCTACTACACGCGGCTGTACGAGTCACGGCCGCGTACGGACTGACCGCCGCCCCCCCCCTGGTCCGGAGAGCGGCCTCCAGGGGCTCGACCGATGGACATCTCCGGGCATATCGTGAAATAAGTGGCCGACTCGGATGTCAGGGGGCCGCCATGGTCCAGGAGCTGCTGGCAGCAGGCGCCGCGGTCGCCTCGGGCTGTCTCGTGTACGCGATGGCGGCGGCCCGCGTGATCAAGCAGTACGAGCGCGGCGTGGTCTTCCGCCTGGGCCGGCTCTCGGGCGCGGTGCGCGGGCCCGGTCTCACCATGGTGGTCCCCGGCGTCGACCGGATGCGCAAGGTGAACATGCAGATCGTGACGATGCCGGTGCCCGCGCAGGACGGCATCACGCGCGACAACGTCACGGTGCGGGTCGACGCCGTCATCTACTTCAAGGTCGTCGACGCCGCCGAGGCCGTGGTGCAGGTCGAGGACTACCGCTTCGCGGTGTCGCAGATGGCGCAGACCTCGCTGCGCTCCATCATCGGCAAGAGCGACCTGGACGACCTGCTGTCCAACCGCGAAAAGCTCAACCAGGGACTGGAGTTGATGATCGACAGCCCCGCCATCGGCTGGGGCGTGCAGATCGACCGCGTCGAGATCAAGGACGTGTCGCTGCCCGAGACCATGAAACGGTCCATGGCACGGCAGGCCGAGGCCGACCGCGAGCGCCGCGCCCGCGTCATCAACGCCGACGCCGAACTCCAGGCCTCCAAGAAGCTGGCCGAGGCCGCGCACGGGATGGCCGAGGAGCCCGCCGCCCTCCAACTGCGCCTGCTGCAGACCGTGGTGGCCGTCGCCGCCGAGAAGAACTCCACCCTCGTCCTGCCCTTCCCCGTGGAGCTACTCCGCTTCCTGGAGCGGGCCACCGAGCGGCAGACCTCCGAGCGTCAGGCCTCCGAGCGTCAGGGTGTAGCGGGTCCCCGGGCGGCCGTCGAGCACGATGTCCCCGGCGGGCACGAAGCCGGTGCGAGTGAGCACCCGGTGTGAGCCCGGGTTGTCGAGCGTCGTCCGGGCGTGCAGC
This sequence comes from Streptomyces sp. NPDC025651, assembly GCF_055558735.1. NCBI lineage: Bacteria > Bacillati > Actinomycetota > Actinomycetes > Kitasatosporales > Streptomycetaceae > Streptomyces > Streptomyces sp. NPDC025651. The sequence goes on from NZ_JBVHLZ010000003.1 coordinate 199,273, forward strand.
CCCGTCAGGCCGTACGCGGTGACAGCCAGGTCGCACACCTGCCGGACGGCCCGGGTGGCCAGGCCGCGGCCCGAGGCCTTCTCGGCGACGCGGTAGCCGAGCTCGGCGACGCCGTCCGCCACGTCGATCAGGTTGACCCGCCCCTGGACCTCTCCCCCGTCGCCGACCAGCACGTGGAAGAAGCAGACCCCCTCGGCCTGCTCGGCGAGGAGCGCTTCGTGCCGCGCGGCGAAGTCGCGGAAGTACCCGTCGCCCCGGTCGGGCACCGACGCGGCGAAATGGACGCGGTTCGTCTGCTCGAAGGCGAGCAGCGCGGGGGCGTGATCGGCGCGCAGGAGCTGGAGTTCGGGGGCGGCGGCGGGTGCGGACATGGCAGAACCCTACGCAACGGCCGCCCTGCCGCACTCCACGCGACGGTCGCCCTACCGCCGCTCGCGCCCCTGCCCCGCTCCCTCGACCCGCACGGTGAAGCCGTCGAGCAGGGAGCCGAGGCCGAGCTCGAAGAGTTCGTCCAGGCGCAGGTCGTAGCCGCCCGCGAGGGCGTCGCTCACCTTCTTGAACGTCGGGTACCTGCCGGCGGCGGCGATCTCCCGGAAGGCCGCGTCCTGCCGGTCCATCCACTCGTCCTCGGTCAGGCCGGTCACCGCCTCGGCGTGCGCCTCCTGCTCCAGGCTGACGGCGAGGCCCTGCACATGGCTGTAGAGCAGCACGTGCATGTCCATCATGGCCTCCGGTGCCAGGCCGTGGCCGTCGAGCGCCGCGAGGGACCACTCGGCGTGCACCATCAGGTGCGGCAGCATCAGCGGGCGGGTGAGCGGGCTGATCTGGGCCAGCCAGGGGTGTCTGCGGTGCAGGGCCCACAGGGTGCGGGCGCCCAGTTCGAGGCGGGCCCGCCAGCCGTCGGGGGGCGTGGCCGGGTACGTCTCCTCGCCGAATGCCGCGTCGGCCATGAGGAGCACCAGGTCGTCCTTGCTCTTGACGTACCGGTACGGAGACATGGCGGCGACGCCCAGGCGGGCGGCGACCCCGCGCATGGACAGGGCGGCCAGGCCTTCGGCGTCGGCGATGTCGGTGGCGGCGCGCACGACGCGCTCCCGGGTCAGTTCGTGTTCGGGTCCGGCCGTCGGCTGTCGCTCGGGGGCCGCCGGGGCGCCGTCGCCGGGGGCCACGACGGTGCCGACGCGGGGGCGGGCCACGACAACCCCCTCCAGGCGCAGGGCGGTCAGGGCCTTGGTGGCGGTCGCGAGGGCGACGCCCCACTCCTTGGCGATCTGCCGCGTGGACGGCACGCGGTCGCCCGGGGCGAGCTCGCCCTCGGCGACGCGGCGGCGGATCTCGGCGACGATCCGCCGGTAGGGCGGCTCGGTGGCGCTGTCCATGCTGCTCTCCGAAATTTTCTTTTCCGCCTCTCGTGCCTGTACTAGTGCAGAGCCTAGCAGCAGCGCCTCTCCCGGAAGCCCAACTGACCTAGAACAGAGCGCCCTTAAGGCCAGTTGGCAGCGCTGCGCGTACGCCGTACATTCAGTTTGCGTACAGGTCATCGAGTCTCTGAAGGAGCCCCCATGAGGACGGTTCTGATCTCCGGCGCCGGCATCGCCGGATCCGCGCTCGCGCACTTCCTTCGGGAGCGCGGCTACGCCCCCACGCTCGTCGAGCGGGCGCCGGGACCACGCAAGGGCGGGCAGGCGGTGGACATCCGCGGGGTCGCGCTCGACGTCGTCGACCGGATGGGCCTGCTGGAGCGGGCCCGCGCGGCGCGGACCCGGATGCGCGGCATGTCGGTGCTCGACGGCGACGGCAAGGAGATCCACCGCTCCACCGAGGCCACGTACAGCAGCGGCCGGCTGGACAGCGACGACATCGAGATCCTGCGCGAGGACCTGATCCGGATGCAGCACGAACTCCTGGGCGAGGAGACCGAGTTCGTCTACGGGGACAGCATCACCGGGCTGGACGAGACGGACGGCGGCGTCCGGGTCTCCTTCGAGCACGCGGCCGACCGCACCTTCGACCTGGTGGTGGGCGCCGACGGCCTGCACTCGGGGGTGCGGGCCCTGGCCTTCGGGCCCGAGGAGGAGTTCACACGGCACCTCGGCTCGCACTTGGCCATCTTCAGCGCGGACAACTTCCTCGGCCTGGACAACTGGCAGACGTGGGTCCGCGAGGGCCTCGCCGGGTACTGCGTCTACCCGGTGCGCGACAACACCGAGTTGAGGATCACGTTCGGCTACGAGTCGGAGCCGCTGAGCCGCGTGGACCGGGCCGTCGAGCGGCAGAAGAAGCTGATCGCCGACCGCATGTCCGTGCTGCGCTGGGAGACACCCCGGCTCCTGAAGGCGATGTGGGAGTCCACCGACTTCTACGGCGACGCGATGGCCCAGATCCACCTGGACAGCTGGTCGCGCGGCAGGACGGTGCTGCTCGGCGACGCGGGCTACTGCGCGTCGCCGCTCTCCGGCCAGGGCACGAGCCTCGCCCTGGTGGGCGCCCACGTCCTCGCCGACGCCCTCGGCCGCCACGGCGACGACCACCGCGCGGCCTTCGCCCGCTACGAGCGGCGGATGCGGCCCTTCGTCGCCCTCAACCAGGCACTGGCGACGGAGAATCCGGGCGGTCCCGCCGCCGAGGAGTCCGTCGAGCGGGCCAAGAACGCCATCGTCCTGGACGCGTGACGGGGCTCCGTACGCCGTGTCGAACTCGACGCGTGCGCGCAGGTGTTGCGACTCGTCAGCACATCGGCCGCCTGGGCGGAGCACCAGAGGGCGCGGCGCCTCTGATCCATGTCCCCCGAAGGCGGGGGGGCGGCCGACCCGGCGTACTCACCGGCGAGTCGGCCGCCCCCTCCCCTGGCCACGGATCGCTACGAGGCGTCCCGCACCGTTCCGGTGAGCTCCGGGCCGGGCTGCGGCTCCCAGTTCTGGTCATAGACGTAGAGCCGGCCCTTCACGGACTCCTCCGGCTCGCGCACGTCGTCCTTGACGGTGGGCACACGCAGTTCGGCGCTGGTCTCGCCCGCGGGCACGGTGACGAACAGGCCTTGGCCCTTCGCCATCTCGGACAGCGGCCGTTCGGGTCGGGGCTCGGCCCCGAACTCGTCCGCCAGCCAGCGCGGGTCCACGTCCAGCGTGGACAGTTCCCTGCCGCCGTCGACCGGCAGGAAGGAGAGGCCTGCCGAGATGTCGACGTCGACGGGCTCCGAGAGCTTCATCCGCCACTTCAGCGGCTTGCCCTCGGTGACGCGGCCTGCGACGGGTTCGAGGGTGATCTTCGGCATGGGGTCGTCGTTCTGCGCCGTCACGCCGCCCTGGTAGGCACCGACCACCGCGCCGCGCACCGCCTTGGCGAACGCGTCGTGCCGGACGTCGTAGCCGTAGCGGGTGTCGCCGCGCACCTCGACCCGCACGTCGATGTCGTGCGCCCCCGGCCGCACCGTCACCGTGCGCTGGGTGATCTCGTCCGTGCCGGGCTTCGGCGCGAACACCCGGACCGTGCCGCTGCCCTGGCCGGACACGTGCACCGGCACGCGGTAGGTGCGGACGCCGGAGTCCCCTTCCTTGACGGTCAACCGCCCGATGTCGACCCGCGGCATCGGGGCGGGCTTCACCTCGGGGGTGCCGGGGCGCCAGCCGTACGCGTCGACCAGCCACGCCTTGCCGGAGCGGGTGCGCGGGGTCAGCTCCAGGGTCTTCACCTGTTTGAGGTCCACCTTCGCCCGCGCCTCGGCCGACAGCGGCACGCGCACCTCGCGGCCCCAGTAGGAGGCCGTGTTGGCGCTGCCCGGCAGTCCGTCGACACGGACCCGGCCGAGCTTCGCCCGGTGTCCCCGGGCGTCGACCACGGACACGTCCAGCTCGGTCCCGGTGGTGTTGGGCGGCACGATCACCCGCAGCGCCAGGTTCTTCGCGCCCGCGAGGGAGATCGGGCGCTCGGGGCTCACCCGCGCCGGGGAGCCCGCCCGCGACCAGCGCATCGCCACCGCGTCACGGCCGGGCTCGGGCGAGATCTCGCCCGTCATGGTCCGCCACGGAGCGAAGTGCGGTGACGCCCCCGCGGTCGCGGACGGCAGACACGCACGAGCGTCGTCGTTGTCCACCTGGGCACACAGCCGCCCGCCCGTGACCTTGGTCGAGGCACCGGGCACCAGGGCCCCCGAGCGGTGCGCGCCGACGGCGTGGGTCAGCACCTGCGCGGGGTCCGCGGAGGGGGCGCGGCGGCCGGAGCCGTCGAGGAGGGGGCGCACCCGGTCGTCGCCCGCGAGGAACAGCCGGGCCGAAGCGGCTATGTACGTGGCTCCGGCGACCTGCTGCTGACGGGCGGTCAGCCGGGGCGCGGCGCCCTTCGAGCACACCGGGTCCCCCGCCTCCTGGAAGTCGTCCTCCGCGGGGGCGGTCGCCTGCCCCGGGGTCCACTCGCTGTTGAAGTAGTTGTGGTTGGCGCCGACCATGTACACCGCGCTGTGCAGGGCAGTGCCGCGTCCGACTCCGCGGGTGCCGTCGACGAAGATCTCGCCCTGGAGGTCGGAGACGTCGCCGTCGCAGCCCGGCAGGATCGTCGTGGACGGCACGTCCGGGGTCGGGTTCTGCCCGAAGATCGTGGGGCCTATGAGCACGTTGCCGCGTATCTTCCAGCGCACTGGGCCGGGGTGGGCGTCCTGGTCGGCGGGCGGCGGGTACCGGCTGTCGAGCGCGGCCCTGTTCACGCCCTCGCCGCCTCGTGAGTGACCGACGAGGAGTACGCGGGACAGGTCCGCGGGAGCGACGGCGCGCACCGCCGCCGGGGCGGAGGACGGCTTCTTGACCCAGTCCGCCCAGCGGGCGAGGTGCAGCCGGACCAGCGAGGACCTGGCTTGCGCCCCCGCATCCTCGGCGAGGTGGTCCTGGCCGTTGATGCCGTTGGCCGCGACGGAGATCGTGACGTATCCCTGGGAGGCCAGGAGCTTCTGGGCGCGCAGATAGCCCTGGTGGCTCGGTATCGGCTTCGTGCCGGGTCCGCAGGGCCAGCTCATGTCCCGCGGGTCGCCGCCGTAGCAGGTGGCGTGGCGGCCGTGCAGGAAGAGCGCCACCGGCCGCTTGCCGGGCGCGTCGGCGGGGCCGACCACGTTGGCGACCATCTCCACCGGCTCCGGATAGCCGGGCAGGCGCACCGACTTGAGCGTGTACTCACCGGTGACGGTGCGGTAGCGGCCCGGCTTCCCGGGGTCGACCTCGTTCGCGGCGGGTGGCGTCGCGGGCCGCACGGGCGACGCAGGCCGCGGCCTGCGCGACTCCTCCTCGATCCCGGCCTCGTCCAGGCGGCGCCCGGCGGCGAGGACCTTCAGCTCCTTCGCGGGGCCGATGCGCGCGCCGTGCAGCGGCAGGCGGAACGATTGGTGGCCCTGCGCGGCCACGGGCCTGCCGAGCAGCTTGTCACCGGCGTAGAACTCGACCCGGGCGTCTCCCACGGGCACCGGCTCGCGTGCGGTCCAGACGAGCTCCTTGCCCAGGCCTCGGCCGGTGAGTCGCCAGCCTTCCGGCAGGTCGGTGCCGTCGCTGGCGGGCGGCGCCGGGGACTGCGGTGGCGGTGCGGGCGGCGGGGCGTCGACGGCGTGTGCCGCGCCCGGCGACACCGCCGCGAGCGCCAGTGCCGCCAGCACCGTGGTCGCCGCTCTTGAGACACGTCTCAAAGGGTTCCTCCTCGTCATCACGCGCATCAGGGGAACCAGTCGAACTCAGGTGCCCCTCTTGCCCCATGAGGACGTACGCAAGTGATCACCCGTTGCCTGGCGCCAGGCGCGGCGCGGCCGAAAGTGAGCGCGGAGGACGGGGCGAGCCGTGTCCGGACACCGGCACGATCTCCCCGCCCCTCGTGCGTCCAGGGCGAGTTGACCGCTCCCTGGAGGCGCCGGTGGACATCGCGGCCAGGTCCGAACTTGTCGCGGAACCGACGGGCTCCACCGCGGCCCGCGACGGCGTGCGCGCGGCTTCCCGACGGTTCAGGACTGTGCGTGATCGCGCCCGGGCGCCTCTGGCGGTTCCCACGCCTCTCCGAGGGCGCCGGACCGCGCCCGCGGTGACGTGTTCGCGGCCGCCCGGCGCAGCGCCCCGCGGCAGGCCACGATCGCGGGATGCGTGCTCCGGCCCGCGCGCACCGCGGTGAACAGACGGCGGAAGCCCCGGTCCCGCGGCAACCCGCCCAGTTCCACGGCGGGTTCGCGGTCGATCCACACCAGGTCGGGGAGCAGGGCGACCGCGTGGCCGAGCTCCACCAGGCGCAGGTGGAGCAGGAGGTCGGTGGACTCGAACCGCACGTCGGGCTCGAACCCGGCCGAGCGGCACAGCGTCGTCGCCCACCGCCGGGCCGCGCTGCCCTCCGGTTCCATGACCCAGGCGTGCTCGGCGTACGCGCGCAGCGCCGCCTCGGGGTCCTTCGTACCGTGCGGGACGGCCCGGCCCGGGGGCATGGGGGCCGCGAGGCGCAAGGGGTCGTCGCAGAGGTCCTCCTGGTGGAGCTCCGCGGGGCGCGGGTCGGGATCGCCGGGGTACTCCTCGGCGATCACCAGGTCGAAGTCGCGGGCCAGCAGGGCGGGCAGCGAGTCCTCGGGCTCGGCCTGCGTCACATGGACGCGCAGCGCGGGGTGCGCCTCGCGCAGCAGGGTCAGCGCGGTCGGCACCAGGGCGAGGGCGGCGGTCTGGAACGAGGCGACGCGCAGCGTTCCCGAGAGGCCGGAGAGCGAGGTGGCGATGTCCGCCTCGGCGCGCTCCAGCCGTTCCAGGACCGCTTCGGTGTGCGCGACGAGGATCTCGGCCTGCGGCGTCAGGCGCACACGCCGCCCGACGGGTTCGAGGAGGGGGACGCCGACCTCCGTCTCCAGCTGCGAGAGCTGCTGGGAGATGGTCGAGGGGCTGTAGGACAGGGCGGTCGCGACGGCGGCGAGGGTGCCGCGGTGCTTCAACTCGCGCAGCAGCCTCAGCCGGTGCAGATCGAACATCCGCGCCCCCACTCGTCCGACACCGACACCGACACCCACGCCCCCGAACCATCGATTTCTCTGATCATTATGCGTGGGAAACATGTGCTGGACCGAAGGGAGACCGGACAGCACGCTGGTCCCGTGATGGATCGACAGACCGACACCGCGACCGGAACCCCTTCCTCCTTTCCCTGGTACGCGCGCCCGGACGCACGGGCCTGGACCTGCGACCCGCCCCCGCAGGACGCCCACCGCTTCCACACCTCGCTGCCCGGCTACACCCCGACGGCACTCCATGAACTTCCCGCCCTCGCCCGCGAGTTCGACGTGGGGCGCGTCTTCGCCAAGGACGAGTCGACACGGCTCGGCCTGCCCGCCTTCAAGGCGCTCGGCGCGTCCTGGGCGATCGACCGGATCCTCGCCGGCCTCACACACGGCACGTCTCCCGGCGAGGGAGCCCCGCGGCTGGTCACCGCCACGGACGGCAACCACGGACGGGCCGTGGCGCGCCTCGCGCGGCAGTTCGGCGGGCACGCGCACGTCTTCGTCCCCGACGGCGTGCACCCCGCGGCCGTGGCCGCGATCAAGAGCGAGGGCGCCGAGGTGACGGCCGTCGCCGGGTCGTACGACGCGGCGGTGCGGGAGGCGTCGGCGGCGGCCGAGGCACCGGGTTCGGTGCTCGTCCAGGACATGGCGTGGGACGGGTACGAGGAGATCCCGTCGCTGATCGTCGAGGGGTACGCGACCCTGTTCGCCGAGATCGACGCCCAACTGGGCGCCGCGGGCGCCCCGTCGCCCTCCCTGGTCGCCGTACCGGTCGGGGTCGGGTCGCTCGCCCAGGCCGCCGTGACGCACTACCGCAGCCGGCCCACGCCACGGAGGGACACCGATGCGACGGCGTCCGCACTGCTCTCCGTGGAGCCCGTGGTGGCCGCCGGCGTACTGACCAGCCTCCGCGCGGGCCGGCTCACCGGCGTGCCGACCGGCGTCACCACCATGGCCGGGCTGAACTGCGGCACCCCGTCCGCGCTCGCCTGGCCCGTGCTGCGGGACGGCCTGGACGCGGCGGTCGCCGTCACCGACGAGTCCGCAGCGGCGGCCGCGCGCGACCTGGCCGGTCTGGGACTCTCGTCGGGGCCGTGCGGCGCCGCATCACTGGCCGGGGCACGGGCCGCCCTCACCGGCGAAGGTGCCGCCGAACGCCGTGCCGCCCTGGGCGTCGGGCCCGCCTCGACGGTCGTCCTGGTCAGCACCGAGGGCACGGCCGCCAACCCGCAGGCCCAGACGGTGGATCCGGCTGACCGATGAGCATCGGTGAGCATCCGTCCGTGGCGGGGTGCCGCCCTCCGAAGCGATGATTTCCGGTCGATGCAGATCGTCGAAATAAGAACCAATTTCTCATCAGTGCAGGTCAGGAGTTAGTCCTCGGTTATACCAATGCCGCTTGTCCATATGCTGGACATGCGAGGGGGCCTCATCCCACCACTCCTGAGCTGCCCGAACGACCGTACGGTCACCGTTCACCGGAGCGGCACATCCGGAAATCGACCATCCACATGGCGCTCACTCTCCGCACCGGCGAGACTCCTCACCGCAGTCACCACCCGCATCGAGCGAAGGAGAATCCACCATGCGTCGCACCCTCAAGGTCGTGGGAGCGGCCGCCGCGGCGGCCACCTGCGTCCTCGCCGCGACATCAGGCACCGCGCAGGCCGAGGCCCCGAACACGAAGAGCCTCTACGCGCCGTCCGCCCTGGTGCTCACGGTCGGCCAGGGCGAGGACGCCACATCCGCCTCGGTGGAGCGCGCCGTGACGCTGACCTGCGCGCCTCGCCCGTCCGGCAGCCACCCCGCGGCCGCTGCCGCGTGCGCCGAACTCCGCAAGGTGGACGGCCGGTTCGGGCAGCTGATCGCCACCGAGTCCACCGTCGCCTGCACCAAGGAGTGGCGTCCGGTGACAGTGGCCGTCGGCGGCGTGTGGAACGGCAGACACGTCAGCTGGTCGGCCACCTTCGGCAACCGGTGCGAACTCGATGCCGGTCTCGGGGAGGGTGCCGCACTCACCTTCTGACGGGATCACACCCTGAACCACACTCAGGGGAGTCCGGGTCACCTTTCGTGGGGGAAGGCGGCCAGGACGCGGGGCGGCCCCCGGTGTCGGACGGCACCGGGGGCCGTAGTGTGTCCGCCCCCGGTCCGAACAGCCTTCCGTGCGGGGCAGGTTCGGGATGTGCGGGCGGCTCGACGTCTACGGCGTGAGCTGAGACGTTCACGGCGTGAGCTGAGCCGCCGACCGTTCCACGGCCGACGCGTCGAGCCGCTTCAGGACCCGCTCGCGCAGCAGCTCGTACTCCTCGCGGCAGCGGCGGATCTCCGGCGGCCGCACCACGACCGTGCCCTCGGTCACGATCTCCTCGGGTGCGAACTGCTCGCGGGTGAGGTCGATCTCCACCCCTGCCCCCAGCCGGTTCCACCAGTGGTAGTCCGTGCGCACGCCGTCCACATGGACCTCGCCGCGCAGGAGATCGCCTCCCAGCAGGTCGTGCAGCACCAGGGCGGTGACGCCGCACTGGTCCCGCGCGGGATTGTCCGGTGACCAGATGTCCGTGGAGTCGGGCGGACAGGTGTCCGCGCCCCAACTGGCCCTCAGGGCCGCCTCGATGTCGCTCAGGAGCAGTGGTGTCATGCCGATCACTCTCGCAGCCGCCACTGACAATCACCCGTCGTCGCAGCTCGGGCCCTCGTCGGCAGCACGTACGACACCGTTTTCCACAGCCCGGTCGATCGCCTCGTCGCCGTACCCCGCCCCCTCCAGCACCTGTCGTGTGTCCGCCCCCGCGCCCCGCACCCGCGGCCGCACCCGCGCGGGTGTGCGCGACAGGGACACCGGCGAGGCCAGCCCGCGGTAGTCGCCGGCCTCGACGACCAGGCCGCGGTGGCGCACCTGGGGCGCGGTCAGGGCTTCGGCGACGTCGTGCACCGGCGATGCGGGGATGCCGCGGGCCGTGAGGAGCGCGGCGAGGTCCGCGCGCGGGTGCGCGGCGACGGCCTTCTCCAGGGCGGCCCGCAGCTCCCGCTGATGGCGCACGCGGTCCGGGTTGGTGCGAAAGCGCGGGTCGTCCGCGAGCTCCGGCACCCCCAGTACGTCCGTGAGCGCGCCGAACTGCCGGTCGTTGCCCACCGCGACGAACACCGGCCCGTCGGCCGCGGCGAAGGAGTCGTACGGCGCGATGGAGGGGTGCGCGGAGCCGGTGCGCCGCGGCACGCTGCCGTCCGCGAGCCAGGACGCCGAGTGCGGGTGGAGCAGGCTGATCGCGGTGTCCAGGAGGGTGCAGTCGACGAGTTGGCCCAGTCCGGAGCGCCGGCGTTCGTGCAGGGCGAGCAGGATGCCGGAGAAGGCGAGGATCCCGGTGACCTGGTCGACGACGGGCACGCCGACGCGCAGCGGCGGTCCTTCCGCCTCGCCGTTGACGCTCATCAGGCCGCCGTACGCCTGGAGCACCGCGTCGTAGCCGGGCTGGCCGCCGAGCGGTCCGTCGGTGCCGAAGCCGGTGACGCGGCAGTGGATGAGGGCGGGGAATCGGCTGCGCAACTCCTCGTCGGGGTAACCCCACTTGGCGAGCGTGCCCGACTTGAAGTTCTCCACGAGGACGTCGGTGTCGCGCAGCAGGGTGTCGAGGATCTCGCGCCCCTCGGGCACCGACAGGTCGACGACGACGTTCTTCTTGCCGCGGTTGAGGTTCCTGAAGTACGCGGAGGTGTCCGGCGCGACGAACGGCGGCCCCCAGCCCCGGGTCTCGTCACCTGCCGGCGGCTCGACCTTGATGACGTCGGCGCCGTGGTCGGCGAGCATCTGCGCACAGTAGGGGCCCGCGAGGACCCGGGACAGGTCCAGGACCCTGAGTCCGGCGAGGGCGCCACCGGCCGTGCCGGAAGCGCCGCGGGGTGTGCCGGACGCGGGCTGCGGATTCGTCATCGGTGCGACCTCATCAGTAGGACGTGGACTTCGTCGGCACGGCAGAGGACTTCGTCAGCAGGTCTGGTGGTTCAGGACGTCTAGTAGGACTTCGGCAGGCCGAGGACATGGCTGGACACGTAGGTGAGGACCATCTCCTGGCTGATCGGCGCGAGACGCAACAGCCGGGACTCCCGGAAGTACCGCTCCACATGGAACTCCTTGGCGTACCCCATCCCGCCGAGCGTCTGCACGGCCCGGTCCGCGGCCCGGTAACCGGCGTCCGCGCACAGCCACTTGGCCATGTTGGCCTCCTTGCCGCAGGGCAGCCCCCGGTCGTAGCGCCAGGCGGCGTTGCGGGCCATGAGCTCGGCGGCGTCGAGCCGGGTCGCGGCCTCGGCCAGCGGGAAGGCGATGCCCTGGTTCTGCCCGATGGGCCGGTCGAAGACGACACGCGCGCGTGCGTAGTCGGTAGCCCTGCGCAGCGCCGCCCTGCCGATGCCGAGGGCCTCGTGGGCGAGCAGGATCCGCTCGGGGTTGAGGCCGTCGAGCAGATACCGGAAGCCCTGCCCCTCCCGCCCCACCCGGCAGGCCGCGGGCACGCGCAGCCCGTCGATGAGCACTTCGTACGAGGCGACGGCGTTGCGGCCCATCTTCGGGATGGCCCTCAACCGCACGGCTTCGGAGTCGATGTCGACGAGGAACAGCGTCATGCCGTCGGTGGGACGCTCCGCGGAGCGCGGCGCCGTGCGGGCGATGAGGACCATCTTCTGGGAGTGACCCGCCTTGGTGATCCACACCTTGCGGCCGCTGATGACGTAGTCGTCCCCGTCGCGGCGGGCCACGGTGGAGATGCGGGTGGTGTCCGTACCCGCGTCGGGTTCGGTCACGCCGAAGCAGACGTGCAGCGAGCCGTCGGCGGCCCGCGGCAGGATCTCCTCGCGCAGCTCCGGACTGCCGTGCTTCACCAGGGTGTTGAGGCCGAAGATGGTCAGGTGCAGGGTGCTGCATCCGTTCATCCCCGCCCCGGACGCGGCGATCTCCTGGAGCAGCAGCGACGCCTCAAGAACGCCGAGCCCGCCCCCGCCGTACTCCTCGGGGATCGCCATGCCCAGCCAGCCGCCCTCGGCAAAGGCGTCGTAGAACTCCTGGGGAAACGCCGCCCGTTCGTCGTGGTCCGCCCAGTACGTGTCCGGGAAACGGGCGGCGAGATCGGCGACGGCGCGGCGGATGTCCTCCTGCTCCTCGGTCGGGGCGAAGTCCATGGATCACAGCCTCAGTTCGTATATACGATCGCCGAGTCGGATATACGGGAGGCTAGGAGTCGTAGGATCCGCCGGTCAAGGGCACGACCATGCAGAGGGAGAAGGGCCATGAGCGAGGGTGGGGCCCCCAGGGAGCACAGGACGGTGAGCCGGGTGACGGGCATCCTGGAGTGCGTCTCACGACGCGGCGGCGCCCGTGTGCAGGAGCTCGCCGATGTCCTCGACGCTCCCAAGTCGTCGGTGTTCGGCCTGGTCAAAGGCCTTGTCTCGACCGGGTATCTGGTCGAGGAGCAGGGCGTGTACCGTCTGGGCCCCGCCCTCGGGAGCCTCCTGCCGAGAACCTCGCCGGACCTCGCGCGCGCCGCGCTGCCCACGCTCGGGGCGCTGCGCGACCACTTCGGCGAAACCGCCATGCTCGGCACCGCCGTGGGCGATTCCCTGGTGTACGCGGCGGCCGCCGAGTCGCGCCAGCTGATCCGCTACTCAGCGCCGCTGCGCACCCGCCGCCCGCTGTACCCGCCGAGCGCGGGCAAGGTGCTGCTCGCCCACCGCCCGCAAGCCTGGCGCGACTCGTATCTGCGCACTCTGATCGGCGATCCGGTGGCGCTGGACGCGGCGCGGGCCGAGCTGGCCGAAGTCCGCGCCACGGGCGTGGCGTTCAACCGCGGCGAGACGCTCCCCGACGTGACGGCGGCGGCACGTCCGGTCCTGGTGGACGGGCGGCTGCGCGCGGTGATCGCGGTGGCGGGCCCCACCTCGCGCACCGCACCGAGGCTTCCCGGCATCGCGGACGCGCTCGTGGACGCGGTCCGCTCCGTCGCGGCGCGGCTCGGCGCGACGGAGCGGCAGGGCGCCCGAGAAGACCCGTGAGGAACCCGGCACAATGCGCCCATGATCCCCGCCGAGATACGAACGTCCCGCCTCGACCTCGTGCCGCTGCGCGTCGAGCACGCCGACGAGATGGCCCGGGTGCTCGGAGACCCGGCGCTGCACACCTTCGTCGGGGGCTCCCCCGACGACGTCGAGGCCCTGCGCGCCCGCTACCGCCGCATGCTCGCCGGGGCGCCCGACCCCGGCGTCTCCTGGTGCAACTGGGTCCTCCGCCTCCGTGAGGACGAGCGCCCGCGCCTGGTCGGGACGGTGCAGGCGACGATCGACGAGGAAGCCCGCCGCGCGGAGATCGCCTGGGTCGTCGGGACGCCCTGGCAGGGGCGCGGCTTCGCCTCCGAGGCGGCCCGCGGCCTGGTGGGCTGGCTGGCGGGACAGGACGTGCGCACGGTCGTCGCGCACGTCCGTCCCGACCACGGGGCGTCCGCCGCCGTCGCGAAGGCGGCCGGCCTCACCCCCACCGACACCGTCCAGGACGGCGAGATCCGCTGGGAGTCGACGGCTGGAGCCTGAGTCGGCTCAGTACGGCCGGTCGCCCGCGATGGCGACGCGCTCCGCGACCCGTCGGTGCGGGGCGTAGTCGTCGACGGCGTAGTGCTGCGTGGCGCGGTTGTCCCAGAAGGCGACGTCGCCCGCCTGCCAGTGGAACCGCACCTGGTACTCCGGGACATGGGCCTGCCGCACGAGGTGGGCGAGGAGGCGGTCGCTCTCCGCGCGTTCCATGCCGACGATGTGCGTCGTGAAGGAGGTGTTCACGAAGAGCGTCCGCCGCCCGGTCTCCGGGTGCGTGCGCACCACGGGGTGGCTGACGGGCGGGAAGCGGTCCTGGTGCGGGGCGAGTCGCTCGGGCCCGTAGAAGCGGGCGAAGCCGGGGATGAAGTCGTGCACGGCCCGCGCGCCGTCGATGCGCTCCTTGATGTCGTCGGAGAGGTTGTCGTAGGCGGCGGCCATGTCCGCCCACAGCGTGTCGCCGCCGAACGGCGGCACCTCGCGCAGCTGCAACACCGCGCCGAGCGCCGGGCGTTCGCGGAAGGTGACGTCCGCGTGCCAGACGTTCTCGTACGTGGGTGCCGCGCTGCCGCCCTTGTCGAAGCGGACGACGTCGTCGGCGGAGCCGCGCGCGAGCAGCGGGTTGGTCTCCAACTCGCCCCAGTTGAGGGCGAAGGCGCGCTGCTGCTCCGCGGTGATGCCCGCACCGCGGAAGAACAGCACCTTCCACTCCAGCAGGGCGCGGTTCAACTCCTCGCGCAGCGCGGGCGTCAGGGGCCTTGCGAGGTCGACGCCGCGGATCTCGGCGCCGATGAGGCGGCCCTGCGGCACGACGTCGACGTGTGCGTACGGACGCTCCTGCCAGTCGTCGGGCAGGCGGCGCAGGGTGCGGCGGCCTTCGTACATGCCGTCGGCGGGGACACGTGCTTCGCGCAGGGAAGCGGTGGAAGGGAGGGAAGGGAAGGAAGCCGGGGAGGGCGCGGTCATGGGGTCTGATCCTTCGAGGTGCGAGAGCGGGCGTACGGCGCTGCGGAGCGAAGTCCGTGCGGCTAGCGGCCCGATCGCTCGCACCCGCGCCGCCACGGGACGTTGAACGTCCGTACGGCGGCGGTGAGGTGCTGGATCATGGTCGTCATTGTGGGACGGCCTCCCACGCCAGGTCAACAGCCCGTGGACCGTGCCCTTCGTTCCGTCACGGCTTGCGCAGCACTCCCCCGTACTCGTAGATCCCCTTGTTGGAGTCGGTCGCCCCGAGGTACGGCACGAGGTCCGGGTCGACCGGCGCGAGCGGCGGCTGGTCGGCGTCGGGGCGCCAGTCGACGAGGTTGACCAGGCCGGGCTCGATGGGCTCCAGGCCCTCCAGCAGGGCGTCGACTTCGGCGGGGGTGCGGGTCTGCCAGGGGACGCCGCCGCCGGAGATGTGCGCGGTCATCGCCGCGCCCCGCTCGGGGTCGTCGGCGACCACCTGCGAGAAGCCGAGGAGGCTGCCCGGGGCCGCGCGGTCGATGACGGTCCGCAGGATGCGGTGGGGCCCGTCGGCGTCGACGAGGTGGTGGCCCACGGAGAGGAAGAGCACGGCGACCGGCTCGTCGAAGTCGATGAGCCGCACCACGTCGGGGTGTTCGAGGATCGCGTCCTGGTCCCGCATGTCGCCGGTGATGACGGTCGTGGAGGAGTCGTCGGCGAGCAGGGCGCGGCCGTGCGCGAGGACGATCGGGTCGATGTCGACGTACACGACGCGGGCGTCGGGGGCGAAGCGCTGGGCGACCTGGTGGACGTTGGCGTCGGTGGGCAGTCCGCAGCCCATGTCGATGAACTGGCGGATGCCCGCCTCGCGGGTCAGATGACGCACCACACGGAAGAGGAACTCGCGGTTCTGCCGGGCGATGTCGACGCACTCGGGGAACGACGGCAGGGTGGAGAGCAGGAAGTTCCGGTCCACCTCGTAGTTGTCCTTGCCGCCCAGCATCCAGCCGTAGGCGCGCGCCGAGGTCGGGATGTCGTAGGGGATGGACGGAATGGACACCGTCTCGGGCTGGTTGTCACTGGCCACAGTGCGCTCTCCACCTCTCCCGTGGGATTCACGGAACGTGTTCCTTGGCGTGACACTATCCGGTGATCCACGTTCGGGTGAACCGACCGCCGGAAGTCCAACGGCCCCAGGGGGAACGGCGGTTGGGGAGAAGTCCGGGCCCCGCGCGTGGGGCACGGGCCCCGGTGCGCACTGTGGTGTGCCCCACCCGGCCGCCGTCCGGGCCTCCGCATGGCGCATGATCGTGGCAGAGCCATCCGCACCACCGGATCCGTACCACCCAGAGAGGACCTCCCCATGGAAGACCGCTTCGACGTCGTCGTGCTCGGAGCAGGACCCGGCGGCTACGTGGCCGCCATTCGCGCCGCCCAGCTGGGCAAGCGCGTAGCGGTCGTCGAAGAGAAGTACTGGGGCGGTGTCTGCCTCAACGTCGGCTGCATCCCGACGAAGGCGCTGCTGCGCAACGCCGAGCTGGCGCACCTCTTCACGCACGAGCAGAAGACGTACGGCATCAAGGTCGACGGACAGGTCTCCTTCGACTACGGCGAGGCGTTCAGCCGCAGCCGCACGGTCGCGGACGGCCGCGTCAAGGGCGTCCACTTCCTGATGAAGAAGAACGGCATCACGGAGTTCGACGGCCGGGGCACGTTCCTGGACGCGAACACGCTGCAGGTGGCGAAGTCCGACGGCACGACCGCCACCATCGGCTTCGACAACTGCATCATCGCCACCGGCGCCACGCCCCGCCTGCTGCCCGGCACCAGCCGCAGCGAGCGCGTGGTCACGTACGAGGAGCAGATCCTCGCCGACTCGCTGCCGCGGTCGATCGTGATCGCCGGCGCGGGCGCGATCGGCATCGAGTTCGCCTACGTCCTGCACAACTACGGTGTGAAGGTCACGATCGTCGAGTTCCTGGACCGCGTCGCGCCCCTGGAGGACGCGGACGTCTCCAAGGAGCTGGCCAAGCAGTACCGCAAGCTCGGCATCGACGTGCTGACCTCGACGCGCGTGGAGTCGATCGACGAGTCCGGCGAGCAGGTCGAGGTCACCGTCACGGGCAAGGACGGCAAGCAGCAGGTCCTGGAGACGGACAAGGTCCTGCAGGCCATCGGTTTCGCGCCGAACGTCACCGGCTACGGCCTGGAGGCGACCGGCGTGCAGCTCACCGAGCGCGGCGCGATCGACGTCGACGGCCGCTGCCGCACGAACGTCCCGCACATCTACGCCATCGGCGACGTGACCGCGAAGCTGATGCTGGCGCACACCGCCGAGTCCATGGGCGTCGTGGCGGCGGAGACCCTCGCGGACGCCGAGACGATGGAACTCGACTACCCGATGATCCCGCGCGCCACCTACTCGCAGCCGCAGATCGCCAGCTTCGGCTGGACGGAGGCGCAGGCCAAGGAGAAGGGCTTCGACGTCAAGGTCGCGAAGTTCCCCTTCCAGGCCAACGGCAAGGCGCACGGCCTCGGCGACACCGTCGGCTTCGTGAAGATCATCAGCGACGCGAAGTACGGCGAGATCATCGGCGCGCACCTGATCGGCCCCGACGTCACCGAGCTGCTGCCCGAGCTCACCCTGGCCCAGCAGTGGGACCTCACCGTCCACGAGGTCGCCCGCAACGTCCACGCGCACCCGACGCTGGGCGAGGCCGTCAAGGAAGCGGTGCACGGCCTGGCCGGGCACATGATCAACTTCTGACGGCGCCCGGGCGCCCCGCCACGACGGATGTGACCGGAATACGGCGGTTCAAGTGGCGGGGCCGCCCGCTCCGGCCGATGCTGGGCGGGACACGACTGTGATGCCTCGGGGGCGAGGAGAGGCAGTAGCCGATGTTCTCAGGCCTGGGCCGATTCGTGGTCCGCCGCCCCTGGTGGATCATCCTGGCGTGGGTGGTGGTGGCCGGCGCGGTGATCTCGCTGGCGCCGAAGCTCACGTCCAGCAGCGACGAGGCGAGTTTCCTTCCTGACCACTACGAGTCCATTCGCGCCGCCGACGTGCAGGAGAAGGAGTTCCCCAAGCAGCAGAACATCGGCGCGATCATCGTCTTCGAGCGCTCCGACGGCCAGAAGCTGACGGCCGCCGACTCCGCCGACGTGGCCCGCGTCTCCAAGGACCTGCAGGCCAGGAAGATCCCCGAGGTGCAGGCCGTCGTGCCGGGCGAGGTCTCGCCCAACAAGCTGGTGCAGACGTCGGTCGTCGCGATGCCGAAGATCACCAGCCCCGAGGACACCTCGCAGCAGGACGCGGTCAAGCAACTGCGGGAGGACCTCACCCCGGAGCTCAAGGACACCGACCTGTCGGCGGGGATCACCGGATCCGCCGCCCAGGCGCTCGACGAGAGCGACGCGTCCGAGCGGGCGGGCATCCTCGTCGGCGTCGGCACGATCGTCATCATCATCGTGCTGCTGCTCGTGATCTTCCGCAGCCCCATCATCGCGCTGCTGCCGGTGGTCCTGATCGGCCTGATCTCGCCGATGGCGACCGGCCTGATCGCCTCCGCCAACAAGGCCTTCGACATGAAGGCCGACTCCTCCATCCAGGAGCTGCTCACCGTCGTCCTGTTCGGCGTCGGCACCGATTACATCCTGTTCCTGCTCTTCCGCTACCGGGAGGCGCTGCGCGCGGGCGAGGACTCCAAGAGCGCCATGGTGCACGCCATCGAGCGGGTCGGCGAGGCCATCACCTCGGCCGCGGGCGCCGTCATCGTCGCGTTCGCCGCCCTCACGCTCTCCTCCCTCGGCATGCTCCGCTCCATGGGCCCGGCACTCGCCATCGCGGTGTTCGTCACGCTCCTCGCCGGGCTCACCCTCGTCCCCGCGGTGGTCTCGCTGCTCGGCACGAAGGTGTTCTGGCCCTCGAAGTCCTGGCAGCGCGAGCCGCACGGCACGGGCTACGCCCGGCTCGGCACGTCGATCGCCCGCAGGCCCGCCGTGTGGACGGTGGTCTCGGCCCTGTTCATGGGCGCGCTCGCGCTCGGTGCACTGGGCTACAAGGCCAACTTCGACCTCGCCGGGTCCTCGCTGCCCAAGGACAAGGAGTCCATGGTCGCCATGGACACCCTCCAGAAGGGCTTCCCCGCGGGCACCACCGACCCGACCTCGGTCTACCTCAGCTCGACCACCGACAAGCCGGTCACCGCGGCCGAGGCCGCCACCTTCCGCGAACAGCTCTCCGGTGTCCGGGGCGTGGGCGAGGTGGCCGAGCCCCGCCTGAGCCCGGACCGTACGACGGCCTCGTACTCCGTGATCCTCTCGGACCCGCCGGCCTCCGACAAGGCCCTCGCGACCGTCAAGGACCGGTTGCGCCCCGCCGCCCACGACGACGCCCCGGCCGGTACGCAGGCGCTCGTCGGCGGTACCACCGCGGTGTACGTCGACATCAACAAGGCGGTGGACCGCGACTATTCGGTGGTCTTCCCGGTGGCGGCCCTCGCCATCATGGTGATCCTCGGACTGCTCCTTCGCAGTCTGGTGGCGCCCTGGTACCTGATGCTGTCCGTCGCGCTCGGCTTCGGCGCGACGCTCGGGGCGACCTCGCTGATCTTCCAGCAGATCGGCAGTCAGCCCGGGTTGATGTTCATGCTGCCCGTGATCATGTACTTGTTCGTGGTCGCGCTCGGCACGGACTACAACATCCTCATGGTGTCGCGCCTGCGCGAGGAGGCCCGCGAGGGCCGCAACCCGCACGACGCGGCGGGCACGGCGGTGCGCCACTCGGGCCCGACGATCGGCTCGGCGGGCGTGATCCTCGCCGGTACGTTCGCGACGCTCATGCTCGCGGGCAACTCGACGCTCTCCCAGATGGGTTTCTCGCTCTCCTTCGGCATCGTGATCGCCGCCTTCGTCATGGCGATGGTCTTCACCCCGGCGCTGACGGCCCTCATCGGCCACGCGGCCTGGTGGCCCGGTCACGGCGACGAGAAGCGGAACGGAAACGGCGGCGCTCCCCCTGCGGACCCGCAGGAGGAGCCGGTCGGCGGCGCGCGGCGCTCGCAGTAGGGCCGGCCCGCACGATCCCCGTCAGCGTCCCGCTCAGCGCCACGCACACCACGCCGGCGCCGACGGCCAGACAGACCTCGGCGACCCCGAATCCGGCCGCCGCCGCGGTGACGGCGGCGGCCCCGACCGGGCCGAGCGAGTAGTGCGTGGTCCAGAACGCCGCGGTGACCCGGCCCAGGAGATGACCGGGCGTCACCTCCTGGCGCAGGGACATGGAGCAGATGCCCGCGACGCCCGTGGCGAGCAGCATGACCGCCGAGAGCGCGCCGATCACCGGCACGCTGTCGGTCAGTCCGAGACCGGCGATGCCGATACCGCCCAGCGCGATGGCACCCACCCAACTCGGCCCGAATCCAAGGCCCTTGCGCAGCCGGGCGACCAGGAACGAGGCGAGGAGGGTGCCGCCGGTGCCCGCGCTCAGCACATAGCCCACCGTGTCGTCGCCGTGCCCGAGGTCCTTCTTGACCCGGAAGATGATGACGTCGGTCATGCCGTGCGTGAGGAAGATGAACAGGGACAGCAGGATCGTCAGGGGGCGCAGGACGGGGTGCGCCCACAGGAAGCGGATGCCCGCGAGGAACTCGCCGCGCACGCCGCCTTCCCTCCGCTCCTCCTCCCCTTCCTCCCCTTCCTCCCCTTCCTTCCCTTCCTTCCCTTCCTTCCCTTCCGTCGGCTTCAGCTTGACGAGGAGCAGCCCCGCGGCGGACACGGCGAACGTCGCGGCGTCGATCCCGATGGCGGCCACGGGGCCGAACGCCGCGGTGACGAAGCCCGCGAGGGCGGGCCCGGCGACCGTCGCGACGGCAAAGGAGCCGTAGAGGTGGGCGTTGGCCTTGATGATCTGGCCGGGCTCGACGATCGCCGGGACCACGGTCACGTACGTCACCTGGAAGAGCATCGCGAAGCCACCGGTGAGCGGAACGACCGTGTAGATCACCCACATCGGCGTCGCGAACAGCCACACCAGCGGGATCAGCGCGTACAGCAGACAGCGCGCCACGTCGGCGAGCATCAGGAGCCTGCGCCGGTCGAACCGGTCGGCGATCACACCGGCGAAGAGTCCCGTGACGATCGACGCGACCCCGGTGAGGCCCGTGACCAGACCCATCTGGACGACCGAGCCCGTGCCGTGCAGCACGAGCAGCGGGATCGCCACGAACGAGAAGGAGTCCCCGAGGGCGGACAGGGTCTGGATGAGCAGAAAGACGCGGTAGTTGGAGTTGGCCCACAGCGAGACGGTCGGCGCGCGGCCCGTCACCGGCTCCCGCCGCTGTGCTCCGCGGCCAGCGCCTCGCGCACGGCCGAGCGGCCCGCCTCGCGGAACACCCGCTCGTGCGCGTCGACTTCGTGCACCCACACACGGTGCACACGGACCGTGCGGGCCTCCCCCGCGAGCCCCTCGCGCACGCCTTCCTCAAGAGCCGCGGCGAGATCGGCGTCGAGGACGTCCGTGCCGAGCGGATTGACGAAGGCGTACGTTCGTTGCTCGCGCCCGACGTCGAGGGTGACCCGCGCCCAGCCGCCGCAACTGGTCTGGTTCCCTGCGGTGGCGGTCCGCCGGATCGGCAGCTCGCTCCGCGCCAACTCCGCCGCCTGGGCGGCGAGTTCGTACTGCGTACGCCAGTCGGCGTCGGGGAAGCCGAGGACCAGCCGGTCGACGCCGGCCCGCCCGAACTCGACGATCTTCTCGGCGGCCCGCTCCGGTGTGCCGTGGACCTGCGTGGCGGCGGCGCGTTCGGCGTCGATGCCGTAGCGGCGCAGCACGCTTCCGTCCGTCGGGGGCCTGCGCTCGCGCGTGCCGACGGCATCGAGGCCCGCCGGGACGGCGACGCTCACCGTCGGCCGGGCGGCGCGTCCGCTCCCGGCCGCCAGCGCGGTCAGGCGGGGCACCGTCCGGGCGACGTACGCGGGGGAGGCGAGGTTCGGGAACCAGCCGCCGAACCGGACCGCGCGCCGCAGGTCGGCGTCCGACTCGCCGCCGACGAGGAAGGGCGGCCGGTTCACGCGCGGCTTCAGGACCAGTTCCGCGCCGCCGACCTCCGTCGGGTGCCCCACGAGCAGGCTCCGCAGCTGGTCGAGCACGCGGTCGGTCCGCTCGTCGCGCTCTTCGTACGGCACGCCGGTCGCCGCCCGCAGGGGGGCGTCGGCGAACCCTCCGCGCCACTGTGCCCAGGCGCTGCCGCCGGTGTCGACGCCCAGCAGCAGCCGGCCCCCGGAGAGGAATTGGAGGGTGGCGAGCTGTTTGGCGAGCGGGGCGACCTGGTGGACGGGGGCGGTCAGGACGCCGTAGCCGATCCTGATGCGGCCGGTCACCGCGGCGGCCGTGGCGAGCGTGACCGTCGCGTCGAGCACCGGGGCGCGCCCCGCCAGGTGGTCGCTCGCCCACACGGACTCGAAGCCGAGCTCCTCCGCGCGGCGCGCGGCCGCGGCGAACTCCCCGGCCTGCCCCTCCCCGTCCGCCCGCAACATCGGCAGGAAGACCCCGACGTCGACGGCCATGTCCTCCCCCCACCCCCACGTTCCGTGCCCGACGCCTCCGCGGGCCCGGGAGAACGCTAGTCGACGTTGCCCTCACGCGAGAAGTGCGGGCACCGCCACCCCTCGTCCCCCCCTCGTCCCGGAAGAGAAGCCTTCGGTGGACCGCTCCGCCGCGCCCCCGATCCGTTCCGCCGATAAAATTTCTTCCGCGAGGTGTCGAGAACGCGCCGCCCGCTCCGACGTCCCCTGTGAGAGTCGCCCATGAGGGGTGACGGCGCAGTCGAGGAGCGAAGTCATGAAGTATCTGGTGATGGTCCAGGGCTCGCAGGCGGACTACGAGGCGATGGCGGGCAAGCCCTCCGGGAACAGCCCGGCCTGGAGCGAGCAGGAACTGCAGGCCATGTTCGCCTTCATGGGCGGGATCACCAACGATCTCGCCGAGTCCGGTGAGCTCGTGGACGCGCAGGGCCTCACCGAGCCCGCGCAGGCCCGCTTCGTCAGCAAGGACAAGGACGGCCGCCCGGTGATCACTGACGGCCCCTACGGCGAGACGAAGGAGGTCCTCGCCGGCTACTGGGTGGTCGACTGCGAGAGCCTCGACCGGGTCACCGAGATCGCCAAGCGCATCACGGCGTGCCCCGGGCCCGAGGGCCTCGTCGAGCCGCCCGTCGTGATCCGCCCGATCCAGGACGCCTCGGGAGGCGAATGTTGAGACGTACGTCGGAGGTCGAGGACCTGCTGCGCCTGCACGCGCCGCAGGTCCTCGGCGCGCTGGTGCGCCGGTACGGGCACTTCGCCACCGCCGAGGACGCCGTGCAGGAGGCGCTGCTCGCGGCGGCGCGGCAGTGGCCCGGCCAAGGGGTGCCGGACAATCCGCGGGGCTGGCTGATCAGAGTCGCCTCGCGCCGGCTCATGGACCAGCTGCGCGCCGACGAGGCGCGGCGCCGGCGCGAGGAGGACGCGGCGCTGCTCACGCCGCGCGACACGTTCACCGCTCCCCCGCCGGGCGAGAGCCGGGCCCCCTCGGACGACGACACGCTCACCCTGCTGTTCCTGTGCTGCCACCCGGAGCTGAGCCCGACCGCGCAGGTCGCCCTGACGCTGCGCGCCGTCGGCGGTCTGACGACGGCCGAGATCGCCCGCGCGCATCTGGTGCCCGAGGCGACGATGGCGCAGCGGATCAGCAGGGCCAAGGGGAGGATCAAGGGGACGCCGTTCCGGCAGCCTGGGCCCGGGGACCGCGACGCACGGCTCGCCGTGGTCCTCCAGGTGCTGTATCTGATCTTCAACGAGGGCTATACGGCGACCTCGGGCGACGCCCTGCACCGCGCCGACCTCGCGCGCGAGGCGATCCGCCTGACCCGCTCCGTCCGCCGACTGCTGCCCCAAGAGGGGGCGGTGACGGGCCTGTTGGCGCTGATGCTGCTCACCGAGGCGCGCACCGCCGCCCGCACGGGGCCGCACGGCGAGCTGATCCCGCTCGACGAGCAGGACCGCGCTCTCTGGGACCGGCAGGCGATCGCCGAGGGCACGGCGCTGGTCGAGGAGGCACTGACCCAGGGCCCGCCCGGCGCCTACCAGTTGCAGGCGGCCATCGCGGCGCTGCACGACGAGGCCGAGCACGCGGACGCCACGGACTGGCCACAGATCCTCGCCCTGTACGACGTCCTGGTACGCCGCACTCCCGAGCCCATGGCCGAGCTCGGGCGGGCCGTCGCCCACGCGATGGTGCACGGGCCGCGGGCCGGGCTCGGCGAACTGGCGGCGCTGGAGGACCGGTTGAAGGGGCACTACCGTCTCGAAGCCGTGCGCGCCCATCTCCTGGAGCGGGCGGGCGACACCGAAGGGGCCCGCGCCGCCTACCAGTTGGCGGCACAGGGCACTCTCAGCCGCCCCGAGGCCCGCTACCTTCAGACGCGCGCCGCCCGGCTCCCGGCCTGAGCGGGAACCCGGCCGAGCGGGGCGCAGTGCTCGGCGACCGTGTCGGCGAATGCGCGGGCCAGCGGGCTGAGCGCGTCCCAGCGGCGCACCGCCCAGCCGACCGAGAGCGGCGGCAGTTCCGGAACCGGGACCAGGCGCAGCCCCGCGGGGCCGTGCTCGCGCCAGCCCGGCAGTGCGGGCACCACGGCCCGGCCGAGGCCGATCTCCGCGAGGAGGACGGCGGTGTCCCAGTCGGCGACGCTGGTGACCGTCGGCAGCGTCACCTCCAACTCGCCGAGGTGGGCGTCGAGTTGCCCGCGCGAGGTGGAGTTCACCGGCGGCGTGATGAGCTGCGCGGTGGCCAGCTCGGCGGGGTCGACCCGCGGCCGGTCGGCGAGCGGGTCGTCGGCACGGACGGCGAGGACCCAGGGCAGTTCGACGACGGGCCGCTGCTCGACGCCGCGCACCGGCTCCCCCAGGGTGATCCAGGCGAGGTCGAGGTCGTCGGCGGCGAGCGCGTCGAAGCTCCTGCGGTTGGAGCTGACGGTCTGGAACTCCAGGCTGACGCGCGGGTAGCGGTCGCGGAAGGCGACGACGGCCTCGGCCATGAAGTGCCGTACGGAGGTGGCCCCTGTGGTGATCCGCACCGCGCCGCCGTCGCCGCGCACCTGCTCGCGCAGTCTGCGTACGGCGAGATCGATGCCGCCGATCCCGTCGGAGGCGGCGGCCTGCAGGATCCGCCCGGCCGAGGTGGGCACCACACCCCGCGCGTGCCGTTCGAGCAGGCTCACGCCGAGTTCCCGCTCCAGGCGCTTGACGTGCTGACTCACGGCCGACTGCGTACAGGACAGGTCGCGGGCGACGGCGCTGAGGCTGCCCGCGCGGCAGACCGCGATGAAGACGCGGAGGTCGTCGAGTGTCACGGGGATGAAGTTATCCCTTGGGGGGATGCAAGAAAACCCGAGGATTGACTTGGGTTTTCACCGTGGCCCAAGATCTTTGACGGCCCGGGCGGCGACCCGGCGACGGGCGTCGACCCGGGGTTCACGGAACGGCCCCGGAGCACGGGCCGACTCGACTCCACAGGAAGGGTGACGCGTGGAAGCGCTGGAGATGGTGGCCGTCGGGGTCGCCGGTGTGGCGGCCGGCGGACTCAACGCCGTGGTCGGTTCGGGCACCCTCATCACCTTCCCCACCCTGCTGGCCTTCGGCTTCCCACCGGTGGTCGCCAATGTGTCGAACAACCTCGGCCTGGTGCCGGGCACGCTCAGCGCCGCGTACGGCTACCGCAGGGAGATGAAGGGCCAGTCCAAGCGCCTGCTCCGCTTCGGCACCGCATCACTGATCGGCGGCCTGATCGGCGCGCTGCTGCTGCTGAAGCTTCCCGCCGACGCGTTCCAGGCGGTGGTGCCGTCCCTGATCCTGACCGCGTGCGTCCTCGTCCTGCTGCAGCCCTGGCTGAGCCGCAGACTGGCGGACCGCAAGACCGGAGGAAGGAGCGACGGCGGCATCCCCATGTGGTGCGGCGTCCTCGCCACCGGTGTCTACGGCGGCTACTTCGGCGCGGCCCAGGGCGTGCTCCTCATGGCGTTGTTCGGCACCTTCCTCAAGGACGACCTGCAGCGCCTGAACGCCGCGAAGAACGTCCTCGCCTCGATCGTGAACGGCGTCGCGGCGGTCGTCTTCATCGTGGTCGCCGACATCGACTGGGCGGCGGCGGGCCTGATCGCCCTCGGCTCGACGCTCGGCGGCCTGGTGGGCGCCCGCTACGGCCGCCGCCTGCCGCCCACGGCGATGCGCGCCTTCATCGTCGTGGTCGGGGTCACGGCGTCGGTGGTCATGCTGGCGCGGTAGCGGCCGGGGGCCGCCGGAGAGAGCGCCCCCGGGTAACGCAGCTCACACGCGCAGGCCCCCCACCTGGGAACACCACCCTATGGTTTATCGTTGAACATGATGTGGCCCCGACCGAGATTCCCCCGTCCGGTCGGGGTCACACCGCGTTCATGACGGCTTCTTCCCCTGTTTTCACGCCTTCGAGGGCGAATATGCCAACCGCACCGCGTCACACACGCCCGAGCGGCATCATGCGTCCATGGACGGTGCCAAGCCTGTGCAGGTCTTGTTCACGCCCGAGGAGTACGCCGCACTCCTGCGGCACGCGGACCAACTCGGGGTGCCGGTAGCCGAGTTCATACGTCGCGCGGTCACCGTCCGCGCCGCGGAGCACCCCGGCCAGTGCCGGGCCTCCGACACCCGGCGCGGGGCGACCGTGCCCCCGATCCAGCGGAGCCTCGACGCGGACGGGACGCCCGCGCTCCAGCGCTTCCTGGACACCCTCGCCGCCTCGGCGGAGCCCGAGGAGCACGGAGGGCGGTGACCGGAGAGCACGGAGGGCGGTGGACCGGAGAGCACGGACGAGCGGCGAGGAGCGGGCGGCACTCAGGGAGAGGGCTGCCCATGCCTCAGGAGAGGACGATCTCCGGCTTGTAGAGGTCCAGCCAGAGCGCCAGGTCCAGCGTCCGCTCCAGGCCGCGCCGGGACGGCTGGGTGATCTGCGGAGCACTCGCCTCGGCCGCCCGCGCGGCCGCCTCGCGGTCCACGAGGTCGAACACCGGATGCCCGGGCCGGGCGAGCAGGTCCTTGACGTGCCCCTGGAGGGCGACCGCGTACTCGGGGTCCTGCGTGGAGGGATAGGGGCTCTTCACCCGGTCGTAGACGGACTGCGGCAGCACATCGGCGGTCGCCTCGCGCAGCAGGCTCTTCTCCCTGCCGTCGAAGGACTTCAGCGCCCAGGGCGTGTTGTACACGTACTCGACCAGCCGGTGGTCGCAGAACGGCACGCGCACCTCCAGGCCGACGGCCATGCTCGCGCGGTCCTTGCGGTCGAGCAGAAGGCGCACGAAGCGGGTCAGGTGCAGATGGCTGATCTTCCGCATCCGGTACTCGAAGTCGCTCTCGCCGTCCAGGCGCTGGACCCCGGCGACGGCCGTCGCGTAGCTCTCCTTGACGTACGTGGGCAGGTCGAGCGCGGCGTTCAGGTCGGGGCGCAGGATCCCGGCGTCGTCGCCGAAGTGGTTGGCGAACTTCACCAGCCAGGGGAAGGTGTCGGCCGCGCGCGCCTCCTCGTCGAAGAACTGCAGATACCCGCCGAACACCTCGTCCGCGGACTCTCCGGACAGCGCGACCGTGGAGTGCTCGCGGATGGCGCGAAAGAGGAGGTAGAGCGAGGCGTCCATGTCGCCGAAGCCCATGGGGATGTCCCGCGCGCGGATCATCTTGGCCCGCACCTCGGGGTCCGCGAGCGCGTCCGAGTCCAGGACGATGTCGCGGTGCTCGGTGCCCGCCGACTTCGCGACGTCGTGGACGAAGGGGGTGTCGGGCGTGCCGCGCAGTTCGTCGGCGACGAAGTTGTCGGTCTGGCCGACGAAGTCGACGGCGAAGCTGCGCACCGTCTCGCCCGCCTCAGCGAGCCGGCGCGCGGCGAGCGCCGTCATCGCCGACGAGTCGAGGCCTCCGGAGAGCAGGGTGCAACGCGGCACGTCCGAGACGAGCTGGCGGCGCACGATGTCGTCGAGCAGCTCGCGGACCTTCGCGATCGACGCGTCCCGGCCGTCGGTGTGAGGGCGCGTCCGAAGGCTCCAGTAGACGTGCCGGCGCAGCCCCGAGCGGTCGACGGTCACCACCGTGCCGGGCTCGACCTCGCGCATGCCGTCCCACACGGCGTGGCCGGGCGTCTTGACCGTGGCGAAGACCTCCCGCAGGCCGTCCAGGGTGACGCGGGCGCGGGCCAGCGGGTTGGCGAGGATCGCCTTGGGCTCGGAGCCGAACAGGACGCCGTCGGAGGTCTCGTAGAAGTAGAAGGGCTTGATGCCCATGCGGTCGCGGACCATGACGAGCCTGTCGTGGCGGGCGTCCCAGATCGCGAAGGCGTACATGCCGTTCAGCCGCTCGGCGAGCGCCTCGCCCCACTCGAGATAGCCGCGCAGCACGACCTCGGTGTCGGACTCGGTGGTGAACCGGTGGCCGCGGCCGGTCAGTACGCGCCGGAGCTCGGTGAAGTTGTAGGTCTCGCCGGAGTAGACCATCGCGACGGTGCCCGACGGCGTCTCGACCGTCATGGGCTGGCGCCCGCCGGGCAGATCGATGATCGCCAGCCGGCGGTGCCCGAGCCCGGCGGGTCCGCCGGTCCACGTGCCGCGGTCGTCGGGACCGCGGCAGGACATCGTCTCCGTCATCGCGTCCAAGGTGGTGGACTCGGCCGTCAGATCACGGTCGAAGGAGACCCAGCCGGTAATGCCGCACATGCGCTTTCCTTCCGCTCGGCGAACTAGATGTATCTAGCACCTATGCAAGGAGCGTGCGCCTCCGATTGCGTACGGTCAACGTCCCGGCAACACGACCGCCCCGGCCGACCCCCGCGGTTTCGGCCGTGCTTTACCAAGGCCAGAGAGCACGCGGCGAGCAGGACACACCCACCCACCGCGCCGGCACGGGAGCGGCCCACGTCACGGAAGGAAACATTCCGGCCACGGGCAAAGTCTTGTCAACGATCCAGCAACCGCTCGACCTCGTCGCGGGCCTGCTCGATGGCGCCGGGAAAGACGTGCAGACCGTGCGCCACGAGACCGCCCTCGTGCAGCAGCATCAGCGTCCGGCCCAGACGCTCCGCCTCGCGCCGCGGGACGATCTCCGCGACGAGATCCGTGAAGAGCGCGAGCGTCCACGCCTTCTGCCCGGCGATGACCGGGTACGCGAGATGGGCGGGGTCACTGATCTCGGCATGCGCGTCGACCATGCCGCAGCCCTCGGTCAGGTGCCCCTCGGCCCAGTCCCGCGAGGCGTCGAAGGCGGCGAGGATCCGGGCGCGCGGCGTGGCCGCGGCCGCCGGGTACGGGGCGAGGAAGGCCCGCCAGCGCTCGTCCCGGTCGGCGGCGCGGCGCGCACCGACGTACGACCGACGCCGCGCCGTTCACCGCGGGGTCAAGAGCGCCTGCACCCCGGGGGCGTACCGGTCGGTGAGCTCGGTGATCTCCGCGGCGCGCAGATGCGGGCCGCGGGCGATGCCGTACATCACGCCGAGGCCGATCAGCATGCCGACGACGAGCTCGGCGCGCAGCCCCGCGTCCGGCCCCGGCAGCCGCTCGCTCAGCCGCTGGACCACCTGCGCACGGAAGTTGGCGCGCAGGATGTCGCCCTGCTCGCCGTGGAGCGGGGCGAAGACGATGCGCAGGATCGGGTCGGCGCCCCGCTCGGCCTGACCGGTCAGCAGGTGGCGGACCATGTGGCGGCCGAGCTCCTCGACGGGCGCGGCGAAGAACTCGTCCGCGTCGGTCTCGAACGACATGACCTGGCAGAACAGCGCGTCCTTGTTGCCGAAGTACTTGAGGATCAACGGCGCGCTCACACCGGCGCGTTCGGCCACCGCCTTGAGCGTGATGTCGCCGTGCGCGTGCCGCGCGAGGAGATGCCGGACGGCGCGGACGATGGCCCCCTTGGTCGCCTCCGCGTCGCGGCGGCCGGAGGCGCAGGGCGCGCCCGTCCGCGCGGTGGCGCCCGACCCCGCGGTCACGCCTTCCTCCACCGTCATGTCCACCACGGTCACCTTCCCTCCAGAGCCGTCTCCTGGGCGGACCCCCCGCGCCCGGCGATCGGTCGCTCGCCGTCCGGTGCCGTGTCCGAGGGTATGGCCAGGGCGGCGGCGCACGCGACGAGTGCGACCGTCGCGGCCAGGCCGAACGCGAGTTGATAGCCGCCGAGGGCGGGAACCTGCGCGCCCTCGACGACCGAGGTGTGCCGCACGAGCACGGCGGCGACCGCCGCACTGGAGACGCTCTGCCCGATCGTCCGCATCAGGACGTTCACGCCGTTCGCGGACGCGGTCTGCTCGACGGGCACCGCCCGGAGGATCAGGGTGGGCAGCGCCGAGTACGCGAAGGTCGTCCCGGTCGCCACCACCGCCCCGCCCGCCACGACCACCCACAACTCCCGGCTGTCGACGACGCGTACGACGTAGCCGAGAGCCATGATCGCGGCGCCGACGGCGAGGGTGATCCGGGGGCCGCGGGCCGTCGAGACCCGGGCCGACACCGGGGAGAGCAGCAGCATGACGACGCCGTTGGGCAGCAGGCACAGGCCGGTCGCCACGATCGAGAGGTCCAGGCCGTAGCCGCTGGCCACGGGCGCCTGCACCAGCTGCGCGGTCACCAACGAGTTGGCGTAGAAGGCGAATCCGGCGAGCAGCGCGGCCACGTGCGGCAGCGCCACGCGCCTCCCGACCGCCAGGCGCAGGTCCACCAGCGGCTGTTCCGCGCGCAGTTGCGTACGCCACCACAGGGACAGGACGACGACGGCGCCCGCGAAGAGACCGAGCACCGGGCCGCTCCCCCACCCCCACTGGCCGCCCTGGGACACCGCGAGCAGCAGACAGACCAGACCGGCCGCGAGGCCCAGCGCGCCCCAGGTGTCGAACCGCCCCGGCGAGCGCACCGTCGACTCGCTCACCGCCCACCGCACGAGGACGAGTCCGATGACGCTCAGCACGGCGGTCGCCCAGAACATGGCGTGCCAGTCGGCGTACTGCACGACGAGCGCGGCCAGCGGCAGGCCGAGCGCCGCGCCGATCCCGACGGTGGAGCTCATCAGGGCGACCGCCGAACCGGTGCGCTCGGGCGGGAGTTCGTCGCGCAGGATACTGATGGACAGCGGCACCACCGCGGCGGCGGCGCCCTGCAGGGCACGGGCGGCGATCAGCGGTCCGATGGCGGACGTGAGCGCGCAGAGCACCGATCCGGCGGCCATCAGACCGAGGGCCATGAGCAGGACGCGGCGCTTGCCGTACATGTCGCCGGCCCGGCCGAGCACGGGCGTGAGGACCGCTCCGGACAGCAGCGTCGCGGTGACGAGCCAGGAGACGGCGCCCGGCGAACTGCCGGTCAGCCGGGGCAGATCGGGCAGCAGCGGCACCACCACCGTCTGCGTGACGGCCATGAGGGTGCCGCCGAAGGCCAGGACGGGGACGGCCAGCCGGGCACGCGGTCCGCTCTGTCGACCAGGCCCGCGCGCATCACCGGATATCGGGACGTCCTCCATGAACTCTCCCCCGCCGGCCTGAGGTGAATTGAAATTCACCATAGTGGGTGAATGGCCATTCACCAGCAGGAAATCGGCATGTGCCCACTGAACATGCCACCGTTCCGCCCGAATCGGCACGCCCGTCACGTCCGTCACGCCCCCGCACCGATGCCCCGCCCCTGACCCTCGACCGCCCTTGCGTGGGTCAGGGCGGTTCGGACGCGAGAGGTCCGTCTCGGGCGGCTTCGGTCATACTGCCGCCCATGAACCGACTCCGCATCGGCCTCGTGGGCACCGGCCCCTGGGCCTCCGCCACCTACGCCCCCGGCCTGGCCCACAACCCGGGCGTCGACTTCAGCGGCATATGGGGCCGCCGCCCCGAGGCAGCGGCAGCGCTCGCCACCACGCATGCGACGACGGCGTACGCGGACGTGGACGACCTGTTCGCCGCGAGCGACGCCGTGGCCTTCGCGGTGCCGCCCGACGTGCAGGCGCCGCTCGCCGCGCGGGCCGCGGCGGCGGGCTGCCATCTGCTGCTCGACAAGCCGGTGGCCACGACGCCGGACGGCGCGCGGCAGCTCGTCGAGGCGGCCGAGCGCGCCGGGGTGGCGTCCGTGGTGTTCTTCACGCTGCGCTTCGCCGCCCCCACCTCCGCCTGGCTGGCCGAACAGACCGCCACGGGCGGCTGGTTCACGGGCCGAGCGGACTGGTACGGCTCGTTCTACGCCCCGGACGGCGGCGCGGCGGCATCCGTCTCGCCGTGGCGCGCGAGCCGCGGCGGCCTGTGGGACGTCGGGCCGCACGCCCTGTCGGTACTGATGCCCGTACTCGGCGACGTGACCGCGGTGACGGCGGCGCCGGGCCCCGGGGACACGGCGCATCTGATCCTGCGGCACGCGGGAGGCGCGTCCAGCACGGCGACGCTGAGTCTGACGGCGCCGGTGAAGTGCGCCGGTCTGACGGTGGAGTTGCGCGGCACGAGCGGCACGGCGGTGCTTCCGTCGTGGGACGGACCGACCGATGCCTTCCTGGCGGCGGTCGACGAGCTGGCCGAGGCGGCGCGCACCGGCGTGGCGCACCCGTGCGACGTCCGGTTCGGTCTGCGGGTCACGGAAGTCCTGGCCGAGGCGGAGGGCCTGATCGCGGCGGCGTGATCCGGCCGGGGAAACCCACGGGCGGTCGGTACCGTGGCCGCTACGTAATGGCGAGTGACGGCACCGACCGCAGCCGGTGGCCCTACGAAACCGGTGCGGGAAGAAGGTTCGCGCGGTCCCGCGCTGCCCCGATTCCGACCACACGGATCGGAATACGAACAACCGTCCCACACGCTTCCCACAACGGCTCTATAGGCCTAGGGGGTACCCAATGCCGAGGAATTTCAGCCATTCTCCGGCTCCCCGGACAAGATGCCCCACTGTTGTGCGTGCGCGCCCGACGACGATCAAACCTGCAGGTCGTCGAGCTCGCGCACTCCATCATGCCGCAGGGACTGATCGTTTTCTTCGGGCAATGTTTACTACCAAAGCCGATGTGAATATTTAGACTGATCACGCTCCAACTCGGCGTGCACCAAGAGGGATTACCCATCATGAACAAGACGGCGCTCCGCGCACTGCTCCGCGAACGACGCGCCCTCATTGCCCCTGAATCACATGGCTTCGCCCGCCCCACGGGGCAGGGCCGGCGCGCTCCAGGGCTGTCCCAACACCAGGTCGACCAACTGCTGCATCGCACATTCGGGACGTACCACCGCCTGGAGTCCGGCAATTACCCCAATCCGCCGACCGCGCTGCTGCGCGACGTGGCCCGTCTCTTCGGCCTCAACGAACAGGAATGGGTGTCCCTCTGCAGGTACGCGCTCCTGCAGGACCCCCCGGGTCCGCTCCACCCGACCTCGGGGAAGGAGATACCGGGCGTGTGGCAGGAGGCCGTGGAAGGAATACGGCACATCGCCTACGTGTCGGACGCCTCCTGGGACCTCCTCGCCTACAACCAGCCGTTCGCGGCCCTCTTCCCCGGCAGGAACGTCCCCGCCAACACGATGCGCTGGATGCTCCTGGACGGACGTGAGGTCCTGACGAACTGGCAGACCGCCTGGGCCCCCCTGGTCCTGCCGCAGCTGCGGGCCGCGCTCGCGGCCCGGCCCGAGGACGAGGTCCTGCGGCAGATCGAGAAGGAGGTCCTCGCGGACCCGGAGGCCGCTCCTCTCTACGGAGCCGGCGACTCCTTCCCCCACCCCGACGGCGACGAACGCCCCCTGTTGCACGCCGAGTTCGGTCCGGGCTGGGTCACCATGTGCGCGGCGCAGCCGATGACGGCGCCCGGCGCCCGGCTCATCATCCTCGTGTTCCACCCGGGCGAGAAGCGCGCCCATGTGCGGGCGCCCATGTTGCGGGCGTTCTGACACTCATGCGGGCGATCTGACCCCCGTACACAACAGACGTCTCTCACGCCTCACTCCTTCAGGGGCGACGGGTTCAGCGCGGTGAAGTACGTTGTGCCGCACCCCCCACATCCGACCGAGCCCGTGGGAGCAACGCCGTGCCTGCCTATGTCTCCAGACCGCTGACCGTTTTCGGTGACCACAAAGTCACCACAGGTGAGATAGCCGACGACATACGTGCCCATCACCCGGATCATCCACGTCTGGGCGCGGTGCTCCGCGTGGTGGGCAACTGCGGTGTGGTCACGCGTCACTTCACCCGCCCCGTCGACACTCCCACGGTGGCCGGCCCGGCAGGCATCGAGGAGCGTGCCACCGTCGCCTTCGAGGACGGCCTCGCCATGGCCGAGCGCGCCGCGACCGCCGCACTCGACGCCTCGGGCCTGACCGGCCAGGACGTCGACGCGATCGTCACGGCGCACTGCACCGGCTGGGCCGTCCCCAATCTCGACGTCAGACTCATGGACCGGCTGGGCCTGCGCCCCACCACACGGCACATCGCACTCACCACCCTGGCCTGCGCCGGCGGCGTCCAGGCCCTCATCCGGGCGGTCGACCTCGTGACCGCGAGGCCGGGCAGCAAGGTCCTCGTGGTGGCCGCCGAGGTCATCTCCAGCGTCTACAACCACCACGACACCAGCATCGAGTCGATGATCTACAAGGCGCTGTTCGGAGACTCGGCCGCGGCGGCGATCGTCACCAGCGCACCCCTGGGCCCCGGGGTCGTCATCGACGACACCCTTGAGTACGTCCTGCCGGACAGCCTCGATCATTACCACGGCCGCATTGCCCCGGACGGATTCCACTTCGACTCCACCAAGAGAGCCCTCAAGGCGGCCGACGAGGTGCTCCCCACCGTCCTGGACTGGCTCGGCCCCTACAGCCCCGACTTCGCGGTCGTCCATCCCGGCAGCCCGCGCATCATCGGTGACACGGCGACGGCTCTCGGTCTCGGCGCCCACGACGTCCGTCACTCCACCGCCACCCTCTCCGACGAGGGGAACCTCGGTGGCGTCAGCATCTTCCGGGTCCTCGAACGCACCCACGGCGAACCGCCCGCGCAGGACGCACGGGGTGTCGCCGTGGCCTACGGCCCCGGCTTCACCGCGGCCGCCCTGCGCTGTCGCTGGCATGCCTGAGGGGTTACATGGGCGCGGCCCGTTAATCCAGTTGCCGCCACCGGGCCCCGCTGCTGAAGTGATCCCCATGGATCACGAAGCGGTACTGGCCGCCTACGACCGGCAGATTCGGCACGACGCGAAGAGCG
The DNA here is from genome assembly GCF_055558735.1 of Streptomyces sp. NPDC025651. Lineage (NCBI taxonomy): Bacteria > Bacillati > Actinomycetota > Actinomycetes > Kitasatosporales > Streptomycetaceae > Streptomyces > Streptomyces sp. NPDC025651. The sequence goes on from NZ_JBVHLZ010000003.1 coordinate 234,031, forward strand.
AGGGGCCCGGGACGCTCGTCGAGCGGACCGGTGGTGTCGTGCGGGTGACCGGATCGGCGCACGACTGGAACGGTGTCCTGTGGGCGGACGTCGACGCGTCCACGGCGGACGCCGTGATCGCCGAGCAAGTGCGCCACTACACCGCCGCCGGGCGGGACTTCGAGTGGAAGCTGCACTCCTACGACCACCCCGCCGACCTCGCCGACCGCCTGCTCGCGGCGGGCTTCCGGGCCGATCCGGTGGAGACCGTGATGGTCGCCGAGGCCGCCGCCCTGCCCGCGGGCCCCGGGCTGCCCGACGGCATCCGGCTGCTCCCGGTCACGGACGCGGCCGGTGTCGAGCTCATGGCCCAGGCGCATGTGGCGGCGTTCGGCGAGGGCGAAGCCGAGTTGAGCAAGCACATCGCCGCGCGCGTGCTCGACCAGCTGGCCGAGACGCCGGACGACATCGTCGCGGTCGTCGCCATGGCCGGTGACCGGCCGGTGTGCGGGGCCCGCATGGAGTTCTGCCCGGGCACCGACTTCGCGGGCCTGTGGGGCGGCGGCACGGCCCCGGACTGGCGCGGCAGGGGCATCTACCGCGCGCTGGTGGCCCACCGCGCCGAGATCGCCGTCGAGCGCGGCTACCGCTACCTCCAGGTCGACGCCACGGACGACAGCCGCCCCATCCTCGACCGCCTCGGCTTCGCGACGCTCTGCACGACCACGCCGTACGTGTATCAGCCGTAGGTCAGCCGCCGGCAGGGACCGGACCGCCGTCGGACTCCTGGCCGAGCAGCTTCGCGATCGCCTCCGCCGTGTCCGTCTCGCCGAGCCTCGGGAAGATCTTCTCCACGCTGTTGCGGTGCGCGTCGGCGTCCATGTCGGTCACGGCGTCGACGGCGACGGTCACGTGGTAGCCGTGCTCGTGCGCCGCACGGGCCGTCGACTCCACTCCGATGCTCGTCGCGATCCCGGCGAGTACGACCTGCGTGACGCCCCTGCGGCGCAACTGCAGGTCGAGGTCGGTGCCGTGGAAGGCGCCCCACTGCTGTTTGGTGACGACGACGTCGCTGTCCACGCGCCGGAGTTCGGGGACGAGCTCCGCCCAGTCCGTGGGCAACTCGCCGCCGCGCGCGGGGGCTTCGGTGCGTCCGGGGGCGCCGCCCGTCACCCGCACCAGGACCACGGGAAGCCCGCGCTCGCGGAAGGCGTCGGCGAGCACGGCCGCACGCTCGACGACCTGCCGCGAGGGGTGGACGGTGGGCAGTGCGGTGATGCCCTTCTGGAGGTCGACGAGGACGAGGGCGGTGGTGGGGTCAAGAACGGTTGCGGTCATGGAAGTCACCTTTCTCTTGCGGTCGTTCGTTCGGCGGCGGGTGCGCGCCCGGCCGAGGTGGTCCGCAGCGCGCGGTCCATGACGGTCAGCACGACCAGGGCCACGGCCAGGACGGCGCCGACGCCGGCCATGAGGTGCAGCCCGCCGTCGTCGGCCCGCTGTCCGTAGGCGAGGCCGATGAGCCCGGAGGCCGTGATGGCGCCGACGTACTGGGCGGTGCGCTGAAGCCCCGCGGCCGATCCGATGGCGTCGGGGGGCGCGTACTGCTGCACGGCGACTTGGTTGCCGGTCCCGATGAGCCCCTGCGGAACACCGAAGCAGGCGCCCGCCAGGAGCAGCACGGCGAGCGGCGTCGATCCCGTCGTGAACAGCAGCAGCGCGCTGCCGACGGCGAGCAGCACGGCGGCGAGGGTCAGCGGCCCCCGGATGCCCTTCGTACGCGCCCCGAGCAGTGAACAGGCCAGTGCGGCAAGGGACATCGGCAGCATGACGAGTCCGGCGTGGAGCGCCGACAGGCGGCGGCTCTCCTCCAGCCACTGCGTGAATCCGTACATGACGCAGTAGATGACGAGGCAGCTGAGGCCGTGCCGCAGGTAGGTGCGGGCGAGCGCGTGGTTGGCGCCGAGCATGCGCAGGTCGATGAACGGCCGGGGGTGCCGCAGCTGCCACCAGGTGAGCACGGCGGAGAGCAGGACGACGGGGGCGAGCAGCCACCACATCGGGTGGCGCAGGTCGAGCAGGAAGACGACGAGACAGCTCAGCGCGCCGCTGAAGAGCAGGATTCCCAGCGGGTCGAGGCCACCCGAACTCCCCTTGCCCGCCCGGCACTTGTCCGCCCCTTCGCCCTCCGCCCCGTCCCGTTCGGCCCGCTCCTGACGCGGCACGTCCTTGGGTATCCACAGCAGGGCGCTCGCGTACGCGACGATCGCCACCGGCACGTTGACGGCGAAGATGCCGCGCCACCCCGCGGCCGCGACGAGGAGCCCGCCGAGCGTCGGCCCTATGGCGGCGCTGCCGAGCGCCGCGAAGGAGAGGCGGCCGAGGACGGCGCGCGGGGTCGGGCGGTCCAGCCTCGCGGACTCGTCGCGCAGCACGGCCATCGCGGCCGGGTACGCGGCGGACGTCCCGATGCCGAGCAGCAGCCGGGAGAGGAGCAGCCAGCCGAAGCCGGGGGCCAGCGCCCCGACGAGGCCCGACGCGGCGACGACCACAAGTCCCGCGAGGAAGACCCGGCGCGGTCCGACGGTGTCGGCGAGCCTGCCGAGCACGGGCTGGGCGACGGCACTCGCGAGGTAGAGGACGGAGACGAGCCATGCGGTGTCGGCGGCGCCGACGTGGAAGTCGTGGCCGATCGCCACCAGGCCGGTGGAGATCATCGTGGTGTTGAGCGGGTTGAGCAGCGCACCGAGGAGCAGGGGCGCGGTGAGCCGCGCCCCGAAACCGGCCGCGTCGCCCGCCGCCGGGTCGCCGCGCGCGACGGAAGCGGCTCTCACTTCTGCACCAGCCGCTCCAAGAGGGCGACGGCGTCGGCCAGTTGGCGGCGTTCCGCCGGGTCGAACTCGTCGGTGATGGCCACGGAGAGCCAGCCCTTCTTGGCGGCTCGCGCGTCGGCGAGGGTGCGGCGCCCCTCGTCGGTCACGGAGACGACGGACTGGCGCCCGTCGTCGGGGTCCGGGGCGCGCGCCACGAGCCCCATGGACTCCAGCGCGCCCACGATCATCCGCATCGACTGGGGCCGTACGAGCTCGGCGCGGGCCAGGGCGGCGGTGGTGGCCGGGCCGCCGCGGTCGAGCCGGGAGAGGGCGGAGCGCTGCGAAGGGGTGAGCCCGCCGGCCGGGGACGCGCCGCGCAGCCGCCGCGCAAGGCGTCCGACGACGTTCGCCAGATCGGTGGCGACCTGCTCGGGGACGGGTTCTCCGGGGTGTCCACTCATGCCGCAACCGTAGGAGATAGACAGGCAAACTTGCAAACTTACCTGTCAATCCATGCGGTCCTGCCTGTCAGTCCATGCGGTCTTGCCCGTCAATCCATGCGGTCTTGCCCGTCAATCCATGCGGGCTTACCTGGCACTCCATACGGGCTCGCCCGACCCGCCCCACAGAGCACCTCCTCCCTCTACCCTCTCCCCCGTCACACCCAACTCCCCGACGTGAAAGGGAACATGATGGGGGAACACCTCAGCCGCAGGGATCTCATACGCCTCGGTTCGGGAGCCGCCGCCACGGCCGCGCTCACCGGCGCGGGTCTGGCGGGGAGCACCGCGCAGGCCGCCGCGCCGCTCGCGCTGCCGGCGTCGAAGGCCTTCGACCTGACCGACCCCTCGGACCCGGTGTTCATGCACCGGCCGACCTGGTGTCCGACCGTGATGCAGTGCGCGGGCTACGACCACCTCAACAAGCGCTGGTACGTCGCGCAGGTCATGTACAACCCGGGTGACGGCGTCCCCTACGCGACGCGGCTCAAGGAGGGCGACATCGCGATCACCGCGCTCAGCGCGGACGGCGCCACGAAGATCGGCCGGATGTACCTGCGGGGCTTCGGGCACGGCGCGCAGATCGGCATCGAGCCGACGGCGGCCGGGCGCCCGCCCTACCTCTGGATCGAGTACGACTCCAAGGCCCCCGACGGCAAGACCGGGTTCGGCACGAGGATCTGCCGGATCAAGTACCTCGGCCCGCCCGCCGACCAGCCGCCGCGCAGCTTCCACTGGGACGACGCGGCCGACCGTACGGCCATGGAGTTCAAGGACCGCACCCCCGATCCGGCGAAGCTCCCCGGCACCGGGACCACCCTCACCGCGCCCCGCCCCGTCGTCGACGCGCACCACCGCAGGCTCCTGGTCCGCTTCGACCGCGGCGGCACCCAGCAGTGCGCCGTATGGGACCTGGACACCGCCGTGTCGGCACCCCTGGGCGCCCCGCTCGCCCACCGCGCCGGCCTCTACAAGCCGCCGGTGGCGCAGGGGTTCTGCCTCTACGGCTCGTACATGTACATCTACGAGGGCCAGGCGTACCAGAACGGCGGCCCGGGCAACGCGGACGACACCGGCAACACCTACATCACCCGCCTCGACCTCAACACCGGCGCGACCCAGAAGGAGCTGACCCGCGCCCTGAAGAGCCTCACCTTCCGCGAGCCGGAGGGCATGAACATCATGCTCGTCCCTGACGCGACCGCCCCCGACGGCTACAGCCCCCGTCTGACCTTCGGCTTCGCCTCCGGCGCGGAAGGCGACCGACGGGCCAACATCGCGTACAAGGACAAACTGGTCTGAGTCCCAGGCCGCTCAGGCTCATCGGCGGCCCGCTGCGGGTGGGCTGCGCACACGACATCCACCCTCACCGCAAAAGCGACAAGGGCGGATGTTTCACGTGCAACAGCGACCGCACGGGCGGAGCCCGTCAGCGGATCGGCATCCCCGACAGGGTGCGCGCGATGACCAGGCGCTGGATCTCGCTCGTGCCCTCGAAGATGGTGTAAATCGCGGCGTCGCGGTGCATGCGCTCCACCGGGTACTCCCGGGTGAAGCCGTTGCCGCCGAGGATCTGCACGGCCTGCGCGGTGACCTTCTTGGCGACCTCGCTCGCGTACAGCTTCGACATGGAGCCCTCGGCCGACTCGAACTTCTTGCCGGTGGTCGCCATCCACGAGGCGCGCCACACCAGGAGCCTCGCGGCGTCGATCTGCGTGCGCATGTCGGCGAGCTGGAAGGCGACACCCTGGTTGTCGATGATCGGGCGGCCGAACTGCGTCCGCGTCTTGGCGTACTCCAGGGCCTCCTCGTACGCTGCGCGGGCCGTACCCACGGCCATGGCGCCGACCGCGGGGCGGGAGGCCTCGAAGGTGGCCATCGCGGCGTTCTTCACGCGCTCGCCGCCGCTCTTGGCACGCTCCCGCGCGCGGGCGAGGCGCTCGTCCAGCTTGTCCTTGCCGCCGAGCAGGCAGTGGCCCGGAACACGCACGTCCTCCAGGACGACCTCGGCGGTGTGCGAGGCGCGGATGCCGTGCTTCTTGAACTTCTGCCCCTGGGACAGACCCGGGGTGTTCGGCGGCACGATGAAGGAGGCGTGCCCCTTGGAGCCGAGCTCCGGGTCGACGACCGCGACGACGACGTGGACGTTGGCTATGCCGCCGTTGGTCGCCCAGGTCTTGGTGCCGTTGAGGACCCACTCGTCCTTGGCCTCGTCGTAGACGGCGCGGGTGCGCATGGCCGCCACGTCGGACCCGGCGTCCGGCTCGGAGGAGCAGAAGGCGGCGACCTTGACGTCGTTCACGTCGCCGTACATCTGCGGGATCCAGGTGCCGATCTGCTCCTCGGTTCCGTTGGCGAGCACGCCCACGGCGGCCAGGCCGGTGCCCATGATGGACAGGCCGATCCCGGCGTCGCCCCAGAAGATCTCCTCCGTCGCCATCGGGATACCGAGGCCCGAGGGGTCGAAGAACTGCTGGGCGTAGAAATCGAGGGAGTAGATCCCGAGCTTCGCCGCTTCCTGGATGATGGGCCAAGGGGTCTCTTCGCGCTCGTCCCACTCGGCGGCCGCGGGGCGGATCACATCGGCGGCGAACCCGTGGAGCCAGTCCCGGACCTCCTTCTGTTCGTCGTTGAGCTCCATGGTGAACTCGGCCATGACCCCTCCAGGACCTGCGATCAACTGCGGGCGTTACTTGCGGTAACCGAAGTCTGTTACTGGCCAGTAGTCCATGTCAACTCCCGGCAGCCCGTTCGATGCGCTCAGGTCCCCGGGTGTTACGTTGCGCGTGCGTCACCGATTCAGCACGGGCGGGGAGAAGCCATGGAGACCACGCAGCGGACCGATCAGCAGCGGTCCGCCGAGCACCGGCGTCGGGAGTTGCTCGAGGCCGCGGACCGGGTGGTCCTCCGCGACGGCCCCGGCGCCTCGATGAACGCCATCGCCGCGGAAGCGGGCATCACCAAGCCGATCCTGTACCGCCACTTCGGCGACAAGGGCGGCCTGTACGCGGCGCTCGCCAAGCGGCACACCGACGCGCTGCTCGAAGCCCTGCGCGCCGCCCTGGACGCCCCCGCCGAGCGCAGGGAGCGGGTCGAGGCGACGCTCGACACCTACCTCTCGGCGATCGAGGCACGCCCCCAGGTCTACCGCTTCCTGATGCATCCGTCGGAATCGCCCTCACCCGGCGACCAGGGCTTCGACGTCGGACTGCACTCCGCTCCCCTGCTGCGCCGCCTCGGCGAGGAGCTCGCCGAGGTCATCGAGGAGCGCGTCGACCTCGGCCCGGAGAGCGCCGAGCTCGCCCGGGTCTGGGGCCACGGCATCGTCGGCATGATGCACGCGGCCGGCGATTGGTGGCTCGGCGAACGGCCGTGCCCGCGCGCGCAGTTGGTGCGCAGCCTCGCCGATCTGCTGTGGGGCAGACTCGCGGCCGCGGGCAACCGCGTCGGCGGCCCCGGCTTCTGACCCGGCGGCGGGCCTAGGCCGACGTCACGTTCCAGGAGGCCCTGGCGGCGGCCCGCAGCACCCTGCGGCGCCGCCAGCCCGTGACGCGGTCGGTGTAGACCCGGCCCGCCAAGTGGTCGCACTCGTGCTGGAGGCAGCGCGCGAACCAGCCCGTCCCGTGCACCTCCACCGGCTCACCGTGCGCGTCGACGCCCGCGACCACCGCGTGGTCGAAGCGCGGCGTGCCCGCTTCGAGGCCGGGCAGCGAAAGACAGCCCTCGGGGCCGCGCACCGTCACGCCGTCCGCCTCGACGAGCCTCGGGTTGACCACGTACCCGAGATGACGGACGTCCTCGTCGTCCGGGCAGTCGTACACGAACACCCGCTTGGCCACGCCGATCTGGTTCGCGGCCAGGCCCACGCCGTTCGCGGCGTACATCGTCGCGAACATGTCCTCGACCAGGCGCGCCAGTTCGGGCCCGAAGTCGGTGACGTCCTCGCAGGCCGTGTGCAGCACGGGGTCGCCGAGCAGGGTCATGGGTCGTACGCGCCCCGAGGCGCCGGGGATCGAGCCGTGTCGCATGGCGGCAAGAGTACGGTCCAGGTGGCGGAGCGGCATCGAGGTGGTGCCGTGATTCGGGCTTGTCAGTGGATCTCGATAGGCTGAGCAGAGAAACGATGCCGGGGGCAGGCGCGGCGCCGTACGCAAGGAGGATCTCGACAGATGTCAGGCAACACGGACCCGCTGTCGCCGCGGGCCAAGCTGGCCGTGACGGCGGGCAAGGCGGCCGCGGCGGTCTCGCGCGCCGCGGGACGAGGCAGCGGATCGGTGATCGGCGGCAAGGTCGCCCTCAAGCTCGACCCCGAGCTGCTCGGACGGCTCGCCACGCACCTGGACGTCGTCCTCGTGTCGGCCACCAACGGCAAGACGACCACCACGCGTCTGATCGCGGAGGCACTGCGGGCCAGCGGCCCGGTCGTGTCGAACGCCCTCGGTGCGAACATGCCCGCAGGAATCACCTCGGCTCTCGCCGGCGGCTCCGACGCGCGGTTCGGCGTGATCGAGGTCGACGAGAAGTACCTCGCGGGCGTCGCCCGTGACGTCGACCCGAAGGCGATCGCGCTGCTGAACCTCTCGCGCGACCAACTGGACCGCGCCGCCGAGACCCGCATGCTCGCCGAGAAGTGGCGCGAGGGCCTGGCCGGTTCCAAGGCCGTCGTCATCGCCAACGCCGACGACCCGCTGGTCGTCTGGGCGGCCTCCTCCTCGCCGAACGTGGTGTGGGTGGCCGCGGGCCAGGAGTGGAAGGACGACGCCTGGTCGTGCCCGTCCTGCGGCGGCGTCATGCAGCGCCCCGGGGACGACTGGTTCTGCGGCGAGTGCGGTTTCCGCCGCCCCGCGCCCAGCTGGGTGCTCTCCGGCGACCACGTCCTGGACCCGCACGGCTCGGCCTGGCCGATCCACCTCCAGCTGCCCGGCCGCGCGAACAAGGCCAACGCCGCGTCGTCGGCCGCCGTCGCCGCCGTCTTCGGCGTGCCGCCGCAGGTCGCCCTGGAGCGCATGTACCAGGTGCAGGCCGTCGCGGGGCGCTATGACGTCGTGCAGTTCCAGGGCCGCGATCTGCGCCTGCTCCTGGCGAAGAACCCCGCGGGCTGGCTCGAAACGTTTTCGCTGATCGACCCGCCGCCGACCCCGGTGATCCTTTCCGTGAACGCCCGCGGCGCGGACGGCACGGACACCTCCTGGCTGTGGGACGTGGACTACACCCGCCTCGCCGGCCACCCGATCTTCGTGCTCGGCGACCGCAAGCTGGACCTCGCCGTGCGCCTGGAGGTCGCGGGCCTGGACTTCCGCGTCTGCGAGAGCGTCGACGAGGCGGTGCAGCTCGCCCCGCCGGGACGCATCGAGACGATCGCGAATTACACCGCGTTCCAGGACCTGCGCCGCCGCGTCGGCAACTGACCCCACCGGCCCCTCAAAACCTTCGTAGGGACGAATGAGCATGAGCGACAACAGCCTGCGGCTGGTGTGGGTCTACCCCGACCTGCTCAGCACGTACGGAGACCAGGGCAACGCCCTGGTCGTGGAGCGCCGCGCCCGCCAGCGCGGCCTCCAGGTCGAGCGGTACGACGTACGCAGCGACCAGCCGGTGCCCACCTCCGGCGACATCTACCTGATCGGCGGCGGCGAGGACCGCCCCCAGCGCCTTGCGGCCGAGCGGCTGCGCCGCGACGGCGGCCTGCAGCGCGCCGTGGGCAACGGCGCGATCGTCTTCTCGGTCTGCGCCGGCTACCAGATCCTGGGCAACGAGTTCATCAACGACCTCGGCCAGCGCGAGCCGGGCCTCGGCCTGCTCGACGTGGTCTCCACGCGCGGCGAGGGCGAGCGGTGCGTCGGTGACGTGCTCGCCGACATCGACCCGCAGCTGGGCCTGCCCCAGCTGACCGGCTTCGAGAACCACCAGGGCGTCACGCACGTGGGACCGTCCGCGCGCCCGTTCGCCCGCGTCCAGCTCGGCCGCGGCAACGGCACGGGCGACGGCACCGAGGGCGCCTACAACGGCACGGTCTTCGGCACGTACATGCACGGCCCCGTCCTCGCCCGCAACCCGCTCATCGCGGACCTGCTGCTCAAGCTGGCCCTCGATGTGAACGCGCTGCCCCCGACGGACGACCGCTGGTACGAGGCCCTGCGCAACGAGCGCATCGCCGCCGCCCAGCAGCCCGCGTAACACCCCCGTCCGAAGGCCCGCCTGACGCCCCGCCCGCACATGTGAGCGGGGGCGTCCAGCCTTCGGACGCCTGGTGCGGTGCGGCCCCCCGCCGCCTATAGGGTGGCGGGAACCCCACCGGACGACGTGGTCCGGTCATCGGCCCACGTTGCAAAGGTATTCCGGGCTATGCGCATTGGTGTCCTGACCTCCGGCGGCGACTGCCCCGGACTGAACGCCGTCATCCGCTCCGTCGTGCACCGCGCGGTGGCGGACCACGGCGACGAGGTCATCGGTTTCCACGACGGCTGGAAAGGCCTCCTGGAATGCGACTACCGCAAGCTCGACCTCGACGCGGTGGGCGGCATCCTCGCCCGCGGCGGAACGATTCTCGGCTCCTCGCGCGTGCAGCCCGCCCATCTGCGGGACGGCGTGGAGCGGGCCAGGGGGCACGTCGCCGAGCTCGGCCTCGACGCGATCATCCCGATCGGCGGCGAGGGCACGCTCAAGGCGGCCCGGCTCCTGTCGGACGCGGGTCTGCCCATCGTCGGGGTGCCCAAGACCATCGACAACGACATCGCGGTCACCGACGTCACCTTCGGCTTCGACACCGCCGTCGGCGTCGCGACCGAAGCCCTCGACCGGCTCAAGACCACCGCCGAGTCGCACCAGCGCGTCCTCATCGTCGAGGTCATGGGCCGTCACACCGGCTGGATCGCCCTGCACTCGGGCATGGCCGCGGGCGCGCACGCGATCGTCGTCCCCGAGCGCCCCTTCGACATCGAGGAGCTGGCGCGGAAGGTCGGCGAACGCTTCTCCGCGGGCAAGAAGTTCGCGATCGTCGTGGCCGCCGAGGGCGCCAAGCCCCGCGCCGGTTCCATGGAGTTCGACGAGGGCGGCAAGGACGTCTACGGCCACGAGCGGTTCGCCGGCATCGCCCGCCAGCTCTCCCTCGAACTGGAGCAGCGCCTGGGCAAGGAGGCGCGGCCGGTCATCCTCGGGCACGTCCAGCGCGGCGGCACCCCCACCGCGTACGACCGCGTCCTCGCGACCCGCTTCGGCTGGCACGCCGTCGAGGCCGTGCACCGCGGCGAGTTCGGCAGGATGACCGCGCTGCGCGGCACGGACATCACGATGGTGTCGCTCGCCGAGGCCGTCGAGACACTGAAGACCGTGCCCGACGAGCGGTACGCCGAAGCGGAGTGCGTGCTGTAGGTCCGGTCGATCCGCCCGCACGGCGGCCAAGTCATCACCTGTTGAACTATCTGCCCCCGGTCGCGTCAGCGGCCGGGGGCAGTTCTACTCTTGTGCCGAACACGTCGCACAATCCGCACGAATCAGGAGCCACTGGATGGATCACAGCGGGCACGGCATGAACATGGATCTGCCGCCGTTCACGCTGGGGCGAGGCCTCGAACTCTCGGCCGACCCCTTCTTCCTCATCGGCTGCCTGGTGGCCCTCGCCCTGTACGGGTGGGGCGTGACGCGGCTCGTGCGGCGCGGTGACAAGTGGCCGGTGGGCCGCACGATCTCCTTCGTCCTCGGCATCCTCACCATCCTCCTGGTGATGTGCACCAAGCTGAACGACTACGGCATGGTCATGTTCAGCGTGCACATGGTGCAGCACATGATCATCAGCATGCTGTCGCCGATCCTGCTGCTGCTCGGCGCGCCGATCACGCTGGCGCTGCGCGCGCTGCCGGTGGCGGCACGCGGCAGCAAGGGCCCGCGCGAGTGGCTGCTCTGGCTGCTGCACAGCCGGTACATGAAGATCATCACGCACCCCGCGTTCACGATCCCGCTCTTCATCGCGAGCCTGTACGCGCTCTACTTCACGCCGCTCTTCGACACCCTGATGGAGTCCAAGGCGGGCCACATCGGGATGATGGTGCACTTCCTCGCCGTCGGCCTGGTCTTCTTCTGGCCGATCATGGGCGTCGACCCGGGGCCGCACCGCCCCGGCTACGTGATGCGGATGCTGGAGCTGTTCGCGGGCATGCCGTTCCACGCGTTCTTCGGCATCGCGCTGATGATGGCGACGCAGCCGATGATCGGCACGTACATGCACCCGCCCGCCTCGCTGGGCATCGATCCCCTCGCCGACCAAGAGGCCGCGGGCGGCATCGCCTGGGCCTTCAGCGAGATCCCGTCCGTGGTGGTCCTGGTGGCCCTGCTCTTCCAGTGGCGCAAGTCCGAGGAGCGCGAGGCCCGGCGCAAGGACCGGGCCGCGGACCGCAACGGCGACAAGGAGCTCGAGGAGTACAACGCCTACCTGGCCTCACTGGCCGCACGCGGACGCTAGCGGCAACCGGGTTCCACGGGGGACGATGGTCCTCGGACCGCAGCCGCGGCGCGTACGCGCACAGGGCTGCCGGGAGGAGGCTGAGCGATGCCCGGTTCCACGAAGACCATGGGTGCGTTCACCATCGGAGGCCTGGTCATGGTGACGGCCTACACGGTGACGCTCGGGAGCAACGGCTGGCTGTGGTTCGGCTGGGTGGTGCTCGGCCTGATCACGCTGGCGATGGTGCTGTCGCGCGCCACGTAAACGGCCCTGTCGCGCACCACGTAAACGGCCCTGTCGCGCACCACGTGGGCGCCGTGCCGCGTGACAGCCTTGCGGGGCCATGCCGACTCGGGTCGGCCGAGACGCCTCGGAAGGGTCGAGACGCCTCAGAACCGGAAGACGTAACCGGTGTCCGCGTCCATCACGCAGGCGTTCGGGTACGTCTTGTGCCAGCCGGTCATCCGGCCCCGGTACGTCCCCGTCGCGCTCACCGTGACCGGGTCGAACTCCTTGGTACAGGCGTGCGGGTCGTCGGGCAGCTCGTCCAGGTCCCCCTTCGCCAGAGCGATCGCCTCGCAGGCCTTGGCCGCCTGCGGGTGGGGCCCCGAAGGCTCGGGCACGCAGCGCAGCAGCACTCCCCGGATCCAGGTGTTGTCCGCTCCCGAGACCGTGAGGAAGAGGCCGCGCTGCGGGGGCGGGATCTCCGCGGTCGCCTGCGCGGCGGGGGCTGCGGCGGCGAGCGCGAGCAGGGCGGCGGCTGTGACGGTGAGCGGGCGCATCGGTGACCTCCGGGGACGGACGGTGACGTCGGGGAGAGGCCAGAGCACCCTCCGCCCGTGCCGGACGTCGAGCCGCCGCGCCGGTCGGTCCCCCGCGCGGGCGCGCGCAAGGGCCCGAACGGGCTCTCGCATCCGCGCCGTCGATTGACTACTGTGCGTCGGCACCGGGACCAGGGGGAAGGCTGCCGCCATGTTCTACCTACTGCTCAAGCACGTGATCCTCGGCCCGCTGCTGCGGCTGATGTTCCGGCCCAGAATCGAGGGCCTGGAGCATGTGCCAGAGAACGGCGCCGCGATCGTCGCGGGCAACCACCTGTCGTTCTCCGACCATTTCCTGATGCCCGCGATCATCAAGCGCCGCATCACCTTCCTCGCGAAGGCCGAGTACTTCACGGGCCCGGGGCTCAAGGGCCGCCTGACGGCCGCGTTCTTCCGCAGCGCGGGGCAGATCCCCGTCGACCGCTCCGGCAAGGAGGCGGGCCAGGCCGCGATCCGTGAGGGGCTCGGCGTGCTGGGCAAGGGCGAGCTGCTCGGCATCTATCCGGAGGGCACCCGCTCGCACGACGGCCGGCTGTACAAGGGCAAGGTGGGCGTCGCCGCGATGGCGCTCAAGGCGCAGGTGCCGGTGGTGCCGTGCGCGATGATCGGCACGTTCGAGGCGCAGCCGCCGGGCCAGAAGGTCCCCAAGTTCAAGCGCGTGACGATCCGCTTCGGCGAGCCCCTCGACTTCACCCGCTACGTCGGCATGGACAACGAGAAGGCGGTCCTGCGGGCCGTCACGGACGAGATCATGTACGCGATCCTCGGGCTCTCCGGACAGGAGTACGTCGACAAGTACGCCGCCGTCGTGAAGGCGGAGGAGGCCGAACGGGCCGCGGCGGGCCTCAAGGAACCGCGGAAGTTCCCGAGGATGCCGCTGAGCTGAGCCGAGGGGCCGTCCTGGGCCGGGAATGCCCCTGATCCGGCGCCTCTGCTGTCAGCAGATCCCGCTCCCCCGGCCACCTTCGGAAACGTACGGTCCGACCATGAAGAACGCGATGGTGATCGGTGCGACGGGACAGACCGGGCGCGTGACGGTACGGGCGCTCGCCGAGGACGGCTGGGCGGTGACGGCGGCGTCACGAGGCGCGGGCCGCGACGCCGGGTGGCCCAAGGACGTCCGGACGGCACGTCTGGACCGGGAGGACGACGCGGCGCTCGCCGAGGCCGTGGGCGACGGCGTGGACCTCGTGGTCGACATGACGGCCTTCACGGCGGAGCACGCCCGGCAGTACGCGGGCCTCGCCGACCGCGTCGGGTCGGCCGTGGTGCTCTCCAGCGGCGCCGTCTACGAGGACGAGCGGGGCCGCAGCTTCGACACCCAGGACGACCCCGACGGATTCCCCCGGTACCCCGTGCCGATCCTGGAGACCCAGCCCACGGTGGCGCCCGGCGAAGCGACGTACGGCACCCGCAAGATCGCGTTGGAGCGCGAACTGCTCACGCTCGGCGAGCGGCTGCCGGTGACCCTGCTGCGGGCCGGCGCGATCCACGGACCGCACTCCCGCGCGCCCCGCGAGATCTACTTCGTGAAGCGGAACCTGGACGGGCGGCGCACGCGCGTGTTGGCCCACGGCGGGCAGAGCCGCTTCCATCCCGTCAGCGTCCACAACATCGCGGAGCTGGTGCGGCTCGCCGCCGCGCGGCCCGGCTCCCGGGTGCTGAACGCGGGTGACCCCGAGGCCCCCACGGTCGCGGAGATCGGGGCGGCGATCGACACGGTGATGGACGTGCCGAGCGGGTCGGTCGAGACGGTGACCGTGCCGGGCGACGCCCCCGTCCCGAACGTCGGCGTCACACCCTGGTCCACGGGCCATCCGGTGGTCTACGACATGTCGGCCGCGGAGCGCGAGCTGGGCTACCGCGCGGTGACGACGTACGCCGACAGCCTTGAGGAGACGGTCGGCTGGCTCGTCGAACGGCTGCGGGGCAACGACTGGCGCGAGGCGTTCCCGGAGATGGCCGCGAACTACGGCCCGGATGCCGGTCTCTTCGACTACGCGGCGGAGGACGGCTGGCTCAGCCGGTAAATGTGTCGCGTGTTTGCGCGGAGAGGAGGGACGCCGCGCCGATGAAACGTGCGTCGGGCTCCGTTGCTCGAAGCGGGGCGGCAGCACTGGTGGAGCGCGGCCCCGCCGGAGGAGATCCCCGAGGAGTTCAACGCCCTTCTGCGTGATCCCGAGGTGCGCGCGATCGTCACGCATGACGGCGGCTCGACGGTGCTCGGATACCTCGACCTGATCGACGTCGACACGATCGCTGCCGATCCCGAGCCGATCCTCGGCTACAGCGACATCTCGCTGCTGCATCTGGTGCTCTACGCGCGCACGGGCCTGGTCGGGTTCCACGCCGACCTGGCCACGCCCGGATTCGGCGGGGCGTGGCAGACCGTGCCCGCGGCGCGCAGAGCGGAACTCGACAGGCTCTGCTCGACGCTGCTGACCGGCACGGAGGCGATCGGCGGGGTGCTCGATCGCCTCGTGCTGGCGCAGGCGACGCGTTTCGCGCCGCCGCTCGAATGGTTCCGACGGCGCGGTGCTGTTCTGGGACGAGACGGGCGCCCAGGCAGCGCATGGGTGGAGCTGCCCCCAGGTGCTGCGGCACCTCGGTGTCCTCGACCGGTCCCGGTCCTCGGCAACGTCGAGTTCGGGCACGCCGGCGCGAACCTGCCGATGCCGGGCGGCCTCCGCGTCGGCCTGGACGCGGAGCGGCGGACGCTGTCGCTGCTCGAACCGGCGGTACGGCCGCCCATGCCCGCCTCGCCTGCTTGAGCGCCCCTCACGGCTTCGGCGTGGCGTGCGGCCCGCACGTCACGTCCGAGGCGTCCAGCTCGCCGGTCAACAGGTAGCTGTCGACGCGGTCGTTGAGGCACGGGTTGGGGATGTTGGTGATGCCGTGCGAACCGGCGTCCTTCTCCGTGACCAGGCGGGAGCCCTTGAGGCGCTTGTGCAGTTCGACGGCGCCCGGGTACGGGGTGGCCGCGTCACGGGTGGACTGGACGATCAGCGTCTTCGGCAGCCCCTTGCGGGTGTGGATCTCCAGCGGGCGCTGCCGCTCGCTCGACCAGGTCGCGCAGGGCAGGTTCAACCACGCGTTGCCCCAGGTGAAGAAGGGGTACTTCGCGTGGAGGCGGGTGTTGTCACGGTCCCACTTCTGCCAGCTGCGGGGCCACTTGGCATCCGCGCATTCGACGGCCGTGTAGACGGCGTTGCCGTTCTCCTGGGCGATGTTGCCGGCGGTGTCGGACATGTCGGGGCTCGCGGCAGCGACGAGGGGCCCCGGGGCGCCCGCCACGTACTTGCTCCAGTTCGTGGCGATCTCGACCCAGTAGGAGTCGTAGTAGGGCGCGTTCTGGAAGTAGGAGTGCAGCTCGGCCGGGCCGACGACGCCGTCCAGGGGCTGCTTCTTCGCGGTGGCGCGCAGCTTGTCCCACTGGGCGCGGACCTTGTCGTAGGTGTCGCCGAGGTGGAAGGCGGCGTCGTTCCTCGCCACCCACGTCATCCAGTCGACGAGGCGCTTCTCGAACGCCACGTCCTGGTCGAGGTTGTTCTCGTACCAGACCTTGTCCGTACGGGGGTTGGTCACGGAGTCGAAGACCATACGGCGTACGTGGGTCGGGAACAGGGTGCTGTAGACGGCGCCGAGGTAGGTGCCGTAGGAGACCCCGAGGAAGTTCAGCTTCTTCTCGCCCAGGGCGGCGCGGATGACGTCGAGGTCGCGGGCGGTGTTGGGCGTCGTCATGTGCGGGAGCAGGGCGCCGCTGCGTTCCTGGCAGCCGTCGGCGTACTCGGCGGCGAGCCGCCGCTGGACGCGCTTGTCGGCCTCGCTGTCGGGGACCGGGTCGAGCTTGGGCGCCTTGACGAACTCCTGCGGGTCCACGCACGAGACGGGGGCCGAGCGTCCGACGCCGCGCGGATCGAAGCCGACGAAGTCGTAGGCCCTGGCGGTCTTCTCCCACAGCTTGTTCTTCGTGACGACGCGCCGCGGGAAGCGGAGCCCGGAGGCGCCGGGGCCACCGGGGTTGTAGAGGAGGGCGCCTTGCCGCTCGTCCTTGGCCCCGGTGTTCCCGATGCGATCGACGGCAATCTTGATCTTCCTGCCGTCCGGCTCGGCGTAGTCGAGCGGGACGGTCACCCACCCGCACTGGACGGGCTTCTCCAGGCCCCAATCGGCGGGACAGTCCCGCCACGCGACACCGGCCTCGGCAGCACGCCGAACGGCGAGGTCGACACCACGGGCCTCGCGGCCCTTGCCGAAGCGGGGGACGGAGGCGCCGTTCGCGTCGGCTTCGGCCCTGCCTTCGGCATCGGCGCTGGCGGTCGGGGCCGCGACGGCACCCGCTGTCAACGTGACCGCGACGAGAGAACCCGCGACCCCGAGCACCGCCGTCCGTCTGGTCCCTGACGTCCTTCTCAAGTGGGGCCTCCCGCACATCGATTCGAGCCGATTCGATCAGTACGGGGGATCCTTGCGGCTGCAGGGTCCCTGACAACAGCCACGACAGGCGTTCTTTGCCGATCCTATAAACGGCGTCGCCCGAACTGCTCACAGGTCGGGCCGGGGCCTTGCGCTTCGCCGCGGGACGAGCAGCGCACATCACAACGATCTGCGGGCGGCCGTTTCCCGACCCCCTGCCCCGGTGGGACGACACCGGGGCAGGGCAGCGTCGAGATGTGGGCCGCCGAGGACGAGACGCGCGAGGAGATCGTCGGGCACGTGCCTTGGTAGCCGCGCACCGACGTGAAGTTGTTCAACGTCATGGTCCATGTGCCGTCCGAGACCACTCGGCACGCCGGACACGCCGACATCCTGCGCGAGCAGCTCGATGCCTCCACCGGAACCAGGGCCGAGTACGCCACCGAGCGGCACGACGCGGGCTTCTGGGAGGTACGGCGCGCGGAGATCGAGCGTGCCGCCAAGGCCGCCGTCAGCGACGCGCCCACGATTGCGGGATCGTCGCGTCGAAGGCTTCTCAGCCCAGGTGGCTCAACGCCTCGTCCAGCACTCGACGTACCCGCAGCGCGTCCGGCGCCACTGCCGTGACCAGGACCGCCGGGCCTGCCAAGGGGGTCAGCGCCGCCCACTCCCCCAGCGGCTTCGGCCGCGGCTTGGCCCGTTCGAACTGCGGGTCGACCACGACCAGTTGGCCCACCGCCCGGTGCCCGGACAGGACCGCCGGGCCGTCCCAGCCGCCGGGGGCGCCTGGGCCGCAGGACAGTTCCTGGTCCAGGAGCGGGACTCCCGCCCGGCACACCACCAGGCGGCTCGTGAGGCGGCCCGAGGGCTCGCCCGTGCGGCCCAGCGCCTGCTCCTCGCGCAGGACCAGGCGCGCGCCCCCGGACAGCTCGGCACGAGTCGTGACCCTCAGGTCGCTGTCGCGTACGGAGATCAACTGTTCAGGAAGCCAGTGCAGTTCGGCGCCGTCGGCCACCCTGAGGCGCACGTCGTAACGTGCCGCCGACTCGCTCTGGCCCGGCAGTGCCATGGTGGCCGCCGCCGAGCCGACGCACAGCGCCGCCCCCTCGTGGACCGCGGCCTCCACCGTGAGGTGGTCGCCGCCGAGGGGCCCGCTCATCGCGCCGACGAGCGTCACCCGTGCCGCCGCGCCGGTGGAGCGGGTCCGGCGCAGCGCGAGCGGGCCCTCGCCGTCGAGCACGGGCAGGGCGGTGCCGCCCCGCCCGTCGGCGCGCGCCTCGACGCGAGCCGTGGCGCGGATGCCCGCGCCGCCGCGCCCCGCCCGCAGGCCCGTGCCCATGGCCGCGTCGCCCCGTGGGGCGAGGTCCACCGTCACGCCGACGCGGTCCACGCGGCGTACTGCTCGCGCACCCACGCGGCGACCGGGCCCACGCCTTCCTCGGACCTCAACGACTGGAAGACGACGGGGAGTTCGGCGCGCGACGCCTTCGCGTCGGCCGCCATCCGGGCAAGGTCGGAGCCGACGTACGGAGCGAGGTCGGTCTTGTTCACGACGAGGAGGTCCGCGGTGGTGACACCGGGGCCGCCCTTGCGCGGGATGTCGTCGCCGCCCGCGACGTCGATGACGAAGATCTGCGCGTCGACGAGGCCTTTGGAGAAGGTGGCCGTGAGGTTGTCGCCGCCGGACTCGACGAGGATCAGGTCGAGCGGCCCCACCGCGTCCTCCAGGTCCTCCACGGCCTCCAGGTTGGCGGAGATGTCGTCGCGGATCGCGGTGTGCGGGCAGGCGCCGGTCTCCACGGCGGTGATGCGCTCGGGCGGCAGGACGGCCTCGCGCAGCAGGAAGTCGGCGTCTTCGCGGGTGTAGATGTCGTTCGTGACGACGGCCAGGGAGAGTTCGTCGCGCAGCGCGCGGCACAGCGCGGCGACCGTCGCGGTCTTGCCTGAACCGACGGGTCCGCCGAGCCCGACGCGTACCGCGCGGCGGGTTCCGTCGGGGCGGTGGGCGTCGGCGGAGACGGCGGCGGGGCCGTCGTGGGAGTGGTCGAGGTGCATGGTGCTGCTCCTTCGCGGTGGTGGTGCGAGTTGGTGCGTGTGGTGTGTGGGGCGCGGGTCTCTTGGACTCCGTCGGCCGCCTGGGGCGGTCCGCGGCTAGGACGCGAAGAGCCGTACCGGCCAAGCCGCGTGCGCCTCCGCGCTGATCTCCAGCAGCGGCGCCGAGGCCGCCGGCAGCGCGTCGACGCCCTCCTCGGCGACGCGTCTCGCCGCGTCGGCCGCCCGGAGCGCCACGCGGTCGAGGTCCGGCGCGATCCTGCCGAGGACCGCCGTGGCGTCGAAGGGGTCGAGGCTCAACAGCCGCACCGTGGCGGTCGCGGGGCCACTGACCGTTTCGTACGCCGAGCAGTACGCGGCGTCTTCGGGCCCCAGCCCGGCGGCGCGGGCGGTGAGTCCGAGGACGACGGGCTGATGGGACCCCTTGGGGAACTGACGCGCCAGAGCGTCGAGTTCGGGGTGCGGCCAGGTGGCGCGGGCCGCCCGCATCATCTGTCGGCCGAGGCGTCGCGCCGCGATGCGCAGCGCCACCGAGGGCGTGCGGGCGTCGGCCGCCGCGTCCAGGGCGACCGGATCGACGCCGAGAGCGGCGGCCGCCGCCAGGGCGGCCGACACGAGCCCGGAGGTGTGCAGCCGCCCCCGGCAGAAGGCCTCCAGGCTCGCGGCGCCGGTGACGCGGCCCGCCTTGACGGCCGCTTCGGCCCCACCGGAGTGGGCGTGCCCGCCGGCGGGGAAGCGGCCGTCCGCCAGGACGAGGAGTGCTGCTCGTGACATGTGATCGTCGCCAGGTCGTCGGTCGGGGCCGTCAGAAGAGGAAGTACCGCTGCGCGAGCGGTAGTTCCGCGGCGGGCGACGGTTCGACGAGCTCGCCGTCGATGGTCACGGCGAAACTGTCGGGGGCGACCTCGACCCGGGGCAGCGCGTCGTTCTCGTACATGTCGGCCTTGGTGCGTCCCCGCGTCGAGCGGATCGGCGCGAACGGCTTGTCCAGGCACAGGCGTTCGGGCAGCCCGTCGTCCAGCGCCGACTGGGTGACGAAGTTGATCGAGTTGAGCGACGGGGCCCTGCCGTGCGCCCCGTACATGCGGCGCGGCAGGATCGGCTGCGGGGTCGGGATGGACGCGTTGGCGTCGCCCATCTGCGCGTACGCGATCTGTCCGCCCTTGAGGACGACCTGCGGCTTGACGCCGAAGAACGCCGGTTCCCACAGCACCAGGTCGGCGAGCTTGCCACTCTCGACGGAGCCGATCTCGTGGTCGATGCCCTGGGCGACGGCCGCGTTGATCGTGTACTTGGCGACATAGCGACGCGCGCGGTGGTTGTCGGCGCGGGTGTCCCCCGGCAGGAAGCCCCGTCGCCGCTTCATCACGTGCGCGGTCTGCCACGTACGCATGATGACCTCACCGATGCGCCCCATGGCCTGGGAGTCGGAGGACATGATCGAGATGGCGCCGAGGTCGTGGAGGATGTCCTCGGCCCCGATGGTGGTGGGCCGGATGCGGGACTCCGCGAAGGCGAGGTCCTCCGGCACGGCGGGGTTGAGGTGGTGACAGACCATCAGCATGTCGAGGTGTTCCTCGACGGTGTTGACGGTGTGCGGCCGGGTGGGGTTGGTCGAGCTCGGCAGCATGTTGGGCAGCGAGACGGCCGTGATCATGTCGGGGGCGTGACCGCCGCCCGCGCCCTCGACGTGGAAGGCGTGCAGGGTGCGCCCCGCGACCGCGTCGAAGGTGGCCTGCACGAAGCCCGCCTCGTTCAACGTGTCGGTGTGGACGGCGAGTTGGGCGCCGGTCTCCTCGCACACGTTCAGACAGGCGTCGATCGTGGCGGGCGTCGCGCCCCAGTCCTCGTGGATCTTGAAGCTGACGGCTCCGGCGCGGAGCTGGTCGTGCATCGACTCGGCGGAGACGGTGTTGCCCTTGCCCAGGAAGCCGATGTTGACCGGGCTCGACTCCAGCGCCGCGAACATCCGCGCCAGATGCCAGGCGCCAGGGGTGATGGTCGTCGCCTTGCTGCCCTCGGCGGGCCCGGTGCCGCCGCCGAAGAGCGTGGTGACGCCGGAGGCGAGGGCCTCGTCGACGATGGTCGGCGAGATGAAGTGGATGTGGGTGTCGATGCCGCCCGCGGTGAGGATCTTGCCGTTGCCCGCGATGACCTCGGTCTCGGGGCCGATGACGAGGTCGGGGTGGACGCCGTCCATCGTGTCCGGGTTGCCGGACTTGCCCACGCCGGTGATGCGGCCGTCGCGGATACCGACGTCGGCCTTGACGATCCCCCAGTGGTCGATGATGACCGCACCGGTGATGACGGTGTCCGGGGCACCCTCGGCGCGGGTGGTGCGGGACTGCCCCATCGACTCACGGATGACCTTGCCGCCGCCGAACACCGACTCGTCGCCGGAGCGCCCGGGGCCGCCCGCGCGGTCCTCCTCGATCTCGATCAGCAGGTCGGTGTCGGCGAGCCGGATCCGGTCACCGGTGGTG
Organism: Streptomyces sp. NPDC025651; assembly: GCF_055558735.1. NCBI lineage: Bacteria > Bacillati > Actinomycetota > Actinomycetes > Kitasatosporales > Streptomycetaceae > Streptomyces > Streptomyces sp. NPDC025651. The sequence continues at coordinate 255,532 of NZ_JBVHLZ010000003.1, forward strand.
GGGCCGAACAGATCGGCGTACGCGGCACGGGACAGCTCAGGCATCGAGGGCACCTCCGACCAGACCGCGGAGTCCGGGCACGATGCGCTTGCCGGCCAGCGGGACGAGTTCGACGTCGACGGGGATTCCGGGCTCGAAGCGCACGGCGGTCCCCGCGGCGATGTTGAGCCGCTTCCCGTGCGCGGCGTCGCGGTCGAAGTCCAGACCCGGATTGGCCTCGGCGAAGTGGTAGTGGGAGCCGACCTGGACGGGCCGGTCGGCGGCGTTGAGGACGGTGAGGCGGGTGACCTCGCGCCCCTCGTTGAAGGGGACGGGCTCGTCCGCGAAGAGGATCTCCCCGGGGATCATCCCCTGACCTGTGCCGTGCGTTGCGGCATGCATGAGGCGCGAACTCCCGTCAGACGATCGGCTCGTGGACGGTGACGAGCTTCGTGCCGTCCGGGAAGGTGGCCTCGACCTGGACGTCGTGGATCATCTCGGGGATGCCTTCCATCACGTCGTCACGGGTGAGCACACGCCGCCCCGACGACATGAGTTCGGCGACGGTGCGGCCGTCGCGGGCACCTTCGAGGATGTGGGAGGTGATGAGGGCGATCGCCTCGGGGTGGTTGAGCAGCAGCCCCCGCGCCCTTCGCTTCTCGGCCACGTCCGCGGCCACATGGATGAGCAGTCTCTCCTGCTCGTGCGGGGTCAGTTGCACGCGTCCCACCTCACAGTCCTCGCTCCGAACCGTGCGGGGTCCGGCTGCCGCGGCCACCGCGACGGATATAGATGTAACACACAGCCAATGCGCGCGATCTTGCGCACCCTGGTTACGAAATCCGCTGGTGGCGTGCCACGGGAGGGTAGTTGGGAGGAGTTTCAACGAGGTTAACCAGTAGTTGACCGGCCCATGACCATGGGCTGGTCCGCGCCATACCCAACCGTCGATCAGGCCTCGACCGGCCGCCCCATGCTCATCAACGCCCGAAGTCCGTCCCGCAGCGCCTCGACGGGCACCTCGTCGAACAGGGCGTACTGCGCGGCGAACCCCTGCACCGCAGCGATCATGGTCCGTGCGACATGGTCGGCGGGGATGTCGGCGCGCATCACGCCCGCCTCCTGATACCCCTCGACGATCGCCACCCAGGCGCCGCGCGCCTTCGCGTAGCCGTCCGCGATGAGAGCGGACAGCTCCTCGTTGCGGAGGGTCTCCGTCCACACCTGGACCATCAGCCGCGGGAAGTAGGACCGCGCACCCTCCCGCATCCCGGGCCGCAGGTCGAGGACCTCCGCGAGCACCTGGGCCACCAGGGCGTCCGGCGGGGGCGGCGGGCTCTGCCGCGCGGCCGACTCGAAGATCCCGCCGATGTCGGCGAGCACCTCGGAGACAATGGCGGCGATCAGCTCGTCCTTGCCGCGGAAGTAGCGGTACACCGCGCCCGCCGAGAGGCCCACCTCCTTGAGGACGTCCTGCATCGACGTGGCGTGGAAGCCGCCCCTCGCGAAGCAGAGCGCCGCCCCGTCGAGGATCTGCCGACGGCGTGCGTCGAGGTGTTCTTGGGATACGCGAGCCATGCCCTCAACGTAAAACGAACATTCATTCTTGACAAGGCCGCCCGACGGCAGGACAGTGGGCCCACTCCGTAAAACGAACGATCCTTCTCTTTGGGTCGCGGACGCGGACCACCGCCCTCCCCTCTCCCGCTGGAGGAAGAACCTCATGTCCACACCGCCCGCCGGCACGCCTCCGCAGGGCCCTCGCATGGTGATGGTGGCCGTCCTGGTCCCCCTGCTCGTGACCGTCGCACTCTGGGCCTTCGCCTGGCCCGCGGCCCGCACCGCACCCCGCGACCTGCCCCTCGGCGTCGCGGGCCCGGCCGCCGCGGCGGGGCCCCTCACCCAGCAACTCGGGCCGCACGAGGGCGCGTTCGCGATACGCCGTTACGCCGATGAGGCCGAGGCAAGGGCCGCCATCGAGGACCGGACCGTGTACGGCGCGGTCGTCGCCACACCCCGGGGCCCCAAGCTGCTCACCGCGACGGCCGCGAGTCCGGTCGTCGCCCAACTGCTCCAGCAGGCCGTGCAGGAGCAGGGCGGCACCGGGTCGGCCGCGGTGCCGGTGGTCGACGTGGTGCCCGCACCGGCGACCGACCCCCGGGGCTCGGCACTGGGGTCGAGCGTGCTGCCGCTGGCCATCGCCGGCGTCGCGGCCGGCGCCCTCGTCACGCTGCGGGGCCTGCGCGGCGTGCGCGCGGCTGCCACGCTGATCGTCACCGCCCTCCTCGTGGGTACCGTCGCGGCCGCGCTCACCCACGGCTGGCTGGGCGTACTGACGGGCAACTGGTGGGCGGAGGCAGGGGCGTTGAGCCTCTCCACCCTCGCCGTGAGCGGCACCGTGGCCGGGCTCGCGGCCCTGCTCGGCCCGGCGGGCATCGGCGTGGGCGCCCTGCTGATGGTGCTGCTCGGCAACCCCTTCTCCGGCGTGACCTCCGCGCCGCAGCTGCTGCCCGAACCGGTGGGATTCATCGGGCAGTTGCTGCCGCCGGGAGCCGGGGGATCACTGCTGCGCTCGGTGTCCTTCTTCGACGGCGCGGCGGCCGCGGGGCCCGCCCTGACCCTCGGCGCATGGGCCGCGCTCGGGCTCGCCGGGGTCCTGATCGGCACGCCGCGCGGGCGACGCACGCCTCTCGCGCAGGAGCCCGCGCCACGGCCGCAGGCGGCGCCGACCGGCTGAGGCGCGCGGGCCCGTGCGGCAAGGGAAGGAACCTGCAGACAGGTAATCCGCGCGGCATATGAAACTCGCGGGGCACGGGAAATCCACACGGCACGTGAAACCCGCGCGGCACGTGAAACCCGCGCGGCACGCGAAACCCGCGCGGCACGCGAAACCCGGGCGTCGCGTGAAACAAGAACGGCCGCGCGCCCCCCGCTGTAGCGGACGGGGGCGTGCGGTCTCACACGTACGGGCCGAGCCGGGTCGGGCCCGGCTTCGCACGCGCCTCGTCGCGGTCAACTACCCCTCGGCTACGACGCGTTGGGTCCCCGATGCTCGGCCGCGATACCGAACCGCTGTGGCTCCGAGGGCGTGGACGACACGGAGCCGATCGACGTGACGGTGCTGACCGTCGGCTCCTCCGGGGCGTCCGGGAGTGCTTCGAGGCGCTCCAGGTCGGCGGCGGAGACGAGCGCCACGAGCGGCTTGCCGTGGCGGGTGACCACGACCCGCTCGCCGCCGTAGACGACGCGGTTGATCAGCTCCGCGAGCTCTGCGCGGGCTTGCGTCACCGGAATCTCGTAGGCCATGCACCCAGCTTAGACGCCGCCGTTCCCAGGCTGCGGGCATGAGCGATCTCCACGAGCTGCAGCTGGCCCTCGACCTGCCCCACGACCTGCCCGCCGATGACCTCGCCCTCATCAGGTGGCACATGGGCCAGGAGCCGGACGCGCAGGACCCCGACGGCGGGGAGTACCCGCCGCTTGAGGAGTACCTGCCGCTTGAGGAGTACCCGCTACTTTCGGCCAGGGGACCCGCGGCGCGGATCGAGGGTGTACTGATCGGCGAACTGCGGCAGAGCGAGCGAGGCTGGTCCCTCACCGCCCGCCAGGAAGTGCACCCCGACGAGTTCGACGCCCTGCGCTTCCTCGCCACCTGGCTCGCGGCGCGGACGACGACGGTCGGCACCATCGGTCACCTGCGCTTTCTCGAGGATCACCTGCCCGACGTCCTGATCGCGGAGTCCGGCTCGGCATGCCGCGTCCGCCCGCTCGCGCAGACCACGGAGAGCGACCTCCTGCCCGACCCCTGGGTGTGACACCCCCCGACGGGACCGCTCAGCAGACCGTCCAGATCCAGCCGAGCGGCGTGAGGCCGCGAGCGCGGGCCACCGAGCGGGAGGCCCGGTTGGCGACCGTGGTGCTGTAGAACAGCACCTCTCTGTCACGGCGCACACGACGGGACCAGGCGGCGACCGTGGCCGGGGCGAGGCCGCGACCGCGGAAGTCCGGGCGGGTCCAGATGCCGGCCTCCGCCGCGTGGGCGTTCCCGGCCGGGGTGTGACAGATCGACACGGGCGCGCCGTCGTGCACGGCCATCGCCCACTCCCCCGCCGCTCCGCAGATCAGCTCCGCCCACTCGCCTGGCTGCCAGGTGCCGGGGCGGGTCAACTGCCGTGCGGCGTCCCGCCCCTGCTCGTCCGAGAGCAGGAGGGGCAGGGGCGCGGCGGGGTCCACGACGAGCGGGTCCGGGAAGGTGGAGCAGGGGCCGCCCTCGACCGAGGCGGGCTCACCGGCCGCCCTCAGGGCGGAGGCCAACCGCACGAGGACGGCCGGGGCCTCACCCGGCGCATACGGCTCCCCTGCGCCCCCGAAGCGTCGTCGCCACCCCCGAAGCCGTCGCCCCCCCGAAGCCGCCCCCACTGTCGCGGCGGTCATCCGGGAGAGCGACGCCCGCCCCCAGCGCCAGCACCCGCGCTCCCGGAGACCAGGGCAGGCCCGCGCGCACCGCGGGGTCGGTCACCGTCCGCACCTCTCCTGCCCCCACCGGCCCCAGTCCGTGGACGACGTCCACTTCGAGGGTGAGGAGCGCCCGTTCATCCCGTTCCGTCGCGTCTCGTCCCATGACCCGAAAAGGGGAACGCGGATCCCGTACGGCCCGACATCACTTTTCCCCACCCCCACGGAACGTACGTCCTGTACATTTTTTACAGAGACCGGACCGCTCCGCGACCGGAAGAAGAGAGGCGTGCCATGAACCGTCCGTCCGCCCGTTACGTCCTGCCCGAGTTCACCGAACGCACCAGCTCGGGGGACGCGGACCCTGGATCCGTACTCCAAGCTCCTCGAAGAGCGGATCGTCTTCCTCGGCACCCCCATCGACAACACCTCGGCGAACGACGTGATGGCCCAGTTCATGCACCTGGAATACCTCGCGCCGGACCGCGACATCTCCCTCTACATCAACTCCCCCGGCGGCTCGTTCACCGCGATGACCGCGATCTACGACACGATGCAGTTCGTCACCTGCGACGTGGAGACGACCTGCCTCGGTCAGGCCGCGTCCACCGCCGCCGTGCTGCTGGCCGCGGGCACCCCCGGCAAACGGTTCGCGCTGCCCGGCGCGCGCGTGCTGATCCATCAGCCCTCCGTCGCCGAGCCGTTCCAGGGTCAGGCCAGCGACCTCGCGATCCAGGCCGACGAGATGCTGCGCAGCCGACGGATGCTGGAGGAGATGCTCGTTCGGCACACGGGGCAGAGCCCCGAGCGGATCACCGCGGACATCGAGCGGGACAAGATCCTCGACGCCCGGGCGGCACTGGAGTACGGGCTCGTGGACCGGATCATCCCGAACCGCAAGACCTCGCTCGCCACGCGCGACCCGAGGTGAGCCCTCGATGCTGCCGCCCGAACTGCCGCCCCTGCCGGCGCTCACCCGCGCCGAGGCCGACCTGATCGACCGCTATCTCGAGGTCGTCGACCTGGTCGGCAGGATCAACCCGGCGCGCGCCGAGCACACCTACCGCGGCCTGCGTGCCGCCCAGGCCCTGGTCGGCAGGGCGACCGCCCTGCGGGACGCGCTCACGCTCATGCACCAGCGGGGCGAGAGCGAGGTGCACACCGCCACGCTCGCCGACGCCCTGCGCGTCCTCGACGGCGAACGGCGCTCCCTGCGGGTCACCGTGCCGCCCCCGCCCGGCAGTTGACCCCGCGCGGAGCGCCCCGCACCCTTCCGCGGAACGTCCCGGACCGCTTCGAAACGGACCAGACGGGCTACCTCGGACGACGTAGCGGGGCGCCCGCCGGCAGGCCCTGGAGAGTTGCGCCAGGTGTGTACAGCACGGACGGAATGGCACATTCCGATGCTGGTCGAGCCGTCGTCGGGCCATGCCTCCGCAACCCGGATTCGTCGGTGTCCACCCGAACGGGTCAGTCGTGAGGAGCCTCACAAAACACCGTTTCGGCTCGGTTTTTTCGCCCTTGTCGGGTCAAGATCCCTTCCGACGACAAGCCCCCGCCACAGCGGCGGGGCGGTCCGGGCGGACGCCGAGTCCTGCCGCCACCCGGATGACCGGTCGACATCGGTGCAACGGCAGGAGTGGAGGACCCAGGCATGACGGGCCCGTCCGGGAAGTCCGGACGACGCCCTTGGGGTGAAGCCGCAGAGCACGACGCGGCCGGGCATCTTCGCCTGCCCGAACCCGACAGGTCATCCTTCACAGGCGGCTGACGAAGGGTTGCGCATGACTGCGCTGAATCATGTTCCGTCGCTGCTCAGCAGGACCGGTGCCGCATCGGTCCTCACGCTCGCCGTCGTGGGCGGCACCGTCGTGGCCCCCGGGCTCGCGTCGGAGGCCGAGGCGGCCACACACGGGACGAAGGCGCTCAAGATCGCGGCGTCCAAGAAGGGCTCCCCGTACCGCTACGGGGCAGCGGGTCCCACCCGGTTCGACTGCTCGGGTCTGACGCTCTACTCCTTCAAGAAGACGGGCAAGAAGCTGCCGCGCACCGCCGCCGCGCAGTACAACAAGACCAAGCACATCTCGAAGTCCCAGCGCACCAAGGGCGACCTGGTGTTCTTCCACTCCGGCCGGAACGTCTACCACGTCGGGATCTACGCGGGTAACAACAAGATCTGGCACGCCCCGAAGACGGGGACCGTGGTGCGTCTGGAGAAGATCTGGTCCAACAGCGTCTGGTACGGCCGGGTCCGCTGACCCCGCCGCAGTCGGTCGGCGCGCTCCTCGCACCGTCAGGTGCCGGTGCCAGGAGCGCGCCGATCGCGGTTTCGGGGAACCGTTCCAGGCCCGGCCTCACACCATCAGGGGCTCGATGAGGAGCACCAGGCCCAGTGCGCCCAGTGCGGTGCCGGTGACGGCCTCGACGGCGCGGGCGGTGCGCGGCCTGCGCAGCCACCGGCCGAGCCGGTCCACGAGCAGCGCCACGACCGGGAACCACAGCAGGGCCAGCGCCACCACGATCGCCGCGAGCAGCAGAGTCCTGGGCATCGCGGGGCTGCCGTCCGGCACGAACTGGGGCAGCACGCTGAGGAAGGTGATCGACGCCTTGGGGTTCAGGGCGTTGGTCAGGAAGCCCTCGCGCAGACCGCCGCCCTGGGCCGCAGGTTCGCCCGCCGATCCGGTGCGCGGCCGCGCCGCCGACCGCAGCGCGCGGGAGGCGAGCACCAGTACGTAGAGGGCGCCGATCAGTTGCAGCGCCCTGAAGAGCGCGGGCACGGCGGCAAGGACCGCGGCGACGCCCGCGACCGCCAGCGCCGTGTGCACCAGGAGCCCGCCCGCGACACCGACCGCGCAGGCCACTCCGGCCCGCCGGGAGACCAGGGCGTTGCGTACGACGACGGTGAAGTCGGCGCCCGGCATGGCGACCATGCCCGCGGCGACGCCGGTGAAGGCGACCAGTTGTGCGTCCATGGGCCCAGCGTGCCCGGCCGAAGCCTTCAGCAGGTATGTGGAATATTCTGGGTCTGCCTTAAGCAGGCGTTCAGGGAGCTTCCATGTACGACCCCACGCGTCTCGCCGCGCTCGTCGCGGTCTCCGAGGCCGGTTCGATCACGCGGGCCGCCGAGCGCCTCGGCTACACCGTGCCCGCGCTCTCCCAGCAACTCGCCAAACTGGAGCGGGAAGCGGGCACCGCGCTTCTCGTACGTCACCACCGCGGGGCCCGGCTGACCGGCGCGGGTGAGCTCCTGGTGGGCCACGCCCGCCGGGTGCTCGACGAGATGGAGCGGGCACGGCACGAACTGGCGCGGCTCGCCGGGCTCTCGGGCGGGCGGCTGCGCGTGGCGACCTTCCCGACGGCGGGCATCCATCTGCTGCCGCCCGTCCTGAGCGCCTTCCGCAGGGCCCACCCCGATGTCGAGCTGACGGTGACGGGACACGAACCGCCCTTCGGTGTCGCGGCCGTGGCGGCGGGCGAGGTCGATCTGGCCCTCACGCACACCTATGAGCCGGCCGACCCGGTGCCGCTGCCCGCCGCCGTGTCGGCCGAGCCGGTCCTGGTCGAGGAGCTGGTCCTGGTGACCCAGCCCGGCCACGCGCTCAGCGGCGCGACCTCCCGGCTGCCGCTCGCCGACCTCGCCGGGCAGCCGCTCATCAGCATGGCTCCGGACCATCCGCCCCGGCAGGCCGTGGAGCGGGCCCTCGCGCGAGCCGGTGCCGCGCCCGCGGTCCTCGTCGACACGCCGGGGTACGCGCTGGTGTGCGCCCTGGTCAGTGCGGGGCTCGGTGTCGCCGTGGTGCCGGAGATGGTGGCGCGCACCGCCGCGACGCCCGTCGGCACGCGGCTCCTGGAACCCGGCGACCTGCGGCGCACCATCTCCGTCGTGCACCGCACCGACGAGTCGAGCCCGGCGGCCGAATCCTTCCGGGCCCTGCTGCGCGGTGTCTTCGGGCGCTCGGCGACCGCCGCCTGACCCGCGCGGCGGTCAGTGCGCGGGGTCGCGGTGTCTGCCCTGGACGCGTGCCGTCCACGGCAGTGCGATCCACACGGTCTTGCCGCCCTCGTCGGTGGGGCTGACCGAGAGCCTGCCGCCGCACTCGGCGGCCAGCCAGCGGATGATGACCATGCCGCGGCCGTTGTCCTGCTGGACGGCCGCGGGCAGCCGCTTGGGGTAGCGGGGGTGGCTGTCGGTGACGCCGATCCGCAGCTGCTCGTCCCGGTCGAGCTCGACGTCCACCGTGAAGGTCGGCGACTGCCCCAGGGTGTGCTGCACGGCGTTCGTGGCGAGCTCGGAGACGATCAGCCTGATGGTGTCGGCCACTTCGGCGTCGCCGGGCAGGCCCCATTCGGCGAGCACGCGCGAGACGTATTTGCGGGCCGCGGGGACCGAGGCAGGATCGCTCGGCAGAGTGACGGAGGCTTCCTGGTGATCTGCCATGGCGACGCTGTCCCTTTCCCCTCGGGACCGGTCTCCGACTCGTCGCGGATGACTCGAGGACAGTCCCGAACTGGTGCTTCGCGCCAGCCTGCCACTCCTTGGCCGGTCACGGGCGGCGATCCACCGAGATGTGCATATATCTGTCGCTCGAAGCGGTGAACTCTGCTACGGCAGAACGTATTTGGGCGAGAGGCTGGTCCTTCCTCTACTGTCGCCTACTGCCCCCGCCCTGCCGCCGGGATATCCGACGGCGTCACCCGGAAGGAGACGGGCATGCAGTTCGGCCCCGCGGTGCGCCGCCGCCAGCTCGGCGCCGAACTGCGCGCGCTGCGCACCCACGCGGGACTCACCAGCAGCCAGGCCGCGGCCAAGGTGGGCTGGCACCAGTCGAAGGTGAGCCGGATCGAGACGGGCCGCAGCGGCGTCAAGGCCGCCGACGTGCGGCTGCTGCTGACGGCGTACGAGGTGAAGGATCCCCAACTCAGCGATCTGCTGGTCGCGTTCGCGGGCGCCGATGACCCGGGCATGGGGCGCCACCACTGGTGGAAGGCCTACCGCGACCTGCTGCCCGCCACATACCGCGACTTCATCAGCCTCGAATCGCAGGCGAGTTGGGTGCGCACGCTCGAAACCACCGTGGTCCCCGGCCTGCTGCAGACCCCGGAGTACGCGCGCGCGGTGACCAGGGCCGCGCTCGGCGGCCTGCCGGAGGAGCAGGTCGACGCCCTGGTGGAGGTGCGGCTGGCCCGGCAGGACGTGCTGCGCGCGGATCCGCCGCTGCGGCTGAGCGTGATCCTGGACGAGGCCGTGCTGCGTCGGCCGGTGGGTGGGGAACGGGTGTTCGCAGGGCAGTTGGCACGGTTACGAGAGGTCGCCCTGTTACCGCACGTGAGACTTCAGGTGCTGCCGTTCGCCGCCGGAGAGCATGCGGGCCTGATCGGACCTTTCGTTATTTTTTCATTTCCGAACATTGCTGATCTGGATGTGGTTGTTCTCGACCATTTGACGAGTAGCCTCTACCTCGAACGGAAAGAAGACCTTCAGGCGTACACGGAGGCCTTCAACTCCCTTCAGGTACAGGCGCTTTCACTTGAGGAATCAACCGATTTCATCGCCGGGCTAAGCGACGGCTCTTGAGGAGGCACAATGACCGCAATGCCTCGGTACGTACCTTCCGGCACGACCCTTCAAGGTGCGCAGTGGCAGCGCAGCAGCTACAGCAACGGAATGAACAACTGCGTCGAGACGGCCACACTCGACTCGGGTCCGCTGGCCGGCCTGTGCGCCGTGCGTGACTCGAAGAACATCGCGGGGTCAGCCCTGCTCTTCTCCCCCGGCCCCTGGGAGTCGTTCCTCATCAGCCTGCGGTGAGCAGAGCCCGGCCCTTCGCGGGCCCGGCACGCCTCACCGCGGCGCGTTGCGGCTGATCACTCGTACGGCATCGACGATCTGCGCGTCGGTGAGGTCCGCACGGGCGGTCAGCCGCAGCCGTGAGATCCCGTCCGGCACCGACGGCGGCCTGAAGCACCCCACGGCGAGCCCGGCGGCCCGGCAGTCGGCCGCCCAGCGCACGGCCTGCTCGGGTGACGGCGCGCGCACGGAGACGACGGCGGCGTCCGGACGTACCGCCGCGAGCCCCTCGGCCGTGAGGCGCCGGTGCAGTTCCGCGGCGACCTCGCGGGCCCGCGCGGCGCGTTCGGGCTCACGGCGCAGCAGCCGCAGGGCCGCGAGCGCGGCGCCCACCGCCGCGGGCGCGAGACCCGTGTCGAAGATGAAGGTGCGGGCGGCGTTCACCAGGTGCTGGATGACCTTGGCGGAGCCGAGCACGGCGCCGCCCTGGCTGCCGAAGGACTTGGAGAGGGTGAGGGTGACCACGGTGTCGGCTGCCCCCGCGAGCCCCGCGGCGTGCGGCGCGCCCCGGCCGCCGTCGCCGAGCACACCGAGCCCATGGGCGTCGTCGACGACGAGACCGGCGCCGAACTCCCGGCACGCCTCGGCGAGTTCGGACAGCGGAGCCATGTCGCCGTCCACCGAGAACACCGAGTCGGACACCACGACGGCGGGTCCCGCGTGCGCGTCCAGCGTCTTGCGCACCGCTTCGGGGTCGGCGTGCGGCACCACCTGTGTCGTCCCGCGCGCCAGCCGGCAGCCGTCGATGAGGGACGCGTGGTTGCCCGCGTCGGAGACGATCAGCGTGCCGTGCGGGGCGAGCGCGGTGACCGCGGCGAGGTTGGCCGCGTAGCCGGAGGAGAACACGAGCGCGGCCTCGAAGCCGCAGAACCGCGCGAGCTCACGCTCCAGTTCGGCGTGCAGCTCCGTGGTGCCCGTGACGAGCCGGGAGCCGGTGGCACCGCCGCCCCACCGCAGGGCGGCGGCGGCCGCGCCCTCGGTGACCTCGGGGTTGCGGGTCAGCCCCAGGTAGTCGTTGCTCGCCAGGTCGAGGAGGCCGTCCGCCTCGGCGGGGCGCGGCCGCAGGGTGCGCACCAGCCCGGCTTCGGCGCGCAGCCGCGCCTGCTCGTCGATCCAGTCGAACGCAGAAGACGCACAAGACACAGAAGACGCAGAAGACGGCGAGGACGCAGCGGACACGGGGGACGCAGCCCCCGTCACGGAGTGCCTGTTTGTAGACATTCCACAGACCCTAGCGGCCTTGCTCCCCGGCCAGGATGTGGCAATACCCACACCTCAAACCGTTTCTGTTGTGCGAACTCTCCTTGGCCGGACATGCTGCCGTACGTAAGGATCAGCGCCATGAACCTGCTGAACACGCTGGTGGACAAGGGGCTTCGGCGCGAACTGCCGACCCGCGAAGAGGCGCTGGCCGTGCTGGCCACCTCCGACGACGATCTTCTGGACGTAGTGGCTGCCGCCGGGAAGGTACGGCGGCAGTGGTTCGGACGACGGGTGAAACTCAACTATCTGGTCAACCTCAAGTCGGGTCTGTGCCCGGAGGACTGCTCGTACTGTTCGCAGCGGCTCGGCTCCAAGGCCGAGATCCTCAAGTACACCTGGCTGAAGCCCGACGAGGCCTCCGAGGCCGCGGCGGCCGGCGTCGCGGGCGGCGCCAAGCGGGTCTGCCTGGTGGCCAGCGGCCGCGGGCCGACGGACCGCGACGTCGACCGGGTCGCGCAGACCATCGCGGCGGTCAAGGAGGCGAACGAGGGCGTCGAGGTGTGCGCCTGCCTCGGGCTGCTCTCGGACGGTCAGGCGGAGCGGCTGCGGGGCGCGGGCGCGGACGCGTACAACCACAACCTCAACACCTCCGAGGCGACGTACGGGGACATCACCAAGACGCACACGTACGCCGACCGTGTCGACACCGTCCAGAAGGCGCACTCGGCGGGTCTCTCCGCCTGCTCGGGGCTGATCGCCGGCATGGGCGAGAGCGACGAGGACCTGGTCGACGTGGTGTACGCGCTGCGCGAGCTCGACGCCGACTCGGTGCCGGTGAACTTCCTCATCCCCTTCGAGGGCACGCCGCTCGCCAAGGCGTGGAACCTCACGCCGCAGCGCTGCCTGCGCATCCTCGCCATGGTCCGCTTCGTCTGCCCGGACATCGAGGTGCGCATCGCGGGCGGCCGCGAGGTCCATCTGCGCTCGCTGCAGCCGCTCGCCCTGAACATCGCCAACTCGATCTTCCTGGGCGACTATCTGACCAGTGAGGGCCAGGCGGGCAAGGACGACCTGGCGATGATCGCGGACGCCGGTTTCGAGGTCGAGGGCACGGACCAGGTGACGCTGCCGAAGCACCGCGTGAACGCGGCCGCCGCGGCCGCGGGCTGCGGTTCGCACGAGGGAGGCTGCGGTCCGCACGAGGCGGGCGGCGGGTGCGGCCCCTGCGGGTCGGCCGAGGCCGAGCCCCTGGCGCAGACCCCGGAAGCCGGCGAGGCGCGCACGGACCTGGTGGCGGTGCGCCGCAGGGGCGCGGGAACGGACCTGGCGCCCAATGCCTGACCTGTCCACGGCCGACCTGCTCGCACTCGACCGGCAGCACGTCTGGCATCCGTACGGGCCGATGCCCGGTCAGCAGGAGCCGCTGGTCGTCGAGTCGGCGAGCGGCGTACGGATGCGTCTCGCGGACGGCACCGAACTGGTCGACGGCATGTCGTCCTGGTGGTCGGCGATCCACGGCTACAACCACCCCGCCCTCAACGACGCGGTGCGCGGCCAGTTGGACCGCATGAGCCACGTCATGTTCGGCGGCCTCACGCACGAGCCCGCCGTCACGCTCGCCAAGCGTCTCGTCGACATCACGCCCGGCGGTCTGGAGCACGTCTTCCTCTCCGACTCGGGGTCGGTCGCGGTCGAGGTCGCGGTGAAGATGTGCCTGCAGCACTGGCGTTCGCTCGGCCGCCCCGAGAAGCGGCGGATGCTGACGTGGCGCGGTGGCTACCACGGCGACACCTGGCAGCCGATGGCCGTGTGCGACCCCAAGGGGGGCATGCACGAGCTGTGGCAGGGCGTCCTCCCGCAGCAGGTGTTCGCGGACGCGCCGCCCAGCGGCTTCGACGCGTACGACGAGTCCTACGCCGGCCATCTCCACGAGCTGATCGGGGCGCACGCCCACGAACTGGCCGGTGTGATCGTGGAGCCCGTGGTGCAGGGGGCGGGCGGCATGCGGTTCCACTCCCCCGGTTACCTCCGCGCGCTCCGGGAGGCGTGCGACGCCCATGACGTCCTGCTGGTCTTCGACGAGATCGCGACGGGCTTCGGCCGCACGGGCACGCTGTTCGCGGCCGACCACGCGGGCGTCACCCCGGACGTGATGTGCCTCGGCAAGGCGCTGACCGGCGGCTATCTGTCGATGGCGGCGACGCTGTGCACGCCGCGCGTCGCGGACGGCATCTCGCAGGGCGAGGTGCCGGTCCTGGCCCACGGGCCGACGTTCATGGGCAATCCGCTGGCCTCCGCAGTGGCGGGGGCCTCGATCGACCTGCTGCTCGGCCAGGACTGGCAGACCGAGGTCAAGCGCATCGAGACCGGTCTGCGTGAGGGCCTCGCGGAGGCGGCCGCGCTCCCTTCCGTACGGGAGGTCCGCGTCCTCGGGGCGATCGGCGTGGTCCAGCTGGACCACCCGGTGGACATGAAGGCGGCGACGCGCGCGGCGGTGCGCGAAGGCGTGTGGGTGCGGCCCTTCCGCGACCTGATCTACACGATGCCGCCGTTCGTCACGAGCGACGACGACGTGGCACGCGTCGCCCGCGCGGTGTGCGCCGCGGCGAAGGAGGGCTGACATGACCGTGATCGTGGTGTCCGGTACGGGCACGGAGATCGGCAAGACGGTGACCACGGCCGCGGTGGCCGCCGTCGCCCGTGCGGCGGGGCGCGGCGTGGCCGTGCTCAAGCCCGCGCAGACCGGGGTCGCGCCGGGTGAACCCGGCGACGCGCAGGAGGTGGCGCGGCTCGCGGGCGACGGCATCACCACGCGCGAACTCGCCCGCTACCCCGAGCCGTTGGCGCCGGACGTCGCGGCGCGGCGTGCCGGTCTCGCGCAGATCCACCCGCAGGACGTGGCCGACGCGGCGGCGAAGCTGGCGACCGAGCACGATCTGGTCCTGGTCGAGGGGGCGGGCGGACTGCTCGTACGCCTCGACGACGAGGGCGGCACGCTGGCGGACGCGGCCCGGCTCCTGGGCGCGCCTGTCCTGATGGTCGTCTCGGCGGGCCTCGGCTCGCTGAACACGACGGCGCTGACGGCCGAGGCGCTGCGGGTGCGCGGCGTGCGTCAGCTGGGCCCGCTGGTCGGCAGCTGGCCGGCCGTCCCCGACCTGGCGTCCCGCTGCAACCTCGCGGATCTGCCGAAGGACGCGGGCACGCCGCTCGTCGGGGCGATCCCGGAGGGTGCGGGGTCGCTCGAAGGGCCGGACTTCCGTGCCGCGGCCGCAAGTTGGCTGGCTCCCGAGCTGGGCGGCACGTGGGACGCGGCGGCGTTCACGTCCCGGGAGGCGCCGGGGGCTCTGGCGCGTTGAGCCCTTGACGGTGAGCCGTCGGGGCCTTGGGGCGGGCGCACCTCTGGGGGCGCCCGCCCCTTTGTTCCCTCACCGTCACAGGCGTGCCGCCCTCGTTCACCCGAGGCTCACCCGGGTCGTGTCCGCAGGAGGGGAACGGGCCCCACCGGGGCACCATTGCGGTAACCGCTCGCTTTTTCGGTAACCGCTCGCTCCGCCGAGGAGGGCCCATGTCACCGCGCGCCGCCAAGCCGGCCCACAGGGACGCCGTGCACCACCCCGTCTTCGCCCGCTTCTACGCACGTCACAGCGTGGCCGCCGAGCCCGTCATCTCCGTACACCGCAAGGAACTGCTCGCCGGGCTCTCCGGTCGGGTCATCGAGGTCGGCGCGGGCAACGGCCTGAACTTCGCGCACTATCCGCGCGAGGTCGCCGAGGTCGTCGCTATCGAACCGGAGCGCATCCTGCGGAAGTTGGCCGTCTCCGCGGCTCTGCGCGCCGACGTGCCCGTCGATGTGGTGCCGGGCGCCGCCGAGGCGCTGCCCGTCAAGAGCGAGGCGTTCGACGCGGCCGTCGTGTCCCTGGTGCTGTGCAGTGTGCGCGATGTGCCGCGGGCGCTCGGCGAGTTGCGCCGGGTCCTTCGCCCCGGCGGCGAGCTGCGGTTCTTCGAGCACGGACGGGCGCCGGGCGCGCTGATGGCGGCCGCCCAGCGCGTCCTGGACCGCACGGTGTGGCCACCGCTGTTCGGCGGCTGCCATGTCTCGCGCGACACACTGGGCCCGCTGCGCGAGGCGGGGTTCGAACTCGGCGCGTACCGCCATGTCCTCGTGCCGGCGAAGGGGCCGCGCCTGCCCAGTTCGTACTGCGTGATCGGCACGGCACGGCGTCCGGACCGCGAGGTGTAGGCAGCTCTGACGCGCCGCGGCGCGCGGACCTCACAGGCTCCACTGGCGCAGCTGCTCCGCGATGGCGTGGACGCTCGCGCCGTCCTCCTTCACCAGGCGGGCCAGGTCGCGCACCTGCTCGGGAGAGGTGACGACCTTCAGACCGCTGGAGACGAGATAGGCGTAGGCGACGGAGGAGGCGAAGAGCGCGTTGGAGCGTTCGAGGGCGGGGATGTGGAGCAGGACCTGGAGGAGGGCGGCCGCCCTGTCGTGGGGCGTTTCGTAGACGGGCATGCCGAATATCTCCGCCTCGTGTCTGCTGATGGCGGCGACGAGCGCGCCCCAGTCGGTGACCTGGGGGTCTCCGGGCGTCTTGTGTTCGGCGATCATCAGGAGCCAGGCAAGATCGATTCTGAGGTTCAACGGCTCAGCGACGGCCTTCTCGCTCGACACCGAACTCCTCGGCGAAGACCGACTCGTACTGCTTCATGAAGTCGGCGGCGGCCTCGACGAACGTGTGCCCGATTTCTCCCGCGTCCTGTTTGACGAGTTCCTCGATGTAGCGGTTCACGCTCATGCCACGGGCCAGCGCGCGCTCCCGCGCGGCCCGGGCGGTGTCCTCGTCCACCCGCACGTTCAGCTGAGTCTTCGCCATACCGTCAAGCTAGCGTCGGGGCGCTAGCACCACAAGGGGGCCAGGACCATGCCCCTTACATACGTCTCAGGGCCCACCCCAAGGGGGATTCCGGACACCCGGGACACCCCACTACTCTTCGCAAAACTACGGGAGTTGGAACGGCCACAACCCAGGAGGCGGCCTTGTCCACACCTGCTTCGGCACCGTCCACGGGCCACGCGGAGCCCACCGGGATCGCCGCGCGCGCCCGCGGCCTGACCAAGGCGTACGGCTCGGGCGAGACGACCGTGCTCGCCCTCGACTCGGTCGACGTGGACATCGCCCGCGAGCGCTTCACGGCCGTCATGGGGCCCTCAGGTTCGGGGAAGTCCACCCTCATGCACTGCCTGGCCGGGCTCGACAGCGTCTCGGCGGGTCAGGTGTGGCTCGGCGACACGGAGATCACGGGCCTCAAGGAACGCGAGCTGACCCGGCTGCGACGCGACCGCATCGGGTTCATGTTCCAGTCCTTCAACCTCATCCCCACGCTCGACGCCCTGGAGAACATCACACTCCCCATGGACATCGCGGGGCAGCGGCCCGACCGTGCGTGGCTGGAGCACGTCATCGACACCCTCGGGCTGCGGGACAGGCTCAAGCACCGCCCCGCGCAGCTGTCCGGCGGGCAGCAGCAGCGGGTGGCCTGCGCGCGGGCGCTCGCCGCCAAGCCCGAGCTGATCTTCGCCGACGAGCCGACGGGCAACCTCGACTCGCGGGCCGGCCTGGAGGTCCTCGGCTTCCTGCGCGACGCGGTCGACCAGCTCGGCCAGAGCGTGGTCATGGTGACCCACGACCCCGGCGCCGCCGCCCACTCCGACCTGGTCCTCTTCCTCGGCGACGGGCGGATCGTGGACGACATGGCGCGGCCGACGGCCGAAGCGGTGCTCGAACGCATGAAGCGGTTCGACGCCATGCACGCGGTGCCTCCCGCTCCGCGCGCGCCCGCCGAAGGCGCCGACCGCGCGACCGAGCAGAGCTGAGCCGGGGGCCGTCGTGCTGAAGGCGACGCTCAGGAGCTTCCTCGCGCACAAGGGCCGGCTCGTGCTCTCCGCACTCGCCGTCCTCCTCTCGGTCGCGTTCGTCGCGGGCAGCCTGATCTTCTCGGACACGGTGAACCGCACCTTCGACCGGCTCTTCGCCTCCACGTCGGCCGACGTGACGGTCGCTCCGAAGGACGACCTCGACGAAGCGGTGCCCTCGGGGCGGACGCCGACGGTGCCCGCGAGCCTCAAGGAGCGGGTGGCGAAGGTCGAAGGGGTCGCCGACGCGCACGTCGACGCGTCGGTCGACAACATCGTCGTCGTCGACGGCGACAACGAATCGGTGGGCCCGACCACCGGCGCGCCCACCATCGCCACCAACTGGTACCGCACGGACCGCAGCCCCGTGGAGCTCACCTCCGGCCACGCCCCGCGCGGCGCGGGCCAGGCCGTGCTCGACGCGGACACGGCCGACAAGAAGGACGTGGGGATCGGCGACACCCTCACCGTTCAGGCCCGCCCCGGCTCGTTCGAGGTCGAGGTCGTCGGCATCGCCACGTTCACCACCACCAACCCCGGCGCCGCCCTCGTCTTCCTGGACACGGAGACCGCCCAACGCGAGCTCCTCGGCTCGACGAAGGAGGCGACGAGCATCTCCGTGACCGCCGCCGAGGGCGTCGGCGACACGGAGCTCAAGCGCAGGATCGCCGCCGAACTGGGCTCCGGCTACGACTTCGAGACCGCCGACGAACAGGCCGAGTCCGCGGCGGAGCAGCTCGGCGGCTTCCTGGACGTCATCAAGTACGTGATGCTGGGCTTCGCCGGCATCGCCGTGCTCGTGG
This sequence comes from Streptomyces sp. NPDC025651, assembly GCF_055558735.1. NCBI lineage: Bacteria > Bacillati > Actinomycetota > Actinomycetes > Kitasatosporales > Streptomycetaceae > Streptomyces > Streptomyces sp. NPDC025651. The sequence goes on from NZ_JBVHLZ010000003.1 coordinate 273,734, forward strand.
GCGTCTTCCTGATCGTCAACACCTTCTCGATGCTGATCGCCCAGCGCACCCGCGAACTGGGGCTCCTCCGGGCGCTCGGCGCCGACCGCAGGCAGGTGCGCCGCTCCGTGCTGACCGAGGCGCTGCTGCTCGGCCTGGTCGGCTCGACGCTGGGCCTGGCCGCCGGGATCGGTCTGGCCCTCGGCCTGATCGAGCTGATGGGCCTGTTCGGCATGAACCTGAAGTCGACGGAGATGGTCATCGGCTGGGCCACGCCCGTCGCCGCGTACGTCGTCGGGGTCGGCGTCACGTTCGTCGCCGCGTACCTGCCGGCCCGGCGGGCGGCTCAGGTCTCGCCGATGGCGGCGCTCGCCGACGCGGAAATCGCGGGTGTGGGGCGGCCGTTGAAGGTGCGGGCCGTCGTGGGCTCCGTCGTCGCGGTGGCCGGCGCCGCCGCCCTCGTGGGCTGCGCGACCGCGCAGAAGACCGCGTCGGCGGCGTCCCTGCTCGGTCTCGGCGTCGTCCTCACCCTCGTCGCCACCGTGATCGCGGGACCGCTCCTGGTGCGTCCGGTGATCCGGGTCCTCGGCGGCGCGTTCCCCGCGGTCTTCGGTCCGATCGGCCGGATGAGCCAGCGCAACGCGCTGCGCAACCCGCGCCGCACGGGGGCCACGGCCGCCGCGCTGATGGTGGGGCTCGCCCTGGTCGGGGGCCTGTCGGTGGCGAGCGCCTCCATGACGAAGTCGTTCGACCGGCAGATCGACAAGACCCTCGGCGCGGACTTCGTCGTGCAGAACAGCAACTTCATGCCCTTCTCCTCCGAGATCGTCGACAAGGTCGAGGACACCGAGGGCGCCGGGCTCGTCGTACGCCAGCGCTTCACGCCGGTCGAACTGACGCTGCCCGACGGCAAGAACGTCGAGTCGACCGCCGCGGGCTACGACGCGGGGCTCGACGACGTCGCCAACATCTCGTACGCACAGGGGAGTTCACGCGCCGCGCTGGCTCCCGGGCGCATCGGCATGGACCAGGACTTCGCCGAGAAGCACGAGGTGCGGCTCGGGGACGCGCTGCCCGTGCGGTTCCCCGGCGGCCGCACGGCGAAGCTGACGGTCGCCGCGCTCACCGACGAGGAGTCCCCCGAGGGCTTCGGTGTCGAGGGCGGGCTCTTCATGGGCCTCGGCACGGTCGAGAAGTACGTGCCGGGCGGCCAGGACTCCGCGCTGTACGTCAACGCGGCCTCCGGCACGGACGCGCAGGCGCTGCGCGCGAGCCTGGAGAAGACGCTCGATCCGTATCCGCAGGTGCAGGTGCGCGACCAGGCCGACTACAAGGAGCTGATCCGGCAGCAGATCGCCGTGATGCTCTATCTCGTCTACGCGCTGCTCGGCCTCGCGATCGTCATCGCGGTGCTCGGCGTGGTCAACACCCTTGCCCTGTCGGTCGTGGAGCGCACCCGGGAGATCGGGCTGCTGCGCGCGATCGGGCTCGGGCGACGCCAGCTGCGCCGCATGATCCGTCTGGAGTCGGTGGTGATCGCCGTGTTCGGGGCGCTGCTCGGCCTCGCGCTCGGTCTGGTCTGGGGCGTCGCCGTGCAGCAGGTCCTCGCGCTGCAGGGCATGAAGGAGCTGGCGTTCCCCTGGACGACCGTCGTCGCGGTGGTGATCGGCTCGGTGGTGGTGGGCCTCGCGGCGGCGCTGCTGCCGGCGTTGCGCGCGTCACGCATGAACGTACTGGCGGCGATCGCGCACGAGTGATGGACTGACGGGCGGGACGTCCACGTGCACGAGACCGTCAAGTCTCCGACAGACGAGGAGAGTTCATGTCTCGCCCGTTCCGCTTCGGCGTCACCATGATGGCCCCTTCGACAGGCGATGAGTGGCGCGGGAAATGCCGCAGGGCCGAAGAGGTCGGCTACGACGTCATCCTGGTCGCCGACCACCTCGGCATGCCCGCCCCCTTCCCCTCGGTCGTCGCCGCGGCCGAGGCCACCGAACGCCCCCGGGTCGGCACCTGTGTCCTCAACGTCGGCTTCTGGAATCCCACCCTGCTCGCGCGCGAGGTGGCCACGACGGACGCGCTCACGGGCGGCCGCCTGGAACTGGGGCTCGGCACCGGATACGTCAAGGACGAACACGACCGCGCGGGCCTGCCCTTCGACTCACCGGGCAAGCGCGTGGCCCGTCTCCGGCGCACGATCGAGGAGTTGGACAAGCTCCTCGGCGCCGAGGACCACGCGCCCCGGCCGGTGCAGAAGCCGCGCCCGCCACTGCTGATCGGCGGCAACGGCGACCGCATGCTGGAACTGACCGCCGAGCACGCCGACATCGCGGCGTTCACCGGGGCACATGCGCGCACCGACGGCACGCTGTCCGTCCTGTCCCCCGACGATTTCGAGGAGCGCGTCGCCGCGTACCGCCGCTTCGCCGAGAACCGTGCCGAACCGGCCGAGATGAACCTCCTGATCCAGGTGGTCGAGGTGACCCGGGACCGCAGGGCCACCATCCGCCCCTCCCTCCACCTGATCCCTCACCTCACGGAGGACCAGGCCCTGGACCTGCCGATCCTGCTGATCGGCACGGTACGGGAGATGGCGGAGCAACTGCGCGTCCAGCGCGAGCGGTTCGGCTTCTCGAACATCACCGTGCTGGAGCCGGCGATGGAGGCGTTCGGCCCGGTCATCGAGGAGTTGAGCGGCAGTTGAGCGGCGCCCGACTGCGCTCGCGGGTGACCGCTCCCCTCCCCCCGTCCGCGCCCTGTCCACATCATGAAAATCCCGCGCGTCACGGCTCGCCCCGGTGCTGGGATGGCCCCATGGACGATCTCCGTATACGGGCCGCGACGCCCGCCGACCTCGACGCGGTGCTCGCCTTCTGGAAGGTGGCCGCCGAGGGCACCAGCATCAGCGACGACCGCTCCGGCGTGGAGCGGCTCGTCGACCGCGACCCCGAGGCCCTGATCCTCGCCGAGCGCGACGGCGACCTCGCGGGCACGGTCATCGCGGGCTTCGACGGCTGGCGCTGCCACCTCTACCGCCTCGCCGTCCACCCGGACCACCGCCGCAGGGGCGTGGGCTCCGCGCTGCTCGCCGCCGCGGAGGAGCGGTTCGTACGGCTCGGCGGGCGGCGCGGCGACGCGATGGTCCTGGACCGCAACGACCTCGCCCACCACACCTGGCGCGCGGCGGGCTACGCCCCCGAGCCGCAGTGGAGCCGCTGGGTGAAGCACCTCGCGGACTGACCCGGCCCCTCCCTCTGTCACGCGTTCGAGCCGTTTTGCTGGTCCTTTACCATGGACACACCATTCGTACCGACTGAAAGGTGTGAGCGTCCGCCCATGGGCGAGCCTCCCAGTACCCGACATCGCGCATTCCTCCCGGCCCTGCCCGATCATGGGACGGAGGTGACCCGATGACCGAAGTGCTCCTGCTCCTCGTGGCGCTCCTGCTCTGCCTGGCGTGTGGTGTCTTCGTCGCGGCGGAGTTCTCCCTCACGACGGTCGAGCGCAGCGAACTCGAGCGGGCCGTCGAGCGCGGCGAGCGCGGCGCCGCGGGCGCCCTCAAGGCCGTCAAGAACCTCACCTTCCAGCTCTCCGGGGCCCAGCTCGGCATCACGGTCACCAACCTGGTGGTCGGCATGCTCTCCGAACCGTCCATCGCCAAGCTGATCGCGGGACCGCTGCGCGGCCTCGGCGTCCCGGGCTCGGCGGCCTCCTCGGTGGCCCTGGTCATCGGCACCGCCCTGTCGACGGTCTTCCTGATGGTCATCGGTGAGCTGGTCCCCAAGAACTGGGCCATCTCCTCGCCGCTCGCCATCGCCAAGCGGGTGGCCACGCCGCAGCGCGTCTTCAGCGCCGCCTTCCGCCCGTTCATCGCCCATCTCAACAACACCGCGAACCGTTCGGTACGCCGCTTCGGCATGGAGCCCGCCGAGGAGCTGGCCTCCGCGCGCGGCCCCAAGGAGCTGGTGGCCCTCGCCCGCCACTCCGCCAAGGAGGGCTCGCTGGAGGCGGACACCGCCGAGCTGTTCGTACGCACGCTCAACCTCGCCGACCTCACCGCGGAGAACGTGATGACGCCGCGCGTCCAGGTCATGGCCCTCGACACGCACGCCACCTGTGAGGACGTCGCGAACGCCACGCGCGCGACCGGGCTCTCCCGCTTCCCCGTCTACCGCGGCAACCTCGACACGGTCGTCGGCGTCGCCCATATCAAGGACGTCCTCGCGGTGCCCGCCGAGCGCAGGCCCCGCGTGTCCGTCGCCGAGCTGATGCGGGAGCCCCTGCTCGTGCCGGAGACGCTGACCGTCGACCGGCTCCTCGACCGGCTCTCCGGCAAGCGCACGATGGCCGTGGTCATCGACGAGTACGGCGGCACCGCCGGGGTCGCGACCCTGGAGGACATCGTCGAGGAGGTCGTCGGCGAGGTGCGGGACGAGCACGACCCGCACGAGACGCCCGACATCGCCCACGCGGGCACCGACGACGACGGCCGCACCCTCTACTCCGCCGACGGCGCGGCGCGCACCGACCAGCTCGCGCGAGTCGGCCTGCGGGCGCCCGACGGCCCCTACGAGACGCTCGCCGGGCTCGTCGCCACGGAGCTCGGCCGCATCCCGGCCGTCGGCGACAGCGTCGAGGTGGGCGGCTGGCGGCTCGACGTCGTCGACGCCGCGGGGCGGCGCGCGGCCCGCGTCCTGCTGCACGCCCCGTCTGCCACCGACGCCCACGAGGAGGACGCCCGATGATCGCCGTCCAGTTGCTGATCGGCCTCGCGACGCTCGTCGTGAACGCCTTCTTCGTCGGTGCCGAGTTCGCGCTCATCTCCGTACGCCGCAGCCAGATAGAGCCGTACGCGGAGGACGGCGACAAGCGCGCCAAGAGCGTGCTCTGGGGCCTGCAGCACGTGTCCGCGCTGCTCGCCGCCGCGCAGCTCGGCATCACGCTGTGCACCCTCGTCCTCGGCATCGTCGCCGAGCCCGCCATCGCGCATCTGCTGGAGCCCGCGTTCGACGCGGTCGGGGTGCCGCACGGCCTGGTCCACCCGATCTCGTTCGTCATCGCGCTGACGCTGGCGACGTATCTGCACATGCTGCTCGGCGAGATGATCCCGAAGAACATCGCGCTCGCCGAGCCGGTGCGCTCGGCGCTGCTGCTCGGGCCGCCGCTGGTGGCGCTCGCGCGGGCGCTGCGCCCGGTGATCTTCGCGATCAACGCGTTCGCCAACGGCCTGCTGAAGCTGTTGCGCGTGGAGGTGAAGGACGAGGTGTCGGCGAGCTTCTCCGACGACGAACTCGCCCGGATGGTCAAGGACTCCTCGGACGCGGGCCTGATCGACGACCGCGCGCAGGAGCGGCTGCACGACGCGCTCGAACTGGGCCGCCGCCCGGTCAGGGACGTGGTCCTGCCCCTGGAGGACGTGGTCTACGCGCGCGTGGGCGTCACCCCGGAGCAGCTGGAGCAGCTCTCGGCCGAGTCCGGCTTCTCCCGCTTCCCCGTGGTCGACGACGGCCGCCGCATCGTCGGCTATCTGCACGTCAAGGACGCCCTCGACCGGGCGCCGCGGGATCTGCCGTTCCGGGTGCCGGACATGCGGAAGATCGCCCAGGTCCGTGAGGCCACGCCGCTGGACGACGTGCTGACCGCCATGCGGGGCAGCCGTACGCATGTGGCCGCGGTGCTCGGCTCGGACGGCAGGCTCGCGGGAATGGTCACGATGGAGGACGTGCTGCGGGAGCTGTTCGGCCAGCCTGTGTGACCGGACGGGGTCGGCCGGCCGGTGCGGGCGCACAGGTCGGCCGACCGCCGATGCCCGAGGCGGGTGTGCCGTGAGCCAACTCGTCCTGCGCGACGTGTCGTACGGACGTCCGGACCGGTCGTCCTGCGCGACGTGTCGTAGAGATGTCCGGACCGGCCCCTCCTTGAGCGGGTCTCGCTGCCGGTGCGGCCCGGCGTGCGAGTACGCGCCCGCCGAGGGCGAGGTGTCCGTCGTGGCCGACGGCGGCACGGTCGGTCTCCCCTCCCGCATCGGCCGTCTCCCCCAGGAGAACGAGCGCGACGACACGGAGCCGCCCCTCCTGGAGACCTTCGCCGCCGGGCTCGACGGGCTGCCCCTGGGACCACGCCGAGGCGCTGCTGTCCCTCGGCCTGTTCCGACCAGCCATCTCTCCCCCGCCCTGGTCGAGGAGCTCGTCGACTACGTGGGCGCGAGGTGGGGGGGCGGCGTCGCGGGGCCAGCCGTGTCACGGGGCTGGTCGCGGCCTCGCACGGCCTCACAGCACCGGCTTTCCCCCACCCGTCGCCGTCCTCGGGCTCTCCGTGATGCCGGGGCCCTGCGCGCCGGCCTCCGAGGCGCCGATCGCCGTCAGGACCGCGAGGAGCGCCGCCAGGCCCGCGGTGGCGAAGGCCGCGCCCCACGGGGCGTCCACGAGGTTCGTCGCGCCCGCCACCAGGACGGCGGCGAGGGCCTGCGCGAAGGTGCGGATCGCGCGTTCCGCGGTGGCCTTCCAGAAGGCTGCGGTCCACATGGCGGGCTCGCTCTCTCGTGACGACGGCTTGCCCTATGGCATACCGCCGTCACGCCCCACTGCCCAGATCCGCCGCGACGCCTCAGACCGCGGACGTGGCGGCGGCCCCGGCCGTGGCCAGGAGCGCCACCTCGTCCAGGACGCCGCCGACCTCCGCGGCGAGTTCGTCCGTGCCGAGGAACCGGCCGTCCGGGCCGACCCGGTCCTCGATGCCGGGGATCGAGAGGGACCGCTCCGTGGGCCGAAGGCTCACCCGTTCGAGTACCGGCCGGATCATCTCCAGCGCCGGGGCGCCGCCCGTCCCGCCCGCGCTGTAGCTGATCAGACCCACCGGCTTGTCCTGCCACTCCCGGTACAGGAAGTCGATCGCGTTCTTCAGCGGCGCGGTGAAGCCGCCGTTGTACATCGGCATCACGAAGACGAAGCAGTCCGCGGAGTCCACCGTCGCGCTCCAGTCCTTGGTGTGCTGGTGGACGTACCGGCCGTGGGAGGGGTACTCGGGCTCGTCGAGGAACGGCAGACCGACCTCGCCGAGATCGACGAGCCGGACGGCGAACTCCGAACGGGCGGCGGCGATTTCGGTGATCCAGGCCGCCAGCGGACGCCCCGCCGAGGTGGGGCGGGTGCTGGCGGAGAGGACGTGGAGACGAGGCATGGTGCCGATCCTTTACGGGTGGTCTCTTACGCGGTGGCCTTTTGCCGGGCGGCCTTTACGGGGTGGCCATTACGGGGTGGCGGCGTCGATGTGCGCGGTGGCGGCGCCGGACCCTCCAAGTGATTGACGTGTCATGCATCACCGTAGGACCGATGTGAATGACATGTCAACGAAGTCTTGGCTACGGTGGTCACGTGACCCAGGAACCCCGCTGGCTGACCGACCGCGAACAGCGCGCATGGCAGGCGTACCGCCGCATGTTCCTGCTCCTCAACGCCCGGCTGTCGCGCGACCTCAGCCGCCAGAGCGGCCTCTCCGAACCGGACTACGACGTGCTGTCCCACCTGGGCGCCGCCCCCGACCACCGCCGCCGCGTCAGCGAACTCGCGGACCGCATGCTCTGGTCCCGCAGCCGCCTCTCCCACCATCTGGCCCGCATGCAGCAGCGCGGCCTCGTCACGCGCGAGGGGTGCGAGACGGACGGCCGGGGCGCGGTCGTCGTCCTCACCGGGGAAGGGCTGCGGACCCTGGAAGCGGCGGCGGCGCCGCACGTGGAGTCCGTGCGCAGGCACTTCATCGACCTGCTGACCCCCGAGCAGATCGAGGCGTTCGCCGAGGTCGGCGAGACGGTGGTGGCGCACCTCACCGACGACCAGGCCAAGTGACACCCCGCCGCTCCCTCTCCCGGCGGGATACGATCGCTCCCGCCATGCAGATGAATGCCAACTACACCAGTCTCGTCGCGGTCGGCGACTCCTTCACCGAGGGCATGTCGGACCTGCTGCCCGACGGCAGTTACCGCGGCTGGGCCGACCTCCTCGCCGAACGGATGGCGGCACAGAGCCCCGGCTTCCGCTACGCGAACCTCGCGGTGCGCGGCAAGCTCATCGGGCAGATCGTCGCCGAGCAGGTCGACGTCGCCGCCGCGCTGCAGGCCGACGTGGTCACCCTGGTGGGCGGGCTCAACGACACGCTGCGCCCCAAGTGCGACATGAACCGGCTGCGCGACCTGCTCGACGAGGCCGTCGAGCGCCTGGCCCCCTCCTGCAAGCAGCTGGTCCTGATGCGCAGTCCCGGCCGCAACGGCCCGGTGATGGAGCGGTTCCGCCCGCGCATGGAGGAGCTCTTCGCGCACATCGACGACCTCGCGGCACGGCATGGCGCGGTGGTCGTGGACCTCTACGGCACGGCCGTCCTCGGCGATCAGCGCCTGTGGGACGTCGACCGCCTCCACCTCACGGCCGAGGGGCACCGCAGGGTCGCCGAGGGTGTGTGGCAGGAGCTCGGTCACCCCCCGCAGGACGACTGGCGGAGTCCACTGCCGACGGCGGTGCCCCCGCGCTGGGTCAGCCGCCGCATCGCGGACGCCCGCTTCGCCAAACAGCACCTCGCACCGTGGATCGGCCGCCGCCTGACGGGCCGCTCCTCGGGGGACAACATCTTCCCCATGCCGGTCCCGTACTGGGACAAGGCGGTGTGCGAGACGCACTGCGAGCAGATCGAGTGCTACGGATCCTGGGGCCGTCGCTGGACCGACAGGGCGCCCGTCGCGTTCCCCCACGCACACCGGGCGGTCGGACCCGGCGATCAGTGCGTGCTCTGCGCCGACGGGACCGCCTGAGGGGCGCCCGGCCGGAACAGCTCCGTCACCGGGCCGCGCCCCGGAAATCGGCGCTGGTCATGCCGGACAGCGAGGACGACGGGGCGCCGCCAGGCGGGACGACGGTGGACCTGGCGGCGGGGACAGCGGTCGTACGGATCCCGCGCTCGGGACGGTAGGAGCTCAGCCGCGAGCCCGCCCACCGAAGTCTCCGTGCGCACCGCACGCCCGCACCGTCCCTCACATGACCGGAACTACGCCTCTTGATACGTCATGTGACGCATTGACCCCACAATGCGATCGCGGTTGCATGTTTGTGGTCCTCCGGTGGGGAATCGGAGGGGAGACCATGTCCCAAGTGGGGGGAATATGAGGGGAAACACGAACCGGAGCACCACCGGACGTGCCAGACGCATGCCGGCCGCCGTGAGCGCGGGGGTCGCCGCCTGCACGATCACGGCGGTGTTATCCGGAGCCGCCTCGGCCGCGCCCGCGGCCGTGGGCGCGAGCGGGACCGACGTCGTGCGGATCAGCGTCGCGGCCGACGGCACCCAGGGGGACGACAACTCCTCCGGCGCCTCGATCACGCCCGACGGCCACACCATCGTCTTCTCGTCGTCGGCGAAGAACCTCACGCCGGACACCTCGACGGGAGGCGACAAGGTGTTCGTCCGTGACCAACGGACGGACCGGACCACGCGGATGGGGCACCTGAGCCCGCTGCAGCCCCCGGTGATCAGCGACAACGGCGAGCACGTCGCCTACCCGGTGCAGTGGATGAACGGCGACCGGATTCGCCAGTACGAGGTCAGCACGGGAAGGACGATCACCGCCAACTGCTCGCTCTTCACGTGCAACCAGCCGTCGCTGAGCGCCGACGGCCGCTACGTCGCCCATATCAGCCTCTCCTACCGGCAGCAGACGTACGGCCAGCGCGTCCAGGTCGAGGACTGGGACACCGCCGGGGTGGCGACCGTCGCCACGTTCGACCACACCGTCCCGTCCCATCCGTCCCTCAGCGGCGACGGCCGTCGTGTCGCCTACCAGAACGGCAAGACGAAGGACGTCTTCCTGTGGGACCGCACCGACGGCACCACCTCCGGCCCGCTCGAGGGCCCGACTGCGGAGGCGTCCGTCGTCCAGCTCAGTGACGACGGCAGCAAGGTCGTCTACCTCTCGGGCTCCGACACCTACGTCCACGACGTGAGCTCGGGCACCGCCCAACTGGTCCCGGACGTACGGGGCGTGGCCATCGATCCCACCGGCCGCTATCTCCTGCACACCCCGCACGACGCGACGGGACCGTCGACGCTCACGCTGCGCGACCTGCAGACGGGAACCGACGTGACCGTCTCGGACCGGCCCGCCTCGGCCGAGACCGACGCGGTCAGCGCCGGAGGCCGCGAGGTGGTCTTCCACTCCGCCGCCGACGACATCGTCCCCGGCGACACCAACGGCAAGTCGGACGTCTACGTCCGCCGCTTCTCCTGACCGTCCCGCTGAATCGCCACACGGCGGTCCCGCTCGCCGAGTGCGGGGCCGTCGCCTGGACGATGCTCCAACGGTCCGGGCGTTCCAGGCTGTAGGGACGGTCAAAGTGCAGGTCGGAGGCCAGGTAAACTCCGTGCACGTGACTGCTGCGCCTGCAAAGCCCCGTATCCCGAACGTCCTCGCCGGACGTTATGCCTCCGCCGAGCTCGCCACCCTCTGGTCGCCCGAGCAGAAGGTGAAGCTGGAGCGTCAGCTCTGGCTTGCCGTGCTGCGTGCGCAGAAGGACCTCGGGATCGAGGTTCCGGACGCCGCCATCGCCGACTACGAGCGCGTCCTCGACCAGGTCGACCTGGCCTCCATCGCCGAGCGCGAGAAGGTCACGCGCCACGACGTGAAGGCCCGCATCGAGGAGTTCAACGCCCTCGCCGGGCACGAGCACGTCCACAAGGGCATGACCTCGCGCGACCTGACCGAGAACGTGGAGCAGCTGCAGATCCGGCTCTCCCTGGAGCTGATCCGCTCCCGTACCGTCGCCGTTCTCGCCCGGCTCGGCAGGCTCTCCGGTGAGTACGCCGAGCTGGTCATGGCGGGCCGCTCCCACAACGTCGCCGCGCAGGCGACGACCCTGGGCAAGCGCTTCGCGACCGGGGCCGACGAGCTCCTCGTCGCCTACCGCCGCCTCGACGAACTGATCGGCCGCTACCCGCTGCGCGGCATCAAGGGACCGGTCGGCACCGCCCAGGACATGCTCGACCTGCTCGGCGGCGACGCCGACAAGCTCACCGAGCTGGAGGGCCGCATCGCCGGTCACCTCGGCTTCGACCGCGCCTTCACCTCCGTCGGCCAGGTCTACCCGCGCTCGCTCGACTACGACGTCGTCACCACCCTGGTGCAGGTCGCGGCCGCGCCGTCCTCGCTCGCCAAGACGATCCGTCTGATGGCCGGGCACGAGCTCGTCACCGAGGGCTTCAAGCCGGGCCAGGTCGGCTCGTCCGCGATGCCGCACAAGATGAACACCCGCTCCTGCGAGCGCGTCAACGGCCTCACCGTCATCCTGCGCGGCTACGCCTCGATGACCGGCGAGCTCGCGGGCGACCAGTGGAACGAGGGCGACGTCTCCTGCTCGGTGGTCCGCCGGGTCGCCCTGCCCGACGCGTTCTTCGCGCTCGACGGCCTCCTGGAGACCTTCCTGACGGTTCTCGACGAGTTCGGCGCCTTCCCCGCGGTCGTGGCGCGCGAGCTGGACCGTTATCTGCCGTTCCTCGCCACCACCAAGGTCCTGATGGCCTCGGTGCGCGCGGGCGTCGGCCGCGAGGAGGCCCACGAGGCCATCAAGGAGAACGCGGTCGCCTCCGCGCTCGCCATGCGCGAGCAGGGCGCCGAGCGCAACGAACTGCTCGACAAGCTCGCCGCGGACGAGCGCATCCCGCTGGACCGGGCGCAGCTGGACGAGCTGATGGCCGACAAGCTGTCGTTCACCGGTGCCGCCAGCGACCAGGTCGCCACCGTCGTCGCGCAGATCGAGGCGCTCCTCAAGGAGCACCCCGAGGCCGCCGCCTACACGCCGGGCGCGATTCTCTAGCGCCGCGACAGCGACGTACGTACGCGCCTCGACAGCAACGCACGTACGCGTCGGCAGCGACGCACGAAGGCCCCGGAGCAACCCACTCGCTTCGGGGCCTTCGCATGTCCTGCGGACGCGCTACAGACCCACGTCACGGCTCCGGTAGTCCTCCAGCGATTCGCGGCGGACCAGCAGCCGCGCGTGCCCGTCGACCACCGCGACCACGGGCGGGCGGCCGACCAGGTTGTAGCCGGAGGCCATCGACAGGTGGTACGCGCCGGCGACCGGGACGGCGAGCAGGTCCCCGGGGCGTACGTCGCCGGGCAGCGGGACGTCCGGGGCGAGGACGTCGCCCGCCTCGCAGTGCCGTCCGACGACCGTCACCGGCGCGGGCTCCGCCGTGGAGTGCCGGCCGACCAGGCGGGGCACGTACCGCACGCCGTAGAGCGCGGGCCTGGGGTTGTCGCTCATCCCGCCGTCCACCGCGACGAACGTCCGCTCGCCGGTCCGCTTGACCGCGAGGACCCGGTAGAGCGCCACCCCCGCCGGGCCCGCGATGGCGCGCCCCGGCTCCACGACGAGGCGCGGCACGCTCAGGCCCGCCGCCGCACAGCCCTCGACCAGCTCGGCGCGCACCTTGCGGGCGAGGGCGGCGATGTCGAGGGAGGCCTCACCGGGGCGGTACGCGATGCCGTGCCCGCCGCCGAGGTCCAGTTCGGGGAGGGTGATCCCGTGCTGGTCCTTGATCCGCGCCATCAGGCCGACCATGCGCCGCACGGCACACAGGAACGGCTTCTCCGTGGTGATCTGCGAACCGAGGTGGCAGTGCAGGCCCACCAGTTCGAGCGTGGGCTGCCCGAGGACGCGGGCGACGGCGTGCTGGGCCGAGCCGTCCGTGAGGGACAGGCCGAACTTCTGGTCGTCGGTGCCCGTCCTGATCTTGGCGTGCCCGCCGGCCGCGATGCCGGGCACCACCCGGACCATCACCTTCTGCCGGCTGCCCGTCGGCACGGCCGCGGCGAGGCGGGCGATCTCAGAGGCGCTGTCGATGACGATCCGGCCGACCCCGAGCCGGAGCGCGGCCCGCAGGTCGTCCGGGCTCTTGGCGTTGCCGTGCAGCACGATGCGCTCCGCGGGGAAGCCCGTGGTGACGGCGAGTTCCAGCTCACCGGCCGAGCAGACGTCCAGGCCGAGACCCTCCTCGTCCACCCAGTGCGCCATGGCGCGGCACAGGAACGCCTTGGCGGCGTACAGGACGTCGGCTTCCGGGAAGGCGCGCAGGTAGGCGCGGCAGCGGGCGCGTACGTCGCTCTCGTCGATGAGGTACGCGGGGGTGCCGAAGCGCTCGGCGATCCCGGTCAGCGGCACCCCGCCGACGGCGAGGTCGCCGTGGGCGAGCCGGGTGGTGGAGGAGGGCCACACGGACAGTTCGGCCGGTTCCACGTCGGGCGGGGCGGCGGCGCGGTCTCCTGAGGGGCCGCTCCTCGCATCCGGTGCGGAGTGGGGCGGAGGGGGCTCATGGTTCGAGTGGTTCGGACGGTCCGGGTGGTCCGGGTGGTTCGGGTGCTTCGGGTGGTCCAGGTGGTCCAGGTGGGGCGAACGGAGCGGGGCGTCCGTCGCGGCAGGGCTCTGCGGCGGGACCGGACCTGCGTGCAGTGTGGTCATGACGGGTTCTCTCTTCGCCTCGACGTCAGCCGATCCACAGGGTCAGGGCGCCCGCCAGAGCGGCCACGCCGGTGACCCGCAGCGCGCCCACCGCCTGGGGGTCCCAGTCGCGCCAGGCGGCGCCGAACCGTTCGCGGGGGCCGACCGGCGGCGGGCCGACGGGGTGCGCGGCGAGTCGCGGGTCGACGGTGACCTCGCTGACGCCCAGCGGCGCGGTGAGGGACCGCAGGGCGGGCTCGGAGAGTCTGATCCAGGCCTGGCGGTCGCCGAGGGCGGCGCTCAGACGCTGCGGGGTGGTGAAGGCGACGGCGGTGCGCCCGCCGACGGGGGTGCGGAACAGGCGGGCCACACAGCCCGCGGGTCCCGGCCGGACGGGGACGAACAGCGGTCCGGCCGGGCCGGGTTCACAGGGCTCGGGGTCCTCGCCGCACAAGAGCTCTGCCATGGGGTTCCTCCAAAGGAGACGCATTCGGGCACCGCGGGCTCGCCCCGGAGCCTGCGGCATACGGTGACGTTATGCCCGGCACGCCGTGCCAACCGACCCTCCATGACGCGACGTTGACGCACACGCGCCCCGCCCTGACGCGATACTGGCGTCCACAGGCCCGTCCATCAGGGGCGCGTCAGGGCCGTCGGTGCACTCTTGAGCCGCCGGGCCCGGGCCAGTTGGATGACGGGCACGGCGGGAACCCGGTGTCGCGGCGGCCGCCACCCGCTCACGGTCCCGCCACCCGCTCACACCCCGCCGACCGCTCCGCCTCGTTTCACCCGAAGGTCGCACTCCCGTTGCCCTTCCACCGAGTCACCGGATGACCGGATGCCACCCGGTTCCACCCCGAAGGTCTCACTCCCGAGGAGCACCTGATGATCAAGCTGTCCCCGCACCGCCGGCCCGCCGCGCCCCGCTGGTTCGCCCCCGGGTCGCCCGGGCCCGCCTCGCTGCCCGAGCACGTCGAGGCGAGCGGCGTCGGCTCCTGGTGGGCCGACCGGGCCGAGGACCCGAGGGCCGTGGCGGTGGCGTGCGCGGGCCATGTGCTGCTCAGCGGTGATCCCGGCGGTGTCCGGCCTGACCTTCTCACCCCCTTCGCCCACAGCCACGTCGAGGCCCCCGCCCGCTTCCTGCCGGTGCTCGGCGCCGCCTTCGACCGCCTCGTACCGGCGGAGCGCATGGTGTACGTGCACTGCGAGCCGGTGGAGCCGCCGCGGCTGAAGCGGAGCGTGACCGTCCGCCGCCTGGAGCCCGCCGACGCCCCCGCGCTCGCCGCCCTCTCCCCCGAATCGACCTGGATCCACGCCAGTTGGGGCGGCCCGGAGGGGCTCGCAGCCTCCGGACACGGCTTTGCCGCGTTCGACAGGGATGGCAGCGTCGCCGCCGTGGCCTGCGGCTACTTCTCCGGTCGGACGTACGAGGACGTCGCGGTGCTCACCACGCCCGAGCGCCGCCGCGAGCGCCTCGGCCTCGCCTGCGTCACCGCCCTGTGCGCCGACATCGCCGCGCGCGGCCGCACCGCGAGCTGGTCCTGCGCCCGGGACAACAGGCCCAGCCGCCTACTGGCCTGGACGGCCGGTTTCCGCCTGCGGCGCGAATACGTCCAGTACGTCACGGGACACCCCGCGGCCCGGCCGCTCCCGGGCGTCCCGGCACCCGCGTCACCTGGGGCGCGGCGGATCACGTCGGCCTCGGAGCCCTCCCTCACGGGCCCCTAGCCGTCTGCCCGTTCGAGATCAAGGGTGTACGGAAGAGGGCAAGGTCACAGCCAGTTTTGGCACCGCGTGCCAGGGGTTCCGCCCTAGCATCGGGGCATGACGGTCCTGCCTGACGACGGGCTTTCACTGGCCGCCGAGTTCCCTGATGCGACCCATGAGCAATGGCAACGCCTGGTGGAAGGCGTGCTGCGCAAGTCGGGTAAGGACGTATCGGGCGCGGCTGCCGAGGAAGCGCTGTCCACCGCCCTCGAGGACGGGCTCACCACCCGCCCCCTGTACACCTCCCGTGACACCGCCCCCGATGTCGGACATCCCGGTTTCGCCCCCTTCGTACGGGGTGGCACGGCAGGCGGCAACGCGGCCACGGGCTGGGACGTCCGGCAGCGGCACGCGAGCACCGACCCCGCACGCACGAACGAGGCGGTACTCGGCGACCTGGAGAACGGCGTCACGTCGCTCTGGCTCGGCGTCGGCGCGAACGGCGTACCGGTGGCCGAGCTGGCCGCGGTACTGAAGGGGGTCTACCTCGACCTCGCCCCCGTCTCGCTCGACGCGGGCGCCGAATTCGCCCCGGCCGCCCGGGAATTGCTGCGTCTGTACGAGACGGCAGGCGTCACCAAGGACGCGGCGCGTGGCGCGCTCGGCGCGGACGTGCTCGGCCACGAGGCCCGCACCGGTGTGGAGTTGGACCCGGCCGAGGCCGTCGAGCTGGCGCGCCTCTGCGCCCGCGAGTACCCGGGCCTGCGCGCCCTCACGGTCGACGCGCTGCCCTACCACGAGGCCGGCGGCTCGGCCGCGCAGGAGCTCGGCGCCTCGCTCGCCACCGGCGTCGCCTACCTGCGGCAGCTGACCGAGGCCGGGCTCTCCGTCGAAGAGGCCTGCGCGCAACTCGAGTTCCGTTACGCGGCGACCGCCGACCAGTTCCTGACCATCGCCAAGTCCCGTGCCGCGCGCCGCCTGTGGGCCCGCGTCGCCGAGGTGTGCGGGGCCCCCGCCGCGGGGTCGCAGTACCAGCACGCGGTGACGTCGCCGGTGATGATGACCCGCCGCGACCCGTGGGTGAACATGCTGCGCACGACGGTGGCCTGCCTGGGCGCGGGCGTCGGAGGCGCCGACGCCGTCACGGTCCTGCCGTTCGACCACTCGCTGGGTCTGCCCGACGCGTTCGCGCGCCGCATCGCCCGCAACACCTCGACGATCCTGATCGAGGAGTCGCATCTGGCCCGGGTCATCGACCCTGCGGGCGGCTCCTGGTACGTGGAGCGGCTCACCGACGAACTCGCCCACGCGGGCTGGGAGTTCTTCCAGGAGATCGAGCGCGCGGGGGGCCAGGCGGCCGCGCTGCGCTCCGGAATGATCGGCGAGCGGCTCGCCGCCACCTGGGCCGAGCGCGGCAAGAAGCTCGCCAAGCGGCGCGAACCCATCACCGGCGTCAGCGAGTTCCCGCAGCTCACCGAGCGCGCCGTGGAGCGCGAGGCCGCCCCGGCAGCGCCGACCGGCGGCCTGCCGCGGGTCCGCCGCGACGAGGCGTACGAAGCGCTGCGCACCCGCTCGGACGCTCATCTCGCCGCGACCGGCGCGCGCCCGCGGGTCTTCCTCGCCGCGCTCGGTCCGGCCGCCGCGCACACCGCGCGCGCCACCTTCGCCGCCAACCTCTTCCAGGCGGGCGGCATCGAGCCCGTGCACGAGCCCGCGACGGTCGACGAGCAGAGCGTGG
The DNA here is from genome assembly GCF_055558735.1 of Streptomyces sp. NPDC025651. Taxonomy (NCBI): domain Bacteria; kingdom Bacillati; phylum Actinomycetota; class Actinomycetes; order Kitasatosporales; family Streptomycetaceae; genus Streptomyces; species Streptomyces sp. NPDC025651. The sequence continues at coordinate 290,636 of NZ_JBVHLZ010000003.1, forward strand.
CCGGGGCGTTCGCGGCGAGCGGTGCGACCGTGGCGTGCCTGTGCTCCAGCGACGCGCTCTACGCCGAGCAGGCCGAGGCGGTCGCGCGGGCCCTCAAGGCGGCGGGCGCGCAGCGGGTGTTCCTCGCCGGGCGCGGTGAGTACGCCGACGTCGACGCGTACGTCCACGCGGGCTGCGACGCCGTCGCCACGCTCTCCTCCACCCTCGACCGCATGGGAGTGGCGTAATGCGGATCCCCGACTTCTCCTCCATCGACCTCGGCCCCGTCGAGGGCGCGCAGGGTTCGCCCGAGCAGTGGCGGACCGCCGTGAAGGAGTCCACCGGCAGGTCCGAGAGCGACCTGCTGTGGGAGACGCCCGAGGGCATCGCGGTCAAGCCGCTGTACACCGGGGCCGACCTGGAGGGCCTGGACTTCCTCGGGACGTATCCGGGCGTCGCGCCGTATCTGCGCGGCCCCTACCCGACGATGTACGTCAACCAGCCCTGGACGATCCGGCAGTACGCGGGATTCTCCACCGCCGAGGAGTCCAACGCCTTCTACCGCCGCAACCTCGCGGCCGGACAGAAGGGCCTGTCGGTCGCCTTCGACCTGCCCACCCACCGCGGCTACGACAGTGACCACCCGCGTGTGACGGGCGACGTCGGCATGGCGGGCGTCGCCATCGACTCGATCTACGACATGCGTCAGCTCTTCGACGGCATCCCGCTGGACAAGATGACGGTGTCGATGACGATGAACGGCGCGGTGCTGCCCGTCCTCGCGCTCTACATCGTGGCGGCCGAGGAACAGGGCGTACCGCCGGAGAAGTTGGCCGGGACCATCCAGAACGACATCCTCAAGGAGTTCATGGTCCGCAACACCTACATCTATCCGCCGAAGCCCTCGATGCGGATCATCTCCGACATCTTCGCGTACACCTCGCAGAAGATGCCGCGCTACAACTCCATCTCCATCTCCGGCTATCACATCCAGGAGGCGGGCGCGACGGCCGACCTGGAGCTGGCGTACACGCTCGCGGACGGTGTGGAGTACCTGCGCGCGGGGCGCGACGCGGGTCTGGACGTGGACGCGTTCGCGCCGCGGCTCTCGTTCTTCTGGGCGATCGGCATGAACTTCTTCATGGAGGTCGCCAAGCTCCGCGCGGCGCGCCTGCTGTGGGCGAAGCTCGTCAAGCAGTTCGACCCCCAGAACGCCAAGTCGCTCTCGCTGCGCACCCATTCGCAGACCTCGGGCTGGTCGCTGACCGCGCAGGACGTCTTCAACAACGTCACGCGCACCTGCGTCGAGGCGATGGCGGCGACGCAGGGCCACACCCAGTCGCTGCACACGAACGCCCTGGACGAGGCGCTCGCCCTGCCCACCGACTTCTCCGCGCGCATCGCCCGCAACACCCAGCTCCTGATCCAGCAGGAGTCGGGCACGACGCGCACGATCGACCCGTGGGGCGGCAGCGCGTACGTCGAGAAGCTGACGTACGACCTGGCACGCCGTGCCTGGCAGCACATCGAGGAGGTCGAGGCGGCGGGCGGCATGGCGCAGGCCATCGACGCCGGCATCCCGAAGCTGCGCGTCGAGGAGGCCGCGGCCCGCACGCAGGCCCGCATCGACTCCGGGCGCCAGCCCGTCATCGGCGTCAACAAGTACCGCGTGGACAGCGACGAGCAGATCGAGGTCCTCAAGGTCGACAACTCCTCGGTGCGCGCCCAGCAGATCGCCAAGCTGAAGCGGCTGCGCGAGGAGCGCGACGAGACGGTCTGCCAGGACGCCCTGCGCAAGCTCACCGCGGCCGCCCAGCGCGGCACCGGCCAGGGCCTGGAGGGCAACCTGCTGGCGCTCGCGGTCGACGCGGCCCGCGCGAAGGCCACGGTCGGTGAGATCTCCGACGCACTGGAGAGCGTGTACGGGCGGCACGCGGGCCAGATCCGTACGATCTCCGGTGTGTACCGCACCGAGGCAGGCCAGTCCCCGTCCGTCGAGCGCACCCGCACGCTCGTGGACTCCTTCGACGAGGCCGAGGGGCGCAGGCCCCGCATCCTGGTCGCCAAGATGGGCCAGGACGGTCACGACCGCGGCCAGAAGGTGATCGCCAGCGCCTTCGCCGACCTGGGCTTCGACGTGGACGTCGGCCCGCTGTTCCAGACGCCGGCGGAGGTCGCGCGCCAGGCCGTCGAGGCGGACGTGCACATCGTGGGCGTCTCCTCGCTGGCCGCCGGGCACCTGACCCTCGTACCGGCGCTGCGCGAGGAGCTCGCCGCCGAGGGCCGCGACGACATCATGATCGTCGTGGGCGGGGTCATCCCGCCGCAGGACGTGGACGCCCTCCACGAGGCGGGCGCCACCGCCGTCTTCCCGCCCGGCACGGTGATCCCGGACGCGGCGTACGACCTGGTGAAGCGACTGGCGGCCGATCTCGGCCACGAACTGTGAGCCGGTGAGCGCCGACCCCATGCCTGTGACGATCGACATCGACGCATATGTGAAGGGCGTCCTCGACGGGAAGCGCGCGTACGTCGCGCGCGCCATCACCCTCGTCGAGTCGACCCGGCCGCAGCACCGCGCGCTGGCGCAGCGGTTGCTCACCGAACTGCTGCCGCACAGCGGGCAGGCGCGGCGGGTCGGCATCAGTGGCGTGCCCGGCGTCGGCAAGTCCACGTTCATCGACGCGCTCGGCACGATGCTCACCTCGCTGGGGCACCGGGTCGCGGTGCTCGCGGTCGACCCGTCGTCCACGCGCACGGGCGGCTCCATCCTGGGCGACAAGACCAGGATGGAGCGGCTCTCGCTGGATCCGGCCGCTTTCGTACGTCCGTCTCCTTCCGCCGGGACGCTCGGCGGGGTCGCCAAGGCGACCCGGGAGTCGATCGTGGTGATGGAGGCGGCGGGGTACGACGTGGTGCTCGTGGAGACCGTGGGCGTGGGCCAGTCGGAGACGGCGGTCGCGAACATGGTCGACACGTTCCTGCTGCTGACCCTCGCCCGCACCGGCGACCAGCTGCAGGGCATCAAGAAGGGCGTCCTGGAGCTGGCGGACGTGATCACGGTCAACAAGGCGGACGGCCCGCACGAGCGGGACGCGCGCTCGGCGGCACGTGAACTCGCGGGCGCCCTGCGCCTGATGCACCCCGCGGACGCCGCCTGGACCCCGCCGGTCCTCACCTGCAGTGCCCGTGAGTCGAGCGGCCTCGACACGCTCTGGGAGCGCGTCGAGCAGCACCGCGCCCTGCTCGACTCGACGGGCCGCCTCGCCGACAAGCGCCGCGACCAGCAGGTCGACTGGACCTGGTCGATGGTGCGGGACGAGCTGCTCGGGCGGCTGCGCGCGCACGCGGATGTGCAGCGGGTCGCCCCTGACCTCGAACAGCGCGTCCGGGAGGGCACGTTGACGGCGACGTCCGCCGCCGAACAGATCCTCGACGCGTTCCAGGGCGACCGCCCCTGACCGCACCCCCGCAAACGGAGCCAACGGAGCCACCCGCACCATGAACGTCACGCACGACGCCCCCGGCGATCCCTCTGCCGACTCCCCCGTCCTGCTCCGCCGCGAAGGTCACGCGGGGCACATCGTCCTGAACCGGCCCCGGGCCATCAACGCCCTGAACCAGACCATGGTCCGGATCATGCATGAGGCTCTCGACGCGTGGGAGCGGGACGCGTCGGTGGCGACGGTGGTGATCACCGGCGCCGGGGAGCGGGGACTGTGCGCGGGCGGCGACATCCGTTCCATCCACGACGACGTGCGCGCGGGGCGCCCGGAGGCGACGGCGGCGTTCTGGCGCGAGGAGTACCGGCTCAACGCCCGTATCGCCGCCTTCCCCAAGCCGTACGTCGCCGTCATGGACGGGATCGTGATGGGCGGGGGCGTGGGTGTCTCGGCGCACGGCGACGTACGGGTGGTCACCGAGCGCTCCCGGGTCGCGATGCCCGAGACCGGCATCGGCCTCGTGCCCGACGTGGGCGGCACCTATCTGCTCACCCGCACCCCCGGTGAGCTCGGCACCCATCTCGCGCTGACGGGCGGGGCGGTGGGCGCGGGCGACGCGCTGCTGTGCGGCCTCGCCGACCACTACGTCCCGTCCGAGCGGCTGCGGGAGTTCACCGCCGCGCTCGCCGGCACGAACGCGCCGCACGCCGTGCGGGAGTACGCGACCGCGGCGCCGGAGGGTGAACTGGCCGAGCGCCGCGGGTGGATCGACCACTGCTATGCGGCGGACTCCGTCGAGGACATCGTCGACCGGCTCCACGCGTCCGGGGACCGGCATGCGAAGGAAGCCGCGGAGACGATCCTCGCGAAGTCCCCGACCGCTCTCAAGGCCACGCTCGCCGCGCTGCGCCGGGCACGGGAACTGCCGTCCCTGGAGGCGGTCCTGGAGCAGGAGTACCGCGTCTCCTGTGCCGCGCTCGCCGCGCCGGACCTCGCCGAGGGGATCCGCGCCCAGGTGGTGGACAAGGACCGCAGGCCGCGCTGGTCCCCCGCGGAGCTGGCGCAGGTGACGGAGGCGGACGTGGCCCGCTTCTTCGAGCCGGCGGCCTTCTGACGGGGCCGTCGGCGGGTCCTCCTGCAGAACCTCAGGTGGTCGGGTCGCCTCACGGCGGGTCGATCTCCGTGATCACGGCGAGGAGTTGGAAGGGCTGCTCCTTGTCCCACTGGGCGACGCCGAGGGCGATCCAGCGCCCGTCCACGTGCCACAGGTGCAGATCAGGCACGGCCGAGCACAACTGCGCCCACGGCTCCGGTATCTCCTCGCTTTCCTCGCCCTCCTCCCGCTCCTCGCTCCACTCCGCGCCCATCAGACGGTCGAAGAGGCTGCTGAGGCTGAACTTCTGTGGCGGGCCCCAGCGGTCGGCCAGGAGCAGGGTCAGGCCGTCGCGCTCGGCCTCGTACTGCTCCTCGGTCTCGTCCCTGCGGGTGCCGTCGTCCTCCCAGAAGGAGCCGCTCGTCAGTAACTCCGCGATGTGGTACCCGGGACCCTCGGAGCCGCACTGCGACCTGCCGTGCTCCGCGGGGAAGTCCCGGGAGCGCAGCAGGTCGATCGCGGCGAGATGCTGTGCGGTACTCATGACATCCAGTAAAGCGGGCGCCACTGACAACGCGTCATGTGCCGCGGGACCGGCCACCGGTTGTGACTGGGAGAGATGGTGGTCACTTGGGCGAGACGTCCGTAACTAGCCGGTTCTGCGGCGCGTTTCGCCTGGTCGTCGCCCGCTGGCGCGTGTCCTGGTGACAACATCGGAGCCCAGGCGGTGACAACCATCGCGCTCAACTCGACGCTCGACCCCAGGTCGCCGGGGGCGACGGTGACAGGTACCTCGCCCAGTCACACCGGTGGTGCCTGGCACGATGACCGCATGCCCGGCTTCCTGAGACCCCTGACGCGCGCGGTCACGTACACGCGGTGGCTGCACGTCCTCATGGGCTCGGTGGTCGCCTGGATCTGCGCCGCGATCCATCCCGGCCTGCCCGTTCCCACGCCCGCCGCCTGGCTGCTCGTCCTGCTCGTTCCCGTCCCCCTGGTCGTGGCGGCCGCCATGGTACCCGCCGTGCGCCGGGCCGAGGGGCTGCAGGCGCGGCTGATGCTGTTTCCCGGCACGCAACCGCGCGGCACCGACCGGCACGCACGCGTGGCGGGAGCCGCGGAGGATCCGGGTATCTCCGTGTCCCCGTCCGCCTCGTGGCGCGACCGGGCGAGGACCGCGGTCTGGCTCGTGCTGCGCCTGGAGGTCGGCGTCGCCACGGCCCTGGCGACGGCGCAGCTTCTCGGGCTCGCTCTGACGCTGGTGGGTTCCGCGGACCCGGCGGCCGTCCCGCTGGGTCTGCTGCCGGTCCTCGCGGTGCTCGTCCTGATGGTGGTCGGCGGCCACCTGATGGCGAGGGCCGCGCGCCGCCTCCTCGGCCCCTCCCCCGCGGAGCGCCTGGCCGCCCTGGAGCAGCGCACCGAACAGCTCCTGGAGCGCAATCGCATCGCGCGCGAGCTGCACGACTCCATCGGGCACGCGCTGACCGTCGCCGTCGTCCAGGCGGACGCCGCCAGGGCCGCGGCCGACCCGGAGTTCACCGACCGCGCCCTGGAAGCCGTGGCGGAGAGCGGCCGCGCGGCCCTGGAGGACCTGGAACGCGTCCTGCGGATCCTGCGGGAGGACGAGCGGCCCGCGGGCGCACGGCCCACCCTCGTCGACGCCGAACGCCTCGTCGGCTCCGCCCGCGCCTCGGGCGCGCGGGTCGACGCCGAGATGTCGGGCCCCCTGGAGCGGGTGCCGGGGCCGGTCTCGCGCGAGGGCTACCGCATGCTCCAGGAAGCCCTGACGAACGTCCTGCGCCACTCGGGACCGGTGCCGGTCGAGCTGCGCGTCGCGGTCGACGACGCCCGCCTGGTGATGAGCGTGCGCAACGCACTCCCCGCGCAGTCCGCTGCCACCGGGCGCGGCGGCAGCGGACTGCGCGGCATACGGGAGCGGGCCGCGCTGCTCGGCGGACGCGCCACCACGGGACCGCACGACGGCGTGTGGCAGGTCCACGTCGAGCTGCCCCTGCGGTGATCTACGCTGACCGCACGCGCATGGCGAGCCCGGCACTCGCCGCCGGCGTGTCCTACGAGTACGATCCGGCCATCATGCGCACGAGCTGGAAGGACGGACGTTGGGGCGGCTGACCGGCGGGGACCCCTCTCTGTTGCGGCGGATCAACTCCGCGGTGGTGCTGCACGCGCTGCGCGCCGCGGACCTGGCGACGCTCACGGAGATCACCCGCGTGACCGGACTCTCCCGGCCCACCGTCGAGGGGGTCGTCGAGGGCCTCATCGAGGCCGGACTCGTGGTGGAGTCCGCGCCCGAGGACAGCGGCGCCCGGCGCCAGGGACGGCCCGCCCGAAAGTACCGCTTCCGTGCGGAGGCGGGGCATCTGCTCGGCCTGGAGATCGGCCCGCACCGGGTGGCCGCCATCCTCTCGGACCTGGACGGCACGGTGCTCGGCACGGGGTCGAAGGACGTCTCCGAGGAGGCCTCCGCCGACGACCGCCTCGATCGCCTGCGCACGGTGGTCGCGGACCTGCTGCGCCGCGCGGGCATCGCCCGCAGTTCGCTGCGCGCGGTCGGCGTGGGCAGCCCCGGCATATTGGAGGCGGACGGCACGGTGCGGCTGAGCACGGCGCTGCCCGAGTGGACGGGGCTCCAGCTGGGCGAGCGGCTGCGCCGGTCCTTCAAGTGCCCGGTCCTGGTGGAGAACGACGCCAACGCCGCGGCCGTGGCCGAGCACTGGAAGGGCGCGGCGGTCGACACCGACGACGTGGTGTTCGTCCTGGCGGGGCTGAGTCCGGGGGCCGGTTCGCTGATCGGCGGCCGGCTGCACCGGGGGTACGGTGGCGCGGCCGGGGAGATCGGCGCGCTGCATCTGCTGGGCCGGGAGGTCACTCCGGAGACGCTGCTCTCCACCACGGACGAGCCGCTGCACCCCCTCGACGAGCAGGCCGTCGCCACGGTCTTCGCGCATGCGCGCGAGGGCGACGAGCGGGCGAAGCAGGCCGTGGAGCGGTTCATCCAGCGGCTCGTGCACGACGTGGCGGCGCTGGTCCTCGCCCTCGACCCCGAGCTGGTCGTCGTGGGCGGCTGGGCCGCCGGTCTGGACGGCGTACTGGAACCACTGCACCGGGAGCTGGCGCGCTACTGCCTGCGACCGCCGAAGGTGGCGCTGTCCGCGCTCGGCGAGGCGGCGGTGTCGACCGGGGCGCTGCGGCTGGCGCTCGACCACGTCGAGGAGCAGCTGTTCGCCGTGGAGGGGACCGTCACCGCGCGGCGGTGAGCCATCGCGTGGGCCGACGTGCGATCACCGCGTGCCGTGGCGTGCGACCACGTGGGCCGACCTACGAACACGTGGACCGACCGACAGGCGAACACGTGGACCGACATGCGTGAGCACCGCCCGCAGGCGGTGCTCGCACGATCCGGGACGCGCGTTCAGGAAGCGCGGCGTTCCGATTCGTGGTGGATCTCCACGCCGCCGGAGTCGCCGAAGGTGAGACGGCAGGTGTCGGCGCGGTAGGTGGCCACGGACACGGCGGCCGTGCGCCCCTCGGCGAAGAAGCGGGTCGTCACGACGAGGACCGGCGCTCCCGGGAGGCGGTCGAGCGCCCTGGCGTCGTCCGCGCGGGCCGAGCCGAGCTCGACGGCGCGGTCCTGTCCTTCGAGGCCGAGCCGGGCGAGTTCCCGCAGCACCACGCGCGCGCGTGCGGCACCGGACGGCGCGTCCATGCCGGTCACCTCGGCCACCGACGAGGTGGGGACGTACAGCAGCTCGGCGGCGACGGGCTGGCCCTGCGAGACGCGGGTGCGCCGCACCGTGTGGACCTGCTCGTCGGCCGGGGTCTCCAGCATCCTGGCCACTTCGGCGGGCGGAACCGCCGGCGCGCAGTCCGCGGGCTGCCAGGCGTCGCCGACCGCGCCCGGCCACGTGCCCTGCGCGGATCCGACGGCCACGCCCATCCGCGGCGGAGCGACAGTCGTGCCGACTCCGCGGCGGCGCTGCAGCCTGCCCTCCAGTTCGAGCTGCTCGAGGGCCTGCCGGAGCGTGGCGCGGGCGACACCGAAGCGGGCGGCCAGGTCGCGCTCGTTCGGAAGGATCTCGCCCACGGCGAACTCGGAGTCGAGCGCCTCACTGAGCACGGTCTTCAGGTGCCAGTACTTCGGCTCCGGCACCGTTTCGAGCTGCGTGGTCCCCACCCTGTCCTCCGCAATCGCCGTTCGCCGGCTGCTTTTTAGCGCCCTTGTTTATTAAAGGTTCCTGCACTATCCCTGCGACCATAGGCCTGCACTCAACCTTGGTCAAGACCAATCCTCGTTCCGTTACAGGCTGCACAGGAGTGATGCCACAGAGCATTCATGTGGAGTTCGCACGGGGCCAAGCGGGCGAAATCGGCCACGCGCGCGTGAACGGCGCACAAAGATCGCAGCAGAAAGCCCCCGTCACCCAGGACGGGGGCTTTGATCTGCGGTGACGGGTCGTTGAGGACGGTACGAAGGAGCGGTTCTACGACGCGAGCGACACGAGCTTGTCCGGATTGCGGACGATGTAGATCTTCTGGATGCGCCCGTCGGCGACCTCCAGCTGGAACACGCTGTCCAACTTGCCGCCGATGAGGACCAGCAGGGAGTCAGCGCCGTTGAGCTCGGCGAACCGGAACTCCAGCGCCCCACCGTCCGGAACGCCCTTGCGGGCGGCTCCCTGCAGGAACCGGCCCACCTTGTCGGCGGTCTCGATGATCCGCAACGGCGCCCTGGCCTTGCCGCCGCTGTCGCCGACCAGGCGGACGTCCGGCGCGAGCAGGGACATCAGCCCGTCCAGGTCCCCGTCCGCCGCGGCCGCCAGGAACCGCTCGGTCAGATCGCGGCGCTCGGCCGGGTCCACTTCGTAGCGCGGCCGGCCCGCGTCCACATGCTTGCGGGCGCGCGCGGCGAGCTGGCGCACGGCGGCCTCGCTGCGGTCGAGCGTCTGGGCGATCTCGGCGAAGGGGAACCCGAAGGCCTCGCGGAGCACGAACACGGCCCGCTCCAGGGGCGAGAGGGACTCCAGGACGACGAGGACCGCCAGGGAGACCGACTCGGCGAGCACGGCCCGCTCAGCGGTGTCGGGGACGGTCGGGCCGAAGTCGGTCACGTAGGGCTCGGGGAGCCACGGCCCCACGTACGCCTCGCGCCGGGACTGCACATGACGCAGGCGGTCGATGGCGAGCCGGGTGGTGACGCGCACCAAGTAGGCGCGCGGTTCGCGCACTTGACCGCGGTCCGCCGTCGACCATCGCAGCCAGGCCTCCTGGACCACGTCCTCCGCGTCGGCCACCCGGCCGAGCATGCGGTAGGCCACGCCCATCAGGACAGGGCGGTGCTCTTCGAAGACATCGGTCGTGCTGTCGGTAACCACGCCCTCCATCCCATCCGACGCGACAGCCCGTGTCCAGGCGAAATCGGTGCGGCGAACGGCACATCGGGGCGCCGCCCACGACCCCCTTGCCGAAGGCCGGGTGGACGCCCTCTTGAACTGAGGCCTACTGAGCAGTAATTATTGCTGACAACCCGTCTAACGCAACTCAGGAACCGTCGCCCGCGGCGGGGACAGGAGCAGCCATGGCCGCAGAGGTCTCCTTCAGCGTCTCGTCGCCCGACGGCCCGCGCACCGTGACGATCTCCTACGAACGGGCCGGCGCCGGTGAGCCGTTGTTGCTGCTGCACGGCATCGGTCACCACCGGCAGGCCTGGGACCCGGTGCTCCAGATCCTCGCCGCCGAGCACGACGTGATCGCGGCGGACCTGCCGGGCTTCGGGGCCTCCCCCGCGCTGCCCGACGGCCTCGCCTACGACCTCTCGACGGTCGTCCCCGCGCTCGGCTCGCTGTGCGAGGCGCTGGAGATCGAGCGCCCGCACGTGGCGGGCAACTCCCTGGGCGGGCTGCTCGCCCTCGAGCTGGGCCGCGAGAAGCTCGTGCGCTCCGTCACCGCGCTCTCCCCCGGCGGCTTCTGGACGCCCGCCGAGCGCCGGTACGCCTTCGCCACGCTCCTCGCGATGCGGCAGAGCGCGCGCCTTCTGCCGCTGCCCGCGATCGAGCGCCTCTCGCGTTCGGCGGCCGGGCGTACGGTGCTGACGAGCACCATCTACAGCCGTCCCTGGCGGCGTTCACCGGAGGCCGCCGTCGCCGAGACGCTCGCGCTGCGCGACGCGACGGGGTTCGAGGCGACGCTGGCGGCCGGGCGCGACGTCCGCTTCCAGGACGACGTGCCGGGCCTGCCGGTCACCGTCGCCTGGGGCACCTCCGACCGGCTGCTGCTGCGCCGCCAGGGGATCCGCGCCAAGCACGCCATCCCCGGCGCCCGTCTCGTCCGGCTCCCCGGCTGCGGCCACGTCCCGATGAACGACGACCCGGCTCTCGTCGCCCGCGTCATCCTCGACACCTGCCGCTGACGGGCGTCTGCCGAACACTCCGGACCCCAGGGCCACCCCGGCGCCGACCAGGGCGCTGCCGATGGCCTGGGGCGCTCCGTACGTGCCCGCGCCGACCAGCGGCGCGGTGCAGGCGGCCGCGACCGGGATGAGCCCGGAGAAGAGCGTGGCGCGCTCGGCCCCGATGCGCTGAAGGCCCGTGTACCAGAGGACGAACCCGACGACAGTGACGATCACCGCCTGCCACAACAGGGCGGCGCCTTCGGTGCGGTCGGGGCACCGCACGAACCCGCTCCCGTCGACCACCATCCCCAGGATCGCCGATTCGACGGCCGCCACGGCGCACACGGTGGCCGCGAGCAGCCGGGGGCCGAGGGGACGCACGACCGGGACGGCGAGCACCGCGAATCCGACCTCCCCGGCGAGCGCGCCCACCGAGAACAGGAGCCCCTGGACGTCCGTGCGGCCCCACCCCTGCACGACGAAGGCCCCGGCCGCCACGAGCAACGCGCCCTGCAGCACGCCCCTCTGGAGAGCACGCCGTTCCAGGAGCGGCACAAGAAGAGCGACGGCCACCGGGGCGCACCCTACGAAGACACCCGGTACGGCAGGTTCCGCCGACCGTTCCGCGGCCAGGATCGCCATGTTGAAGCCGACCATCCCCACCGCCGCGAGGAGCGCGAGGCGCCCCCACTGGCGGGGCGTGAGCCGGCGCAGCGGTGCGGCCCCGCCTCTGCCGAGCCACGGCAGCAGGAGCAGACAGGCCAGGCCGTAGCGGACGAACTGGCCGCCCGTGTACGGATAGTCGCCCAGCAGGCTGTTGGCGGTGAAGGAGCCGCCGACCAGGAGACAGGCGAGGGCCGCGAAGAGCGCCCCGCGTGAGGAGTTCGCGTTCATGCCTCGACGCTAGGCAGCCGGGCGGACCCCCTGGAGGTCCACTTCCACGGCTGGTTCGTGGACCACTTCTCCCTGACCACCCGCACGTTCGCCCGTGGTTCCCTTGCCCCCGACCGTTCTTCCGGTCCTCCGAAGGAGGTGCACGGCCCTGACAGCACACAGCGACGCCGACCGCGCACGGTGGAGCGCCGCCTGGGAACTGCTCCTGCCGGCCGCGTCCGCGCCCACCCGCAGCCGGGGCCGCGTTCTGCGGTCGGCCCTCCGGGAGGCCGTCAGGTCGGGGCGGCTCACGGCGGGCACCCGGCTGCCGTCGAGCCGTGAACTCGCCGCCGACCTGGGCGTTTCCCGGGGTCTGATCACACAGGCGTACGAGCAGTTGACGGCGGAGGGCTATCTGCGCAGCGACCGTGGTGCGGGGACGTGGGTGAGCGGCGCGGTGCGGTCCGCGACGCCCGCGGTCCGTGATCGCGCGCCGCGCGGGGGCCACGCGCGCGTGGACTTCCTCCCCGGCCTCCCCGACCTGTCGCTGTTCCCCCGCGCCGCGTGGGCCGCCGCCCACCGCCAGGTGCTCGCCGAACTGCCGCACCACATGCTGGGATATCCCGATCCGCGCGGCCTTCCCCGTCTGCGCACCATCCTCGCCGATCTGCTGGTGCGGCGCCGCGGAGTGGTCGCCGAGCCTGAGCGCGTCGTCGTCTGCTCGGGAGTCGCCCAGGCCATGACGCTGCTCGCGCAGGCACTCCGTGCGCGTGGACACACGGCGATCGGTGTCGAGGACCCAGGAAGTCCCGAGCACGAGACGCTGCTCGGTGCCGCGGGGACCACCCCGGTGCGCATCCCCGTGGACGCGGAAGGGGTGGTGCCCCAAGCCGTGCGGAGCCGGGGCGTACGCGCGGTCGTCACCACCCCCGCCCATCAGTTCCCCTCCGGGATCGGCTACTCGGCGCGGCGCCGGGCCGAACTCCTGGACTGGGCGCGGTCCGTCGACGGTCTGATCGTCGAGGACGACTACGACGGGGACTTCCGTTACGACCGCGCCCCGGTGGGCGCCCTCCAAGGGCTCGACCCCGAACACGTCGCGTACACCGGGTCGGTGAGCAAGTCGCTCGCTCCGGGGCTGCGACTGGGCTGGCTCCTGGTGCCCGACGACCTCACCGAGGAGATCGTCGAGCGCAAGCGGGTCGTCGACCTCGGCAATCCGGCCATCGACCAGGCGCTCCTTGCCCGCTTCGTCGAAACGGGCGACTACGACCGGCAGTTGCGCCGCTGCCAGCGTGCCTACCGCGAGCGCAGGGACACCCTGGTGGCGGCGCTGCACGCGGGTCTGCCGGGGGTGCGGGTCACCGGGATCGCCGCCGGGCTGCACGTCATCGCCCGGCTGCCCGCCCACTGGGGGCCGCAGGACGCCTTCCTGGAGCGGGCGTCGGCGGCGGGCGTCGCGGTCCGGCCGCTGAGCGACTACGGCTCGGCGGCGGACCGCACGGGGCCGGCCGACGACGGCGTACGACTGGTCCTCGGGTACGCGCATCTGTCACCGGCGCGCATCACCGAGGGCGTGCGGCTCCTGGCGGAGGCGGTCCAGGACGCGGCGGAGGTTCAGGAGTTGGACCACGCGCGCGTGGAGAGCACCAGGCGGTAGCCGTCCGGGTCCTCGACCGTGACGCCCCACTCGTTCCAGTACGGGTTGGGCGACAGGACACGCGTGCCGCCGTGCTCCTCCAGGCGCGTCACGAGTGCCTCGGGCACCTCCTCGTCCAGGTACACGACGAGGAGGTCCTCCTCGGTGGGCCGCGGCCGGACGGGAGCGGCCGCCTCGTGGACGAGCTCGAGGTGCCAGGAGGCGTCGGGCCAGCCCACCATGAGCAGGTCGTGCTCGCCGGGGGCGCCGCCGCCCTCCGCCCGGTAGACCACGCCCAGTCCGAGGCCGCCGACCCAGAAGCGTTCGGCCGCCGCCAGGTCGCGGGACGGGCGGGCGATGCGGATGTGGCTCTGGCCGTCGGCAGGCACGGAGTTCCCCCTTCAGTGCGGCACACCGGGTGTGTGCCGAGGTCCTCAGCGTAGGCAGCCGTGGATCTTGGGGACATCGGCCGTCCGTCCTCGTACGGGCGTCCCCGGGCATCCTCCCAAAGACCTGCGACTGCCGACCCAGGTCGAGGGCAGGCCCTCTTCGGACGATCCCCGCGCGGCGGTTCCCCCGCGCCCGAGGGGAGTTGTTCACTTGTGCTTCGCGTGGGCGCTGTGGCGCACCGACGGCCGGGCCCCCGCACACTGGTCGCACCCGTCAACTGGAGGCGCATTCATGTCGCATCGTCAGCCGAGCCCGTCCCCCCGCCGCCGCAGCGTGCTGCGCGGTTCGCTCGCCGTGCCGGCGGCACTCGCCGTGCCCGCACTGGCCGGGGCGGCTCCGTCGCTCGCCCTCTCGGGGCGCCCGAAGGCCGGGTGGGGCGTGCAGGCCGGGGACGTGGGGGCGCATTCCGGGCTCGTGTGGGTCCGGTCCGACAGACCGGCCCGGATGATCGTGGAGACGTCGGCCACCGAGTCGTTCCGCAACCCCCGGCGCTGGCACGGCCCGCTGCTCGGCCCCGACACGGACTTCACCGGGACGACGCGGCTGCGCGGGCTGCCCGCGGGCGAGCAGATCCACTACCGGGTGCGGCTCGCGGACCCCGACGATCCGCGGCGCACCTCGGAGCCCGTGCCCGGCACGTTCCGTACGACATCGAAGAGCCGCAAGGACGACGTGCGCTTCCTGTGGTCGGGCGACATCGCGGGCCAGGGCTGGGGCATCAACCCGGACCGCGGCGGTTACCGCGTCTTCGAGGAGATGCGCCTGCGGGACCCGGACTTCTTCCTGTGCAGCGGTGACAACATCTACGCCGACGGGCCCATCCTGCCCAGCGTCACGCTGCCCGACGGCAGCGTGTGGCGGAACGTCACCACGGAGGAGAAGTCCAAGGTCGCCGAGTCCCTCGCGGAGTTCCGCGGCGCGTTCCGCTACAACCTGCTCGACGAGAACCTCAAGCGGTTCAACGCCCAGGTGCCGTCCATCGTCCAGTGGGACGACCACGAGGTGCGCAACAACTGGTACCCGGGGCAGATCCTGGACGACCCGCGGTACACGGAGAAGGACGTGGACGTCCTCGCGGGGCGTTCGCTGCGGGCGTTCAGCGAGTACTTCCCGATCTCCACGCTGCCGCCGGGCGACGAGGACGGCCGCGTGTACCGCGTGCTGCGGCACGGCCCGCTCCTGGACGTGTTCGTCCTGGACATGCGCTCCTACCGCAACGCCAACTCGCCGGGCAGGCAGCCCGACGACACCACCGGGATCCTCGGCGCCCGGCAGCTGGCCTGGCTGAAGCGGGAGCTGTCGCGCTCGCGGGCCGTGTGGAAGGTGATCGCCTCCGACATGCCGCTCGGTCTCGTCGTGGCCGACGGCCGGGAGAACTTCGAGGCCGTGGCGCAGGGCGACCCCGGCGCCCCGCTCGGCCGCGAGCTGCAGATCGCCGAACTGCTGCGGCACATCAAGCACCGCAGGATCACGGGCACGCTGTGGCTGACCGCCGACGTGCACTACACCTCCGCGCAGCACTACGACCCCTCCCGCGCGGCCTTCAAGGACTTCGCGCCGTTCTGGGAGTTCGTGTCGGGGCCGCTGGCCGCGGGCGGGTTCCCCGCGACGAAGCTCGACGGGACGTTCGGTCCGCGGCAGGAGTTCGTCAAGGCCCCGAGCCGGGCCAACACCTCCCCGGCCGAGACTCCGCAGTACTTCGGCGAGGTCGACATCGACGGGGGCAGCGGCGAGCTGACGGTGCGGCTGCGCCAGGAGGGCGGCGGGGTCCTGTTCACGCAGGTCCTGCAGCCGGGCCGGGTGGGCCAGTAGACAGCGGAAGGCGGGGCGGTGACCGGTCGGGACGGGCCCACGGCCGGGCCGCCCGGTCGTTGCCCCAAATCGCCATCAAAGGTGCAGATGGGCTCTTAACCCATCGGTCACACATCGTTCGTGATCACGCAACACCGGTCCAGCACAGTGACCGTATGCGAGCTGAGATGTCTGACGTGACACGGACCAAGCACGGTCGCCCCGTCCACCACTGGCGGCGCGACGTGGTCGAACTGGCGGCCCTGTTCACCGCCGTCGCGGTGGCCGACGCCGTGGCGAACATGGTCGGGCACGGCCCCGACGGACCGGCCCTCCTCGTGGTGTCGGCCGTGGTGCTCCTCGCCACGGTCGGCTTCCACACCTGGTGGGCACGGCGCCACAACCACGCCCCGCCGACGGCGCACGATACCGGCGCCCGGCCGCCCGCCGACGCGGAGCAGGCCGGGCCCACGACCACCGACGGGACGCCCGGCGCGCGCGAGCTCGGCGCGACCGCCCTGTGGCGGATGCGCACCACGGTGCGGGACGAGCCGGGATCCCTGGCCGCCCTGTGCGTGACCCTGGCCGAGCGCCGGGTGGACATCCTGAGCCTGCAGGCACACCCGCTGGCCGAGGGCACCGTCGACGAGTTCCTGCTGCGCGCGCCCGCGGAGCTGTCCGCCGCCGAGATCACGCGGTCGATCGCCGGGGCGGGCGGCACCGGCACCTGGATCGAGCGCGCCGACGCCCACGACCTGGTCGACGCCCCCACCCGCCTCCTCGGCCTCGCCACCCGCACCGCGCTCGACGCGGCCGAACTGCCGCTGGCCCTGCGGCATCTCCTGGGCCGCTGCACCATCCGCTCGCTGCCCGCCGCCCCGCGGGCAGGGGCGCGCCAGGGCGAGACGGCGCCCGCGCAGGGGGCTCCCGTGGACGGCGTACTCGAAGGGACCGTCCTGCGCCTCAAGGGCGCCGACGGTGAAGTGATCACCGTCGAGCGGCCGTATCTGCCGTTCACGCCCACGGAGTTCGCCCGCGCGCGGGCCCTGGTGGAGCTCGACACGAGGCTGGGCCCGCGCATCCCGCGCAGCCAGGACGTCCTCACGCTCCCGGAGGGCGACTCCATCACCGTGCGCCGGGCCGACACCGGCGACGTGGAGGCCGCGAAGGCCATGCACGAGCGCTGCTCCCAGCGCACGCTCGGCATGCGCTACCACGGCCCGGTGCGCGACGCCGACCGCTACCTCAACCACCTGCTCAGCCCTCGGTTCGGCCGCACCCTCGCGGTACAGACCGCGTCCGGCCGGATCGTCGGCATCGGCCATCTCCTGTGGGACGGCGACGAGACCGAGGTCGCGCTGCTCGTCGAGGACGACTGGCAGCGCCGCGGCATCGGCGGCCAACTGCTCGGCCGGCTCGTGACGATGGCCGTCGAGGCGGGCTGCGAGAGCGTGTACGCGGTCACGCAGGCGTCCAACACGGGGATGGTCGCCGCGATGCGCGGGCTCGGCCTGCCGCTCGACTACCAGATCGAGGAGGGCACGCTCGTGATCACGGCCCGCCTCGACGCGACACCGGTCGGCTCCCGACTGCCGTACGACGTACCGCAGGAGCACGACAAGCACGCCGAACGGCACCAGCAGGCGGAGCGCTGACCGACCGTGGGGCGGCGGCCGTGCGCACCGGACGCCGTGGCCGCCGTCCCACGGGATCCGGCGAGTGAATCATGGTGACGCGCACCCGTCGCTCGTACGAGGATGTCCGCATGTCAGCCACGAAGAACCCGCATCCGAACACCGGCCCCCTGCCCCGCGCCGTCGCCGACGCCTACGTGGACGAGCTCATCGCCCTCGACCCCATCACGGGCACCTACCTCGGCGTCAAGGAGAGCAACAGCAAGCTCCCCGACACTTCCCCCGCGGGACAGGAGGCTCTCGCGAGCCTGGCACGCGCGACCCTCGCACGGCTGGACGAGGCGGAGCGCGCGCCCGGCGCGGACAGCGAGATCGAACGCCGCTGCGCCAGGCTGCTCCGGGAGCGGCTCACCGCGCAGCTGGCCGTGCACGAGGCCGGCGAAGGGCTGCGCGCGGTCGGCAATCTGCACACGATGCCGCATCAGGTACGGGAGATCTTCACCGTCTCTCCGATGGACACGGAGGAGGACTGGGCGGCGATCGCCGAGCGGCTGCGCGCCGTGCCGACCGCGCTGGAGGGGTACCGCGCCTCGCTCGAACTCGGCCTGGAGCGCAAGCTGTTCGGGCCGCCGCGCCCCACCGCCACCTTCATCGGGCAGCTCACCGAGTGGGCGGGCGAGGCCGACGGCGACGCCGGCGGGCGCGGCTGGTTCGAGGACTTCGCGTCGGCGGGCCCCGACGCGCTCCGAGACGAGCTGGACACCGCGGCGCGGGCCGCCACCGCCTCGGTCGTGGCGCTGCGCGACTGGATGCGGGACGTGTACGCGCCCGCGATCGAAGGCGCCCCCGACACCGTGGGCCGCGAGCGCTACGCCCTGCTCTCCCGCGAGTGCAACGGCGCCGACCTGGACCTCGACGAGGCGTACGCGTACGGCTGGTCGGAGTTCCACCGGCTGCTCGCCGAGATGAGGGCCGAGGCCGAGAAGATCCTGCCCGGCGCCGCCACTCCGTGGGTGGCGCTGGCCCACCTGGACGAGCACGGCGCGCACATCGAGGGCGTCGAGGAGGTCCGGGTCTGGCTGCAGGAGCTGATGGACGAGGCCATCGACGCGCTGGACGGCACCCACTTCGAACTCGCCGAGCGGGTACGGAAGGTGGAGTCCCACATCGCCCCGCCCGGCGGCGCCGCCGCCCCCTACTACACGGGCCCGTCCGAGGACTTCTCGCGCCCCGGCCGCACCTGGCTGCCGACGATGGGCGACACCCGCTTCCCGGTCTACGACCTGGTCTCCACCTGGTACCACGAGGGCGTACCCGGCCACCACCTCCAGCTCGCCCAGTGGGCGCACGTCGCGTCGGACCTCTCCCGCTACCAGGCGACGGTCGGCATCGTCAGCGCCAACGCCGAGGGCTGGGCGCTGTACGCCGAGCGGCTCATGGACGAGCTCGGCTTCCTGACCGACCCCGAGCGCAGGCTCGGGTACCTGGACGCCCAGATGATGCGCGCACTGCGGGTCATCGTCGACATCGGCATGCACCTGGAGTTGGAGATTCCGGCGGACTCGCCCTTCCACCCGGGAGAGCGCTGGACCCCGGACCTCGCCCAGGAGTTCTACGACGCGCACTGCAGCCGTCCCACGGACTACGTGACGAGCGAGATGACCCGCTATCTGACCATCCCCGGCCAGGCCATCGGCTACAAGCTGGGCGAGCGCGCCTGGCTGCTCGGCCGTGAGAACGCGCGGCGGCGGCACGGCGACGCGTTCGACGCCAAGGCCTGGCACATGGCCGCGCTGTCCCAGGGATCGCTGGGGCTCGACGACCTGGTGGACGAGCTGTCCAAGCTGTGAGTACTTCTCCGGACGCCGCGGTGGACGCCTCCGCGGGCGCCGCCTTCCTCTTCCCGTCCGATCCTCTGCGCCCGGCGCGGCCCGACCCGGGGTTCGCGCCCGAGGTCGCGGCCGCGCGCGGGACCGGTGCCGCCGTCGCGCTCGTCGACCACGACGCGCTGCTGGCGGGTGACGCGGCACGCGCCGTCGGGCGGGTGCCGCGGGGGTCGGGGCCGTACTGGTACCGGGGCTGGATGGTGCCGGTCGCGCGCTACGAGCAGCTGGAACAGGTGCTCGTAGCGCGCGGCTGCGCCCTGCTCACGGATGCCGCCGCGTACGCGCGCGCCCATGAACTGCCGGGTTGGTACGCCGCGTTGGCGCAGGCCTCGCTCACGCCGCGCAGTGTCTGGTGCGCGGCGGCACCGGGCGAGCCGCCCACGGCCGAGCGTCTCGCGCGGCTCGTCGCGCCGCTCGGGCCGGGGCCCGGGATCGTCAAGGACTACGTCAAGTCCCGCAAGCACGAGTGGGACGAGGCGTGCTTCGTGCCCGAACTGACCGACGGCGCGCGGTTGTCCACGGTGGTGGAGCGGTTCTTCGCGCTGCAGAAGGAGACGCTGACCGGCGGTCTTGTGGTCCGTGCGTACGAGCCGTTCGTCGCGGGCGGCGAGGCGCGGGTGTGGTGGCTGGACGGCGAGGCGCTGCTGGTCACCGCGCATCCGGACACTCCGGACAAGACCCCGGCCCCCGAACTCGACGGTGTGCGCGCCGCGGTGGCGGCGCTGGGCTGCCGGTTCGTGACGACGGACCTCGCGCCGCACGAGGACGGGCGTTGGCGGGTGGTGGAGCTGGGCGACGGCCAGGTCAGCGGAGTGCCGGGGGACGCCGCGGGCACCATGGCTCTGTACGCCGCGCTGGCCGCCGGCGATGTGACGGGCACCGGCGGCGCAAGCGGCGTCAGCGGCGGAAGCCGCCCTCCGAGTCGATGACCTGGCCGGTGATCCACGCGGCCTCGTCGGTGGCGAGCCAGGAGATGAGGCGGGCCGGGTCGTCCGGCATCCCCCAGCGGCCCGCCGGGAACCGCGCCTCGACCTGCGCGTACACCTCGCCCGTGAGGTAATCCGTGTCCACGGGGCCGGGGTTGACGCAGTTCACCGTGACGGCGAGATCGGCGAGCGCGGTCGCGAGGGAGCGGGTCACCGAGGCAAGAGCGCCCTTCTGCAGGCCATAGGCCAGCTCGCCCGGCATGCCACCGGCGATGTCCTGCCCCGAGGTCATCATCACCACCCGTCCGCCGGGAGTCCGGTCCGGCAGCTTCGCGCGCAACCGGGCGTACGCCTGCACGAGCAGGATCACGGAGCGGGTGTCCACCGCCCAGTGCTCGTCGAGCATGGCGGCGTCGATCTCGTCGAGCGTGCCGTCACGGCCGCTGCGCGCGTGGTTGGCGACGAGAACGTCGATCCGCCCGCCCAGCGCGTCGGCGGCCGTCTCGATCAGGCGGGCCGGGGCACCGGTCTGCGCGAGGTCGCCCGGCCCCGCGCAGACCGGCGCATCGACGTCGCCGAGAACCTCGCGCACCCCCTCGACGACATCCTCGGGGCGGTCGGCGCCCCAGGGCATCTCGGCGTCGTGCGGGACGTGGTGGTGCAGATAGACACCCGCGCCGTACGCGGCGAGGCGGCGCGCGACGGCGTACCCGATGCCGCCGCGCCGACTGGCCCCGGTGACGAGAGCGGTGCGGCCGCGCAAAGGGAGCGGGTCACGGCGGAGTTGGTCGGCTGTGGGATGCGGAAGGTGAGGCATGGCAGTCCATGATGCGTGCCGCGGGGCCGATCCACACGGCGATTGTTGCGGGGCGCCGCCGAGGTGGGGGACGCCGACACGGCTCCCCGCTTCAGCAGCCGCAGTCCTCGGCGTCGACCGGCGCCGTGAGCGGGTCAGCGTCGCGCCGCTCGCTCCCCTCCCATGTCTCGAACGCGAAGCCCTCGCGGGCCCAGTACTCGAAGCCGCCCAGCATCTCCTTGACCTGGAAGCCGAGTTGGGCGAGGGCGAGCGCCGCGCGGGTGGCGCCGTTGCAGCCGGGGCCCCAGCAGTAGGTGACCACCGGAACCGACGTGTCGAGCAGCGCTTCGGCCTGCTCGGGGATGAGCGCGGTGGGCAGGTGGACGGCGCCGGGGACGTGCCCCTGGTCCCAGGAGGCGGTGGAGCGGGTGTCGATCACGACGAAGCCCGGGTCGCCCTCGGCGGCGAGCGCCGAGGCCACGTCGGAGACGTCGGCGTGGAAGGCGAGGCTCGCACCGAAGTACGCGGCGGCAGCGGCCGGGGACGCCGGCGGGACCCGCAGGACGGGATTGCCGACGACGGCAGCGGAGGGCACCGAAGCGGAGGGAGAAGCGGGAGAAGAGACCGAAGAAAGGGCGCTGACCTGCATGTTCGCGTTGTTCATGGCCAGAAATCTACGGGTGGCGGCCGGAAGTCTGAAGCGTCGATCCCCGGCATCTCGGCGTACGCGCCGTCGATTCCCCGGTGAACTGCCGCTGTCTCGCCGCGATTCATCGGTGGGCCGCTCAGCCCGCACGTCGGCGGCCAACAGGGTTGTCGTGAAAGGGCGTTGCCAGGAGCGTGACTCTGCCGTCGAGAATGGTCCGTACCAGAGTTCGCTTGGTCATGCATCGATCCGCAAGCCCACCCACGGCGCCACAGCCCGCCGCGGGCGACATTCACATGCCCTCTCACGGTGGAGCACCCGCATGCCGACACCGCACCCGGACTCCGAACTTCCTTCCCCCTAAGGGGAGTTGCGCCCAGACTCTTGCGCCCTCGACAGCTCCTCTGCCAGATTCGCCCCAGCCAGGAATGGCATGCACGCGACAGAAGATACCCGCCTTCCGACCGTGCGCTCCGGCCGCATACCTATGCGGCCGCGTCCTCATCAAGGGCGTTCCATCCCCACACAATGGAGACGAACGTGCGAATATCCAGACTCGTCCCCGCGCTCGCGGCCACCGCCCTCGCCGTTCTGGGGCTCGCCCCCACGGCAGCGGCCCAGACCGCGAAGAGCGCGGAAGCGCCCCCCGCGGCGACCACCAACGCGCCCCGGCCGATCATCGGCGGCGGCTACGCAAGCGACGCGCCCTGGGCGGCCAGGCTCTTCTCCAACGGCCGGCAGACCTGCAGTGCCACGATCATCGCCCCGACCTGGATCCTCACCGCGAAGCACTGCGTCAGCGGCGGCGGGCTGTCGTTCCGCATCGGCAGCCTCGACCAGACGACCGGCGGCACCACGGCCAACGGCGTCAGCGTCCACAACCACTCGTCATCGGACCTCTCCCTGGTCAGGCTGGACCGCTCCGTGCAGGCCACCTACTCGCGCCTCGGCACCCCGGGCTCCGTACAGACGGGTCAGACCGTCCAGGTCTACGGCTGGGGAGCCACGTCCCAGTGCGGCCAGGAGATCAACTGCCAGTCCCGGCTCCTCAAGGTCGCCAACGTCGTCGTGACCGGCGGCTGCCGCGACGCCTACCAGGGCCAGGCCATCTGCGCCCGGCGTGGCAACGGCATCACCGCGGGCGGCGACTCCGGGGGCCCGATGATGGCGGGCGGCGTGCAGGTCGGCGTGGCCTCCACCAGTGACCGCCAGACCACCACGGCGTACACGAACGTGACGGCGTACCGCTCCTGGATCCAGAGCGTCGCCGGCGTCTGACAGGGCACTTGACCGGGGCCCGTCCCCCCGGCGCCCGGCAGACGCGTCGCCTCCGCGCTCCGTCCCACCGCGCGGAGGCGACCAGGACCAATCCTCGGCCCACTCTTGATCGGCCGGGAATTTCCCTGTTACCTCTCGGACATGACCGGTTATTCCACGGACGCCACCGACTGGCGCATCCTCGATGTCCTCCAGCGCGAAGGCCGCGCCAGCTATGCCGAACTGGCGCGCGCCGTCTCGATGTCCGCGAGCGCCGTCACCGAACGCGTGCGGCGCCTGGAGGAGGCGGGCGTGATCCAGGGGTACGCGGCCGTAGTCGACCCGGAGCGGCTCGGCATGCCCATCCTGGCGTTCGTGCGCCTGCGCTACCCGAACGGGAATTACAAGCCGTTCCACGACCTGGTCGAGGCGACGCCCGAGATACTCGAGGCGCACCACGTCACGGGCGACGACTGCTTCGTCATCAAGGTCGCCGCGCGCTCGATGCACCACCTCGAAGAGGTCTCCGGAAAGATCGGCGCACTGGGTTCCGTGACGACGAGCGTCGTCTACTCCTCTCCCCTGCCCCGCCGTCCCCTCGGCCGCTGACCGGCCGCGCGCCCGCTCCTCGGCCGACGCTCCCCGTCACGGCTTGCGGGCCACCGCTCCGTACATCGCGATGGCGCGGTCGTCGATGCCGTCCTGTTCAGGGCCGGGCCGCCACTTGTGGACCTGTGTGACACCGGGGTCGACCACGTCCATGCCGTCGAAGAACGACGTGGCGGACGGCAGGTCGCGCACGGCCATGCGCATGCCCTGCGCCGCGTACTCGTCGGCCACCCGCCCGACCTCGCCCGGCGCGAAGTCCGCGGTGCCGACGGTCATCGCCAGGAAGCTGCCCGACGGCAGCGGTTCCAGCAGGCGCCGCACCAGACGGCGGTCCTCGGGCGGCAGGATGAAGTGGAGGATCCCGATGATCATCAGGCCGACCGGTTCCTTCAGGTCGATCAGCGAACGGAACTCAGGGCTGTCCAGGACGGCGTCCGGATCGTGCATGTCGGCGTCGACGTAGGCGGTCTCCCCCTCGGGCGAACCCTGCAGGAGGGCGCGGGCGTGGGCCAGGACGATGGGGTCGTTGTCGACGTAGACCACATGCGACTCCGGCGTCACCCGCTGCACCACCTCGTGCAGATTGGGGGCCGTGGGCAGACCGGTGCCTATGTCGAGGAACTGCCGGACGCCCCGCTCCTTGGCCAGGTAGTGCGCAGCACGGTGCATGAACCGGCGGTTCTCCAGCATGTGCACGGGCAGCGCCGGCCAGTGCGCGCACATCTTGTCGCCCGCCTCGACATCGACGGGGTAGTGGTCCTTGCCTCCCAAGATGTAGTCGTACACCCGCGCCGAATGCGCCGTCGAGGTGTCGATCCGCTCACCTGCACCCTGCATGGGCCGCTCCGCTCTTCACTGCCGGCAATGGCCTCCAGACGCTACAGCGGCCGACCGCCACTCGAACAACTTCGCGCCACCACAGCACCGTTGACCGACCGGGGCCCGCGAAGGGTCAGCGACCTCCCGTACCCCGCAGTCGCACCGTCGAGCCGTCGCGCCCCTTCACGACCTCCAACTGGGCGTGCACGCGCCGCCGCAGGTCCGGCACGTGGCTGACGATGCCGACGCTGCGGTCCCGCTCGCGCAGCGAGTCCAGGACGTCGAGGACCTCGTCCAGGGTCTGGTCGTCGAGGCTGCCGAAGCCCTCGTCGATGAAGAGGGTGTCGAGCCGGACGCCGCCCGCCTCGTCCGTGACGACGTCGGCGAGGCCCAGGGCGAGCGCGAGCGAGGCGAAGAACGTCTCGCCGCCCGACAGGGTCGCGGTGTCGCGCTCGCGGCCCGTCCAGGCGTCGACGACGTGCAGGCCGAGGCCCGAACGGCCGCGCCCCGTGCGGTCGTCGGAGTGCACCAGGGTGTAGCGCCCCGACGACATGCGCCGCAGCCGGACCGTCGCGGCGGCCGCGACCTGTTCCAGACGCGCCGCCAGCACGTACGACTCCAGGCGCATCCTGCGTTCGTTGTCCGCCGAGGTGCCCGCGGCGAGCCCGGCGAGCCGCGCCACGCGGTCGTACGCGGCGCGCAGCGGCGCCAGTCTGCGCATCCCGGCCGCCGACCGGGCGGAGAGCCGGTCGAGTTCGGCGCAGCGCCGGGCGGCGGCGTCGCGCGCGGAGGCGGCGGCCCGCAGCCGCGCGGACGCGGTCTCGGCGGCGGACCGCGCGGCGGCCGGATCGGCGGGCGGCTGCTGCGCGGCGGCGGCCGTGTCCGGTTCGGCGAGGACGGAGCGCACCGCGGCCTCCTCGTTCCGCCAGGCGTCGATGCGGTGCTGGAGTTCGCGGTGCCGGGCGTCGTCGAGGAGGGCGGCGGCCGCGGCCGCCGGCGTGTCGAACCCGGCGCGGAAGGCGGCGTCGGCGAGTCGCGCGTCGGCGTCCTTGAGGCGCTCGGCGGTGTCGTCGGCGGCGCGGGCGGCGTCCGCGGCCTCGGTGAGCAGCGCGGCCTGCCGCTCCAACTGGGCGGCGCGGTCCGCCACACTGCCGGTGCCGCCCCGCGCACGGGACAACTCCTCGTCCAGCGACACCTGTTCGCGCTCCAAGGCTTCGCGCAGCGTGGACCTGGACGCGGCGCGGCGCGCGGCCTCCTGCTGCCCGGCGAGCCTGCGGTCGTACTCGCGCTCGGCCTGCGCGAGCGCTTCGCGGGCGGCGTGCAGCCCGGAGGCGCGGTCGCGCGCTTCGGCGTAGGACCGCCGCAACTCCTCGACGGCGGCGGCGAGTTCATCGACGGTGGGCTCGACCGCACTCACGTCGGACAAGGTGGCCGGATCTGTCGGTGCGGCAGACCTCGCCGAGGGGGTCTCCCCCTCGTCCCCGCCCTGGTCCGCGCGCGTGCCGCTCGCCGCGGCCGTCGCCGCCGCGAGCAGTTCTCGTACGTCGCCGAGTGCGCGCTCGGCGGCCGCACGGGACTCCTCGGCGCGGCGGTGGTCGGCGAGCGCGGCCTCCTCGGCGCCGCGGTCCACGTGTCCCGCGATCTTACGCGCGGGGGCGGGGTGTTCCGTCGCCCCGCACACCGCGCACGGCTCGCCGTCGCTCAGGTGCGCGGCCAGTTCGGCGGCGATGCCTGTCAGTCGCTGTTCCTTGAGGTCGAGCCAGTGCTCGTGGGCGGAACTCGCCCTCTCGCGGGCGGCGAACGCGCGTTCCTGTGCCGCTGCCGCCTCCTCACCGAGCCGGTCGCGGCGGCGGGCCGCGTCCAGGCGGGCCTGGGCCGGTTCGAGGCGCCCCGCGAGGCGCTCGGCGTGCGTGGCGGCTTCCTGGGCGGACTCGATGCGCTCCTGGAGGGCGGCACGGGTCGCCTCCCAGCCGTCGAGCCAGCCCGACGCGTCCTGGAGCAGGTCGTCGTCGGCGCGCTCCTGGCGCTCCAGCGCCGCGCGCTCGGCGGTGATCTCGGCGAGGCGCCGCTCGGCGCGACGGGCCGAGGCCAGACCGCCCAACTCCTCGGCCGCCTTGCGCGCGGCGGCGGCGAGGCCCGCTGCGCCGGCGGCTGCGAACGTCTCGGGCAGACGGCCACGCGCGCGTGCCTCCGCCTGCGCGGCGTCGCGGTGCTCCGCGTCGGCGGTGTCGCGCAGGGAGAGCGCGGGCGCGACCGTCTCGGCCTTGCGGCCACGCTCCAGGCGCTCTTCGCGCTCGCGCTGTTCGTCCGCGCGCGCGTGGAGACGCGCCGCGCGCTCCCGCGCCTCGGCGAACCGGCCCTGGAGCCGGTCGAGTTCGCGTACGTCACCGAGCCGGCGCTCCGCGGCCACCTGGGCGGACTCGGCTGCCGCGAGCGCGCAGTGCGCGACGGTCAGACGCTCGCGGGCGCCGGTGCGGGCGACGGCGGCCCAGGTCAGGACGGCCTCGGCAAGGCCCGGGTCGCCGGGGGCGACGGCGGGCAGGGGCAGTTCGGTGTCCTGGCCGCCGTCGCCCGCGGCCTGCTGCATGCGGTGCGCGTCGGCCAGGAGTGCCGCGTCGCCCTCCTTGACCTCGGCCTCGGTGGTGCGCCGCTGCTCGGCGAGGCGCTGTTCGACGGCGGCGAAGCGGTGCGTGTCGAAGAGCCGGCCGAGCAGTTTGCCGCGCGCTTCCGCGTCCGCGCGCAGGAAGCGGGCGAAGTCGCCCTGGGGCAGGAGCACCACCTGGCAGAACTGCTCCTTGCTCATGCCGAGCAGCTGGGCGATCTCCTCGCCGATCTCCTGGTGGGACCGGCTGAGGTCCTTCCAGGCGCCGCCCGGCGCCTCGTCCGGCCCCGCCCCCGCGTCGTACTCACGGAGCCAGCTCTGCGCCTTCTCCGTGGTGGTGCCCGTGCCGCGCTTCTTGGGGCGCTGCCACGGGGGCTGGCGGGTGATCTCCAATCGGCGTCCGGCGACGGTGAGTTCGAGGCACACCTCCGTGCGCGCGCCCGGCTGCGCGTGGTCGCTGCGCAGCGTCATGCCCTGCCCGCTGCCCTGCCGGGCGCCCGGCACCGAGCCGTAGAGGGCGAAGCAGACGGCGTCGAGGACGGAGGTCTTGCCCGCGCCCGTCGGACCGTGCAGCAGGAAGAGTCCGGCGGCGGAGAGGTCGTCGAAGTCGATGTCCTGCGGGGCGCCGAAGGGCCCGAAGGCGGTGATGCGGAGCCGGTGGAGTCTCATCGGGCGACCTCGCGCAGGGTGTCGTCGGCGCGGACCGCGTCGAAGGCCGAGCGCAGCACTTCCTGTTCCTGTTCGTCGGGGCCCGCTCCGCGCACGTGGGTCACGAAGTCCTCGGCGATCTCCTGGTCGCTGCGGCCCGCGAGGCGCCGTGCGTACGAGACGTCGGGGTCGTCGGGTGCCCGGTCGGGGTCGAAGACGAGGCTGAGGGTGTGCGGGAAGCGCTCGCAGAGCCGGGCCATCGGATCGTCGGGGCGCACCGCGTCGGTGAGGGTGGCCTCGACCCAGGCGTCCTCGTGACGGGTGAGGGCCGGGTCGTCGAGCAGGTCGTCGAGGGTGCCCCGGATGCGGGCGAGCGCGCGCGGCACCGGGCAGTCGACGCGCTCGGCCTCGATCTCGCCGTCGGCGCCGAGGTCGAGGAGCCACATGCTCTTGCGGTGGTCGGCCTCGGAGAAGGAGTACGGCAGGGGCGAGCCGGAGTAGCGCACGCGCGGGGCGATGGTCTGGCAGCCGTGCAGATGACCGAGCGCCGCGTAGTCGACGCCGTCGAAGACGCCGGACGGCACGGCCGCGACCCCGCCGACCGTGATGTCCCGCTCGCTGTCGCTGGCCTGGCCGCCGGTCACGAAGGCATGGGCGAGGACGACGGAGCGGGTGCCCCGCGCGCGTGTGGCGAGGTCGGCGCGCACGCGGTCCATGGCGGCTCCGAGGACTGCCTCGTGCCCGGCCTTGGCCACCCCGAACTCGTCCTTGACCAGGGCGGGTTCGAGATACGGCAGGCCGTAGAACACCACGTCCCCGTGCGCGTCGGCGAGGACCACGGGCTCCGCGCAGGCGGCGGGGTCGGTGCGCAGGTGGATGCCGGCGCGGTCGATGAGGCCCGCGCCGACGCCGAGGCGGCGGGCCGAGTCGTGGTTCCCGGAGATCATGACCGTCGGCACGCCGAGGTCCGCGAGCCGGTGCAGGGCGTCGTCGAAGAGCTCGACGGCCGCGAGCGGCGGGACCGCCCTGTCGTACACGTCCCCGGCCACCACGACGGCGTCCACGGCACGCTCGCGCACGGTCGCGACGAGGTGACCGATGAACGCGGCCTGGGCGTCGAGCATGTTCACGCGGTGGAACGATCGCCCCAGATGCCAGTCGGACGTGTGCAGCAGCCTCATGATCCCCGAGACTAACGGGCGGGTCGGACATCACGGGCGGCTACTCCCGTAACCGTTCCCCTCCGGGCTCCCTTCCGCCTGCCCGGGCGCCTCCCGCGCGTCAGGCGTCCCCGTACGCCTCTCCGCCGAGTTCGAGGACCGCGCTGCCCGCCGTGGCGTCGGCCAGCCAGCCGCGGAAGGCGTCCACGTCGGCGTCGGGCAGACCGATCTCGATGGTGACCGCGTCTCCGTAGCGGACGTCGCGCACCTCGCGGCCCGCCGACCGCAGGTCGTTCTGGACCTTGCCCGCGCGCTGGTGGTCGACGGTGACGGTGGCGAGGCGGAAGCGGCGGCGGGTGACGGTGCCGAGGGCGTCGAGGGCTTCGCCGACCGCGCCTCCGTAGGCACGGATGAGTCCGCCGGCGCCGAGCTTGACGCCTCCGTAGTAGCGGGTCACGACCGCGGCGACGTACCGCATGTCGCGGCGCATCAGCATCTGCAGCATCGGGACGCCCGCGGTGCCGCCGGGCTCTCCGTCGTCGCTGGCCTTCTGCACGCCCGCGTCCGCCCCGATGACGTACGCGAAGCAGTTGTGCGTGGCCGTCGGGTGCTCCTTGCGGATGCGCGCGACGAAGTCCTGGGCCTCCCCCTCGGTGGCCGCGGGTGCCAGGGCGCACAGGAAGCGCGAGCGGTTGATCTCGATCTCGTGCACGCCCTCGCGGGCCACTGTGCGGTACTCGTCCTGCATCACGCCAGCGTAGGCGCTGATCGGACGCCGTCCCCACCCGGGAGGCAGGTGGGGTGGCGTAGGACACAGCCCACGCGCGCGTGCCGACCACCCGGGTACGGTGATCTCTCGTGACGTCACCTTCGATACCCGTGCGCCAAGTTCCCGATTCCGCGGGCCCCTTGGCTTCCCTGCTCGCCGACGTGCCCGTCACTGTCGTCGAGACCCACGACGACCCGGCGGACGCCGTCCTCTTCCCCGAGGAGGAGGCGGTCGTCGCGAACGCGGTGGCCAAGCGGCGCAACGAGTTCACCACCGTGCGCCACTGCGCCCGCACGGCGCTGGCCCGGATCGGTGTGCCGCCCGCCCCCATCCTGCCCGGGCACCGGGGCGCGCCCGGCTGGCCCGCCGGAGTCGTCGGCAGCATGACGCACTGCGCCGGGTACCGCGCCGCGGTCGTGGCCCGCGCCGGTGAGGTGACCTCGCTCGGCATCGACGCGGAGCCCGCGGAGGCGCTGCGCGACCCGGACGTCCTGAAGCTGGTGGCCGACGACTCGGAGCGCGCCGCACTGGCCGCCCTCGGCGCCCGCTACCCGGGCACTCCGTGGGACCGGCTGCTGTTCAGCGCCAAGGAGTCCGTCTACAAGACGTGGTTCCCTCTCACCGGGCGCTGGCTCGGCTTCGAGGAGGCCCGGGTGGAGCTCGACCCGGCCGGGACGTTCACGGCGCGCCTGCTGGTCAAGGGGCCCGTGGTGGAGGGCGTCGAGCTGAAGGTGTTCTCCGGTCGTTGGGCGGTGCGGAACGGCATCGCCGCCACGGCCATCGTCCTGCCGATCACGTCGCCGGCGTAGCCGTACGGGGCACACCCTCGGACGTCGGGTTCACCCCGCCCGGTAGGTGGGCCGCCCGCCCAGCCACGTACCCAGCACGCGCGTGTGCCTGATCTCCATCGGATCCGCCGTGCGCGGGTCGGCGGAGAGCAGCACCAGGTCGGCGGGGGCGCCCGGCGCGAGCACCAGGCGGTCGTCCGCGCCCGCCTGGTGGGCGACGCCGGTCGTGGCGGCGGTCAGCGCCTGCTCGACGGTGAGCCGCTGGTGCGGGATCCAGCCGCCCGCGGGGTCCCCCGTGAACGTACGCCTGGTGACGGCCACTTGGATGCCCTCCAGCGGGACGTGCGAGCTGACGGGCCAGTCGCTGCCGAAGGACAGGCGCACCCCGTCACGCGCCAGTTCGCCCATGGGGTACTGCCGCGCGGCCCGCGCCTGGCCGATCCGCGGGATGGACAGCTCGGTCTGGAGCGGGTCCGGCTGCGCCCACAGGGGCTCGAAGTTGGCGATGACGCCGAGCGCGGCGAAGCGGGGCAGGTCGGCCGGGTCGACCACCTGGACGTGGGTGATCACCGGGCGCCGGTCCCAGGCCGGGTTGGCGTCGGCCGCGGCCTCGATGGCGTCGAGGGATGCGCGCACCCCCGCGTCGCCGATGGCGTGGATGTGCGTCTGGAAGCCCTCGGCGTCGAAGGCGCGCACGGCCTCGGCGAGCGCGCTCGGCTCCCACACCGGCATGCCGCAGCTGTGCGGCGCGTCCAGGTAGGGCGCGAGCATGGCGGCCGTGCCTCCCTCGACGACGCCGTCACTGAAGAACTTCACCGTCCGCGCGGTGAGCAGCTCCCCGCCGTCGGCCGACACGCGCGCGCGTGTCGCCACGAAGGGACCGAGCTGCTCGCGCCAGCGGTCCGGGTCGGCGCGCTGGGCCAGGTCGACGCGGACGGCCAGGGCCCCGCGCCGGGCGGCGGCGAGATAGGCCTCGGCCATCTCCGGCTCGACCCAGGCGTCCTGGACCCAGGTGATGCCCGCGCGCGCGTACGCGTGTCCGGCGCGGCGCACCGCCTCGACGAGTTCGTCCACCTCGCGCGAGGGCACCTGGTCGAGCACGAGGTCGCAGGCGTGCCACTCGCGGAGCGTGCCCAGGGGCGCGCCGTCCTCGCGGCGCACGATCCAGCCGAGGCGCGGCTCCGGAGTCGTCTTCGTCACCCCGGCCCTGCGCAGCGCCTCGGTGTTGCACCACACCGTGTGGTAGTCGTGGGCGCGCAGCACGACGGGCCGGTCGGGCACGGCGGCGTCCAGCCAGCGCGCGTCGAACTCGCCGTCGGGCGCGAGCGCGGGGTCGTAGGACGCGCCGACGATCCACTCCGCCGCCGGGTGCTCGCGCGCCCACCGCCCGACTTCGCAGACGATCGCTTCGATCGAGTCCAGCTCCTTGACCTGCGGTCCGAAGCTCTCCAGGCCGCCGAAGAGCGGGTGGGCGTGGCCGTCTCCGAAGGCGGCCATCAGCAGTCCGCCGCCGATGTCGACGACGTCGTCGGCGCTCCGGGCGAGGGCGCGGGCCTCGTCGCCGAGCGCGAGGATCCGGCCGTCGCGCACGGCGAGCGCCGTGGTGTCAGGAGCTCCGTCGGAATCGCTCCCGATGCGGACCGCGCCGAGGAAGACGAGGGTGGTCGCCGTCATGCTGTCTGTGCCTCCTTGCCGGGGAAAGGTGAAGGTTGTCGGACACCGCACCGTTCAGACCCGCTCGGCGTCCACCGTCGTCAGCCGCTCGTACGCCGCCGCGTCGCGCCGCCTGATGCGCAGCGCCACCCCCACCCCCACCGCGAACAGCAACGGCAGCGGCGCGATCAGGGCCGCGTTGACGCCGCCCGAGGCGGCGGTGAGCAGATCGAGGTTGACGCAGACGAGGACGATCATGACCGCGAGCCCCGCGCAGGCCAGCAGCGGCGCCGCGGCCACGCGCCAGGCGGGCACACCGCGCCGGTCGCGGCGGAAGAAGCCGTACACGGCGAGCGCGGCCAGCGCCTGCATGAGCATCACGCCGAGGATGCCGGAGCCGCTGCTCCACAGGAACGTGACCGTGTACGGATCGGCCCCGCTGATCATGGTCACGACGAGCACGGCGAGCGCGATGCCCGACTGCGTGGCGACCGCGACGGCAGGTGCCCGCGTCCTCGCATCGACCGTGCCGAGGCGGGCCGGCAGCAGGCCTTCCCTGCCGAGCGCGTAGAAGTAACGGGCCGCGCCGTTGTGGAAGGCGAGGGCCGCGGCGAAGGCGCTGGTGATGATCAGCACGTGCATGCAGTCGGCGACCCAGGCCCCGGTGAGGCGTTCGGTCGCGGCGAACACCATGTCCGCTCCGCCGTCCCCGTTCGCGACCGCCTGGGCGCGGTCGGATCCGTACGCGTTGATGATCATCCAGACGGTGAAGGTGTAGAAGAGCGCGAGGAACGCCACGGCGATGTACGTGGCGCGCGGCACGGTCCGCTCGGGCCGCCGTGCCTCCTCGGCGTAGATCGCGGTCGCCTCGAAGCCGATGAAGGCGCCGATGGCGAGGACGAACATGCCGCCCACTCCCGAGGCGCCGAGGTGCGTGGGCGAGAGCGTGCCGAGGTCCAGGCCCCGCGGGCCGCCCCCGTGCGCGAAGACCCCCGCCTCGAAGACGAGCAGGACCAGTACCTCGAGGACGAGGGCGACACCGAGCACCTTGGCGCTGAGCGTCACCCTGAGATAGCCGAGCACCCCGATCGCGACGAGCCCGCCCAACGCCCAGACGTACCACGGCACATGGGCCCCGGTGAGGTCCTGGACACCCGTCTCGGCGAACCAGCCGAAGGCGGCGAGCATGCCGACCTGGATCGCGTTGTACGAGAAGAGCGCGACGTACGCGGAGCCGGCTCCCGTCGGGCGTCCCAGACCCCGGCCGACGTACGCGTAGAAGGCGCCGGCGTTGCGCACGAACCGGCTCATCGCCGTGAATCCCGCGGCGAAGACGACGAGCAGCAGACCGGAGATCAGATAGCCGAGCGGTGCCGCCTTCCCGGCCATGCCGATGGCCAGCGGCGCCACGCCCGCCATGACGGTCAGCGGCGCGGCGGCGGCCACCACGAAGAAGACGAGGTCCCCGGTCCCGACGGCGCCGTCGCTCAGGCCGCGGGACGCGGTCGCGGGGGACGGTGCGGAGGAGGTGGGTGCGGTCACGCGCGTACTCCCGAGGTCGCGGTCTCCGGAAAACTAAACCCTTTAGTCCGAGCTGGCAGGACCGTACTCTTCGGGTGGGGCGTCAGGGAAGACCCCTTTCCGGAACGGGAGTTGCGAGGCCAGGGGATGACCGGCAGAGGCAGACCGCGCAGGCCCGTGCTGAGCGCGGACCTGATCGCGCGCGAGGCACTGGCGATGATCGACGCCGAGGGCGCGAACGCGTTCAGCCTGCCCCGGCTCGCCGGTCGGCTCGGCGTGCGGACCGCGTCCCTGTACAACCACTTGGACGGCCGCTCGGCCGTCGTCGAGAGGGTGCGGCGCCTGGTCGTCGAGGAGATGGACGTCTCCGCGTTCGCCGTGCTGCCCTGGCCCCATGCCCTTGCGGCGTGGGCGCGTTCGTACCGTGACGCGTTCGCGCGCCACCCCCACACCATCGATCTGCTCGCCACCACGACGATCAGCTCCCCGGCGACGCTCGCCATGTACGAGGCGGTGGTGGAGGCGCTGGCGCGCGGCGGATGGCCTCGGGAGCACCTGGTGGCGGTCCTGACGAGCGTGGAGTCCTTCCTGCTCGGCTCCGCGCTCGACCTCGTCGCGCCCCCGCTGATGATCGACCCCTCGGCTCACGCGCCGCATGTGCCGATCCTCGCCGCGGCACTGCGCGCCACACATGACGGGGACAAGGCGGCGCGCGCGGACCAGGCCTTCGAAGCGGGCCTCGACGCGCTGATCCGCGGCCTGGTGGCACAACTTGCCGAACTGCAGGGCCGGGAGTGGCGTCGGGAGTGAGTCAGCCGCTCCCCTCGGAGCCCGTTTCCGGTTCGTCGTCGAGGTCGGCGAGCGTCTCCCAGAACATCTCCTCGTACCGCTGCACCAGCCGCCCGTGCCGCAGATGAGCCGCCGTGACGCGCCCCCGGTCGAGCCCGGCCCGCACCGCGGTGTGCGCCTGCCGGTCGAGGTCCGGCGCGGGCCCGGCGAACAGGTCGAAGAAGCCGCAGGCCTCGTCGGTGAAGGCGTAGCGGTCGCGCAGCGCTTCGGCGACGGCCTCGCAACAGCGGCCCCAGGAGGCGAAGTT
The DNA here is from genome assembly GCF_055558735.1 of Streptomyces sp. NPDC025651. Lineage (NCBI taxonomy): Bacteria > Bacillati > Actinomycetota > Actinomycetes > Kitasatosporales > Streptomycetaceae > Streptomyces > Streptomyces sp. NPDC025651. The sequence goes on from NZ_JBVHLZ010000003.1 coordinate 325,123, forward strand.
GGCGGTGAGCGCGAGGACGGCGTCGACCGGTTCGGCGTTCAGGGCGAGCCATGCGACGTACGCCGCGTAGGCCTGACAGCCCGCCGCCGGTTCGTAGGCCGTCGCCTGCGCCTCGCTCACCGCGCAGGCCCGGAGCAGCGGCGCTAGCCGTTCCTCGGCGAGGTTCTCGCCGTCGGCGAGGGCCTCGAAGAAGGCGGCGGACTCCGGGTCCCCGGCCTCGGCCGCCCGCAGCGCCAGGTGCCGGAACGAGCGCCGGTCGGCGGGAATGACGTGCCGCTGCTCCATCGCGAGGACCGCGATCGTACGAAGGCGCGCCCGGCCCCGGGTGACGCGCGGGACGAACGGGTTCGCGTCCGGGTCGCGGGCGAGACGGTCGGCCGTGGTCCGCAGGAGCTCATGTGCCGTCGGTGTCATCACGCGCACCCTCCGCCGGTCGGGAACTTATCGCCCCGGCTGCTAGTTTCTACTCTGTTGTAGAACTTGGCGAGGCCCCCGGACCTGCCCGCAGCGTGCGGGGGCCCTCGTCCAACACCCCTGATACATCGATACGTTAATGGAGTTCCCCATGGCTCTGTGGGACCGCGTCAAGGAATCCGCATCGACGATGCAGACCCAGCTGATGGCGAAGAAGAACGACCTCAAGAGCGGCGCGTTCCGCGATGCCAGCATGGCGATGTGCGCCCTCGTGGCGGCCGCCGACGGCACCGTCGACCCGTCCGAGCGCCAGCGCGTGGCCCAGCTCATCGGCACGAACGAGGTGTTGCAGAACTTCCCCGCGGACGACCTGCGCCGCCGTTTCGACGCGTACGTGGACAAGCTCACGGCGGACTTCGCGTTCGGCAAGGTGAGCGTCCTCCAAGAGGTCGCCAAGGCGAAGAAGAAGCCCGCGGAGGCCCGTGCGGTCATCCAGATCGGCATCGTCATCGGCGGCGCCGACGGCGACTTCGACAAGGACGAGCAGGCCGTGGTGCGCGAGGCGTGCTTCGCCCTGGACCTGCCGCCGCACGAGTTCGACCTCTAGCTGCCCCTGATGACGCCCGCCGGACCGGCCTTCGGGCCGGTCCGCCCGCGGTCGCGCGAGGCCCCCTCAGAGCGGTGTGGCCGCGCGCAGGATCAGGACCATCGTGACCGCGGAGTTCGCCGAGGACATCGCGGAGACGGCGGTGCCGAACGCCGCGCACCACAGGGCGAGGCCGACCGCCGTGAACACCGAGGGCCGGGTGCGCACGGAGGGCGCCGGGGCGAGCAGCGCGGCGACGCGGCGCGGCACGGGCCCCGCCGCGGCAAGCCCCGCGAGGGTCGGCGCGGGCACGCCCCGCGAGACGAGCGCCGCCTTGCCGATCGCGCGGGCGACGACCCGCCGGTCCCGCACCGCGCGCGCGGCGGCCTCGTCGGCCCAGCGCTCGGCGGTGTAGGCGACGGAGGTGCGCAGCGGCCGCAGGAAGGGGTTGGCGCGGGCCGCCAGCTGTGTGACGAGCAGGTGCCGGTGGTGCCGCGCGGACAGGTGCGCCCTCTCGTGGGCGAACAGCGCCCGCCGCTCCGGGGACGCGAGGCGCGAGAGCATGCCGGTGGTGACCACGACACGGCCGCCCGCGCGCGACGGGAGCGCGTACGCGTACGACGCCTCGTCGGCCAGGACGGCGACGGAGGTGCCGGGCAGCCCCTCGAGGGCGCGACGCCCCCTGCGGCGTACGCGCGCGTGCCGCCCGAGCGTGCGCGCGCAGGCCGCGCACACGGCGAGCAGCGCGGGGATCGCGACCTTGCCCGCGACCTCGTCGAAGGGGACGGCCGCGCGCACCTCGGGGTCGGACCAGCCGTCCGGCAGGGGGTTTCCCGGCAGCTGGGCGGTGCCGACGACCATGAGGAGCGCCAGACAGAGCGTGCTGCACAGAGCCATCACGCCGGCGACGGCGGTGAGCAGGCGGGTCGCGACGCGCGGGTGGAGGCGCTGCTCGGCAAGGCGCGCGATCGGCCACGCGGTCAGCGGCAGCACGAGGGGCAGGAAGACGAAGACGCCCATCAGTGAAGAACCCCCTCGGGCGTCAGTCGTCGGCCTCTGCGCCCGCCTGCCCGAGCAGCTCGCGCAGGAGCTGTTCGTCGTCGGGCGTCAGCGTCGTGACGAAGCTGGCGAGGACCGCCTCGCGGTCGCTCTCGCCGTCGAGCACCTTGCGCATGCGGAATGCGGCGAGCCCCGCCTCGTCCTTCGCGGGCATCCACGCGAACGACCGGCCCGCGCGCTCCCGGGTCACCACGTCCTTCGCGAGGAGGCGGGTCAGGATCGTCATCACCGTCGTGTAGGCGAGATCCCCGCCGATCCGTTCCTGCACCCAGGCGGCGCTGACGGGACCGCGCGCGGTGTGCAGCGCGGCGAGCACCTGCGACTCCAGCTCGCCCTGCGCGCGACGGCGCAGCCGCGGCTGCCGTCCATCGCCCTCGTCGTGACGCGTCATGCCCGGAACCCCTCCAGCTTCTTCCAGCCTTTTCGTACTCCACGGCGGACGGGGAGCGCCCTATCGTAACGGGACGCCCCCGTCCCACCCTGCTTCTACAGTCCTGTAGATTTCACTGAACCGTTCGTCGAACCACTCATCCAGAACTCTGACCTCAGGAGGACATCGTGGGAGTTTCCCTGGCCAAGGGCGGCAACGTCTCCCTCAGCAAGGAGGCCCCTGGCCTCACCGCAGTACTGGTCGGCCTGGGCTGGGATGTGCGCACCACCACGGGCACGGACTACGACCTGGACGCCAGCGCCCTGCTCTGCGACGACTCGGGCAAGGTCGTCTCCGACCAGCACTTCGTCTTCTACAACAACCTCACCAGCCCGGACGGCTCGGTCGAGCACACCGGCGACAACCTCACCGGTGAGGGCGAGGGCGACGACGAGGCCGTCAAGGTCAACCTCGCGCAGGTGCCCGCGCAGATCTCGAAGATCGTCTTCCCGGTGTCGATCCACGACGCCGAGAACCGCGGCCAGAGCTTCGGCCAGGTCCGCAACGCGTTCATCCGCGTGGTGAACCAGGCCGACAACAACGAGATCGCCCGCTACGACCTCTCGGAGGACGCCTCCACGGAGACCGCCATGGTCTTCGGCGAGCTCTACCGCCACGGCGCGGAGTGGAAATTCCGCGCGGTCGGCCAGGGTTATGCCAGTGGGCTGCGGGGCATCGCTTCGGACTTCGGCGTGAACGTCTGAACCGACGGCCGCCCCGACGGCATCCGGCCGCGATTCTCGAGGAGGCAGGTCATGTACGGCGACCAGGAGACGGTGCGCAGGATCCTGACGGAGCTCGGCGACACCTGGGCCGTCGTGGGCCTGTCCAACAACCGCGACCGCGCGGCGTACGGCGTCGCGGCCGTCCTGCAGCGCTTCGGCAAGCGGGTCGTGCCGATCCACCCCAAGGCCGAGACGGTCCACGGCGAGCAGGGATATCCGTCCCTGTCCGCCGTGCCGTTCCAGATCGACGTGGTGGACGTGTTCGTCAACAGCGCGCTGGCGGGCCAGGTCGCCGAGGAAGCGGCCGCCGCCGGAGCGCAGGCCGTGTGGTTCCAGCTCGGCGTGGTCGACGAGGCGGCGTACGACAGGACCCGCGCGGCGGGCCTGGAGATGGTCATGAACCGCTGCCCCGCCATCGAGATCCCGCAGCTGGACTAGGACTGGACCGTCTCGTCGAGCCGTTCACCGGCGACGTCGTCCACGACGTCGGTGATTTCGGCCGGCCGCTCCCGGAAGGCGTCGACGCCATCCGGGGGCGGCTTCCGCTTTCCTGCGGGACGGCGCCACCGAAGTGAGGCGGGCGCTCGGACTCGGCGCTCAGAGGGGCCTGTCGGGCCAGTCGAGCAGCTGCGCGCCGATCACCGCGGTCTGAAGCGTGTAACGGTGCACGGGGTCGGCCGGGTTGGCGCCCGTCAGCTTGTGGATACGCTCCAGGCGGTAGGTGAGGGCGCGCACGCTCAGCGACAGGCGGCGGGCGGCTTCCGCCGCGACGCAGCCCGCGTCGAAGAAGGCGGCGAGCGTCTCGATGAGCGGTCGGGCTCCGCCGCGCGCGGTCTGCAGCGGACCGAGGGTGTTGAGCACCAGATCGGCCATGGCCTGCCGGTCACGGGTCAGCACGGGGTAGACGAGCAGGTCCGCGGCGCGCAGCACCGGGTCGTCGAGCTCCAGGCGCTCCGCGAGGTCCAGCGCGTTGAGAGCCTCCTCATAGGACTGCACGACGCCGCCGGGGCCCGGCTGCGGGCGGCCGATGGCGACCCGGCCGCCGTCGGTCGCCGCGTACGCGTACTTCGCGAAGAAGGCCAGGACCTCGTCCTGGTCGCCGGGGGCCACACAGACCAGACGGCCGTCCTTGGTGGTCAGCAGAATGCTCCGGTCGCCGAACCGCCCGACCAGGGCCCGCTCGACCTCGCGCGGCACGGCGTCCCCTTCCTCGTACCCGCTGGGGCCGTGGGCGACGGCGACCGCGTGTTCGTAGGAGAGGCGCAATCCAAAGCGCTCGGCGCGTTCGGCGAGCAGGCCCAGGTCGCTGCGCCCGTACAGCAGATCGTCGATGAACTCCCGCCGGGCCGCCTCCTCTTGGCGTACGGCAAGGCGCTGGGCGCGTTCGTAGCCCGCGGCGAAGGCGTCCACGGCCTGCTCGGCCGCGGCAAGCACACCGTCAGCCGACGCGGACCGCACGGCGGGCCAGTGCGCGCGGGTCGCCGCCAGATGCGCGCCCACCAGAGCCCGCAGCCCGTGGCCCGCCTCGGCCGCCCGCTCCCCCAGCGCGCGCCGCGCGTCCAGCTCGTCGCGGGTCAGCCGGCGCCCGGTCGACGCGGCGGCCGCCAGGATGCCCGCATACCCGTCGAGATACTCCTCGGGTACGCCGTGCCCCGCCATGACCGCCCCCGATGTCGTGGTGGCCGGCTGCCACCTGGATGAATCCTTGATGCCTTTCTAACGCATGGCAGGTCGGCGGCTTGCGGCCGGGTCCGACATTTCGCTGCATACCCGGGTGCTACGGCGCACTTGACGCGCCCCGCCCGACCGAGTGAGAGCGGCACCCCGCCGGCGTGCGGGACGCCCGCGAGTGGATACGGATGACCGGCAGCGGCGACCGGCGCCGCTCCCCCCGCCTCGTCCCCACGCGTCCACGCCGAGGAGCCGTTCATGCAGTCGCTGTCCTCCAGCCCCGCCGTCGCCCTGGGCGTGGCCGCGGTCCTCGCGCTCGGGGTCGTCGCCGCGCCGCCGGCGCACGCCACGAGCGCGGGTCCGGCCTCGTGCCTGGGCCCGGGCAAGGACTCCCGGGGCCGCTCCTCCGTCGACGGGGGCGAGATCGCGTGGGAGGACGAGTCGAAGTACGACGACGCGCGCCGCCACGCCCACCGGGTCTGGTCGGCGCGGGGACTCGACCGGGTGACGTTCCGCGCCGACGACGCCACGCGCATCGCGGATCTGGAATGGTCGGACGTCGACCGGACCGACGGGGCCTGGCACAAGACCCTGGGCTACTGGGACGGACGGGAAGGTACGGACGTGCTCCTGATGAACGACGCGCTGCTCGCCCGGGGCAAGTACTACGGCGCGACCCGGTTCCGCCGGGCCATCGCGGCCCACGAGCTCGGTCACGCCCTGGGCTTCTGCCACAAACACCCTTCCTGGTACGCGACGTTGATGGCACCGAAGGTCGAGGACATGAACGACGGCAGACCCAGCGCACGGGACCGCAGGAACTACCACCGGCTGTGGGGCTGAGGCGACGCATGGGAATCCTCCGCCCCCTCGCCCTGGGCGCCGCCGCGGCGGCCGTCCTGGCCGGCACGGCCTGGGGCGTGCACTCCACGGGCCGCCCCGCACCGCACGCCGGCGAGGCCTCCACCACGTACGACCCCTCCGACCCCCGTCAGCTCGCCGGTTCGGCCCGTGACGTCTTCCACGGCACCGTGCTGCGGCACACCGGCCGCAGGACCATCGCCGACCTCCCCTGCGAGGTGTACGAGGTGCGCGTGGGCCGGGTCTTCAAGGGCGCGCTGCACGGCACGGTCACCCTGACCCGCACCGAGGGCGAGTCGCAGCCCGCGCCCGGTGCGTCGTACGTCTTCGCCACCTACCCCTGGGCACGGGAGGCGGCCGGTGCGCACGCGGTGCTCTCCGGCGCGGGTGCCTCACCGGCCCTGGACCTCGGGGATCCGGTGCGGGGCGCGCAGGACGAGGCGCTCCCCCGGGCCCGGGGCGCCGAGGGGCGACGGCAGACCGTCGCCGAGTACTGGACGTGGGCGGTGGCCCATCAGGTCGACTCGCCGTGAGCGGTCCTCCCCGGCCCGCGCCACCCGTCGGTGCTACTCGACGCTCCAGGGCGCCGGTCGGAACGTACCCCCGTACATGGGCAGCTTGACGCGGTCGCCGTACCGGGCCAGTTGGGCCCAGGGGCGGTTGAGCCCTGCCGAGCCGTAGGTGCGGACGCGGGTGACCGTGTCGAGGTCGAGGACGTCGACCAGGACCTCCTCGCCGCCGCCCGCCTGCTGACGGACGATGCCTTCCGGGTCGACGATCACGCTGGCGCCGACTCCGGCCTGGTCGGCGGCGTTGACGTTGACGACGTACACCTGGTTGGTCCAGGCATTGGCGCGCGCGCAGACGAGCTCCATCTCCCGGTCGCGGGTGGTGGTGAGCGTGGGCTGGATGATCACCTCGGCGCCCAGCCAGGCCAGTTGCCGTGCCGTCTCGGGGAAGGACCCGTCGTAGCAGACGGCGAGGCCCGCGCGGCCGATCCCCGGCAGGTCGAAGACGACGAACTCGTCCCCGGGCTCGGCCTGTTCGTAGGGCTGCCAGGGGAAGACCTTGCGGTAGCGAGCGGCGATCTCGCCGGACGGGGAGATCGCCAGGGCGGTGTTGTGGACGCGTCCGTCGCCCGCCTTCTCGTACACGCTGCCGGGGACGAGCCACAGCCCGGTCTCGCGGGCGAGCGCGCACAGGTCGTCGGTGAGCGGGCCGGGGACCGTGACGGCCACGCGGTCCATCCACCCCGCGTGGTCCGCGAGGAGCGGCGCCTCGGCGCTGAGCATCAGCTCCGGTACGACGACGAGCCGGACATGAGGGAACGTTTCCCGCACCGCGCGCACCCGGCGGGCGAAGCGCTCGAAACTGGCCCGCGGGTCGTGCGGGACGGGCGTGGTCTGGACGGCGGCGATGGCCAGGGTGCGCATGGGGTTCAGTTCTCCGTGACGGTGAGGCGGGCGACGGCCGTGCGGCCGTGCCGGAAGAAGCCGATATGGCGGGTGCGGAGCGCGGCCATGACGACCGCGCCGAGGAGGATCGAGCCGGCGCCGAGGAGGAAGACCCCTCCCACGCCGCCGAACGAGGTGTTGCCGTACGCGGGGGCGAACATGTCGACGGCGCTGCGGGCGAAGGCCGCGAGCATCATCAGTCCGCCGAGGCCGGGCATGACGCCCTTGATCATCAAGTCTCCTGGTGAGCGGCGCAGTTGGCGCCGGAAGTACCAGACGCAGGCGAGGCCGGTCGTGCCGTAGTAGAGGGCGATGAGCAGGCCGACGCAGAGGATGGCGTCACCGAGGAAGTCCGTGGAGACGATGGTGAGCAGGACCAGGACGGTGGACGCCGCGGCACCGAAGAACACCGTGCCGAAGGCGGGTGTGCGATGGCGCGGGTGCATCCGGGCGAAGGCGCGCGGCAGCGCTCCGTGGGTCGCCATCGACAGGGCGGTGCGCGGGGTCGCCGCGGTACAGGTCAGCAGCGCCCCGACAGCCGAGAGGCCGATCGCCAGCCGGACGAACCGGGCGAGGGTGTCACCGAGCACGGCGGGCCCGAGGCCGGTGAGGACGTCACCCGCGACCGCCGGGTTGCCGAGGCCCGTGCCCGCGCCGCCCGTGCCCGCGAAGGCGAGGGCGGCGAACGCCGTGAACAGGTACGTCACGAGCAGCAGCACGGTGGAGATCAGTGCCGCCCTGCCGGGGGTGCGCCCGCTGTCGGCGGTCTCCTCGTTGAAGGTGATCAGCGCGTCCCAGCCCCAGTAGATGTACAGGCAGAGCAGGACGGCCTCCGCGAAGGACCCGAAGTCGGCGAAGCCCAGCGGGTTCAGCCACTGCGGGGTGGGCGCCGCGGCGCCGTCGCGGGTGAGGGCCGCGACGCCGAACGCGAGCAGGGCGAGGAGTTGGAACCCGAGCATCGCGTACTGCACCCGGGCCGCGAGCCGCACGCCCCGGTAGGCGACCAGGGTGGCGAGGGCGAGCAGCAGCACGGCGGTGGCCGCGACCGCGAGAGAGCTGTCCGCCGCCGCGTCCAGGCCGGCGAAGCCGAGCAGGGCGCCCGCGCCGACCTGCGCGAGCGCCGTCATGGCGAACACGGTGGCGACGAGCGGGATCCAGCCGCCCGCGAGCCAGCCCGCGGCCGGGCCGTAGACCCGGGTGTTCCACACGAAGGTCGTGCCGCAGTCCGGCATCTCGCGGTTGAGCGCCCGGAACGCGAACGCGGTGAGCAGGATCGGCACGAAGCCGAGCAGCAGCGCCGCGGGCGCGAGGTCCCCGACGACGAGGGTCACCAGACCGAGGGTGACGGCGATGCTGTAGGCGGGGGCGACGGAGGCGAGCCCGAGGGCGACGGTGGCGAGCAGGCCGACGGAGTCGCCCTTGAGGCCTTTGTCCGGGGGCGCCCCGGTGGCTTCGGCGGTCATGAGGACCTCCCACGAGGAAAGTGCTGCACCTGATTACTGCACCTGATTGCTGCGCCTTATTTGCTGAACAGAGATTTAAGGAAAGCGTGCTGGCCCAGTCAAGACATGGGCAGGTATCTTCTTGTTCCGGTTCAAAGAATCGGACGGCAAGGGGGCGCGGTGGCGCGGCGCAAGGACCAGGAAGCACGGCGGGCACAGCTGAGCGAGGCCGCCGAGCGGGCCCTGCTGAGCCGCGGCCTGGAGGGTCTGCGGCTCAGAGACGTGGCCGAGGAGGCGGGCGTCACCCCGGCGGCGGTCCTCTACTACTACGAAGACCTCGACGCCCTGATGTACGAGACGTTCCAGCAGGGCATCGACCGCTTCTGCCAGGGCCGCGAACAGGCCGCCGCGCGGCACGACGACGCGCGGGAACAGCTGCGCGACTGCATCGCCCACGGCGTGGCGACGGGGCCGCAGGACCGGCTGCCCCGGCTGCTCTTCGAGTACTGGCCGCGCACGCTGCGCGACCCCAAGGCGGCCGCCCTGGACAGCGCCTTGGCGGAGCGTCAGATCGCCGTCTACCAGGGCATCCTCATCCTCGGACGCGCGCAGGGCCACTTCACCCTGAGCGATCCGGCGCGCCTGGTGGCCGGCAACTTCCTTGCCCTGGAGGACGGTTACCAGATGGACGTGCTCTCGGGCCGCAGGTCGCGGAGTGAGGTGATCGCCGCGCTGTACTCCTACGCGCGCGTGGCCATCGGGCATCGGCCCGACGAGTGAAGGGCGGGGAAGCCCGACGAGTGAAGGGCGGGGAAAATCGTGGGGAGGCAGGAACAATCCCCACCCGCACACCGTTCACGTGGCATGCCTCTGACTGGTGAATACGAGCCCGGGACATGGGACTGGGCGAGCAAGCAGGCCGAGTTGTACGAGAGCTCCGGCGGCACCGAAGGGACGACGATCCAGGGCAGGCCCGTCATCCTGCTCACGTCGGTCGGCGCCAAGAGCGGCAAGCTCCGCAAGAACCCCCTGATGCGCGTCGAGCACGACGGGGAGTACGCGGTGGTCGCGTCGAAGGGCGGTGACCCCGCCAACCCCTCCTGGTTCCACAACCTCGTCGCCCACCCGCACGTCGAGCTGCAGGACGGCACGGTGAAGAAGGACTACCGCGCGCGGATCGCCTCCGGCGAGGAGCGGAAGGCCTGGTGGGAGCGGGCGGTGGCGGCCTGGCCCGACTACGCGGAGTACCAGAAGAAGACGGCCCGGGAGATCCCGGTGTTCATCCTGACGGCGTTCGAGCCCTGAGAGGAGCGGGGCGCCGATCGCCGCCCCGTGAGGGCCTACCGCTCCCGCTGCTGGGCGCGGTAGGCCCGTAGGTTCGCCGCGTTCCCGCACCTCTTGACGTCGTGCCAGGCACCGCTGTTGTTGCGCGAGCGGTCGTAGAAGGCGACACGGCACTCCGGATTGCGGCAGGTCTTCAGGCGACGCCCGGTGTCCGCCTGCTGGCCTTCGTAGAGCGCCGTGAGGATCAGCGCGACGAGGCGGCGCAGGCCGTCGCCGCGCGGTTCGAGGCGTACGACGCCGTCCTCGTCGAGCCGCAGCGCGGTCTCGGCGGTGTGCTCCGGAACCGGCGGCGGGTCACCGTCCTCGCCCCGTGTGCCCCGCGCGGCGGCTTCCACCAGGCCGTCGCGCAGGGCGCGCAGCCCGGGCAGCCCTTCGGCGTCCAGGACAAGGCGCGGCGTGGTCCGCCCGGTGGCGGCCGTCCATGCGGCGAGCGCCTCGTCGACCCAGGCCTGGGCGGCCGTCGGTGCGGCGAGGAGGTCCGGGCGTCGGGGCGCGCCCGCGGAGACGGTGTTGAGCAGGTCCTGGACGAGTCCGAGGCCGCCGGGAGCCGGCTCCAGGCCATACCGCTCTGTCGCGGACCAGGTCATCGTGGATCACTCTCCGGGGTTCGTGCGGGACGCCTCGCTCTTTCACGCCGCTCGGCGCCGCCCCCGCTCAGACCAGGGCGTCCAGGAGCGAGGCGTCGTAGGGCACCGCCTCGTCGAGGCGGCCGGAGAGCACCTTGTCCGGCCACTCGGGGTCGGAGAGGAGCGCCCTGGCGACGGCGACGAGGTCGAACTCGTCGCGCTCCATGCGGTCGAGGAGCGGGGGGATGTCGGCACCGGCCGACCGCTGCGTACGGTTCGGCGCGCCCACGAACTGCTGGTCGAGGCCGACCGAGCCCACCGCGACCGAGGGCTTGCCGGTGAGCTTCTTCGCCCAGCCCGCGAGGTTCAGGTCGCTGCCGTCGAACTCCGGCAGCCAGTAGCGCCGCGTGGAGGCGTCGAAGGCGTCCACGCCCGCGGCGGCCAGCGGAGCGAGCAGCGCCTCCAACTCCCGCGGGCTCTCAGCGATCCGGGCGTCGTAACGGTCGGTCTTCCACTGGGAGAAGCGCAGCAGGAACGGCAATCCGGGCGAGACCGCGGCGCGCACGGCGGCGACGATCTCCGCGGCGAACCGGGCGCGGGAGGTGTGATCGCCGCCGTAGCCGTCGGTACGCGTGTCGGTGTCACCCCAGAGGAAGTTGTCGATCAAGTAGCCGTGGGCGCCGTGCAGTTGGACGCCGTCGAAGCCGATGCGCTCGGCGGCGGCAGCGGCCTCGGCGAAGGACCGCACGACCGCGTCGATGTCGTCGAGGGGCATGGCCCTGCCGTGCGGGCGCCCGTCGAGGTCGGTCCCCGACGGGCCTTCGGCGGGAACGCCGAGCGGCGGCACGGACTCGCCGCGCACCACTCCCGTGTGCCACAGCTGGGCATGATCCGGGCGCCCGCCTCATGCACCCGCTCGACCACCCGCGCCCAACCGGCCAGGGGTTGTTCGCCGTGGAAGTGCGGCACGCGATCGTACGCGGGGGCCGCGTCCCGTGCCACGTACGTGCCCTCGGTGATGATCAGCCCCGCGCCGCCGGCCGCGCGACGGGCGCAGTACGCGGCGACGTCCTCGCCGGGCACGCCTCCCGGGGAGAAGCGCCGGGTCACCGCGGCCATCGCGATGCGGTTGCGCAGCGTGAGGTCACCGAGGGCGAAGGGCCGCCCCAACACGCGCGCGGCACGCGACGCCTTCCCCGAAAGGGTCTGCTCCCCCGCAAGGGCCTGCTTGTCCGAAAGAGTCCGCACCGGCTTCACCGTCTCCATGACAGATTCCTCTGCTCGTGAGTACGAGAACTCGCGCACGAGCCCTCGATGCGAGAACCACGAAAGACGCATAACCCTTTTACCTATGTCGCCCGGCATGAGCCGGATCACGCGGGGCCCACCTGCCGTACGAGATCGATCGCGCGCCCCAGCGTGGCGAGCCGCGCCTCCAGCGTGTCGCCCGCCGGATAGAGACGGACGGTGTCGACGCCCGCGGCGCGCCAGACCCGCAGCCGCTCGCGCACCATCTCCTCGGTGCCGATCAGCGTGGTCCCGAGGACCATCTCGTCGGTGACGAGGCCGGCCGCGCCGTCGCGGTCGCCCGCCTGCCAGCGCTCGCGGACCTCGGCCGCCACCTCGGCCCAGCCCTGCCTGCTGTAGGCGTCGTTGTAGAAGTTGGTCGTGGCCGAGCCCATCCCCCCGAGGCTGAAGGCGAGTTCCTTCTTGCGGCCGCCGACCATCGCGCGCAGGGCGTCCTCGTCGTCCGCGAACGCCACCTCCGCGCCCTGGCAGATGTCGAGGTCGGCGCGGGTGCGTCCAGCCGCGGCGAGGCCCGCGTCCAGGTGGTCGAAGTAGGCCTCCTTGGCACCCTCCGGAACGAAGCTGGTGCCGAGCCAGCCGTCGGCGACCTCGCCCGTCAGACGCAGCATCCTCGGGGAGAGGGTGGCGAGGTAGATCGGCAGGTGGTGTTCGGGGCGCAGCGACAGGCGCATGGGCCTGGCCCCGCCGCCGGGCAGCGGGATCGTGAACTCCCGCCCCTCGTGGGCGATCTTCTCGCCCGCCGCCGCCCGCCGGACGATCTCCACCGTCTCGCGCATCCGGGAGAGCGGGCGCGCGAAGGGCACGCCGTGCAGCCCCTCGATCACCTGCGGCCCCGAAGGACCGAGGCCCAACAGAAAGCGCCCCTCCGAGATCTGAGCGAGTGTCAGCGCCGCACGGGCGATGGCCACGGGACTGCGGGTGGCGAGCTGGATGATCCCCGAACCCAGCAGCATCCGTTCGGTGCGGGCCGCCAAGTAGCCGATCGGGGAGGGCGCTTCGGCGCCCCAGGCCTCCGCGACCCAGCAGATGTCCATGCCCAGCTTCTCGGCCTCGGTGACGAAGTCGACGGTCTCCCGCCAGTTGGTCCCGGACGCCTCGACGGTCGTCGACGTACGCATCACGCGCGCACCTCCTCCACGGTCGCCGTCCCCTCGGCGAGGCGTTTGACCGCGTCGACGGTGGCGGCCATGCTCCGCTCGAACTCCCGCAGCCGTACGAACACGATCTTCTGCTCCTTGTCCGGCATCCGGTCGATCGCCAGGGAGAGCCCGGAGCGGCCGGGGCCGAGCCGCATCCACTGCGTCAGCCCGGTGCCGCCGTCGGCCCGCTCCGCCAGGCCGAACCGCCAGAGCGCACTGGGCCGTTCGGGGTCGGACACCGCCCAGGCGAAGACGCGCGGCGCCGCGCACTCGACGACGTACGACGTGGTCTGCCACTCCCCCAGCGACGCGTGTCGGCTGCGGCCGGTGAACCGGGCGCCGAGCGCGGGCCCGCCCGCCCCGTCGACCCACGCGACCGACTGCAGCTCCCCGCTCAGCGCGGGCATCAGGCCGATGTCGGAGACCAGCTCCCACACCCGCTCCGGCGACGCGGCGATCCGCGTCGACACCTCGACCGTCGGCCCGTCCGCATAGCGCGCGCCCGTCCACTCCATCGTCGACCGCCCTTCACGTCACGTGTGAACTCAAGTCGCTTCCGAGCTTGAGAGTTGCGTAGATGAACTCACTCGTCAAGGGTCAGGGAACAACGCTCCGCGCGTCGACCGGCCCCTCGCCTCAGCGGCTGAACCGCGCCTGCACGTCCGGGCGTTCGGCGAGTCGGGGCGGGTAGCCGGGGCCGAGGCGAGGGGTCGTGTTCGCGGCCGTCATCGGCTCCTTGCACGCGGCGCACACGACCTCGGCGTGGCTCTCGTGCCCGCAGCGGTCGTGGTGGAAGACGACGGGCGCGCCCTCCTCGCCGCTCAGCCAGCGGTCGCCCCAGCTGTTCATGGCCGCGAGGACGCCGAAGAAGTCGCGGCCCTTCTCCGTGAGGACGTAGTCGTGGCGCACCGGGTCGCGCTGGTAGGGCCGCTTCTCCAGGAGACCCTCGTCGACGAGGCGGCGCAGCCGGTCGGTCAGGGTGTTGCGGGCGATGCCGAGCTCCTGCTGGAACGCGTCGAACCGCTTGATGCCGTAGAACGCCTCGCGCAGCACGAGGGGCGTCCACCAGTCGCCGAGCAGGTCCATCGTGCGGGCGATGGAGCACGGCCAGTTCGCAAAGGAAGTCCGCCTCATGACGCCAGCATACGAAGGGTCTCGGCATGAGACCCAGCAGCCAGGAACCGCACCGCGGGGACGTGACGTTCGACGCAAACGGCGCCCGGCCGTTGTGGTCGGGCCCCGGAGCTGATCAGGTACGAGGACCGGGCCCCGGCGAGGCACCGGTCGAGCCGAGGAACCAGGAGAACTCCCCATGACGACCGGGTACTTCACGTCCGTCGACGACGTAGCCGCCCGACTGGCCGAGACGGGCTATCTGGCCTCGCACGCCGTCGCCACCACCGTCTTCCTGGCCGACCGGCTCGGCAAGCCCCTGCTGGTGGAGGGCCCGGCAGGGGTGGGCAAGACGGAGCTGGCGAAGGCCGTCGCCCGGGTCGCGGACGCGGCGCTCGTGCGCCTGCAGTGCTACGAGGGCGTCGACGAGTCCCGCGCGCTGTACGAGTGGAACCACGCCAAGCAGCTCCTGCGCATCACCGCGGGCCGCGACGAGTCGTGGGACGAGACGCGCACCGACATCTTCAGCGAGGAGTTCCTCCTCTCGCGGCCGCTGCTCACCGCGATCCGCGACGGCGACCCGAAGGTCCTGCTGATCGACGAGACGGACAAGGCCGACGTGGAGGTCGAGGGCCTGCTCCTGGAGGTCCTCAGCGACTTCCAGGTCACCGTGCCGGAGCTGGGCACGATCAGCGCCGAGCGCCGCCCGTTCGTCGTCCTCACCTCCAACGCGAGCCGTGAGCTGTCCGAGGCGCTGCGCCGCCGCTGCCTCTTCCTCCACATCGGCTTCCCCGAGGAGGAGTTGGAGCGCCGCATCGTCCGGATGAAGGTGCCGGGCCTGGACGAGGCGCTCGCCGCTTCGCTGGTGCGGGTGGTCGGCGCGCTGCGGGCGATGGACCTGCGCAAGGTCCCGTCGGTCGCCGAGACCATCGACTGGGCGCGCACGCTCCTCGCGCTCGGCGCCGACTCCCTGGACGAGACCGTCGTACGCGACAGCCTCGGCGTCGTCCTCAAGCACCAGGACGACGTGCTCAAGGCCGCCGCCAAGCTCGACCTGGACGCCGTGTGACGGCGCCGCCCGAGGGCGGGCCCGCCTTCCCCGCCAAGGCAACCGACGGACTCGCCGGTCGCCTCGCCTCCCTGGTCGCGGCCCTTCGCTCGCACGGGCTGCGGATCGGCCCGGGCGAGACCGTCGACGCCGCGGCCGCCCTGGAGGCGCTCGGTCTCGCCGACCGGGAGCGGGTGCGGGAGGGCCTCGCCGCGGCGCTGCTCCACCAGGAGAGCCAGCGGGCCGTCTTCGACCCGGTCTTCGACCTGTACTTCCCCCTGGGCATCGGCGCCCCTGACGGCGGAAGCGGCGCGGCGCACAAGGACGGCGGCGACGCCGGGCGCGACGCGCTGCGCGAGCGTCTGGTCGCCGCGCTCGCCGCCAACGACCAGGCGCTCCTTGCCCAGTTGGCGGGCGAGGCGGTGGACGGCTTCGGCGGTTACGGCTCCTCCTCCGCGGGCTCCGACGGCTGGTCGTCGTACCAGACGCTGAGCCGGCTGCGCCCGGAGACGCTCCTCACCCGTGTCCTCGCCGCGCTGCGCGCGGGCTCCACCGGGCAGGACACCGGCGAGGCCGCGTTCACGGACCGCCTGGAGGCCGACGAGATCCGGCGCCGCATCGAGGGCTTCCGCGAGCGCGTCCGCACGGAGGCGCGCCGCCGGGTCGCCGAGCGCCGCGGCACGGAGGAGATCGCCCGCCGTGCCGTGGCGACCACCGCCGACCGCGTCGACTTCCTCCTGGCGGGCCGCGCCCACCTGGACGAACTCCGCAGGGCCGTGCACCCGTTGGCGCGCAAGCTGGCGACGCGCCTCGCCGCCCGCCGCAGGCGTGCCGCGCACGGCAGCATCGACCTGCGCCGCACCCTGCGCGGCTCGCTGTCGACCGGCGGTGTGCCGATGCGTCCGGTGCTGCGCCGCCGCCGTCCCGTCCGCCCCGAACTGGTGCTGCTGTGCGACGTGTCCGGTTCGGTCGCGGGCTTCGCGAACTTCACGATGCTCCTTGTGCAGGCGCTGCACGACCAGTTCAGCAAGGTGCGCGTGTTCGCCTTCGTCAACCGCGTCGACGAGGTGACGGACCTGGTCGCGCGCGACGCGGCCGACCCGGCGGGCCTGGGCGGGCGGATCCTCGGCGAGGCCACGGTCACGGGCTGGCACGGCAGCAGCGACTACGGCACGGCCCTCGGGGAGTTCGCCGAGCGGTACCTCGACGCGGTCGGCCCGCGCTCCACGGTCTTCGTCCTGGGCGATGCCCGTACGAACATGAGCGACCCGAACCTGCCCGCGCTGCGGCACATCGCCGGGCGGGCCCGCCAGGTGTACTGGCTCAACCCGGAGCAGCGCTCGCAGTGGTCGACGGGCGACTCCGCGGCGTACGCGTACGCGGACCTCGTCGAGATGCACGAGTGCCGCAACGCGCGCCAGCTCAGCACCTTGATCGCCCGGCTCCTGCCCGTCTGAGACCCGGCAGCGCCTTCGCCACCACTCGCCCCGGTTCTCAACACCCTTTTCGGCGGCATCTCTTGACGCCCCGTCACCTCACCCTCACGATGACCCGTCGAGAAAGCGATTTCTGTCGCTGTCGGCGGGACGGATTCCCTGAGAGGTGACGCCATGCGAGAAGACCGAGCCGTCGCACGCGCCCGGCGCCGCGCGGCCGCCGCAGGGCTGCTGTTCGGCGTCTGCGCCCTCGCGGCCGCCGTGCCGGCACGGGCTGCCGGGGGCGCCTCCCCGTCGGCCGCCCCCTTGGTCGACGCCGCGACGCCAAGGGGAGCTCAGCCCCTCGGCGCCGAGGCCCGCGCCGCGGGCGCCCGAGCCCTCGTGTTCAGCGACGAGTTCGACGGGTCCACGGTCAGCTCGGCGCGCTGGACCGCCCGCGACCAGGAGCGCTCCGGTGCCGCGCCGGGCGACCGCTGGTGGTACAAGCCGGCCAACGTGCGCACCGACAACAAGGGCGCCCTCGCCATCGACGTACGACGGCTCGCGCCCCACCAGTTCTCGGGTGGACGCATCGACAGCCAGGGCAAGTTCACGTACACGCACGGCACGCTGGAGGCGCGCGTGCACACCCCGGCGAAGACGAACGGGCACCTCGCGGCGGTGTGGCTGCAGGCCGACGCGGGGCTCACGCCGGGCGGCGCCGTCGACGGCACGGCGCGCGACGGCGCCGAGATCGACATCACCGAGACCAACTACCAGGCCGACAAGTACTCGGCGACGCTGCACTGGGACGGCTACGGCGCCGACCACCAGTCCTCGTCCACGGTCGCGAACGCGCCCGGCCTGCACGGCACCTGGTACCACACCTTCGGCCTCAAGTGGACACCCACACAACTGCAGTTCCTCTACGACGGCACCGTCGTGCGCACCGTCACCGACCCCAAGCTGATCAGCCAGGTCAAGGAGTTCCCGATCCTGTCGCACGAGGTGCTCGACAACTGGGCCGACGGGTCCGTGCACGACGAGGTCTTCGACTGGAACTCCACGATGTACGTGGACTACATCCGGATCTGGCAGTAGCCGTCGCATCCGGGCCCGGCGGCAACCGTCACCGCTCGCGCCGCACCGCGGAACGGACCATCCCCACGAAGGCGCCCAGCCACGCCGCCACCGCGACCCACAGCAGCACCCGCCCGAGCGGCTCGAGCCAGGGGACGTCGGCCGCGGTGGCCACGGAGAGCGTGGCCACCGCCGTCATCCCCATCGGGAAGACCGTCGCCCAGCGGCGGACGTCGTAGCGCGGCCGGGGCCAGCGGAGTTCGGCGCAGAGGAGGACGAGGTACCACGCCAGGTCCAGCGCCAGCAGGATCAGCGTCACCGTGCGCAGGGCGTCGTGCCGGGCGCCGGTGAACAGCGGCGCGGCGACGAGCTTGGCCCCGGCGAGCGCCGAGATCGCCATGGCGCCGCCCGCGACCCACTGGTCCCCGGCGCCCGTACGGACGTTGTCGAGGTCGAACCGGGCGAAGGCCGCGGCGTACAGCACCAGGCCCAGGCAGCAGAACGCGAGCGCGACGCCGGAGAGCCACCCCTTGGGCAGGGTGACGGCCAAGGTGCCCGCCAGCACGGCGATGCCCTGGGTGGCGACGCATACGAGGAAGACGGCGCCGGGCATGCGGTGCCCCCAGTGGCGTACGACGGCGGGCAGCAGGACCAGCCACAGCACGGCCGCGACCAGCAGCAGGGCCGCGGCGAGCGGCTGCCGGTCCAGGAGCGCGAGGCGGGTGCCCAGCACACAGGTCGCGGCCACGGCGGTGAGCGCGGGCGGGGTGTCCGCCTCCGCCTGCCACCGGGAGCGCCGGAACAGCAGCCGGGCCGCGAAGTCCGCGGCGAGCCCGAGCCAGGCGGCACCGGCGAGGGCCAGCACCACCCGGGAGAGCGTCTCGTGGCCGAGGAGGTGCAGGCCGACGGAGATGATGCCGGTGGCCATCACGGCGGAACCGGCCGCGGGCGGCAGCCCGGCCCACCAGGCGGCAAGACGTCCCTCGCACCTCGCCCGCGGTCCGCCCCCGCCGGCCGTGCTTCCCTGGCTCATGGGCCCAGCATCGGCGAGTCGGCGTACGCGCGCCGCCGGAGCACGGCCGATCGGCGCGCCGCACGCCCCGCCTCACGGCCTCATGAGGATCTTCACCGCACCCTCCTCCTTGCGCTGGAAGATCTCGTACGCGTGCGGCGCCTCGGCCAGCGGCAGGCGGTGGGTGGCGAAGTCGTCGACGCCGAGCACGTCCTCGTCGTCCAGGAGCGGCAGGATCTCGTTCACCCAGCGCCGCACGTTCGCCTGGCCCATCCGCAGCTGTATCTGTTTGTCGAACATCGTCAGGAGCGGCAGCGGGGACGCCATGCCGCCGTACACCCCGCTGAGCGAGACCGTGCCGCCGCGGCGCACCAGTTCGAGCGCCGTGTACAGGGCGGCGAGGCGGTCCGCTCCCGTCTTCTCGGCGAGGCGCACCGCCCAGGGGCGCGGCAGCAGGGTGGCCGCCTGCTGGGCGAGGCGGCCCGCCGGGCTGCCGTGTGCCTCGGTACCCACCGCGTCGATGACCGCGTCGGGGCCGCGGCCGTCGGTGCGGTCCCTGATCGCCTCGACGAGGTCCTTGCGCCCGTCGAAGTCCCGCAGGTCGTACGTCTCCACGCCCCGGTCACGGGCCCGGCTCAGCCGCTCGGGCACCAGGTCCACGCCGAGGACGGTGTCGGCGCCCTGCAGCCGGGCCACTCGGCAGGCCATGTCGCCGATGGGCCCGAGGCCGAGGACCGCGACCGAGCCGCCGGGCGGGACGTCGGCGTACCGGACGGCCTGCCAGGCGGTCGGGAGCACGTCCGAGAGGTACAGGTAGCGGTCGTCCGGCGCCCCGTCGGGCACCTTGATCGGCCCGAACTGCGCCTGGGGAACGCGGAGATACTCCGCCTGGGCGCCCGGCACCCCGCCGTACAGCCGCGTGTACCCGAACAGCGCGGCGCCCATGCCCTCGTCGGTGACCTGGGTGGTCTCGCACTGCGTGGGCAGACCGGCGCCGCACATCCAGCAGCTGCCGCAGGCGATCTGGAAGGGCACCACCACGCGGTCGCCGGGACGCAGGTTCGGCACCTGGGCGCCGGCCTCCTCCACCACGCCGATCGGCTCGTGCCCGAGGATGTCGCCGGGCGTCATGAACGGCGTGAGCACCTCGTACAGATGCAGGTCCGAGCCGCACAGGCCGCTGGAGGTGATCCGTACGACCGCGTCCGTGGGCTGCTCGATCTTCGGATCGGGCACGGTCTCCACCCGCACGTCGCGCCTGCCCTGCCATGTCACCGCACGCATCGCACTCCCTCTCACTCCCGTCGGGACTTCTCGTGCCGCCCGCACGTGTGCCCCTGAGGCCCTCCGGTACACGGGCGGCCCGCGTGGTCCCCAGCCCACACCCCGGGGGTCCGGTCCGACCACGGGCTCGCCTGTTCGAGTTGTCCGGCGAGGCGGAAGAGCAAGCCCTCGTCCCCGTATCCGGCGGCGAACTGCATCCCGATCGGCAGCCCCGTGCCGGCGTCGGCCGTCACGGGCACGGACATGGCGGGCGTGCCCGCGACGTTGAAGGCCATGGTGAACGGCGAACGGTCGTTGAGCCGGTCGATCCAGCCGAGGCCGTCCAGCGCCTGGCCGCCCGCGCCATAGGCGCCCAGGGGCATGGGGAGTTCCGGCAGGGTCGGGGTGAGCAGCACGTCGTACGCGGCGAAGGACCGCGCGAGGCTTCGGGCGACCCGGTTCCGGATCGCGAGCGCGGTGACGAACTCGGCGCCGCTGACCCGCCGGCCGTAGCGGTGGCCTTCGAGGGTCTCCGGTTCGAGCGTCGAGGAGTCGACGGGCCGGCCCAAGGCGGCGGCGAGTCCGTCGATCCAGGCCGTGAGGTTCACGGTCATCAGCCGGGCGGCGGCGAGGACGAACTCCTCCCAGTCGGCCCCGAGGCCGACGTCGGCCTCCTCCACGCGGTGGCCGAGGGATGCGAGCAGCCGCACGGTGCGGGAGAGGGCGTCGGCCACCGGCGCGGTGGTGCGGCGGCCGCCCCACGCCTGGGGGAGGACGCCGATCCGCAACTGGCCCGGATCGCGGGTGACTTCCTCCGCGTAGGGGCGGCAGGGCTCCTGCGCGACGTAGGGGTCGCCCGGTTCCGGGCCGCGGATCCGGTCCAGCAGCGCCGCGCTGTCGCGCACGGTGCGGCTGACGCAGCCCTGCACGGCGAGGCCGCTGAAGACCTCGTCGGCGTCGGGGCCCATGGAGACCCGGCCGCGGGTGGGCTTCAGTCCGAACAGGCCGTTGTACGCGGCGGGTATGCGCAGCGAGCCCGCGGCGTCGGTGGCGTGCGCGATCGGCACGATCCCGGCGGCGACGGCCGCGCCCGCGCCCCCGCTGGAACCGCCCGCGCTGCGCCGCGGATCCCAGGGGTTGCGGGTCGGGCCGTAGGGCGCGGGTTCCGTCGTGATGCTGTAGGCCAGCTCCGGGGTCGCGGTGCGCCCGAACGTCACGAGCCCCGCGCGGCGCAGACGTCGCATCAGGGCGGAGTCGGCGCCCGCGACGTTGCCCGCCGCGAGACGGCTGCCCAGCTCGGAGCGCCGGCCGGCCACGGCGACCCCGACGTCCTTGACCAGGAAGGGGACACCGGCCAGCGGCGTGCTGCCGGGGACGGGCTCGTCGTCGGCCCGCCATGTCTCGACGACGGCGTCGATCCGCGGATTCACCGCCTCGGCCGCCTCGTGTGCGGCCGCCTCCAGTTCGGCGGGGGTCACCTCGCCCCGGGCCACCAGCCCGGCGAGCCCGACCGCGTCGAAGGTCACGTACTCGGCAACTCTCACTGTCACTCCCGGCAGAGGAAACAAGACCGTCGAGTCCCTCACGATACCGATCGGTATCGTACGGAACGGACTGGTACCGTAGCAGGCGCCGAGAGCCCCACCACCGACCGGACGTCACGGAGCAGCCATGGCATCGACCGCGAGCAGACCGAGCAGGGTGGCGAAACTGCCGCCCCGCGAGCGCATCCTCGACGCGGCGGAGGAGCTCTTCCAGAGCGAGGGGATCCTGCGGGTCGGCGTCCAGGCGATCGCCGAGAAGGCCGAGACCACCAAGATGGCGATCTACCGGCACTTTGAGACCAAGGACGCCCTGGTCGCGGAGTGGCTGCGGATCGTCGCCGCCGACTACCAGGCGGCCTTCGACCGGGTCGAGGCCGCACACCCCGACCAGCCGAGGGAACAGATCCTGGGTCTGGCCCGCTTCATCGCCGAGGGCCTCCCGGCGATCTCGCACCGGGGCTGCCCGTTCATCAACTCCCTCGCCGAGCTGCCCGACCGCTCCCATCCGGCCCGCCAGGTGATCGAGGAGCACAAGGCCCGCCAGACCCGCAGACTGGTCGGCATGTGCGCCGCGGCCGGCCTGCCGGACCCCGGACAGGCCGCGGCCGAGATCACCTTCGTCCTCGAAGGCGCACAGGTCAGCACGCAGAACGGGAGCATCGACCGGGCGGGCGACCGGCTGATGAGGATCGTCGAGAGCGTCGTCGACCGCCAGCGCTGAGGGGACCGGCGGCCGGGTTTGCCCGGCGGCCCGGTGGAAACCCGCACGGCCCACGGACGCCCACACCCTGGAGGCCGCCATGGACGCCGTCACGGACCCCGCATGAGCGGGCGGACGCCCGGGGCGCTGCCGGGCCGCCCGGAGTCGTACTGGATGGAGACCAGCACGACCACGTGCCACCCGCCCTTGGCCGAGGACATCGAGGTGGACGTCGTCGTGGTGGGCGGCGGTGTCGCGGGACTCAGCACGGCGTGGGAGGCGGCCCGCGACGGGCGGTCGGTGGCCGTCCTCGAGGCCGACCGCATCGCCGCGGGGGTCACCGGCCACACCACCGCGAAGCTGACCGCCCTGCACTCCCTGGTCTACGAGCGGCTGCGCCGCACGCGCGGGCCCGACGCCGCCCGCGACTACGCCCGCTCGCAGCAGCAGGCGGTCGACCACGTGGCGGCGGTCTGCGCCGACGTCGGCATCGACTGCGACCTGGAACGCTCGCCCGCCTTCACCTACACCACCCGTGCCGAGCGCACCGAGGAGCTGCGGGCGGAGGCCGTCGCGGCCCGGGAGGCCGGTCTTGCCGCGGAGTACACCGAGGAGACCGGCCTGCCCTTCCCCGTGGCGGGTGCGGTGCGCGTCGAGGACCAGGCGCAGTTCCACCCCCGTGCCTACCTCCTCGCGCTCGCCGAGGACCTGCGGGCTCGGGGCGGTGTCATCCACGAGCGGAGCCGGGTGACCGGCCTGCGCGAGGGCACTCCCTGCCGGGTGACCACGGAGTCGGGTCGCACGGTCACCGCGCGGGACGTCGTCGTCGCCACGCATTACCCGGTCTTCGACCGCGCGCTGCTCTTCGCCCGCCTGTCGCCCCGGCGTGAACTGGTGGTCGCCGCTCCCCTGGCCGGGGGCCAGGACCCGGGTGGCATGTACATCACGGAGGAGGACGACAAACGCTCCGTGCGGACCACGCCCCACGGCGGTGACGGCGGGCGTCTCCTGATCGTTACGGGCGGCGGCTTCACCCCGGGAACGGGCGACGCCACCGCCGGTTTCGTGGCGCTCGACGCGTGGATGCGGGAGCGCTTCGACGTCGGCGGGACCGCCTACCGATGGGCGGCGCAGGACAACGACGTCACGGACGGCGTCCCGATGGTCGGCTCCTTCCACCCCGGCGCCCGCCACACCTACGTGGCGACCGGCTTCGGCGGCTGGGGCATGAGCGGCGGCGTCATGGCCGGCCAGTTGCTCGCCCGGCTGATCGGCGGGCAGAAGTCCCCGTGGTCCGACCTGTACGACCCGCGCCGCCTGTGGAGCACGGTGCGCGAGGCGCCCGCCCTGCTGAGCCAACAGGCCGACGTCGCACGGCACTTCATCGGCGACCGGCTCCGCACCACCCACGCCGACTCCGTGGCCGACGTCCCCGCGGGCTCCGGGGCGGTGGTCCGCGTCGAGGGCCGCCGCTGCGCGGTCCACCGCGACGAGGCGGGCGCGCTGCACGCGGTCTCCGCCCGCTGCACCCACCTCGGCTGCCTGGTCGCGTTCAACGAGGCGGAGACCACGTGGGAGTGCCCGTGCCACGGCTCTCGCTTCGCCACGGACGGCTCGGTCCTCCAGGGCCCGGCCACGCGTCCACTGGAGGTCAGGGAACTGCCGGACTCGTCATGACTCCTTCGGAACGCGCCCTACGGATGCCGATGAGCCCTACGGATTGTTGAGGTAGGCGAGAACGGCGAGCACGCGGCGGTTGTTGTCGTCGTCGTCCGTGATGCCGAGCTTGCCGAACATCGAGGTGGTGTACTTGCTGATCGTGCTCTCGCTGAGGAAGAGCCGCCGTCCGATGGCCTGGTTGGACAGCCCCTCGGCCATGAGGGCGAGTACGGAGTGCTCGCGTTCGGTGAGCCCGCCGAGCCGTCGGTTCGAGGGGCCGCTGGACAGCAGTTTGGAGATGACCGCCGGGTCCATGGCGGTCCCGCCGCCCGCGACGCGTTCCAGGGCGTCGATGAACTGATCCGCATCGAACACGCTCTCCTTGAGGAGGTAGCCGACGCCGCCGGAGCCGTCGGACAACAGCTCGCGGGCGTAGAGCTGTTCGACGTACTGGGACAGGATCAGGACCGGGAGGCCGGGCACCTCGGCGCGCGCGGCGAGCGCCGCCCGCAGTCCCTCGTCCGACTGGGTCGGCGGCATGCGGACGTCGACGACGGCCACGTCCGGCCGCCACGTCAGCAGCGCGTCGAGCGTCTCCGGCCCCGTGGCCGCCGTCGCCACCACCTGATGCCCGCACGCCTCGATGAGGCGGACCATGCCGTCGCGCATGAGGTAGAGGTCCTCGGCTACAACGATTCGCATGCCACCATCATCCTCGCCCTGGTCGGGCCGCCTGCCGGGCTGGTGATCTCCAGGACGCCGTCGAAGACCGCGAGGCGGCGGCGCAGCCCTTCCAGTCCGCCGCCGGCCCGCGCGTCGGCGCCGCCGCGGCCGTCGTCCTCGACGTCGACGACGATGCCGGAGTCGTCCCGGGCGAGCGAGATCCGTACCCGCCTCGCGTGGGCGTGCTTGACCGCGTTGGTCAGGAGTTCGGCGATCCCGAAGTACAGCGCGGACTCGACGGGCGGCTCCAGGCGCGCGGGCGCGTCGGCGTCGACCGTGACGTCGAGCGGGCTGTCCAGGGCGAGCGCGCGCACGGCGTCGACCAGCCCCCGGTCGTTCAGGACCGGCGGATTGATCCCCCTGACCAGTTCGCGGAGTTCGGTCAGCGACGTGGCGGCGCCGACCCGCGCCTCCCGCATCAGCGCCTTGGCCTGCTCCGGGTCGCTCTCCATCAGCTTCTCCGCGGTCGCCAGGGAGAGCCCGAGGACGACCAGGCGGGCCTGCGCGCCGTCGTGCAGGTCGCGCTCGATCCGGCGGATCTCCGCGGCCTGGGCGACCGTCGTGTCCGCGCGCTGGGCCGTCAGCTCGTCCACCCGGTCCGCCAGCACCATCGCGGCCGAGGGGCGCAGGAAGCGGACGGCCACCGGCTCGATCACCCGCCATGCGTACGGGGAGCAGGCCACCGCCACGAGCAGACCGAGCGCCCCGACGACGTACCCCGCGGCGCCAGAGCCGCTGAGCCCGATGACCGCCGCGGCCGCTCCGGCCGCCGGGAGGGCCGCCACCACGCCCGCGGTGAAGGGGGCGATCGCCGTGAACCGCACGTCACGCCAGTTCGCCGGGTCCTTCCACCGCACCCGCCACTTCTGGTCCATGAGGGCGTCGCGGCGGGTGCGTTCATAGCCGAAGCCGTTCCACCAGAACCCGGTCGACAGTTGCGTGACCGGCACGGCCTGCCGGTATCCGTCCGGGACGACGGTGGCGGTCCACCGGGCGACGAGCAGACGTACGGTCCGGCACACCGGGCGGGACAGGGCGAGCGTGCCCACGCACACCAGCACGCACGGCGCCACCCACGACCAGGGGTTCGCCGCGCCCCACCGGATGCCCAGCGCCACGGCGGCGGCCCACACGGCCGGCACCAGCAGGCTGACGACCGCCACGGCACACGCCCGCACGAACCCCACGCAGGCACTTCCCGCCCACGCCCTCACCTGTCGCATGACCTCGCCGCTCCCTCACAACCCGTTCCGGGCGCCCACGTGTCCCGCGGCGCATCCGGCCGGGCGGTACGGCCCGGTGTCACAACTGTGCACCGCACGCGTACCGTTTCGCCCCTGACCAGGCAAGGAGTGGGTCTGGCCCCACCCCTGACGGGGTCCAGGCGCCGCCGCGGCGGCGCGGATCAGCGGCGGAAGTGCAGCCGCACGACCGCGCCCGTCGCGCCGAACCGCTCGGTCACCAGGTCGCACAACTGCCGCACGACCCACAGCCCGTGGCCCGTCGCGGCCTGCGGGTCGGGCGGCACGTGCCCCAGATAGCCGGTGTCCCGCACGGAGACGGCGGGCCGCCCGCCGCCGGTGTCGGCGACCTCGCAGACCACCCAGTCGGGGTCGTGCCACAGCCGCAGCACGCCGTGGCCACCGCCGAAGCGGACGGCGTTGACCACCACCTCGTGCACGGCGGCGGCCATGTCGCGGGCGCGGCCGTCGGCGATCCTGCAGCGGCGGGCGAACTCCGCGACGGCGAGCCGGGCGGCCACCGACTCGCCCCGGACGAACGGCACTTCCCGCGGCGGGCCGTCCGGGGCCACCATGTCGGGGAGCGTGCGGCTGCGTTCGTCGCACTCGGCGTAGAAGTCCGTCGGGTCCGTGTACCGGCGGCTGATGATCGGGCCGCCGGAGCCGAGGGTCACCTCGGGGTGGGTGCGCCGGACGTCGGCGAGGACCTCGTCGGGCAGGACGCGGGCGTCGTAGGGACACACGATCCAGTGACCCGATGCGGCGAACGCGACGTTGACGAGTGATTCGTAGCGCGTCCACTCCCGGGTCTCGAGGGCCGTGCGGCCCGCCCACACCGGCTCGCCGATGACGCGGACGCGACGGGCTCCGCCCTCCTCGTGCTCCGTGCAGTAGTCGTTGTAGCGGCGCAGCGTGCGCGCGGGGAAGTGATACCAGTCCCAGGCGTCGACGAAGTCGACCTCCCGCGCCGCGTCGCCGAGGGCGTCCCGGAGGAGCGCGATGTTGTTCCGGTCGACGACGGCGAGCACCGCGTCGTCGGCGGTGAGCCCGTCGCGCACGAACCCGAGGGTGCCGGAGAG
The DNA here is from genome assembly GCF_055558735.1 of Streptomyces sp. NPDC025651. NCBI lineage: Bacteria > Bacillati > Actinomycetota > Actinomycetes > Kitasatosporales > Streptomycetaceae > Streptomyces > Streptomyces sp. NPDC025651. Next base: position 351,999 of record NZ_JBVHLZ010000003.1, read on the forward strand.
GAACTCCTCGTCCGAGGCGTAGCACAGCGCCTGGTGGACGAAGCCCGTGCGGGTCATGACTCCTCCTGCGCGTTCCCCATGTCCAGGCCGGGGATGCGGTCCCAGCCGGTGACGCGCATGACGCGCCGTACGTGCGGCGCGACGCCGTCGAGGACCAGGCTGCCGCCCAGGGCGTACAGGCCGAGGCCCGTGAAGACCAGGAGCCGCAGCGCGCAGACGTCGATGAAGGTCAGGTCGCGCAGGTCGAGCCGGGTGCGGTGCGGGGCGTCGGGACGGCTCCCCGACCGCTCGGCCTCGGCGCGCAGGGCGCGGGCCACCGCGGTGACGTTGCTGTCGTCCACCTCTCCGCACAGGGCGAGGCCGGGGGGCGTGAACGTCCTTGTGATGCGGAGCAGTTCGTCCTGCCAGACGTCGTCGGCGACCGCCCTGCCGTGGTGCAGGGCGTCGAGGGCGTCCAGTTCTCGCCGGTCGAAGACCCGGCGGTCGTACTGGCACAGGCCGAGCACGGGCAGCGCCTGGAAGACGGGATCGAGCAGCCGCTCGGCGTCGCAGAGGCCCTTCGGCGCTTCGGCGCCCTGGTCGGGCAGGACCTCCAGGGCGACCCGCAGCCCGAGGAACCCGTCGGCCACCGCGCCTTCGGCCTCGCGGCGCACCAGGTCGTCCAGGTCCCACAGCCCGCACGCCGCGCCGAGGCGGGAGTTGACCCGCAGCCTGTCCGCCGCCAGCGCGCCCGCCACGTCGCAGCCCTGCCGGCGCAGGAACCGGAGCAGGGTGGGCGGTGGTGCGTCGACCGAGGTCAGGAGCAGTCCGCGCTGCCCGCTCGCCAGGCCGTCCAGGAGGAACGCGGCGAGCACCGCCTCGCGTTCCTCGTCCGTGTCGTAGCCGAGGAAGAGATGATCCCCTGGCCGCATCTGCCCCACGGCTCGCAAGGCAGGAGCGGTGTCCATCCTCACGCACCCCCTCCGCACGATGACCGCCGCACCGCTACCCGATGTGGCTGGACGATTACACGGTACGCATCCGAGGCGCCCGCCGGAACGGGCTATGGTGATCTGCGTCACGGCAGGTCGAGGGGGGCATGGCGGCTTCAGTGCGCAAGGACAACGGCCGGAGCGGAAATCTGCCCACGGAGGCGAACGCCTTCATCGGACGAGGTGCTGAACTCGCACGCATCACGCGGTTGTTGGACGCGTCGCGGCTTGTGACCCTGACGGGGCCGGGCGGGGTGGGCAAGTCCCGGCTCGCACTGCGCGCCGCCCATGAGGCGCGGCGCCGGTTCCCCGACGGCACCTGGCTGGTCGAGCTCTCCCCGCTGACCGACGCGTCGCTGCTGCCGCACGCGGTCATGGACGCGCTGGGGCGCCCGGGCCAGACCGTGCGCCCCCTTCTGGACGCTCTCGTCGACCGGTTGACCGGTGAGGCGGTGCTGCTGGTCCTGGACACCTGCGAGCACATTCTGGCGCCGTGCGCCCAGTTGGTCTGCGAACTCCTCGCACGTGTGCCGGAGTTGCGGATCCTGACGACCAGCAGACAGCCGCTCGCCGTGCCGGGCGAGCACGTCCTCGCCCTCGATCCGCTGCCGGTCGGGCCGGGGGCCGGGGACGACGGGAGTGCCGTCGCGCTGTTCACCGTGCGGGCGACCGCGGCGATGCCCTCCTTCCGGATCACCGACGCCAACCGCCCGCAGATCGAGGCGATCTGCGCCCGGCTCGACGGGATCCCGCTCGCCCTGGAGCTGGCGGCGGTGCGGCTGCGCGGCATGCCCCTGGACCGTTTACTGGAGGGCCTCGACTCGCGCTTCGACCTGCTCACCGCCCGCACCGCGCCGCGGATCGCGCGGCACAGGACCCTGCGCACCGCGATCGGCTGGAGCCATGAGCTGTGCACGCCGCTGGAGCGGCTGCTGTGGGCGAGGCTGTCCGTGTTCGCGGGCGGCTGGGATCTGGAGGCCGCCGAGTTCGTCTGCCACGGCGGGCCGTTGGAGACCGAGCGCGTCCTCGAACTGCTCTCCTGGCTCACCGAGAAGTCCATCGTGATCCAGGAGCCGGACGGCGCGGGCATGCGCTTTCGCATGCTGGACACGCTGCGGGCGTTCGGCGCGCAGTGGCTCGACGGGCTCGGCGAGAGCGGGGCGGTCCGGCGCCGCCACCGCGACTACTACCGGTGGCTGACCCGGCGCGGCGAGGCCGAGTGGCTCGGCTCCGCGCAGCGGGCGTGGGCGGAGCGGATGTGCGCGGAGCACGCCAATCTGCGGCTCGCCCTGGAGGAGTGCCTCGCCGATCCGGACCCCGCGTGCGCCCTCGAACTCGCGGGCACGCTCTGGTTCTTCTGGTTCGCCTGCGGATACGCGGAGGAGGGCCGCACCTATCTGGAGCGCGCCCTGCGGCGGGACGACGGGACGGGTCCCGAGCGGGTGCTCGCGCTGTGGGCCCAGCGGTTGATCACCCTGGACCATGACGACCTGGACGCCGCAGAGCAGGTCGCGACGGCGTACACCCGCCTGGCGACGGCGCGCGGGCTGCCCGACGCCGCCCTCCATCTGCCGCTGAACGGCGCGAGTCTGGCCGTACGCGGGGAGTCCGCGCGCTCCGCGATACTGCACACCCCGTCGGGGCTGGCTCCCACCGGTGGCGGGGGCGCCATGTTCTTCCGGCTCACCGCGCTGGCCGTGCAGGCCTATCTGCTGGCGGCGCAGGGCGCGTTCGAGCGGGTGGCGGCGGTGGCCGGGAGGCTGCGCGCCGAGTGCGACAAGTGCGGGGAGCTGTGGATGCGGGCGTGGGGCGACTACTACCTCGCGCTCGCCCGGCTCGGCCAGGGGAACGCGACCTCCGCGGCCTACCACGCCCGCGGCGCGCTGTCCGCCAAGTGGCGCGTCCACGACCGCCTCGGCACGGCGGCGGCCGTGGACCTCCTCAGCGCGGTCGAGGCGGCCCTGGGGAGGGCCGACCGGGCGGCACGACTCCTGGGGGCGAGCGGCAGGTTGTGGTCCGTCGCGGGCCTCCCTGAACTGGGCCGCGCGGGTTCGACGAGCTTCCGGTCCCACCACGAACAACGCCTGCGGAAGGCCCTGGGCGACGCGGACTGCACCCGCCTCCTCCTGGAGGGCGAGGACCTCACCACGGACCAGGCGATCACGCTGGCCCAGGCGGACGAGCCGCCGGAGGGATTGTGGTGAAGAGGCGTACGCGATCGCACCGGCGACGATCCCGCGCGACAGACCACCGGCCGACGGTCACCCACGACCACCCCGACGACCAACCCCGCTCGAGGCCCGAAGACACCGACAGTTCGACAGCCTCCCCGACTCGCGCAACAGGCCACCCGCCCCCTCACGCCATCACGCTCTCCCACTCCGACGACGACCCGCCCGCTGCGTCATGGTGAATCGGTGTCCTCGATCCTCTGAGCGGCAGGCCCGTGCCGCCCTGGCGTGACGCGATGATCTCCGCCGCGATCGACAGGGCCGTCTCCTCCGGTGTTCGCGCGCCCAGGTCCAGGCCGATCGGGGAGTGGAGGCGGGCCAGTTCCTCGTCCGTGACGCCCACGTCCCGCAGCCTGCTGTTGCGGTCCTCGTGGGTGCGGCGTGAACCCATCGCGCCGACGAACGCGACCGGCAGCCGCAGCGCCGCCGCGAGCAGCGGTACGTCGAACTTGGCGTCGTGGGTCAGCACGCACAGGACGGTGCGGGCGTCCGTGGCGGTGTCCTGGAGATAGCGGTGCGGCCACTCGACCACGATGTCGTCCGCCTCCGGGAACCGGGCCCGGGTGGCGAAGACGGGGCGGGCGTCGCACACCGTGACGTGGTAGCCGAGGAACTTGCCCGCGCGGACCAGCGCCGCCGCGAAGTCGACGGCCCCGAACACGATCATGCGGGGCGGCGGCACGCTCGACTCGACGAGCACCGTCACCGCGCTCCCGCACCGCGAGCCGCTCTCCGAGACGACGAACTCCGCGGTGCGCCCCGCCGCCAGCAGGGCGCGGCTCTCCCCCACCGCCGTGCGGTCGAGGTCCGGGTGTCCGCCCAGGCTGCCCGCGTCGAGACCGTCCGGGCCCACCAGGAGGGGCCGGCCGAGCAGGTCGGCCGGGCCCCTGAACACGCGGACCAGGGCGGCCTCCTCGCCACGGACGGCGGCCGACAGGGCGGCGGCGAACACCGCCCTGTCCGGCGCGTCCGCGGCCACCGGCGTGACAAGGACCTCGATGACGCCCCCGCAGGTCAGGCCGACCGCGAAGGCGTCCTCGTCGCTGTAGCCGAAGCTCTCGACCGCGGACGCGCCGTCCTGGAGTGCCTGGACGCACAGGTCGTAGACCGCGCCTTCCACGCAGCCCCCGGAGACCGAGCCGATGGCGTTGCCCGCTCCGTCGACGGCCAGGGCGGCGCCGGGACCGCGCGGCGCGCTCCCGCCGACGGACACGACGGTGGCGACGGCGAAGTCCCGGTCTTCCTGGACCCAACGGTTCAGGTCGTCGGCGATGTCAAGCACGGGAGTCGTCCCCAAACACGCCACCGGCACCCGCACCCGCACCAACCCCCGGGCCCGTACCGGCCCGCAGCACACGGTCCGGCCGGATCGGCAGAGCCCTGTGCCGGACGCCCGTCGCGTGCCACACCGCGTTGGCGACGGCCGCCGCCGCGCCCACGATGCCGATCTCCCCGATGCCCTTGATGCCGACGGGGTCGTCCACGTCGGGGTCGTCCACCCAGTCCACCTCGATGTGCGGAACGTCGGCGTGCGCGGCGACGTGGTAGCCCGCCAGGTCGGGACCCACGAGCGAGCCCGAGGTCCGGTCCCTGACCGCCTCCTCGTGCAGCGCCATGGACAGGCCCCAGGTCATGCCGCCGACGAGCTGGCTGCGCGCGGTCAGCGGGTTGATGATCCGCCCCGCCGCGAAGATGCCGAGCATGCGCCGCACCCGTACCTCGCCGGTGGTGACGTCCACGGCGACCTCGGCGAACTGTGCGCCGAAGGAGTGGCGTTCCTTCTGCGTGAGCGCGCTGATGGCCGCGCTCGTGTCGGACCGCACCGTGATGCCCTCCGGCGGAATGTGCCCGCCGGGAACCAGCTTCTCGCGCAGCTCGCGCGCGGCCAGCGTGATGGCCCAGCCCCAGGACCGGGTGCCCATCGAGCCGCCCGCGATCATCGCGGGGCCGAAGTCGCTGTCGGCGATGCGGACATGGACGCGGTCCGTGGGCACCCCGAGGGCGTCCGCGGCGATCAGCGTGAGCGCGGTCCGCGCACCGGTGCCGACGTCCGCCGCGGTGATGCGCACCGTGAAGGTGTCGTCGGCCTCCGCCGTGACGGCCGCCGTGCTCGGCCCGACGAGCACCGGGAAGGTGGCCGACGCCGTGCCGGTGCCGATCAGCCAGCGCCCTTCGCGGCGCACGCCGGGCCGTGGGTCCCGGTCCGCCCAGCCGAACCTGCGCGCGCCTTCCTCGAAGCAGGTGAGGAGGTTACGGCTGCTGAACGGCAGCCCGGAGACCGGGCCCACATCGGGTTCGTTGCGGACCCGCAGCGCGACGGGGTCGATGCCGCACTTCTCCGCGAGCTCGTCGAGCGCGGACTCCACGGCGAACGACCCCGGCGCCTCGCCCGGGGCCCGCACCCAGGTCGGCGTCGGCACGTCGAGGCGTACGAGACGGTTGACGGTGTGGTGCGCGTCGGCGGCGTACATCGCGCGCGCGAACCCGGCGCTGGCCTCCACGAATTCATGGACGGTCGACGACAGGCTCTGCGCCTGGTGGTCGAAGGCCCGCAGCCGCCCGTCCGGCTCGGCGCCGAGGCGGACGCGCTGGGTGGTGGGGCTGCGGTAGCCGACGAGCGAGAACATCTGACGGCGGGTCAGCACGACGCGGACGGGCCGGTCGAGAACCGTCGCCGCCATCACGGCGGCGACCTGGTGGACCCGCAGGCCCTTGGAGCCGAAGGCGCCACCGACGTGCTCGGACAACACCCGCACCGAGGCGGGGTCGAGCGAGAACAGCTTCGACAGCTCGCCCGCGATCCAGGTGCTGCCCTGGTTGGAGTCGACGACTTCGAGGCGGCCGTTGTCCCAGCGGGCGGTCGCCGCGTGCGGCTCCATCGGGGTGTGGTGCTCTTCGGGCGTGCTGTACTCGGCGTCCACGACATGGGCGGACGCGGCGAGTTCGGCCTCCAGTTCGCCCTTCTCGGTGCGCATGCCCTCGGTGTCCGGCGTGTACGTGCCGGGGCGCCCGGCGTAGAACTCGACGTCGTGCGGCTCCTGTTCGTAGGAGACCACCAGCGCCTCGGCGGCCTCCCTGGCCTGCTCGGACGTCTCGGCGACGACCAGCGCCACCGGCCAGCCCACGAAGGGCACGCGGTCGTGCTGGAAGAGCGCGACGATCGGGTCGGGCCGTCCCAGCATGCCCTCGTAACTGCCGTCGACGCGCGGGGCGTTGCCGTGGTGGAGCACCGTCAGGACGCCGGGCATCGCGAGGACCGGCTCCGCGTCGACCGAGCGGACGCGGCCGCGGGCGATCGTGGACAGCACGAGCCAGCCGTGGGCGAGGCCGGCGAAGGGCAGCTCGCCGGCGTACCGCGCCGCGCCGGTGACCTTGTCGCGGCCCTCGATGCGGGTGTGCGCGGCACCGACGGCGCCGGTCACCGCGGCGGTTGCGGCGGTCGTGGTCATCGGGCGGCCTCCTCGGCGAGTTCGGTGAGCACGGCCACGACGAGGTTGCGCGTGAGCGTCACCTTGTAGCCGTTGTCGGGCAGGGCACGGGCGGCCGCCAGTTCGGCGTCGGCCGCGGCGGCGAAGGCCTCGGCGCTCGCCGGGCCGCCGGTCAGCACCCGCTCCGCCTCGTGGGCGCGCCACGGCCGTGACGCGACGGCACCGAAGGCGATGCGCACCTCCCGTACGACACCGTCCCGTACGTCCAGGGCGGCGGCGATCGAGCCGATCGCGAACGCGTACGAGGCGCGCTCGCGCACCTTGCGGTAGCGGGAGACGGCGGCGACCGGGGCGGGCGGCAGGGTGAGGCCGGTGATCAGCGCGCCGGAGGGCAGCGCGGTCTCCAGGTGCGGGGTGTCCCCCACGGGCAGGTAGAACGCGGAGAGCGGCAACTCCCCCGGCCCGTCCGCCGATTCGTAGTGGACGACGGCGTCGAAGGCGGCGAGGGCCACGCCCATGTCCGAGGGGTGCACGGCCACGCAGTGCTCGGTGGCGCCGAGGATGGCGTGGTTGTGGTGCTCGCCCTCCAGGGCGGCGCAGCCGCTGCCGGGGACGCGCTTGTTGCACGGCTTGCTCAGGTCGGTGAAGTAGCCGCAGCGGGTGCGCTGGAGGAGGTTCCCGCCCACCGTCGCCATGTTGCGCAGCTGGCCCGACGCGCCGGCGAGGACGGCCTGCGCCAACGCCGGGTAGCGGCGCCGCACTTCGGGGTGGGCGGCGAGGTCGCTGTTGGTGACGGTCGCGCCGATGCGCAGCCCGCCGTCCTCGGCGATCTCGATCCGGTCCAGGGGCAGTTCGCGTACGTCGACGAGGAGCGCGGGCCGCTCGACGCCGGTCTTCATCAGGTCGACGAGGTTGGTGCCGCCGCCGAGGTAGCGGGCGTCGGGGTCGGCGCCGAGCACGGCGAGCGCGCCGGGCACGTCGTACGCCCGTTGGTAGTCGAAGTCCCTCATGCCGCTCCCTCCTCGGCGCGCGCCGCCTTCTCGACGGCCTGCACGATCGACACGTACGCGCCGCAGCGGCAGAGGTTGCCGCTCATCCGCTCGCGGATCTCCTCCGCGGTGAGCTCGGGCACGCCCGCCTCGGGCCGTACGTCGGTGGTGGCGGCGCTCGGCCAGCCCGCCGCGTGTTCCTCGATCACACCGAGGGCGGAACAGATCTGGCCCGGTGTGCAGTAGCCGCACTGGAAGCCGTCGAGGTCGAGGAACGCCTGCTGCACGGGGTGCAGCCGGTCGCCGTCCGCGACGCCTTCGATGGTGGTGATCTCGCGCCCCTCGGCGGCGACCGCGAGCTGCAGGCAGGAGACGGCACGGCGGCCGTCGATCAGGACCGTGCAGGCGCCGCACTGGCCCTGGTCGCAGCCCTTCTTGGTGCCGGTCAGATCGAGCCGCTCGCGCAGGGCGTCGAGCAGGGTGGTGCGGTGGTCGACGGACAGTGTGTGCTTCTCGCCGTTGATGTTCAGGGTGACGGCACTGGACGTCGATGGAGCCATGAGCAGCCTTCTTTCGCGAATCGCGTCGAACGAGGCGGTCCCGGCGGGGAGTTCGGGAGGGCGTGGCGCTGTACAGAGGAGGGACCGCGGCACCGCTTCGGCCGCGGTCGGTTCCCGGCGGCCGGTCAGCCGCTATGGTGAACCCAAGTAAGTGGACACTTGTCCGTTAGCTTGAGAACTTAGCGGACAGCTGTCCGCTTAGCAAGGGACCATCGCGTCCCGGAGCGCGGAGGGAGAGCCAGTGGGGCAGCACAAGGACTCGCCGCTGCGCTCGGACGCGCAGCGCAACCGCGAACGCATCCTGGAAGTGGCCCTGGCGGAGCTGACGAAGTCGAGCGACGCGCCGCTCAGCGCGATCGCGAAGAAGGCGGGCGTCGGCCAGGGCACGTTCTACCGCAACTTTCCCAACCGCGAGGCACTGGTGCTTGAGGTGTACCGCTTCGAGGTCCAGCAAGTCTGCGGCGCCGCCTGCCAGTTGCTGCGCTCCAGGGAGCCCGACCAGGCCCTGCGCGAGTGGATGGACCGCCTCGTCCGGTACGCGATGGCCAAGGCCGGTCTGGCCGACGCGATCCGCAGCGCCACCAGCACCCTCGGCAGCCTGGCCGGGGTGGGGCGCGGCCCGCTCACCGAAGCCGTCGGCCTCCTGCTCAAGGCCAACGAGGACGCGGGCACCATCCGGCCCGGCGTGACTCCCGACGACTTCCTTCTCGCCATCGCCGGGCTCTGGCACATCGATCCGCACAGCGACTGGCAGGCGCGCGCCGGGCGCCTCATGGACCTCGTCATGGACGGGCTGCGGGCCGGCGCTCCTGGTCGCTGAGCGCCTCCAGGAGGTGGACTGCCGCGTCGCGCAGCGGGGCCGGTACGTCAGCACGGCCGCGCAGCAGCTTCCTCGCCGTCCCGCCGAGCGACTCCGTCGTACGCGCCGATCCGATGCCGGGGACGCGGGGCGCGAGGTCCGCGATGAGGTCCTCGGCGTCGCGCCAGGCCCCGGCCCCGGCGAAGGCCGCGAGCAACTCCGCGCGGAACAGGTCTCGGTAGGAGGGGCCGCCGGGGGTGGTGGCCGCACGGTGCAGCAGCGCAAGCGCGCGGTCCCAGCGGCGCAGCCGGGCGAGCACCCAGCCCTGGTGGCCGATCAGCTCCGTCTCGTCGATCCACCAGGCCCAGGCGGGGTCGTCCGGGGACATGCCGTCCAGGAAGCGGCTCCGGGCACGGGAGATCAGGTCCACCGGTTCGCGTCCTTCGCCCAGCGCGGCCATGGCGTGGGCGCGGCGGATCAGGACGAGCGCGTCGACCCTCGCCGGGAGCGGGCGCGGCCCTCTCACGCGTGCCGCGGTCTCCAGGGCGGCTCGGGGGCGGCCGGTATGGGCCTGGAGCATGCTGTGGTTCAGGAGGACGAGCCGGGCCGTCCAGCGGTCGCCGCACAGATCGGCGAGGGCCAGAGCGTGCGCGTTCGCGCGGTGCGCGCGGCGGTGGAACCCCGCGTCGAAGAGGATCCAGCCGATGACCTCGCACAACTCGGCCAGGGCGGCGAGCAGTTCACCGTCCCGGGCAGCCAGGCTCGCGGGCTCGGCCGACAGTTCCGGCACCCGGCGCCCCGCTTCGGGCAGCGCGGCCGCCGCGGCCCGCGCGCCGCGCTCGGCGTCGAGGGACAGCAGGAGCCGCATCGTGTCCAGCACGACGGAGACCGTCGAACCGCTCCGTTCGCCGCGCACCACGAGCCCTCTCCGCCACCGTCGCCCCGGCGCCCGCATCCCGGCACCGGCGTCCCAACGACGACTCCAACGCCGTACGCAGGACAGACTGTTCCCGGCGCCGCCGCTCCCCCCTGGAACCGACATCCCCATGCCGCGCGCCGCTTCCGCGGTGGAGAGCGCGGTCCGACCGGTCTACCGTCGAGACATCGACCCCCATCCTCGGAGCGCACCCATGTCGAAGATCCTTTTCGTGATGACCGGCGTCGACCACTGGACGCTGGCCGACGGCACCCCGCACCCCACGGGCTTCTGGGCCGAGGAGGCCGTCGCCCCGTACGAGGCGTTCAAGGCCGCGGGCCACGAGGCCGTCGTCGCCACCCCGGGCGGCGTCGTGCCCACGGTCGACCCCGCCTCCCTCACCCCGGAGTTCAACGGCGGCCAGGACGGAGCGGCCGCGGTCACCGCCTCGCTCGCCGCGTTCACCGAACTCCGGCGCCCCGTCAAACTTTCCGAGGTGGACCTCGACGAGTACGCCGCCGTCTTCTTCCCCGGCGGTCACGGCCCCATGGAGGACCTCTCCGCCGACGCCGACTCCGGCAGGCTCCTCACGCGCGCCCTGGAGTCCGGCAAGCCGCTCGGCGTGGTCTGCCACGCCCCCGCCGCGCTGCTCGCCGCGGTGGGCGCCGACGGCACCAACACGTTCACGGGCTATCGGGTGGCCGCGTTCACCAACGTCGAGGAGGCCCAGGCGGGCTTCGCCGACCGGGCGAAGTGGCTGCTCCAGGACCGGCTCACCGAGGCCGGGATCGACGTCGAGGCAGGCGAGCCGTGGGCACCGCACGTGGTCGTCGACCGCAACCTGATCACCGGCCAGAACCCGGCATCGGCGGCACCGCTCGCCGCCGAACTGGTCGACAGGATCGGCCGCGCGTCGGCCTAGGACCCGAAGGCCACCGGCCCGTAGTGGGCGATCGGGGCCCTGGTCTCCAGGGCCCAGTAGCGGTCGCCGTAGGACCAGTGCCACCACTCCGTGGGGTAGTTGACCAGGCCCGCCGTGGCCAGGGCCGCGGCGAGGGTGCGGCGGTTGCGGCGAGCCGCCGCCGAGATCCGGTCGGTGTCGGTGTAGCAGGCGCCGTCGCTCTCCTCGGGGCTGGCGTTCACCGGGGTGCCGAGGTCCAGTTCGGCGCCCGCGGTCGTGCACAGGGTGATGTCGACGGCGGCGCCCGCGACGTGCGGGCCGACCTCGGGCGGTGACAGGGAGCGGCTCGTCTGGCGGTGCAGGTGGTCGTCCGACCAGTCGGGGTTGGCCCTCCTGAGCTCGGCCGCGTACTCCTCGAAGTATCTGATCTGCAGGTCGAGCGGCCGATACCCCTCGGTGATCAGCAGGCGAAGGCCCTCGGGCAGCAGCCGGGCGGCGCGGGCCAGCCGCCAGGCGACGCCCTCACGCAGCTGGGCGTAGGCGCCGGCCGGGTCGGCGAGGCGGTCGTCGACCTCCACGAACGGCAGGTTGCGCAGGTCGACGAGGGCCTCACCACAGTCGTGGACCGGTATGTCCACGACCCGGGGATCGTTCATGAGGATGATCGGCGGCATGCTCGGGGCCCCTCTTGGCTGGCGTCTTCGTGAAAGGAGTCGCGGACACAGCTCCGGGGGCGGGCTGCTGCCCGCCCCCGGAGTCCCCCGATCCCTGCAGCGGCTCCACGCGCCGTACGGCCCATACGGCCGACTGCCTCGGTCGTATGGGCCGTGTGCGGCAACAGTGGCCTTTCCCCCGTTGGATCCCCCGTTGCTGTCGGCCTCAGTGCGCCGCCGACACGGAGATCCTGACGCACACCGCTGCAAGTTCTCTGCAAATCTGCCTCAAGTGGGGTGGGAGGGGGCGCCGTTGTGGGGCAGTTGTGGGTCAGATGCCCGGCTCGTACCGTTCCCGTGCCTCGTACGCGCCGAAGACGTCCCGCGCCTCGGCGCGCAGGGCGAGCGCCTCGGCGCGCTCGCCCGAAGCCTCCCGCGCCGCGGCGAGGTCCCGCAGGGTGCGGGCGCGGGCCAGCGGCAGTTCCAGGGCCGACCACAGGTCGGCCGCCGCGGTGAGCCGCCGCACGGCGGCGTCCGCGCGCCCCCGGGCGAGCTCGCACTCGCCGAGGGTGCGCAGGGCGAGGGCCTCTCCGAAGCGGTCACGGTGCGCGCGGCAGGTGTCGAGGACGCCCCGCAGCTCGGCCTCCGCCTCGGCCGAACACCCCCGGCGCATCCGGCACTTGGCACGCGCCTGCACGGCGTACGCCAGCATGAGCGGATCCCCGATGGCGGTCAGGAGGACCACCGCCCGGTCGGCGAGCTCCTCGGCCTGCTCGTACGCGCCGAGCGCGCGGTGCACCAGGCTCAGCGAGCGCAGGGTGAGCGCCTCGCCGCGGCGGCTGCCGAGCCTGCGGTAGGCCTTCAGGGACTCGTCGAGGAGGGCGAACGCCTCCTCGGTCTCGCCCAGTTCGAGGTGGACGGTGCCCGCGAAGCGGCAGGAGAGCCCGAGGCCCGGGTCGTCGCCGAGGCCGCGGAAGCCCTCGACGGCCCGGCCGAGGACGTCGAGCGCGGCGCGCAGCTTTCCCGCCTCCCGCAGGGAACTGCCCAGCCCGGCGAGGGCGGCTGCCCGGCCGCGCGCGTCGCCGAGGTCGGCGCAGATCCCGGCGGCCTGCCGGAAGTAGTCCTGCGACTCGGCGAACCTGTCCTGTTCGTATCGGAGTTGACCGAGCCCGATGAGCAGCAGGGCCTCGCCGGAGCGGTCCTCGGCGCGGCGGGCGGCGGCCAGCGCCGCGTCGTGACTGCGCCACCAGGCCTCGAAGCGATTGCCGACGGCGTACGCGGACGAGCACAGGGCGGCCGCGGCCTCGCAGGCCAGGGTGTGCAGGTCGTAGGCGGCGGCTCGCTCGACGGCGGCGGCGAACGCGTCGGCCTCGGCCTCGAACCAGGCGGCCGGGTCGGCCAGCGCCCGCCGGGTCGCCTCGGGCCCGACCGGCCGCACGAGAGCGCGCATGGTGCTGCCCGCCGCGCCGACCGGGCCCGACGAGTCGAGGAAGCCGCGGTGCAGTTCGACCGCGCCGGACGGCGTGGCGGAGGCGACGCGGCCGGTGAGCCAGAGCCCGGCGCCGAGGGCCCGGCCGACGGCGGCGGCGCGCTCGGCGGGCGTGTCCTCGGCCTCGGCGCGCTCGGCCGCGTACACACGGACGAGGTCGTGCGGCCGGAAGCGGGGCTGTCCGGCCCGGTCCACGACGGTGCAGTGCAGCAGCTGGGCGTCGATGAGCTGCTCCACGACGCGCTCGGCCGCGGCCTCCTCCACGTCGAGCAGCGCGGCGACCACCCAGGAGGCGACGTCGGGCGCGGCCAGCAGGCCGAGGCGGCGCAGGGCGGTGCGGGCGGGCTCGTCCAGGGCGCGGTAGCTCAGGCCGAGGCCGGCCCGCACCTCCAGGTCGCCGACGGCGAGTTCGTCCAGGCGGTGGCGCTCGTCGGCCAGCCGCTCGGCGAGCATGCGCGCCGTCCAGTGGCTGCGGGTCGCAAGGCGCGCCCCCGCGATGCGCAGGGCGAGCGGGAGGCCGCCGCACAGCTCGACGATGCGACGGGCGGCGGCGGGCTCCTCGCGCACGCGCCGCTCCCCCGCGATCCGGGCGAGCAGGTCGGTGCCCGGCCCCGTGTCGAGCACGTCGAGGTCGGTGCGGTGGGTGCAGGGCAGGGCGCCGAGCCGGGCGCGCGCGGTGATCAGCACCCCGCAGGTGGCGCTGCCGGGAAGGAGCGGGCGCACCTGGGCCTCACTGCCCGCGTCGTCGAGGACGAGCAGGAGGCGGCGGCCCGCCACCAGGCTGCGGAAGAGGTCCCTGCGTTCGGCGTCGCCTTCCGGCGGGTTGGCCCCCAGGGCGCGCAGCAGGCGGCCGAGCACCTCGCCGGGCGCCACGGGGTCGGTGGCGCCCCGCAGTTCGGCGTAGAGCTGTCCGTCGGGGTAGGCGTCGGCGGCCCGGTGCGCGGCCGTGACGCCGAGGACGGACTTGCCGACGCCGCCGGGCCCGGACACCACGACGACGGGCATGGCCTCGCGCGGCCCGGGAGCCATCAGCGCGGCCCGCACCTCGCCCAGCTGCTCGGCGCGGCCCGTGAAGTCCCCGATGGCGGGCGGCAGAAGAGCCGGCGGGGGCGGCGGCGCGACCGCGGGGACGGCGTCCTCGGGGAGCCCTTCGGCGGCGGGGGCGCCATAGGGCTCGTCGCCGCGGGCCGGGGCGGTGTCGGCGGCCGCCTCGATCCGCGGGGCGGGCAGCAGCGACGCGTCCGCCCGCAGGATCGCCTCGTGCATGGAGCGCAGCCCGGGCCCGGGGTCGATCCCCAGCTCATCGGCGAGTACGTCGCGCCCCTCCGCGTACACCGCGAGCGCGTCGGCCTGGCGGCCCAACCGGTAGAGGGCGAGCATCAGTTGGCCGCGCAGACGCTCGCGCGTGGGGTGCGTGGCGACCAGGGCGGTGAGCTCGCCGACCAGCTCCGTCTCGCGGCCCGCCTGGGCGAGGTCCGCGGCGATCCGCTCCTCCAGGGCCGCCTGCCTGGCCTCCTCCAGCTGGTCGGCCATGGCCCGCAGCGTCTCGCCGATTCCGCCGAGTGCCGGGCCGCGCCACAGCGCGAGGGCCTCGCTCAGGAGCCGGGCCGCGGCGGCGTGGTCCCCGGCGGCCGCCGCCTGCCGCCCCTGCGCCGTGAGCCGATCGAACGCGGCGCGGTCCACGAGATCGGCGTCCGCGTGGATCAGATAGCCCGGCGGCTGCGTCTCGATGACGTCGGCGGACAGCGCCCTGCGCAGCGCGGAGACGTACGACTGGATCAGTGACCTCGCCGTGTCCGGCGGGCTGTCACCCCAGATCACGTCGATCAGCGCCTCGGCGGAGACCACGCGCCCCGGCTCCAGGAGCAGCGCGGCGAGCAGCGCCCGGGGCTTGGGCCCGCCGAGTGTGAGGCGTCGGCCTTCGCGCCACGCCTCGACCGGTCCCAGCAAGCGGTAGTGCATGTCCGTGTCCACGCCCATCTCCATGGGTCCTTGCCCCGCACCGCCCCCGCTCCCTGATCCACACTCCCGCTCCTCGCGCCCCGCCCGCGCCCCCTGGATCGACTGGTCATGCTACGTGGGCCCGGACCCAACACGCCTGCGTGCGCAGGCAATCAGGCCAGTTCGGAGCCGTGAAAACGGCGCATTCCCCACCCTGTGCCGCGGCCTTGCGCACACAGACTGCAGCCCGGCGCCACCCCGTCGAGCGGCGGGGCGGCGCCGGGCTTCGGCCGGAACCGGTTGACGTACCTGCGCGACGACCTCTCAACTGCCTTGCGGAAGGCTCCCGGTGAGCGTCCGCGTCACCCGACCCGGCCGGGCCGGTAGTCGCCCGCGGGCTGCTGGACGAGGACGTTCAGCCGGTTGAAGGCGTTGATGACGGCGATGATCGACACCAGCGCGACGAGCTGCTCCTCGTCGTAGTGCTTGGCGGCCTCGGCCCACGCCTCGTCCGTGACGCCGCCGGCCGCGTCGGCGATGCGGGTGCCCTGCTCGGCGAGCTCCAGGGCGGCGCGCTCGGCGTCGGTGAACACGGTGGCCTCGCGCCAGGCGGCGACCAGGTGGAGGCGCTGGGCGCTCTCGCCGGCGTGCGCGGCCTCCTTGGTGTGCATGTCGACGCAGAAGCCGCAACCGTTGATCTGGCTGGCGCGCAGCCGCACCAGCTCCTGGGTCGTGACCGGCACCGTCGACTCCCCCAGCGCCTTGCCCGCCGTGACGAGGTGTTTGAGGGACTTGGTCGCGAGCGGGCTGCCGAGAAGGTTCAAACGGGCTTCCATGGTGCACTCCTTGCGATCGTGTGCGGATACACCTCAAGGACGAGTCAGCCCGCGTGGATGTGACATCCATGAAGGCCCCACCGGACACATGAAGGCCTCACCGGACAAGAGCAGGACAAGGACCCACAGGAAAGGAATGCGCTGATGCGGAGCGTTTTCGTGGTCGCCCATCCCGAGGCGACCCACCACGTCGAGAAGGTGGTCGGCGGCTGGCACGACTCTCACCTCACGCCCGCGGGCAGGCGCGCGGCGGCCTCCATCGCGCGGGCCCTGCGCGCCGAGATCCCCGACGGCGCGGACGTGGAGGTGATCTCGTCGGACCTGCGGCGGGCGAGCCAGACGGCCGACGAGGTCGCCGGACGGTTCGGCGTGACACCGCTCCTCGACCGCAGACTGCGGGAGAAGTCCTACGGCGAGGCGGAGGGCAGACCCCAGGAGTGGCTGGACCGGCGGTTCGTGCCACCGCCCGCGGACGGCGACCGCATGGGGCACCACGAGGGCGTGCCGGGCGCGGAGACCAGGGGCTCGTGCGCGCGGCGCGTGTACGCCGCGACGGAGGAGATCCTGGCGCGCCCCGCAGGACACCAGGTGGTCGTCACGCACGGTTTCGCGCTGACGTTCGTCGTGGCGGCGTGGATCAGGATGCCGTACGACTCGGTGGGCTCGGTCAGCTTCCGCGCGCCGTCGGGCAGCATCACGGTGCTGCGCGAGGACGACTTCTTCCACAACCGTCAGGTCGTCGCCGTGGGAGACACCCGTCATCTCTCCACGCCGCCGGCGCACTGATGCGGGGTCTGCCGCGCGGCTCACGCCCGCGCGGCAGACCCCGCACTCGTCCACCGGCCGAAGCGCCCTCAGGCGCCGCTCGCCCTGAGCATGTCCTCGCGCTCGACGATCTTCACGCGCTCACGGCCCTGCGGCTCGCCCAGCGCCTTCTCCGCGGCGTCCAGGCGGTACCAGCCGTCCCATGTGGTGAAGCGGACGTTCCGCTCGTTGAGGAACGCCTCCACGGCCTCCGGGGCGGGCGCGTCCGGGGTGTGCAGCCGGCCGTTCTCGCGGTCGTCGAGGAGGCTGGCGACCGTCTCGTTCGCGTCGCCCTTGGTGTGGCCGATGAGGCCCACGGGGCCACGGCGGATCCAGCCCGTGACGTACGTCGACTGCAGGTGCTCGCCGGTCTCCTCCATCACCCGGCCCGCCTCGTCGGGGACCGTGCCGGAGGCGACGTCCCAGGGGAGCTTGGGCAGTTCGTCGGAGAGGTAGCCCACGGCGCGGTAGACCGCTCCGAGGTCCCAGTCCTTGAACTCCCCGGTGCCCTTGACGTTGCCGGTGCCGTCGAGGGCGGTGCGCTCGGTGCGCAGGCCGACGACCTTGCCGTCCTCGCCGAGGATCTCGACCGGCGACTCGAAGAAGTGCAGGAAGAGCTTGTGCGGCCGGTCGCCGACGTCGCGGATGGCCCAGTTCTCCAGGGTCTTGGCGACCATGTCGGCCTGCTTGTTGCCGCGCCGCGTGGCGATCGAGCCGTCGTCGTAGTCGATGTCCTCGGGGTCGACGATGACCTCGATGTTCGGCGAGTGGTCCAGCTCCCGCAGCTCCATGGGGCTGAACTTGGCCTGGGCCGGGCCGCGGCGCCCGAAGACGTGGACCTCCAGGGCCTTGTTGGCCTTCAGGCCGTCGTACACGTTCGCCGGGATCTCCGTCGGAAGGAGCTCGTCGGCGGTCTTGGCGAGGATGCGGGCCACGTCGAGGGCGACGTTGCCGACGCCGAGGACGGCGACCTTCTCCGCCTCCAGCGGCCAGGTACGCGGGACGTCGGGGTGGCCGTCGTACCAGGAGACGAAGTCGGCGGCGCCGTGCGAGCCGTCGAGGTCGATGCCGGGTATGTCGAGCGCCCGGTCGGCCGTCGCGCCGGTGGAGAAGATCACCGCGTCGTAGAACGTGCGCAGGTCGTCCAGGCTGATGTCGCGCGGGTAGTCGACGTTGCCGAAGAGGCGGATCTGGGGCTTGTCGAGCACCTGGTGCAGGGCGGTGATGATGCCCTTGATGCGCGGGTGGTCGGGGGCGACGCCGTAGCGGATCAGACCGAACGGCGCCGGCATGCGCTCGAAGAGGTCGATCGACACACCGGGCTCGTCCGCCACTGCGGATTTCAGCAGCGCGTCGGCGGCATAGATGCCGGCCGGACCGGCTCCGACAATGGCCACCCGCAGAGGGCGAGGCATGGTGAGGTTCCCTTCGAGCGGTGATGGAGTGACTCGAGGGAAGCCTAAACTAAGGCAAGCCTAAGTAAGTAGGCGGGTCCGATTTATGACCCCATAAGCTTGGCTTATGGCTTCTCATAGGGCTGCTTGATGAGCGTACGACCGGCCGGTCGTCCTGTCCGGACCGGGGTGCGCAGACCGTCGCGGACGGGGCGCGCTCGGCCCGCGCGAGGACGAACGTCCGGGCCGGCCAGGACCAACGGGCCGACCCGGACGTCACGTCAGGTCACCTCACACGCGGACCGGCCGGAACACCCGGGCCGGTCCGGCCGATCAGGCCAGGTCGAACCGGTCCAGGTCCATGACCTTGGCCCACGCCGCGACGAAGTCCTTCACGAACTTCTCCTTCGCGTCGTCGCTCGCGTAGACCTCGGCGACGGCGCGCAGCTCGGAGTTCGAGCCGAAGACCAGGTCGGCGCGGGTGCCGGTCCACTTGACCGCGCCGGAGGCGTCGCGGCCCTCGAACTGGTCCTGCGCCTCGGAGGTCGACTTCCACGTCGTGCCCAGGTCGAGCAGGTTGACGAAGAAGTCGTTGGTCAGCGTGCCCGGCCTGTCGGTGAGGACGCCGTGCTTGGACTGGGCGTGGTTGGCGCCGAGGACGCGCAGGCCACCGACGAGGACGGTCAGCTCGGGCGCGCTGAGGGTCAGCAGGTTCGCCTTGTCCAGCAGCAGGTACTCGGCCGGGAGGCGGTTGCCCTTGCCGACGTAGTTGCGGAAGCCGTCGGCGGTCGGTTCGAGCGCGGCGAACGACTCCACGTCCGTCTGCTCCTGCGCGGCGTCCACACGGCCCGGCGAGAAGGGCACCTCGACCTGGACGCCGCCGTCCTTGGCCGCCTGCTCGACCGCCGCGCTGCCCGCGAGCACGATCAGGTCGGCCAGCGAGACCTGCTTGCCGCCCGCGGAGTTGAAGGACTCCTGGATGCCTTCGAGCGTGCTCAGCACCTGCGCGAGCTCGTCCGGGTTGTTGACCTCCCAGCTGCGCTGCGGCTCCAGGCGGATGCGGGCGCCGTTGGCACCGCCGCGCTTGTCGCTGCCGCGGAAGGAGGAGGCCGCGGCCCAGGCGGCGGAGACGAGCTGCGAGACGGTGAGGTCGGAGCCGAGGATCCGCTCCTTGAGGGTGGCGATGTCCGCGGCGTCGATGACCTCACCCGTGCGCTGCGGCAGCGGGTCCTGCCACAGCAGCTCCTCGGAGGGGACCTCCGGGCCGAGGTAGCGGACGACCGGGCCCATGTCACGGTGCGTCAGCTTGTACCAGGCGCGGGCGAAGGCGTCCGCGAATTCCTCCGGGTTCTCGTAGAAGCGCCGGGAGATCGGCTCGTAGATCGGGTCGAAGCGCAGCGACAGGTCCGTGGTCAGCATCGTCGGGCGGCGCTTCTTCGACGGGTCGAAGGCGTCGGGGATGATCTCCGGGGCGTCCTTCGCCACCCACTGGTGGGCGCCGGCCGGGCTCTTGCCGAGCTCGTAGTCGTACTCGAAGAGGTTCTTGAAGAACAGGTTGCTCCACTGGGTCGGCGTCTCGGTCCAGGTGACCTCGAGGCCGGAGGTGATGGCGTCCTTGCCGACACCCGTGTTGTACGTGCTCTTCCAGCCGAGGCCCAGCTGCTCCATCGGGGCGGCCTCGGGGTCGTTGCCCACGTTGTCCGCGGGACCCGCACCGTGGGTCTTGCCGAAGGTGTGGCCACCGGCGATCAGCGCGACGGTCTCCTCGTCGTTCATCGCCATGCGGCGGAACGTCTCACGGATGTCGCGGGCGGCGGCGATCGGGTCCGGGTTGCCGTTGGGGCCCTCGGGGTTGACGTAGATCAGGCCCATCTGGACGGCGCCGAGCGGGTTCTCCAGCTCGCGGTCGCCGGTGTAGCGCGCGTCGCCGAGCCACTCGGTCTCGGGGCCCCAGTACACGTCCTCCTCGGGCTCCCACACGTCCTCGCGGCCACCGGCGAAGCCGAAGGTCTTGAAGCCCATGGTCTCCAGGGCGACGTTGCCGGTGAGGACCATGAGGTCGGCCCAGGAGATGTTCTTGCCGTACTTC
This sequence comes from Streptomyces sp. NPDC025651, assembly GCF_055558735.1. Lineage (NCBI taxonomy): Bacteria > Bacillati > Actinomycetota > Actinomycetes > Kitasatosporales > Streptomycetaceae > Streptomyces > Streptomyces sp. NPDC025651. The sequence goes on from NZ_JBVHLZ010000003.1 coordinate 372,000, forward strand.
TTCTTGACCGGCCACAGCAGCCGACGGGCCTTGTCCAGGCTCGCGTTGTCCGGCCAGCTGTTGAGCGGCGCGAAACGCTGCTGTCCGGCACCGGCGCCGCCGCGGCCGTCACTGATGCGGTACGTACCGGCGGAGTGCCAGGCCATGCGGATCATCAGCGGGCCGTAGTTGCCGAAGTCGGCGGGCCACCAGTCCTGCGAGGTCGTGAGGACCTCCGCGATGTCCCGTTTCACGGCAGGCAGGTCAAGGGAGTTGAACGCCTCGGCGTAGTCGAACTCCTCGCCGAGCGGGTTGGCCACGGCGGGGTTCTTGGCGAGGATCTTCAGGTTGAGCCGCTCCGGCCACCACTGCCGGTTTCCGCCGCCCTGGGTGGGGTGGGGCGCGCGTCCGTGCGCGACCGGGCAGCCACCTGTCTCCTCGGGCTTCGGGTCGGTGACGATCGCGTCGTGGTTCTCAGTCATGGGAATCCTTCCGGACGGGGCGGATCACGGTGCTCAGGAGCTGAGGACGGTGGAACAGCCGGAGCAGGGCCCACCGTACGACCGGCGCACCAGGTCGTGGTGGAGGACCGCACGCACGCGTGAAAGGGAGAGCCGGCAGGTTTCCCTAACTCACATGTGTTTCCCTGCTGTTGTCCTGCCCCTGTCCCTTGGCTGTCGGCCGGAACCGATCCTACGATGGACCAAATCCAAGTCAATACGACAGACAGGCCCGGACGGAATCATTCGTCGGACGATGCACAGTGAGGCTGGTGGGCATGAGTGACCTGCTGCAACGACTACGCGGACGGGGCTGGCGGATGACGGCCCAACGCCGGGTGGTCGCCGAGGTACTCGACGGCGACCATGTCCACCTGACCGCGGACGAGGTGCTCGCACAGGCCACGGCCCGGCTGCCGGAGATCTCCCGCGCCACCGTCTACAACACCCTCGGCGAGCTCGTCTCCCTGGGCGAGGTCATCGAGGTGGCCACCGACGGCCGCGCCAAACGCTACGACCCGAACGCCCACCGCCCCCACCAGCACCTGATCTGCTCGTCCTGCGGCACGATCCGCGACGTCCACCCCACGGGCGACCCCTTGTCGGCCCTGCCCCCGGCGGAACGCTTCGGCTTCACGGTCTCGGCGGCCGAGGTGACGTACCGGGGGGTGTGCCCGGACTGCCGACCGGTGGACCGGCCGCCCTTCAGGGGAGCAGCGTGAGGGCCTCGGCGATCCCGTGCCCCGTCTCCCGGGCCGTGAGGTACCTGGCCACGTCATGAGCCTTGGCGCCGTTGTGGATCGAGACGTCCTCCACCCGGTCCCCGAACCTCATGGCAAGCCTCTTCACGATGGGCACCACATCACCCCGGTCGACCACGTTGATCCAGCTCTTCAACGGCTCCGGCCAGTGCCCCTGGCCGTCGACGGGCCTGGGCGTGAGCCTGTCGAAGGCCAGATTGCGTATGCCCAGGGGAGATCCCAGGGTGACGAAGGCGAGGTCGTGCCAGTGCGGATGGGCGCACAAGGCCTCGTAGGCGGCCACCGAGCCCAGCGAATGGGCGACGATCACCTCGGTCCGCGGCGTCACGCGGTGCTCGATCCGACGCTGAACGGCTGACCGGACCTCGGCATCGGTGAAGTAGACACGCACTTGCCGGGCGCTCCAGATGAGGAGCCGCTCGCTGATCCCGGCGAAGAAGGCGGAGTGGCTGAGCGCGTCCAGAGCCCGCTGCACGAGATGCGGGGTCCGCAGCCGGGCCGGGGCATCCGGGCCCGGGACCCGCGGATCGATCTCGGCGGCGTACGTCCACCACTGCCTCAGCAGATCGCGTTCCAGGCCCTCCATGACGTCCGAGGCGTCAAGATCCGGAATTCCGAGCCCTCGGTGGCCCGCGGGCCGGAAGAGGTCCCCGTAGAAGGCCATCGAGACGTCTTCCCGCGGAAGTCGAGCGCCCGAGGCCAGGAAGATGCCATCGGCCAGCGCCGGGTACCAGTCGGCGAGCAGCGTTTCCTCGCCCTTGTACTGCTGGGCGATTCCGTGCACGAGAACGACCCGGCTCATGACGTACTCCCCTGCTCCGCGGGTTCCTCGGGGTGGATCCTGAGCATGACCACGCCCATGAAGGTGGCGACACAGACCCGGCCCGCGCTGTCGAGCGAGACGCCCCGGATGGCGCTGCCGATGTCGAGCTCGGCGTTCCAGGCCGGCGAGCCCGGAGTCCAGACCCGCATCAGGCCGCGCCGGTCCGCGGCCACCATGGTGGGGATGCCCGCCACCTCCGCGACACGGATCGCGTGGATCGCGGACGGGAACGGCTCCAGGACCACATCCGCATCGCTTCCGTCGTCCACGTTCCAGAACCGCAGTACGCCGTTGCCGGCTCCTGTGATGATCACGTCCCTGTCGGTCCGCGCCATCTCCAGGCCGAACGCGCCCATCGCATGACCGCCGAAGGGTTCCCCGACGGGATCCCCCGTCGCCAGGTCCCAGACGCGCACCGTGCCGTCCAGCGAGGCGCTCGCCACGAGGTGTCGTCCGCCCACGCGCGCGGCCCGCACGGACATGACCTCCGCGGTGTGCCCGGTCATCGGAGGACACACGGGCGCGTGCGTGTACAAGTCCCAGGCGTGGAGCACGTAGTCGGCGGCCACGGAGATCACCATCGCGCGGCCGCCCGCCTCGTGTACGCAGGCTCTCCACGTCGACCCGGAGCGCTTGCCCAGCCGTCGCCGGCGCTCCAGGCTCCACACCTCCGCTTCGGTGAAGCTGCAGCGCACGACGATGCTGTCCCGGGCCGACGAGCCCGCCGTCACGCTGTACACCGACATCGAGGCCGAGGACAGATGGGCCGCGACCTGACGGCCGTCGTCGAGGTCGTGGGTGCGCACCACGCCGTCCGTGCTGCCGGTGACCACGACGTCCCGCCCGTCCCGGGTGCACAGGATGTCGGCCGAGAGCAGGCTCGACTCCGCCCCGTTCAGCGGCTCCCCGATGGGCGACATGGTGGTGAGGTCCCAGACGCGCACCTCGCGATACGTCGCCACGACCGCGACCGGGGTGCCGTCGATCTGCCCGAGGGCAGGCGCCGTCCGGTCGAGACCCGATCCCATCCGCGTGTAGCTCTCCAGCGGAAGTCCCAGCGGAGCGGCGGATTCCATGTCCCAGACCCGCGTGGTGTCGTCGAAGGCCAAGGAGGCGACGAGAGTGCGCCGCCCGACGCGCGTGAGAGCACCCACCATCACGTACTCCGTGTGGCCGATCATCGGCCCGGCGAGCACCCCGCGGGTCTCCACGCCGTGCACGTACAGCTGGTTGCCTTCGAGCACGGTCAGCACGACGGGAGAGCTCTCGTGGAACGCCACTCCCACAGCCCGGGCCGCGGGAGTGAGGTCCTCGACGTCGAAGTGGGCCTTCAGCTTCACCCGGTCCCGATCGGAAGAACCCGTCACCTGCCAGACGTACGCATGGCCGAGCTGGGTGGCGAGGACGATCTCCATGCCACTGCCGACCACGCGCACCGCGAGGTGGCGGATGCCTCCGATGTGGCCTTCCAAGGGGTGGCCGACGGCGGCCCCACGCGTGACGGCCCACATGCGGACCGTGCCGTCCTCACCGCCGCTCAGCACGACCGGGGTGCCGCCCGACTCACCGAACGCCAGACATCGCACCGCGTTGGTGTGCCCGACAAGAGGCCTCCCCAGGGCCTTCTCCCCGAACGGGTCCCACAGTTGGACCGTGGTGTCGTCCCCCGCCGTGGCCACCACGACGCGCCCTCGCACCTCACTGAGCGCCACTGCGAGCACCGGCCCCGAATGCCCCTCCATCGGGGCGCACACCTGCGTTCGCGTGCGGGCGTCCCACAGCCGCGCCGTACCGTCCTCCCCGCCGGTCAGTACGAGAGCACGACCGCACACCGTGGCGAAAGCGGTCGAGCAGACGGGCCCGGCATGCCCCTCGACAGGTTGATCCGCGGTCAGATCCCAGATGCGGGCCGTGCGGTCCTGCCCGACGGTGACCGCGAGAGAGGTGTCCGCCCGACTGGTGAAGGCCGCCGCCGTGATGTCCTCGACATGACCGCGCAGAGGATGCCCCAGCTGCTGCAGGGTCCGCAGATCCCACACCCGAGCTTCCCTGCGGCCGCTGGTCAGCGCCACGGGACGGCCGTCGAACTCGCCGACCTCCGCGGAGGTGACACCGCTGCGGACGTAGTAGACGTGCGCCATCACCGGTTCCCCGATCTGGCGGCGGGATTCCACGTCCCAGCGGCTGAGCATGCCCGAACGGTCACCGACCAGGGCCACGGTCCGGCCGTCCAGCCGCGCCAGACACACCGCGGTGACCGCCTGTGCGGGACCGATGAGCGGGCTGCCGTCCGGCCGGGCGTCACCGCCGCGCAGCACCTCGCTCAGGTCCCACACGTGCACCGCCTTGTCGTCACCGCCTGTGATCGCGATCGGGCGGCCGTCCAACTCGCCCAGGTCGGCGTCCCATACGGTGCGTCGATGGGCGCTCAGCGCGGCGCCCAGCTGTCTGCGGGTGACGAAGTCCCACACCCGCGCCGTACCGTCGGCGCTCGCCGTGAGCACCACGGGATGGCCGTCGATGTCACCCACCACGATGCTCTGTACCTGATTGGTGTGGCCCGTGAGCGGCGTGCCGTGCTCCTGGCCCGCCGACAGGTCCCAGACCCGGACGGTGCCGTCCTGTCCGCCGGTGAGCGCCACGGTGTAGTCGCCGAGATCCCCCATGGCGACGGCACTCACCGCTATCCCCACCCGCAGCGGATCCCCGATCTGCCGCTGCGAGGTCAGGTCCCACACACGGGCGGTGCCGTCCATGCTGCCCGTCACCGCGATCGGGCGGCCGTCCAGGCCACCGACGGCGACGCAGCGCACGGACTTCGCATGGCCGCTGAGCAGCCTGTGCACACCGCTGGTCGACCACCACGCCCACCTGGCGGACCAGGGCAGGTCGACACCGAGTTCCTCGATCCGGTCGGCCAGCCGGTCGGCCTCGCACCGTCGGGCGGAGAGTTGGAGATCGGCCGCGCGCTCGCCGAGGGGGCGGTCGGCCGTGAGCCGGTGCGCCACCTGCTCGTAGGAACCGCGAATGCGGCGGGACCGGTCGCCCTCGATGGAGGCGAAGGCCCGTAGCAGGGACAGCGGTTCACTGGCCAGGAGGAACCCCGGATCCTCGATGAGGTCACCGAGCTGCCCGGCCGCGGCAGCGTGAGTGGACAGGTGCTGGCGTACGTACGGTATGGCCGCGAACCACTCCAGGCGCCCGTCCGGCGAGGTGGGAACCAGAGAACACAGGGCCTGGACGACCGAGCGCTGGATGTCCGCGGGAGGGCGGTCCGCCGTCGCGCGCAGGTGCTCGGCGAGGGCTTTGTGATAGAGCCGGTAGACGGAACGCTGATCGTCGTCGATGACCTCGGCGACGTACGCCTCGGCCACGTCGAGGACCCATGCGACGTCCTCCTCCGTGCAGGGCCGTCCCGAGATCACCGAGCTCAAGGACGTCCAGACCCGGCCCCGAGGCAGCCCTTTGCCCTCGGAGAAGGCCAGGGCGAGCAGCATCCGGCGCACTCTCGGTTCGTCGGGCCCGAACCGTGCGAGGTAGTCGTCGAAGGCCTCCCCGACCTCGCTGGGCAACGCGTCGGCCCAGCCGGGGCTCGCGACATCCACCGCGAGCCGGTCCGAACGCAGCGTGCGGGCCGTGGTTCTCGCGTAGAGGTACACGCCCGCGGCCTTCTTGGCGACACCGCGGGCGACCGTCGCGGCCAGCTCGGGCAGCCCTCGGTAGGGCGTACCCACGTTGGCCTCCTCGGTGGCAAGGAGGACACGGGCGACGTAGTCGGCGACGTCGTCCTCACCGGCCCGGTACTCGGCGCGGTCCAGGTCGATCACGGTGAAGGTCGGGCCGAGAGGCGCGACCAGTTCCTGACGGGTGCCCACGAGCAGACGCACTCCGGCGATCTCGGACATGGGGCGGAGCAGCTCACGGGTGACGCGGCGCGGTTCGCCGTGGCCGCCGGCGTCCGCCGCGGTGTCCGATCCCGCTTCGTCCACGGCGTCCACCACGATGACCGAGGTGTGGCCCAGCCGACCGCGTCTGGTCAGTTCCTGCAGCAGGGCGGCGGCGCCGTCCGCTTCGGTGCCCAGTGCCGTGGCGATCCGCTCGACGACCTCTTCGAGCCGCTTGTGCCGGGCGTGCACCGCCGCCGTGACGCATCCTTCCGGCACCACCGTTCCCGACGCCAGGTTCGGCAGGTCGAACCTGGCCCGGTAGCGCGTGTCGGACAGCGCGACGAGCCGCCCCAGCACTGCCGACTTGCCGCACCCCGGGCTGCCGGTGACCACGCGTCCCCGACCGTCCCCGTCCGCCGTCGTCAGCCACTCCACCAACTCCGAGAGCACACGCTCCCGGCCACTGAAGTAGAGGCCCTGCTCCGACTCGAACTCCACCCCGCGCGACCGCGGCCCGAAATGCTCCGTCAGGTCCCGCTCCGCGACCCGGCGTTGCACCTCGAGGTCGGTGCCGAGCGGCGGTAACCCCTCCTGATACCCGGTGTTCGGCAGGAAGGGGGCGAGCCCGGTGACCAGTCCGCTGGCCAACTCGGCACGCTGGCCCCGGCCCTCACGCTCGAAGCGCTCGTTGACCGCCTTGACCAGCTCGGTGAGATCGAGGAACTGCTGACGCTGACCGGTGCGTTCGGTCGTCGTCTGCACCGCCTCGGCGAGCGCCGTCACGAAGGCGCCGTCCTCGGCTATGTCCTTCCGCCGCGCGGACGCGAGGAACCACAGCCCCGCCGACGCCCGCATGCCCGTGTTGCGGTAGGCGATCGACTGGAGGGCGACGGCCGACGCCTCGGCGCTGCCGGCGCCGCCCGCGCAGGTGTCGAGAACGAGGAGCAGATGGCGCAGCTCTCCGCGGCACAGAATCCGCAGCAGATCCTCCGTGGCCAGCGCGGTGGTCGCCAAGTCCTCTTCCTGCGAATCCCAGCAGAGCAGGTAGTGACGGTCCCGGTCCTCCACCACGCCGTGGCCCGCGAAGTAGACGACCACCACGTCGTCGGCCACCAGGTCCGCGTCCGCCGACCAGTGCCGCAGTTTCTGCCGGATCTGCTCGGCTCCGTCGTACTGCCCCAGCCCAGGGAGCACGGCCTGGTACCCGAACGACGTGAACAGCTCGGCGATCGCCCGCACGTCGCCTGCCACGGACTGCAGCTGCGCATCCTGTGGGAGATGGCGGTACCGACCGCTTCCCAACGCAACGAAGTACCGCCGCCCCACCTTCAACCACCTTGTCGTCGCGGCCAGTTGCCCCTCGCGACTCTATCCACACCCCCGGACGGCCGGTGGCATCATCGGCCCACCCTCCCGGCGGCCCGTTGCGCCGCACCCCCCGCGACGTATGCTGACGCCGGTCAGGGGAGGAGGCGCCATGGGGCGGATGCCGTCGGCTCAGCGGCGCAGGCAACTGGTCGAGGCCGCGATCCGGGTGATGGCCCGCGACGGCGTCGCGAAGACCACGACACGGTCCGTCGTGGCGGAGGCAGGCGTCTCGCTGAGCGTCTTCCACTACTGCTTCGACTCCAAGCAGGAGTTGCTCGAAGCGGTGATGGACACCATCTCCGAGCACTCCGAGTCGGACGTCCTCAGCACGCTCGTCCCCGGACCCACCCTGCGTGAGACGATCCGCGCCGGGCTCCAGGCGTACTGGGACCATGTGCTGGCCAATCCGGGAGAGCACATGCTGACGTACGAACTCACCCAGTACGCGCTGCGGGAGCCCGGCTACGAGCACCTCGCCCGGCGGCAGTACGAGCGCTACGTCCAGGCCCACACCAAGGTGATCCGTCAGCTCCCCGCGATCCTGGGCGTGGAGCTGGCCGTGCCCGAACGCGCGGCCGCCAGGTATCTGGCCGCGCTGACCGACGGTCTCACCCTCAACTTCCTCGTGCTCGGCGACGAGGAGAAGGCGGGTGACGTGCTGGACGTCGTCGCGGACCAGATCCTGACGTTGGTGCGGGAGTAGCTCAGCGGCCGTACACCGCCGCCTCGTTGATCGAGTAGCCGTACTTGGTCGCCCGCGTCACGCCGTGGACACGGACGTACCGGGCCTGCACCGGGCTGAACACCGCGTTGTCCAGGCCTCCGTTCCCGGCGTCCGTGGACCACACGCTCCGCCACGTGGTCCCGTCCTCGGAGACCTCGATCCGGTAACCCCGCGCATAGGCCTTCTCCCAGTCGAGGGAGACCTTGCCGACCGTGCGGGAGCTGCCGAGGTCGAGCCGCAGCCACTGGTCGTCCGACCAGCCGCTCGCCCATCGCGTGCCGGTGTCGCCGTCCACGGCCTTCCCGGCGGCGTAGCTGGTGAACGGGTTCCACTCCGTCGAGCTGGCGTTCGCCGGGGCGCCGGCGGCGAGGTCGGGGGCGGGCTTGTGGCGTTCGGTCGCCTTCCAGGTGCGGAGGTAGGACTCCGCACCGTCCATCAGGTCCCGGACCGTGTCCTTGCCGCCGCTGAGCCGCATCTGCTCGATCCAGTCGGGCACCATGCCGACATGGGCCGCGCCGTCGGTGTTGAGGTCCCAGGTGCGCTCGCCGGTGCGCTGCCGGTCGACGACGGAGCCGCCGTCGGCGCTGCGGAAGGGGTACTTGACCGCGTTGGGAGCGTCGGGTCCGACCGGTCCCGGCCAGCCGCCGACGCCGTTCATGTCGGTGCCGTAGCCGAGTCCGACGCCGTACTTCCTGCGCAGCGGCTCGGTGCCGGCGGACTCCTTGGCGAAGCTGTCGGCCGCGGACATGTACGAGGACTTGAAGCCGCCGAGGCGGTAGACCCGCTCCAGCCAGCCGTCGTCCATCCAGCTGTGACTGGAGAGCACGCCGGGGTAGTCCGCCGACTCCAGCATGTCCAGGGCGCGGTCGGCCGCCTTGACGCTCATGTGGTCGACCTCGAGCATCATGTTGCGCTTCATCATCCCCTTGACCGCGTACTCACCGAGGCGGGTGAGCCCGCGTTTGTTGCACTGCGCGTCGCTGTCGTACGTGGGGACCTCGGCGCCCGCGGGAAGCAGCTTGGCCACCTCTGCCGGGGCGGCCGCGTTGCCGGAGGGGTTGTCGTGCTGCGGACCGCTGCACTTCTCCGTGTTCCAGAAGGTGCCGGTGGAGAGGAACTGGCCGATGTTCACGGCCGTGCCGATGGCGCCCGAGTCCATGCGCACCCCGCAGAGCGCGTTGTCGAACTTGTGGCACAGGAACATGCTGCGCACACCCAGCTCGTGCAGCTCGTCCAGACCGCGGTCGATGTCGTCCTTGCCGCACTGGGCGACGTCCAGGATCTGCTTGCAGCCGAAGGGCTCCGAGGTCTCGACACCGAGCACCACGGCGAGCTTGCCCTCCGCGGCGACCTGCCGGGCCTGGGCCGAGTCGGTCACGATACGGAAGAAGCCCTTGCCCTTTCCGCCGTAGATCTTGTCGATGTAGTCCTGCATCTCGTAGGTCTTGCGGGCCTGGAGGCGGATGGAGTCCATCTCGTCGCAGCCGCGGTCCCTGACGTAGATCGAGCACAACAGGCCGTTGGAGACCAGGTCGTTGACCAGGATCCGCTGGCCGCCGCGCCAGGCGCGCTCCAGCCATGCGTAGTAGTTCTGCTGGTGGCTCAGGGAGTTGTGGGCCGGCCAGTCCTTGAACGTCGGCCAGCCCACCGGGTCGTGGTGGCCGTCCGAACCGCCGGTGATGTTCTCGAAGAGAGCGAGCGAGCCGTCGGGGTAGTGCTCGGGGCAGTCCTTGAGGGCGTCGGCGACGCCCTCGGTGGAGAACGCCTTGCCGCAGATGACGCGGCCGCCGAAGCCCTCGTTGGACATCAGGTGGTTGTGGCCGTCGACGAAGCCGCGGACTCGGCCCTCGCCGTCCGCACCGCGGAAGGGTTCGCCGGTGACGTTGATCTGGGAGTCGGCGGCGGGCCGCGCGGTGGGCTCCCACCAGGGGGCGTCGGCGCCCGCGGCAGGCGGGGAGCCGACGGTGAGAGCCAGCAGGAGGGTGACGACAGCGGCAAAGAGTCCGCGTCTGCGGAGGAGGGTCATCCGGGGCTACCTTCGCTGTCCGGGATGGGCACGCACCAACTTACTCGCGCGTAGGTCCCGTCGAGGATGGCCCGGCCCTGACAACCAGTCAAGAGTCCGGGACGGATGACCTATTTGACGTATCGTCAGCTCTGCCGATCCGGGAAACGGACCCCTCGAACGCCCTGCGGTCAGGCCTTGGACACCCCTCCACCGGGCGGCCTCACCCGAGGAACGACAGCCGAACCTGCCGGTGGGGATTGTCCTTGTTGGTGTCGACGAGGCAGACCGACTGCCACGTCCCGAGCTCCAGGCTGCCGCCGACGACCGGCAGGGTCGCGTGCGGCGGGACCAGGGCCGGCAGGACGTGGTCGCGGCCGTGACCGGGGCTGCCGTGGCGGTGCCGCCAGCGGTCGTCCGCGGGGAGCAGGGTGTGCAGGGCGGCGAGGAGATCGTCGTCGCTGCCCGCGCCCGTCTCCAGGATCGCGATGCCCGCCGTGGCGTGCGGCACGAAGACGTTGAGGAGGCCGTCGCGGCCGGCGGCCGCCTCGCGCAGGAAGGCCTCGCAGTCGTGGGTGAGGTCGACGACGGCTTCGGCGGAGCCGGTCGCGACATGCAGGACTTGGGTGGTGAATCCATCGGGCATACGCCCATCCTCCCCCACCCCTCCTTCCAATCGGCGATACGGGACGTCCACCTTCCGAGACGCCATTGACCGTGTGTACGCCATCTGGCTACGTTCGGCGGCATGTTGCGTTCAGCCCTGCTCACCACGCGCGGTCACATCGACCTGCTGCGGGTGGCCTCCTCCGCGTGTCGCCGCGGCCGCTGACGCCCTTTCTCACTCGTTTCACCCTTCTCCTCACCTCTCTCCGGTCCGTCGGCCGCCCTCTCGCCGTTCTCGTACGCCCTCCCCCGCGGATGCCCGATCTGCCCGCCCGAGGGTGACTGAGGCGCATCTCCGACTGCCGGGCCCCTCCCCTCCTGCCGTGGAGCCCCATGAGCATCAGCCATGCCCCGCCCCATCCGTCACCCGACACATCCGATATATCAGGCATATCGAAATCTGCGACGGGTCCCGGACCCGAGCCCGAGCTCGAAGCCCTCGTCCCCTCCTCCAGCCGCCGCGCCCGTGTCCCCCGCTGGCTGCGCCGCACCTCCGGGCCCCTCCTCCTGCTCACGCTCTGGCAAGTCCTCAGCGCCACCGGCGTGTTGACCAGTGACGTGCTCGCCCCTCCCGGGACCATCGCGCAGGTCGCCGGTGATCTGATCGGGGACGGCTCCCTGCCGTCCGCCATGGGGGTCTCGCTCCAGCGCGTCGCCGTCGGGCTGCTCTTCGGCACCGTGATCGGCACGGCCCTCGCGCTCGTCTCCGGGCTCTTCCGCATCGGCGAGGACCTCGTCGACGCCGGTGTGCAGATGCTGCGCACCGTGCCGTTCGTCGGACTCATCCCGCTCTTCATCATCTGGTTCGGCATCGGCGAGACACCCAAGATCGCCATCATCGCGCTCGGCGTCTCCTTCCCCCTCTACCTCAACGTGTACGCCGGAATCCGGGGCGTGGACGCGCAGTTGATCGAGGCCGGGGAGTCGCTCGGCCTCTCGCGGTGGGGGCTCGTGCGGCACGTCGTACTGCCCGGCGCGCTGCCGGGTGCCATGACCGGACTGCGCTACTCGCTGGGCATCGCCTGGCTCGCCCTCGTCTTCGCCGAGCAGGTCAACGCCGACGCGGGCATCGGCTTCCTGATGGTGCAGGCCCGCGACTTCCTGCGCACCGACGTGATCGTGGTCTGCCTGATCGTCTACGCCTTCCTCGGCCTGATCGCCGACTTCATCGTCCGCACCCTCGAAAGGCTGCTGCTGCAATGGCGACCGACGTTCACCGGCCGGTGAGTCCCGTGCCCCCCGCCCGCGGCGCGTCGTCCGCCGTCCGCGTCGACGGGCTGACCCGCTCCTTCGACGGCCGCGCCGTCATCGACGACCTCCGACTCGACGTCCGCCAGGGCGAGTTCGTGGCGCTCCTCGGCCGCAGCGGCTGCGGCAAGTCGACGCTGTTGCGCGTGCTCGCCGGGCTCGACCGCGACATCGAGGGCACCGTGCTCGTGCCGCGCCGCAAGGCCGTCGCGTTCCAGGCGCCCCGGCTCATGCCGTGGAAGAGGGTGTGGCGCAACGTCCTGCTCGGCCTGCCGGGCAAGCCCGACCGCGAGACAGCCGAACGGGCCCTGACCGAAGTGGGCCTCACACACCGCGGCAACGCCTGGCCCAAGACGCTCTCCGGCGGCGAGGCCCAACGCGCCTCGCTGGCCCGCGCGTTGGTGCGCGAACCCGATCTGCTCCTGCTCGACGAGCCGTTCGGCGCGCTCGACGCCCTCACCCGCATCAAGGCGCAGCGGCTCGTCGACGAGCTGTGGCAGCGGCGCGGCTGCGCCGTGCTGCTCGTCACGCACGACGTGGAGGAGGCCGTGCTGCTCGCCGACCGGGTGCTGGTCATGGACGGCGGTGTCATCGCGTACGAGAAGGAGATCGATCTGGAGCGTCCGCGCGGGATCGCCGATCCGCGCTTCGCCGAGCTCCGCGCGGAGCTGCTCCAGCGGCTCGGCGTCGAGGCGCCCACCGATGCGCCCACCGAGACGCCCGCCGAGGCAACCACCACACCCTCCTGACGCTCCCGCCCCCCTCATCGCACCGAACGGAACCGCCCATGCGACGACCACGCCCCCACCTCGCCCCCGCCGCCCTGCTCCTCCCCCTGGCCCTGCTGCTGGCCGCCTGCTCCGACACCTCGTCCGCCGGTACGTCGGTCGGCGGCTCGGGCGGCGGCACCGACGGGAAGGGGTCGCTCACCCTCAACGTCGGTGACCAGAGGGGCGGTTCTGAAGCCGTGCTGCGCGCCGCCGGGGAGCTCGACGACCTGGACTACAAGATCCGCTGGTCGACCTTCACCTCCGGGCCTCCGCTCCTGGAGGCCGTCAACGCCAAGGCCGTCGACATCGGCGCCGTCGGCAACACCCCGCCGGTGTTCGCGGCGGGCGCGAACTCGAAGATCTCCGTGGTGGCCGCGAGCCACGGCACGGCGGACGGCGAGACCATCCTCGTGCCGGGCGACTCGCCCCTGAAGAAGACCGAGGACCTCAAGGGCAGGTCCGTCGCCGTCGCCCAGGGTTCCTCGGCGCACTTCCAGCTGATCGCGTCCCTGAAGAAGGCCGGGCTCGACTTCGAGGACGTCGAGGTCAAGTACCTGCAGCCGGCCGACGCGCTGGCCGCGTTCACCGGCGGCAAGGTCGACGCGTGGGCGGTCTGGGACCCGTACACCTCGCAGGTCCTGCGGGCGCGGAAGGGCCGCGTCCTGACCGACGGCGACGGCCTGGTGAACGGGCTCAGCTTCCAGGTGGCGGCGCCCGGCGCGCTCGACGACAAGGAGAAGTCCGAGGCGATCGACGACTACCTCAAGCGGCTGCGGCGGGCGCAGGACTGGGTCTTCAAGCACCCGAAGGCCTGGGCGAAGGTCTGGGCGAAGGACACCGGCCTGCCCTACGAGGTGGCGCTCGACGCGGTCAAGCGCACCAACGGCACCCGGATCCCGGTGGCCGTCGACAAGAACGTCGTCGCCTCCGAGCAGGAGATCGCGGACACCTTCACCGCTCTGAAGCTGATCCCGCGCCGCATCGACTTCGGCGACTTCGTCGACACCCGCTTCAACGACGACCTGCCGCCCTCCACCACCGAGCCGCGCTCGTACGGCAAGAACAGCGGCAAGAACAGCAAGGAGTCCTGAACCATGACCGTCCACCTCCACTGGTTCCTGCCGACCGGCGGCGACGGCCGCACCCTCGTCGACCGGCACGCCTACACCGACGGCGGCATCACGCGCTCCCGGGTCACTCCGGTCAGCGGTGTGCGCGCGCCCGACATCGAGTATCTGGCCCAGATCGCCAAGGCCGCCGAGCAGTTGGGCTTCGAGGCGGTGCTCACGCCGACCGGCACGTGGTGCGAGGACGCCTGGCTGACGACGGTCGCGCTCGCCCAGCACACGGAGCGGCTCAAGTTCCTCGTGGCGTTCCGCCCCGGTGTCATCTCCCCCGTGCTTGCCGCGCAGATGGCGGCGACGTATCAGCGCATCACGCGCGGGCGGCTGCTGCTCAACGTGGTCACCGGCGGCGACTCGACCGAACAGCGGCGGTTCGGCGACCACGTGGACCACGACCGGCGCTACGCCCGCACGGATGAGTTCCTCTCGGTCGTACGGGGCGTGTGGAGCGGCGAGCCCTACGACTTCACCGGCGAGCACTACCAGGTCGAGGGCGGGCTCACCGCGCTGCCGCCGGACCCGCTGCCGGAGATCTTCTTCGGCGGTTCGTCGGCGGCGGCCGGTCCCGTCGCGGCGCGGCACACGGACGTGTATCTGACGTGGGGCGAGCCGCCCGAGCAGGTCAGGCAGAAGATCGACTGGATCCGGGGGCTCGCCGAGAAGGAGGGGCGCACGGTCCGGTTCGGCATCCGTCTGCACACCATCTCCCGCGACTCGTCCGCCGAGGCGTGGGCGACCGCGAACCGGCTCCTCGACGACCTCGACGCGGACACCGTCGCCGCCGCCCAGGAGGCGCTCGGCCGCAGCGAGTCGGTGGGCCAGCAGCGGATGCTCGCGCTGCACGGCGGCTCCCGCGACAGGCTGGAGATCTCGCCCAATCTGTGGGCGGGCGTGGGCCTGGTCCGCGGCGGCGCGGGCACGGCGCTGGTCGGCAGCCACGCCGACGTCGCCGACCGCATCGAGGAGTACCACGCGCTCGGCGTCGAGCACTTCGTGCTGTCCGGCTATCCGCACCTGGAGGAGGCGTACTGGTTCGGCGAGGGCGTCATCCCCGACCTGGCCGCGCGCGGCCTGCTGGCGCGGATCCCGGCGTCGCCGCTGACCGGCGTGCCCGCGGCGAACGGCCGTCCGGCCTCCGCTCCCGGCGGCGCTCCGCTGCTGGTGGCGGGCGGGCGCTCAGCGAGCGGGCGCTGAGCGGCCCGGCGCGTCGGGAAGATCTCGGCCCCCGAGGGAGTTAGTAGAAACGTGAACGACATCGGGGTACGAGACGCAGCCGCCACGACGGCGGTACAGGACGTGGACGTGGTCGTCGTCGGCGCCGGGCAGGCGGGTCTGTCCGGCGCCTACCACCTGCGGCGGGTCGGCTTCGCGCCGGACCGGGACTTCGTGGTCCTCGACCACGCGCCCCGGCCCGGCGGCGCCTGGCAGTTCCGGTGGCCTTCACTGACGTACGCCAAGGTCCACGGCATGCACGCGCTCCCTGGCATGGAGCTCACGGGCGCGGACCCCGCGCGCCCGTCGTCGGAGGTCATCGGGGAGTACTTCGAGGAGTACGAGCGCCGCTTCGGCCTGCGGGTGCGGCGCCCCGTCGACGTGCACGAGGTCCGCGAGGGCGACGCCGGGCGGCTCCTCGTGGAGACCTCGGCGGGCACCTGGTCGACGCGCGCGCTGATCAACGCGACGGGCACCTGGGACCGGCCGTTCTGGCCCCGCTACCCGGGCCAGGACACCTTCCGCGGGCGGCAGTTGCACACGGCGATCTATCCCGGGCCCGAGGCGTTCGAGGGCCAGCGGGTGATCGTCGTGGGTGGCGGCGCCTCCGGCACGCAGCACCTCATGGAGATCGCCCCGTACGCGGCGGCGACCACCTGGGTCACCCGGAGCGAGCCGGTGTTCCGCGAGGGCCCCTTCGACGAGAACTGGGGGCGCTCGGCCGTCGCCCTGGTCGAGGAGCGCGTACGCCAGGGCCTGCCGCCGAAGAGCGTGGTGTCGGTGACGGGGCTGCCCGTGAACGACGCGATCCGGCAGGCGCGGGCCGACGGGGTGCTCGACCGGCTGCCGATGTTCGACCGGATCACGCCGACGGGCGTCGAGTGGGACGACGGCCGCCGCGTGGACGCCGACGTCATCCTCTGGGCCACGGGATTCCGCCCGGCGATCGAGCACCTCGCGCCGCTGCGTCTGCGCGAGGCGGGCGGCGGCATCAGGATGGAGGGCACCCGCGCCGCCGCCGACCCCCGCGTCCACCTGGTCGGGTACGGGCCTTCGGCCAGCACGATCGGTGCCAATCGCGCGGGCCGTGCGGCGGTACGGGACATTCGGCGGCTGCTGGCGGGGGCGCCGGTCGCGGTGTGAGGGCGCCCCCTCCCGGACGCTAGGGCAGGTACAGCGTGTAGAGCAGCTTGTCCGGCACGACCGGCGGGCTGCCCTGCAGCGCTCCCGTGGTGGCGTTGTCGACGATCCCCTTCTTCACCTGCGCCGGAGTGTCCTTCGGCCGGAAGGCGAGGTGGAGCGCGGCCGCGCCGGTCACGTGTGCGGTGGCCATCGACGTACCGCTGAGCGTCGTGGTGGACGTGTCGCTGTCCTTCGAGGCGGACGGGATCAGTACACCGGGCGCGAACAAGGAGACACACGCGCCGTAGTTGGACGACGAAGCCCGGCGGTCACCGCTGTCACTGGCGCCGACGACGATCGCCTCGGCCACCCGCGAGGGCGAGGTGTTGCAGGCGCCGCCGGACTGAGCGGCACTGCCCGCCGAGACGGCGTAGGTGACCCCGGAACTGATCGAGTTGCGCACCGCCGTGTCGAGGACCTGGTTCGCCCCACCGCCGAGGCTCATGTTCGCGACGGCGGGCCGCTTCGCGTTCTTCGTCACCCAGTCGATGCCGGCGACGACTCCCGAGGTGGTGCCCGAGCCCTGGCAGTCCAGGACGCGCACCGCCACCAGCCTGGCCTGCTTGGCCACCCCGTACGTCCTGCCCGCGGCGACGCCGCCCACGTGGGTGCCGTGGCCGTGGCAGTCGTCGCCGTTGCGGCCGTCGCCCACGGTGTCGACCCCGACCGAGGCGCGCCCGCCGAACTCCGTGTGCGTGGTGCGCAGTCCGGTGTCGATGACGTACACGCTCACGCCGGGAGCGGTGGTGCGATAGGTGTACGTGGTCGACAGCGGAAGGCGGCGCTGGTCGATGCGGTCCAGGCCCCAGGGCGCGTTGGGCTGCGTGGTGTCGGCCGCGGGCCGCACGGAGCGCGGGGCGTCGATCCTGAGGCGGGTGTCCTGACGGACGTACGCGACACGGGGGTCCGCGGCGAGCCGCTCGGCCTGCGTCCGGCTCATCCGCGCGGAGAAGCCGTGCAGCGCCGCCCGGTACACGTGTCCGAGCCGCGCGCCTTCGGCCCGGCCGATGAGCTCGCGCGCCACGGAGGGCACGGCGTCGGCGGCCGCCGCCGAGCGGTCGCCCTTCAGCACGACGATCCAGCCGTCCGGCACGGCCGCCTCGGAGCCGCTCGCGAGCCGTACGTCCCCGGCGGAGCCGCCGGAGGCCGCGTGGGTGGCGGAAGGGGCGACGCCGAGCTGGAGTCCGGCGGCCATGAGCGCGGCGGACAGCAGCACCGCTGCCGGCCGCCGACGGGAGGGCATTCTCATTCCCGGTGCACCTGAACCTTTCGTTGACCAGGGGTGGGGTCGGGTCATGTGCGGTGCTCGGTGCGGTCGTTGCCGATGGTGCGGCGCGGAGCGCACGCCAGCCTCTCGCGCCGTCCCGCAGGGCACAAGAGGCCGGAACACGCCGACCGGCATCCCCTTCTCGTGCCCCTCGTACGCCGCTCAGGGCGCGGCCACGTTCACCAGGCTCTTGTGCGGCAGGTAGTGGGGCGCGCCGAACCGGCGGTGGGCCGTGGTCACGCCGTCCAACCGCGCGATGGCCTCGGCCAGTTCATGCGCTCCGCCCTGCTCGGCGAAGCGCCGCCAGGCCGTCAGGTCCTCCCACTCCGCGTGGTTGAGCACCCTGTGGCCGTCCTTGCTCGCGTGGAAGTGGGCCGCGAGCAGGCCGGGCGGGCGCAGCCGCTCCAGCATCGCGATGACGGTGTCGGCGAGGGCGCGCTGGCTGTCGGGCCCTTCGGTCTCGAACGTGGGGGTGACCAGGGCGCCGGGAGTGCGGCCCGCGCTCTCCTCGGGCGCGTAGCTGCCGTGGAGCGCGTAGCGCACGAGGCCGGGGCGCTCGATGCCGGGCACGATCCGGTCGACCTCACTGACGCTCTGGGCGCGCCGGGCCCGCGCCCATGCGAGGTGCGCATCGTCGTCCGTCCACTGCGCGTAGACGAGGACCTGGGTGCCGTCCTCGCTCAGGAACGTGGTGATCGAGAGCATCGCGTCCGGGCGCTCCTCGTCCTGCCACCCCCGGACGACGAGGTCCGCGGCCTGCCGCTGGACGTCCGGCGTGGGCATGATCCAGGAACTGACGAGGATCGTGCCCGCGTCCGGGCGCCGGACGTCGGGGAAGGCTGCGGGGGTCGGTGCGGGCATGGCCGGCTCCTCCTGGGGCTGCGGTGACGTGGCCGGAGGAAAGCGTCGTACCTGAACCGCGGTTGAAGTCAAGGCGGAGCCGGCCAGGAGGGGCGCGGGAGGCGAACGCGGCTACCTCGCCTGGTTCTTGTTGAACTCCGCGACATGCTTCTGGTGTTGCTCGAAGCTCGACGTGAAGCGCGTGTCCCCCGGCTTCACGGTCACGAAGTACAGCCAGTCCCCCGGCGTCGGGCTGGTCGCCGCCCGCATCGCCTCCTCACCGGGGTTGCCGATGGGCGTCGGCGGCAGGCCCATGCGCGCGTAGGTGTTGTAGGGGCTGCTGATCTTCGTGTCGCGGTCGCTGGTGGCCAGCGTGGAGCGGTTCAGGGCGTAGTTGATGGTGGAGTCCATCTGCAGCGGCATGCCCTGGTCGAGCCGGTTGTAGATGACCCGGGCGACCTTGCCCATGTCCGCCTTCGAGCCCGCCTCGGCCTCGACCATGCTCGCGATGGTGACGGTCTGGTACACGTTCACGGCGTTGCGGTCGGCGCCCGCCGTGACGTGCCCGCCGCTGAACTTCTTGTTCGCCGTGTTCACCATGTACGACAGCACGGACGCCGGCGTCGACTGGGAGCTGATCGGATACGTCGCCGGGAAGAGGTACCCCTCGGGGTTGCCCCCGGCGTCGCTCGGGAGTTTCAGGTCGGCCTTGGGAAGGGCCTTCTTCGTCGTGCCCGAGGGCACCTTGAGGGCCTTGTCCACGGCCGCGTACACCTGGCCCGAGCGCCAGCCCTCGGGAATGGTCAGCGACTCGGGCCGTGCGGCGTCGTCCGGGAGCAGCAGCGGCACCGCCACGGCGGTGGCCGCCGCGACGGCTCCGGTCGCGATCAGGGCGATCCTGCCCCGCCGCGTCAGTCGAATCGTGCCCCGTCGCGGAGTCTTGGTCTGCATGCGGGCACGGTAACCCGCAGATGCGGGCATTCCCGGCATATCGTCATGCAGTCGGCTCCGCTCGTCACGCGGTCGGCCCCGGTCTCATGCGGTCGGCTCCAGCTGGGCGTCCCTGCGGACGAGGGCGGCGTACCGGCCGTCGCGCTCCATGAGCTCCTCGTGGGTGCCGCGCTCGACGGCGCGGCCCGCGTCCAGGACCACGATCTGGTCGGCGCCGCGGACGGTGGAGAGCCGGTGGGCGATGGTGAGGGTGGTCCGGTTCGCGGACAGGGCGTCGATGGCCTCCTGCACGGCCCGCTCGGTGCGGGTGTCCAGCGCGCTGGTCGCCTCGTCGAGGATGAGGACCGGCGGGTCGCGCAGGATGGTGCGGGCGATGGCCAGACGCTGCTTCTCGCCGCCGGAGAAGCGGTGGCCGCGCTCGCCGACGACCGTGTCGTACCCGTCGGGCAGGGACGCGATGTGGTCGTGGATCTGGGCGGCACGGGCCGCGGCGACGAGCTCCTCGTCGGTGGCGTCGGGCTTGGCGAAGCGGAGGTTGTCCGCGACCGAGGCGTGGAAGAGGTAGGTCTCCTGGGAGACCACGCCGACGGCGCGGGCGAGGGTGTCGAAGTCGAGGTCGCGCACGTCGACGCCGTCGAGGGTGACGCGGCCGCCGGTGACGTCGTAGAGCCGGGGCACCAGGTGGCTGAGGGTCGACTTGCCGGATCCCGTGGGGCCGACCACCGCGAGGCTGCCGCCGGCGGGTATCGCGAGGTCGATGCCCTGGAGCGTGGGCCCGGACTTCTCGTCGTAGCGGAACTCGACGCCCTCGAAGCGGACTTCGCCCTTGACCTTGTCCAGGCGCACCGGCCTCTCGGGCTCGGTGATGTCGACGGGCAGGTCGAGGTACTCGAAGATGCGCTGGAAGAGCGCGAGCGAGGTCTGGATCTGCACGCCGGTGGAGAGCAGGCTCACGGTCGGCCGGAACAGGCCCTGCTGGAGCGAGACGAAGGCGACGAGCGTGCCGATCGAGACGGTGGGGCCGCCCGCCTGGAAGGCGATGCCCGCGGCCCAGTAGATGACGGCGGGCATGGCGGCCATGACGACCGTGATGACCGCCATGCGCCAGCGCCCCGCCATGTTCGAGCGGACCTCCAGGTCGACGAGGCGCTCGGACTCGTCGGCGAAGGACCGGGTGAGGGAGTCGGCGCGGCCCATCGTGCGCCCGAGGACGATGCCGCTGACCGAGAGCGACTCGGTGACGGTCGCGGCCATGGCGGCCATCTGCTTCTGGCGCTGCGTGGCGATCTTCTTGCGCTCGCGGCCCACGCGGCGGCTGATCCACACGAACACCGGCAGCAGGAGCAGCGAGACGACGGTCAGGCGCCAGTCCAGGGCGAGCATGGCGACGACCGTCGCGATCACGCTCGTGAGGTTGGAGACGAGGGAGGTGGCGGTGGAGGTGACGGTCGCCTGCATGCCGCCGATGTCGTTGGCGATGCGGGACTGGACCTCACCCGTGCGGGTCCGGGTGAAGAAGGCCAGGGACATGCTCTGCAGCCGGCCGTAGACGGCGGTGCGCAGGTCGTGCATGACCCGCTGCCCCACGGAGGTGCTGATCAGCGTCTGCAGGACGCCGAAGACGCTCGTGACGACCGCGCCGAGGATCATGCCGAGCGCGAGCAGGCTCAGCAGGCCCGTGCGGCCTTCGGGCAGGGCGGTGTCGAGGATCTCCTTGAGGAGGAAGGGCGTGGTGACCGAGACGAGGGAGGCGGCGCAGACCAGCAGGCCCACGATCGCGAGGCGGCCTCGGTAGGGACGGAAGAGGCGAAGGATGCGGCGCATCTGGCGCGGCGGCTCCTGGCCGGGGGCCTGGGGCGGCGGCGTCCAGGTCGGTTCGTCGTGACGCATGGGCTCCTACGGGGTGCGGGGGTCAGGGGACGGACATCGGTGAACGATGAAAAACTTCAGGGAGCATAGCTCACTGTTACCTATACTCACAATGCACAAGGTCCTGATAATCTTCCCGTCATGAGCACCCCGGACACCGACTCATGAGCGCCCCGGACACCGACGGCCCCCTCGCCGAACAGCTGCTGCGGCTCACCCGCAGGCTGCACCGCATCCAGAAGCGCCATCTGGAGCCGGTGGGAGTCACCCCTGCCCAGTCCCGTCTGCTGCGCACCCTCGCGCACTACGACGCGCCTCCGCGCATGGCCGACCTCGCCCAGCGCCTGGAAGTGGTTCCGCGCGCCGTCACGAGCCTGGTCGACGGCCTGGAGTCGGGCGGCCTGGTGCGCCGCGTGCCGGATCCGAGCAATCGCCGCGTCATCCGGATCGAACTGACGGATGCGGGGCAGGACGCCCTGAAGAAGCTGCGCAGCGCGCGCCGGGCCGCCGCAGAGGACATCCTGGCTCCACTGACCGCCGAACAGCGCGAGGTGCTCGGCGGTCTGCTGTCCGCCCTGCTCGACGACCCGGACGGCCGCTGCTGACACCGCCGAGGGAGAGCCCATGCCGCTCCTTGAGCCCGATCCGGACGCCCTGCGCCCCACGTCGCCCGCGCGGGGCCCTTCGCCCGACCGCGTGCCCGACGGGCAGGCCTCGGGCACCCCGGAGCCCCTGCGCTGCGAGCTGACCGCGCTCCTGAGCGCGGACAAGGTCCTGACAAAG
This sequence comes from Streptomyces sp. NPDC025651, assembly GCF_055558735.1. Taxonomy (NCBI): domain Bacteria; kingdom Bacillati; phylum Actinomycetota; class Actinomycetes; order Kitasatosporales; family Streptomycetaceae; genus Streptomyces; species Streptomyces sp. NPDC025651. The sequence continues at coordinate 393,959 of NZ_JBVHLZ010000003.1, forward strand.
GTCTCCGACCTGGTGCGGTACGCCTCCGACGCGAGCCCCTACCGCTTCGTGCCGCAGGTCGTGGTCGTCGCCGAGGACATCGACGACGTCTCGACCGTCCTGTCGTACGCGCACGGCAAGGGCCGCGAGGTCGTCTTCCGCGCGGCGGGGACGTCCCTGAACGGCCAGGCCCAGGGCGAGGACATCCTCGTGGACGTACGCAAGCACTGGTCGGGCATCGAGGTGCTCGGGGACGGCGAGCGGGCCCGCATCGGCCCCGGGACGACGGTACTGCGCGCCAACGCCACGCTCTCCCGCCACGGCCGGGTGCTCGGCCCCGACCCGGCGAGCGCCATCGCCTGCACCATCGGCGGGGTCGTCGCGAACAACGCCTCCGGCATGACCGCGGGCACCACCCGCAACTCCTACCGCACCGTCGCCTCGCTGACCTTCGTCCTGCCCTCGGGGACGGTCGTCGACACGGCCGAGCCGGACGCGGACGACCGGCTCGCGCACGCCGAACCCGCCCTGTGCCAGGGTCTGCTCGCCATCAAGCGGGAGATCGAGGCGGACCCCGAGCTGGTCGCCCGCATCCGCGCCAAGTACCAGATCAAGAACACCAACGGCTACCGCCTGGACGCCTTCCTCGACGGGACGACCCCCGTGGAGATCCTGCGCGGCCTCATGGTCGGCTCCGAGGGCACCTTCGGCTTCATCTCCGAAGTCGTCTTCGACACCCTGCCGCTGGACCGGCACACCAGTACCGCCCTGCTCTTCTTCCCCTCGCTGCCCGCGGCCGCCGCGGCCGTTCCGGTGTTCAACGCGGCGGGCGCGCTCGCCGTCGAGCTGATGGACGGCAACACGCTGCGTGCCTCGGTCAGCGTCCAGGGGGTGCCCGCCGACTGGGCCGGGCTCCCGAAGGCGACGGCCGCGCTCCTCGTGGAGTTCCGCGCCCCGGACGAGGCCACGCAGGAGGCGTACGAAGCGGCCGCGGTCAAGGCCCTCGAAGGGCTCGAACTGGTCGCCCCCGTCGCCTCGGTGACCAACACGTTCACACGCGACGCGAAGACGATCGGCGGCTACTGGAAGGCGCGCAAGGCCTTCGTCACCGCCGTCGGCGGCTCCCGCCCCTCGGGCACGACCCTGATCACCGAGGACTTCGCGGTGCCCCCGGGAAAGCTCTCCGAGGCCTGCGAGGCCCTGCTCGACCTGCAGACGCGGCACGGCTTCGACGCCGCCGTCGCGGGCCACGCGGCCCACGGCAACCTGCACTTCCTGCTCGCCTTCGACGCGGCGGTCCCCGCCGACGTGGAGCGTTACGCCGCCTTCATGGACGACTTCTGCCGCCTGACCGTGGAGCGCTTCGACGGCTCCCTCAAGGCCGAGCACGCCACGGGCCGCAACATCGCGCCCTTCCTGGAGCTCGAATGGGGGCCGCAGGCAACCGAGTTGATGTGGCGCACGAAGCAGGTCATCGACCCCGACGGGGTCCTCGCGCCCCGCATCGTCCTCGACCGCGACCCCAAGGCCCATCTGCGCGGCCTGAAGACCATCCCCACGGTGGAGCCGATCGCCGACCCGTGCATCGAGTGCGGCTTCTGCGAACCGACCTGCCCCAGCGAGGACTTGACCACGACCCCGCGCCAACGCATCGTGCTGCGCCGCGAGATGATGCGCCAGCCCGCGGGCTCCCCCGTCGAGGACGGCCTCGTCGAGGCGTACGGCTACGACGCCGTGGACACCTGCGCGGGCGACTCGACGTGCAAGCTCGCCTGCCCGGTCGGCATCGACACCGGCGCCCTGATGAAGGACCTCCGGCACGCCCGTCACTCGCCGCGCGAGGAGCGGATCGCCGCCCTCACGGCCAAGAACTTCAAGGCCGTCGAGGCGTCCGTGCGGCTCGCGGTGGCCGCCGCCGACAGGATCGGCGACCGCCTGCTCACCGCGGTGACCCGCACCGCCCGCAAGGCCGTGCGCCCCGACCTCGTACCGGAGTGGCTGCCGCAGATCCCCGGGGCCGCGGCGCGCGGACTGCCGCGCACCGCGCGCGTGGGCGCGTCGGCCGTCTACTACCCGGCGTGCGTCAACCGCATCTTCGGCGGGCCCGGCGACCGCTCCCTGGCCGAGGCCGTCGTCGCCGTCTCCATGCGCGCGGGCAAGCCGGTGTGGATTCCGGACGACGTCGCGGGGACGTGCTGCGCGACGATCTGGCACTCCAAGGGGTACGACGCGGGCAACAGGGTCATGGCCAACCGCATCGTCGAGGCGGCCTGGGGCTGGACCGCGGGCGGCCGCCTGCCGCTGGTCGTCGACGCCTCGTCGTGCACGCTCGGCATCGCGCACGAGGTGGTGCCCTATCTGACCGACGACAACCGCGCGTTGCACCGGGAACTGACGATCGTCGACTCGATCGTCTGGGCCGCCGACGAACTGCTCCCCCACCTCACCGTGCGCCGCACGGTCGGCTCAGCCGTGCTGCACCCCACCTGCTCCATGCGCCACCTCGGCGACGAGGCGCAGTTGCGCGCGGTGGCCGAGGCGTGCGCGGACGAGGTGGTCGTCCCGGACGACGCCGGGTGCTGCGCCTTCGCGGGCGACCGCGGCATGCTCCACAAGGAACTCACGGAGTCGGCCACCGCGAAGGAGGCGGCGGAGGTCGCCGCCCGCCCCTTCGACGCGCACCTGTCGGCGAACCGCATGTGCGAGGTCGGCATGGACCACGCGACGGGTCGCGGCTACTACTCCGTGCTGCTTGAGCTGGAGCGCGCGACCCGTCCCTGATGAAGTCGGCGCCGGGGGGGGGCGCCCACTCGTCGACGCGCGATCCCGTCCCCGCGCGATAAGTCCAACTCTCCGATCACTACAGCCTCTTGCGTGTCGTCCGCACCGCCATCAAGGTGACTTCCGCCCAGTGGTAGAGACCACGACGACGGAGGTCCGATGCACGACGAGAACGCGACACCGCTCCCGGACGAAACGACCGACACCACCGCCGACGGCCACTCACGGCGTGCGGTGCTCCGCACGGCAGGTCTCGCGGGCGCGGGGCTCGGCCTCGGCGCCTTCACGGCCGGGGCCGCCCAGGCGGACGCCCCGGAGACCGCCGCGGCGGCAGCCGACGCCGCGCCCGCCCGCAAGGGCGCCACCATGATCGGCGTACCGTTCGACCGGCGCTCCACGGTGCGCGTCGGGATCATCGGGCTCGGCAACCGCGGCGGCTCCATGATCGACCTGTTCCTCGCGATACCCGGCGTGCGCGTCGTCGCGCTCTGCGACCCGGTCAAGGAGAAGACCGCGGCCGCCGCGAAGAAGGTCACGGCCGCGGGCCAGCCGGCCCCGGCGACCTACACCAAGGGCGAGCACGACTACGAGAACCTGTGCAAGCGCGGCGACCTCGACTTCGTGTACGTGGCGACGCCGTGGGGCTTCCACTTCGAGATGGCCAAGTCGGCGATGCTGAACGGCAAGCACGTCGGTGTGGAGTGTCCGATCGCGATGCGCCTGGACGAGCTGTGGGAACTGGTCGACCTGTCGGAGCGGACCCGCAGACACTGCATGCAGCTGGAGAACTGCTGCTACGGCAAGAACGAGATGCGCGTGCTGCGGATGGCGCACGCGGGCAAGTTCGGCGACCTGCTGCACGCGGCCGGTGCCTACAACCACGATCTGCGCGGCCTGATGTTCGACCCCGACTACTACGAGGGCCCGTGGCGCCGCCTGTGGCACACCCGGCTGCGCGGCGACCTCTACCCCAACCACGGCTTCGGCCCGACGGCCAACTACATGGACGTCAACCGCGGCGACCGCGTCACGCACATCTCCAGCTTCGGCACCCCCGCCCTCGGCCTCGCCGAGTACCGCAAGGAGCACATGCCGCCGGGCGACCCGAGCTGGAAGGAGACGTACATCGAGAGCGACCGCACGATCAGCCTCGTCCAGACGGCGAAGGGGCGGGTCATCCGCCTCGAACACGACGTCTCCACGCCCCACCCCTACAGCCGCATCAACAGCCTCGGCGGCACGCGGGGCGTCTTCGAGGACTACCCCGAGCGCATCTACATCGAGCCGGACCACACGAACGACGAGTGGGGCGACTTCGGCAAGTACGCCGCCGAGTTCGACCACTGGCTGTGGAAGGAGCACTCCAACCCGCCGGGCGGGCACGGCGGCATGGACTACATCATGATCTTCCGCCTGATGCAGACCATGCAGCTCGGCCTCGTCCCCGACTTCGACGTGTACGACGCGGCGACGTGGACGGCACCCGTGCCGCTGAGCCATCTGTCCATCAAGGCGAAGGGCGCGCCTCAGGCGATCCCGGACTTCACTCGCGGACTGTGGCAGAAGGCACGTCCGGGAGTGGACTCGCAGAAGCCCAAGGAGTAGCCGGGGCACGGGACTTGAGCCCGGCGGTGCTCACCTCGGCACCGCCGGGCTCCTTCGCGCGGGAGACCACGAAGACGGCCACGCGGTTGCCGAGCAGGTTCGTGGCGACGCGCATCGCGTCCACGACGCGGTCCACGCCGTTGGACGGCCGAGCCCGCGCGGGGCCCGCATCGGCGTAAATCTTGGATCTTGCTCCAAGAGCGGGCGCCCGCAAGCCTCTCGCGGACAGCGGCTTGCGGGCGGGGACTTGCGGTCAGCAGCGTGCGGTCAGCACCGCTGCCTGTCCTCCGTCAGGGCTCCCTGGACCGTGGCCAGCGTGCGGTCGTGGCAGCTCGCGTCGCCGATCAGCCGGTAGCGCTCGCGCGAGGTGCCGACGGCGTGCCGCTGGTCGCGCGGGACGTTCACCGTGTACGTCGCGTCGCCGTCGTAACGGTCGTCGAGCACCGACCAGTTGGTGCGCCGACCGCCGTGCCTGGTGACGCTCTCGGCGCGGTCGCCCAGGGAGATCTCGGTGCGCAGCCGGTCGCCGTCCCCGAGGGTGGTGGTGCCGTCCATCGTGTACGTCCGGTCGGTGCGCACCGACCGGCCGCCCGTGGTGACCGTCTCGCGGTCGGTCCAGGTCGCCTTGAGCGCGTCCGACGCCTCGCCCTCGGTCCAGCGGTGGACGGAGGTGTTCGCGAGGGTGCGGTCGACGGTCGTCGTGACGCGCCCGTGGGAGGTGTTCACATAGCCGGAGACGCTGAGCCTGTGGCCGCCCTCGGTGTCGAGGCGGTGCTCGGCCGTGGGCGAACCGGGCGTGTACGTGGCCTCGTTGGCGAGGTCGCCCTCCTCGTGGCGGGTGAGCCTGCCCGTGACGTGGTCGCTCTTCTCGTCCTGCCAGACCAGGACGTTCACCGGGGTGCTCCAGCCCGTCTGCGCCTTCGGTACGCCGACGACGGAGACCTCCACCTGGTGCGGGCGGCCGTCGTTGAGCATGCCCGCGAACGGCGTCAGGTCGTACTCGATGGGTTTGATGTCGAAGGCGCGGGGCCCCGGAATCACGTACCAGAGGAAGGGGTTGGACCAGCCGCCGGTCCACACCGTCGGGAACGGCGCGGCGATGCCCGCCGTCTTGCCGTCGACCTTGACCTGCACCTCGCGGTAGGGGCCCTGGTCCGCCTTGCAGGAGTAGGGCGCGGCATCGGGCACCGTCAGGTACCAGTACTCCTCGCAGCCGCCGCCGGAACCGGTGGCGTAGACCTCGGCGACGATCCGTTCGCTGTTACGGGGTGTGGTGAGGGTGGTTCCGGCGGTGCCGTCGCCGAGGGGGATGACGCGGTCGGGAGTCGTGTTCGGCCGCGGCGGCCCCTTCGGCTCCTCCCGCTTCTCCGGCTCGTAGAACGTCAGCGTGGCCTTGACGTCGATGATCCCGGTGTAGGTGTCGTTGACGACGTTCCCGATGAGCATCTCGACCCGCTGGTCGCGGCTCAGCGTCTCGCTGTAGCGGGTGACGTCCTTCTCCACGGACCAGGCGATGCCGTCCTCCGACGGCTCCGGAGTGGACGTACGGAAGACTTCTACGCCCCCTATACGGAGGTAGCCGAGCCGGTCGTACTGCCTGCCCTTCACCTTTCCGTCGAGGCGCAGGACCACCTTGCCCCAGCGGCCTCGGCCGCATGCGCCGGGCGGCGTGTAGTCGCCCTTGTAGGGCGTGAAGTCCTTGAACTGCGCCTCGGCGACGGTCACTTCGCAGGACTTGGTGTGCGGCTTCGGGATCGGGGGCGCGGCGGTGACCGGGTCGTGCCAGTCGGTGCCGAACTCCGGAGGGGGCGTGTCGGCCGCGGCCGGACCCGCACCGAGGAGGGTGCTCGCCGCAAGCGTGGCCCCGGCGAGCATGGACATGACGCGTCTTCTCATGGGGGATTTCTATGGGCAGTTGGCGATCACCGCAATGGCGACGTCCGGCGATGACCGCGATGGCACCGCCCGCGGCTCGGGGACACCCCTCAAGGGGGCGCTCACGCCTTGAGGTTCATCCTGTCCCCCATCACCACGACCGGGTGCTGCTTCGGATCGAGCGTACGAAGGAGGTACTCCATGCCCGACTTGGACAGACTCACACAGCCCGACGTGCCGCTGCCGTGGTCCATGTGCAGCCAGATGCTGCCGCCCTTGGACTGACCCTGCGGCCGCGTCGGGTCGTTCGGCGGGGTGCCCTTGGCGCGGTTGTAGTCGATCGCGATGACGTAGTCGAAGTCGTGCCAGTGCGTCTTGGGCCAGTAGTGCGGGGCCTGCATGGACGACGACTGCGTGTACGGCAACTTGGCGCCCGGATCCGCGAGGACGCCTCCCGCGTCCGTGAGCGTGAACACGCCGACCGGGCTGCGCTTGTCGTCCTCGTGGTGGTCGGTGGTCCAGCCCTTCTTGCCGTTGTGCCCCGGCCAGCTGCGGACCTCCTCCCAGGTGTCGTCCGAGCTCCCCGACTTCGTGTACAGGACGACGGTCGACTTCGCCCAGTTCACGCCGTCGCCGTACACCGCCACGACCTGGCGCGAGTTCTTGGGGATCTTGGACTGCAGACGGTCGCCGACGTCGGGGATGCGCTTGAGGTCGGCCGCTCGCGCGTCGGCCCCGCCCTCCGCGCTCTTGCCGTGCCCCGCGCCGCGGTTCTCCTGCTTCGACGCGTCGTCGCTCCCGCCCGCGCAGGACGTCACAGACGTCGCAAGGACACCGCAGGCCGCTGCCGCGACCACCGCTCGCACCGCACCGGCTATTCGCATCGGTCCATGGTCGCACCCGGTCGCGACACCCCTGGCCGGGCCGGCGGCTCACGGGAGGAAGGGGACCGATTCTTTACCCCGGGGCGGAAAACCGTTTGCTTCGGACCACCCTGCGAGGCGAACCTTTCACGGTTTGTTACCGCCGTCCGCTCCCCGTTCGCTTCGCCGGGGCAGACGACCGCCGCACCGAGTTCTGGGACGTCATGCAGATTCGCGATCTTCCGTATACCGACCCCGGCGTGCCGGATGCCCGGTCGGGGCCGCGCTTCCTGCTGTGGCTGGGCCGCAACCAGCTCGGCGGGCAGCTCAAGTCCCTTGCCTGGGGCCTGCTGCACTTCACCTCCATCGCGGGCCTGCCCTACATGGTCGGCATCGCCGTCGAGGCCGTGCTCGACGGCTCCGGAGAGCGGCTCGCCCTCGCGGGTGCGCTGATCGGCCTCCTCGGGGTCGCCACCGCGGTGGGCGACACGATGCTGCACCGCACCGCCGTCACCAACTGGATCACGGCGGCGGCCCGCGTCCAGCAGCTCCTTGCCCGCAGGACCGCGCTGCTGGGCTCCGCACTGACCCGACGCGTCGCCGCCGGTGAGGTCGTCGCGGTCTCCACGGGCGACGTCGAGAAGATCGGCTGGTTCGTGGAGGCGCTGTCGCGGTTCGCGGCGGCCGCCCTCACGGTCGTGCTGGTCTGCGTCGGCCTCGTCGTGTACCAGCCCGCGCTCGGCGTCGTCGTCGCCGTGGGCATCCCTGTGCTCGCCCTCGCCGTGATCCCGCTGCTGCCCCGCGCCACGCGCCGGGCCGACTTCCAGCGCGAGAAGGCGGGGCGCGCCACCGAACTGGCGTCGGACACCGTCGCCGGACTGCGCGTGCTGCGCGGCATCGGAGGCGAGGAGCTCTTCCTCGACCGCTACCGCCGCGCCTCGCAGGAGGTCCGCACGGCCGCGGTGCGCAGCGCCCGGATGTGGGCGGCGATCTCGGCGATCCAGGTCCTGATGCCGGGGCTGCTGCTGATCGCGGTCGTCTGGCACGGCGTGTACCTCGCCCGCGAGGGCCGCATCACGGTGGGCGAACTCGTCACCGTCTACAGCGCCGTCATGATGCTCAACTATCCGCTGCGGCACTTCGAGGAGATCGCCATGGCGTACTCCTTCTCCCGGCCTTCCGCGAAGCGGGCCGCTCGGGTGCTGTCGTTGGAGCGGGCAGTGGAGGGGGCGGGGTCCGGGACGGGGCCGCGGGCGGCGGGCGCGGCTTCGGACGCGGGCGCGGCGTCCGACGTGGGCGCGGCGTCCGACGTGGGCGCGGCATCCGGCGCGGGCGCGGCGTCCGGCGCGGGCGTCGTTCCCGGCGTGCCGGCCGGTGACCTGTACGACCCTGCGACCGGGCTGCTCGCCCCGTCCGGGCGGCTCACCGCGGTGGTGTGCGGCGACCCGGACGAGGCCGGCCGCCTCGCCGAACGACTCGGCGGACACCCGGCGTTCGAGGAGGCCGCGGAGCTGCCGTCCGTGCGTCTCGGGGACGTACCGCTCGACGATCTGCCGCTGTCCACCGCCCGCACCGCCGTCCTGGTCCAGGACAAGGACCCGATCCTGCTCTCGGGAACGCTGCGCGCGCTCCTCGACGTACCCGCGTCGGGAGCCGTCAGCGCCGAGGAGGCACTGGAAGCGGCGCAGTGCGCGGACGTCCTGGACGCGCTGGCGCAGACGTCGGTGGACGACGACCCGATGGCCGCCCACCTCACCGAACGCGGCCGCTCCCTCTCCGGAGGACAGCGCCAACGCCTCGCCCTGGCCCGGTCGTTGGTCACCGACCCCGAGGCCCTGGTGCTCGACGAGCCGACGTCCGCCGTCGACTCGCACACCGAGGCCCGTGTCGCCGACGGCATCCGGCGGCTGCGCATGGGCCGCACCACGGTGGTCCTCACCTCCTCGCCGCTGCTCCTGGACCGCGCCGAACGCGTCGTCTTCCTGGCCGACGGCGAGGTCGCCGCGGTGGGCGCCCACCGCGAACTGGTCCACACCGAACCGCGGTACCGCGCGGTCGTGACCCGTGAGACCGAGGCGGAGCTGGTCGCCGCGGAAGCCAAGAGGGACCGCGGCACGGACTTCGACACCACCTTCGACACGGACTTCGACACGGACTTCGACATCGAGGAGACGGCATGATCGGCCTGGCGCCACCGGAGTACGACCCGGCGGCCCCCACCACGGCGGAGACCCTGCCCATCGGCTCGGCAGCGACCGTACGTACCTATGTGCGCGAGCTGTTCCAGCGCCACCGGGGTGCCTTTCTGCTGCTGATCGGCGTGAACACCGTCGCGGTGGTCGCCTCGATGGTCGGTCCCTATCTGCTCGGCGACCTGGTCGAGAAGGTTTCGGACGGCGCGGGCGACCTCCATCTGGAACCCACCATCGGCCTGTTCGCGGTCGCGCTCCTCGTCCAGGCCCTCTTCGTACGTGAAGTGCGGCTGCGCGGCGCGATGCTCGGCGAACGGATGCTGGCGGATCTGCGCGAGGACTTCCTCGTGCGCTCCGTAGGACTGCCGCCCGGTGTCCTGGAGCGGGCCGGCACCGGTGATCTGCTCTCGCGGATCACCACGGACATCGACCGCCTCGCCAACGCCATGCGCGAGGCGGTGCCGCAGCTCGCCATCGGCGTGGTGTGGGTGGCGCTGCTGCTCGGCGGGCTCGTCGTGACCGCGCCGCCGCTGGCGCCCGCGGTGCTCGTCGCGGTGCCGCTGCTCGTCGTGGGCTGCCGGTGGTACTTCAAGCGGGCGCCCGCCGCCTACCGTTCGGAGGCCGCCGGGTACGCCGCCGTGGCCGCCGCCCTCGCCGAGACCGTGGACGCGGGGCGGACCGTGGAGGCCCACCGCCTCGGCGAGCGCCGCATCGAGCTGTCGGAGCGCCGCATCAAGGAGTGGACCGCCTGGGAGCGCTACACCCTCTTTCTGCGGTCGGTCCTCTTCCCGGTGATCACCTTCACCCACACGATCGTGCTCTGTTCGACGCTGATGATCGGCGGTGTCTTCGTCCTCCAGGGCTGGATCGACGTGGGTCAGCTGACCGCGGGCGTCCTCATCGCGCAGATGCTCGTCGACCCGCTGGGGATCATCCTGCGCTGGTACGACGAGCTGCAGGTCGCCCAGGTGTCGTTGGCCCGCCTCGTCGGCGTCCGCGACATCGAGCCTGACTCGGGTGACGCCTCGGTGACTCCGGACGGACGCCATGTGCTCGCCGACGACGTGCACTTCGGTTACCGCCCGGGCGTCGACGTGCTCCGCGAGGTGTCCCTCGCCGTCGAGCCCGGCTCGCGCGTCGCCCTCGTCGGCCCGTCCGGCGCGGGCAAGTCGACTCTGGGCAGGCTGCTCGCCGGGATCTACGGACCGCGCACCGGCCGAGTGACCCTGGGCGACGCGGAGCTGTCGGCCATGCCGGCGGAGGAGGTGCGCGCCCATGTGGCCCTCGTCAACCAGGAGCACCACGTCTTCGTGGGTTCCCTGCGCGACAACCTCCTCCTGGCGAGGACCGGGGCGCAGGACGCCGAACTGTGGGCGGCGCTCGGCGCGGTCGACGCGGCCGACTGGGCACGCGCTCTCGACGAGGGCCTGGACACCGAGGTCGGCTCGGGCGGCTTCGCGCTCACGCCCGCCCAGGCCCAGCAGATCGCCCTGGCGCGCCTGGTCCTCGCCGACCCGCACACGCTGGTCCTGGACGAGGCGACGTCGCTCCTCGATCCGCGCGCGGCACGGCACCTGGAGCGCTCGCTCGCCCGCGTCCTCGACGGCCGCACGGTGGTGGCGATCGCCCACCGGCTGCACACCGCGCACGACGCGGACGTCATCGCGGTGGTCGAGAGCGGCCGGATCAGCGAGCTGGGCAGCCACGACCAACTGGTGGCGGCGAACGGCGCGTACGCGGCGCTGTGGCGGTCCTGGCACGGGTAGGGATGGACGGCCGCAGCCTTGCCGGCCGGGTGCCCGGGACACCGGCGCCCGGCCGGGCTCAGTGGGCGCCGGACCAGGAGCACCAAGAGCACCAGGAGTGCCTGGGACGCCTGGACGGCCCACGCGTGGCATGAGCCCGTCCGCCGTCCTCCACCACGACGACCAGGGCACACTCCGTGTGACCAGTTGCACTCTGTGTGACAAGCCGTGGTCGGGTCCAGGACGGTGGCCTCCGGTGTGCGGCTCGGTGAGGGCCTGCCCGCCCCGTGGGCAAGGGCGGGCGCACCGGCGGAGTCCGGCCCTCAGATGAAGTTGAGCGCGGCCGCGCCGCCCACTCCCCCGAGCAGCATGAACACCGGCATCAGCACCTTGAGCTCGATCCAGCTGCCGGCCCGGAACCGCAGCGCCTTCGGCGGCCCGATCGGATACCAGCGCTTGCGGCCGATGGGGATGGGCCACAGGATCGGGCACCCGGAGACGGTGAGGGCGTCCCCGAAGTCGTGCACCAGCGCGCCGAGCACGATCGGCAGCCCCAGCCACAGGTACTCCTGACCGGGCGCGGTGAACAGCCAGTCCGAGCCGTTGCCCGGCTTGTCCAGGACACCCGCCAGGATCCAGGCGCTCGTCGCGGCGAGCAGCCACACCAGCACGTCGCTGCTCGACCCGCGGGCGGCCCGCCACAGCAGGCCTTCGATGGCGAGCACCATGTGGACGAAGAGGATCGCGAGCACGGCCCAGCGCCCACCGAAGATCGCGAGCGCCGAGGTGCCCGCTCCTATCAGCACCGCCCAGAGCCAGGTGTGCGTGAGCGTGCGGTGACCGCCGGAACGGCGCGGGTCCCCCTGCTTGCGGGTCGCCTTGTAGACCGCGTAGGAGAGCTTGTCGACGATCTCGCACAGGCCCCGCGAGAGCGGGCCGAAGGCGCGCGAGATGGTCGCCGACTTGTGGTCGAGGTCGGGCGCGAGGGCCGCTCCGGCGCAGATCAGCGCCCCTACGAGGAGGACCGGCCAGGGCATCGTGTGCCCCGCGGCCGCCGCGGCCGCACCGACTCCGAGCCAGGCCGCCGCCCCCGAGAGTGAGTGTGCCGGTCCCATCATTGCTGTTGCCCGCCCCATTTCCATTGTTCTGACGCCCCGTTGGCGACACAGCGTAGCGTTCGTGATCTTCGTAAGAACCTCCGGTTCCCTGATCGGGTGAGAAGGAAGGCAAGATGGGGGTGTGACCCTTATTGATCAGCTGCCGCCGGACGCCGACCCCGATGCCCTCTTCGAAGCCTTCTCGTCGTGGGCCGAGGACCAGGGCATCACTCTCTACCCGGCCCAGGAGGAGGCGCTGATCGAGGTGGTCTCCGGGGCAAACGTGATCTTGTCCACGCCGACCGGCTCCGGCAAGAGCCTGGTCGCGGCGGGTGCGCACTTCACCGCGCTCGCCCAGGACAAGGTCACCTTCTACACGGCGCCCATCAAGGCGCTGGTGTCGGAGAAGTTCTTCGACCTGTGCAAGCTCTTCGGCACCGAGAACGTCGGCATGCTGACCGGCGACGCGTCGGTGAACGCCGACGCCCCCGTCATCTGCTGCACGGCCGAGGTCCTCGCCTCGATCGCGCTGCGGGACGGCAAGGACGCCGACATCGGCCAGGTCGTGATGGACGAGTTCCACTTCTACGCCGAGCCGGACCGCGGCTGGGCCTGGCAGATCCCGCTGCTCGAACTGCCCCAGGCGCAGTTCATCCTCATGTCGGCGACGCTCGGCGACGTCAGCATGTTCGAGAAGGACCTGACGCGCCGCACGGGCCGCCCCACCTCGGTCGTGCGCTCCGCGACGCGGCCGGTGCCGCTGTCGTACGAGTACCGCCTGACGCCCATCACCGAGACGCTCACCGAGCTCCTGGAGACCAAGCAGGCGCCGGTGTACATCGTGCACTTCACCCAGGCCCAGGCCGTCGAGCGGGCGCAGTCGTTGATGAGCATCAACATGTGCACGCGCGAGGAGAAGGACAAGATCGCCGACCTGATCGGCAACTTCCGCTTCACCACCAAGTTCGGCCGCAACCTCTCGCGCTACGTGCGCCACGGCATCGGCGTCCACCACGCCGGCATGCTGCCCAAGTACCGACGCCTGGTGGAGAAGCTCGCGCAGGCCGGCCTCCTCAAGGTCATCTGCGGCACGGACACCCTGGGCGTCGGCGTCAACGTCCCGATCCGCACGGTGCTGTTCACCGCCCTCACCAAGTACGACGGCAACCGCGTCCGCACCCTGCGCGCGCGGGAGTTCCACCAGATCGCCGGGCGCGCGGGGCGCGCGGGCTTCGACACGGCGGGCTTCGTGGTCGCGCAGGCGCCCGAGCACGTGATCGAGAACGAGAAGGCGCTCGCCAAGGCCGGCGACGACGCGAAGAAGCGCCGCAAGGTGGTCCGCAAGAAGGCTCCCGAGGGCTTCGTCGCCTGGAGCGAGACGACCTTCGAGAAGCTCATCGCCTCCGAGCCCGAGCCGCTGACCTCCCGCTTCCGCGTCACGCACACCATGCTGCTGTCCGTGATCGCCCGCCCGGGCAATGCCTTCGAGGCGATGCGCCGTCTCCTGGAGGACAACCACGAGCCGCGCAAGCAGCAGCTGCGGCACATCCGCCGGGCCATCGCGATCTACCGCTCCCTGCTCGACGGCGGCGTCGTGGAGAAGCTCGACGAGCCGGACGCCACGGGCCGCATCGTGCGCCTGACGGTCGACCTGCAGCAGGACTTCGCCCTCAACCAGCCACTGTCGACCTTCGCCCTCGCCGCCTTCGAGGTGCTCGACCCCGAGTCGCCCTCGTACGCCCTCGACATGGTGTCCGTCGTCGAGTCCACCCTCGACGACCCGCGCCAGATCCTCGCCGCCCAGCAGAACAAGGCGCGCGGCGAGGCCGTGGCCCTGATGAAGGCCGACGGGGTCGAGTACGAGGACCGGATGGAGCGGCTCCAGGACATCACGTACCCCAAGCCGCTGGAGGAGCTCCTCTTCCACGCGTACAACACGTACCGCACCAGCCACCCGTGGGTCGGCGACCACCCGCTGTCCCCGAAGTCCGTCATCCGCGACATGTACGAACGGGCGCTGTCGTTCACCGAGTTCACGTCCTTCTACGAACTCGCCCGCACCGAGGGCATCGTGCTGCGCTACCTCGCGAGCGCGTACAAGGCCCTGGAGCACACCATCCCGGACGACCTGAAGTCCGAGGACCTCGAGGACCTGATCGCCTGGCTCGGCGAGATGGTCCGTCAGGTGGACTCCAGCCTCCTCGACGAGTGGGAGCAGCTGGCCAACCCCGAGGTCATGACGGCGGAGGAGGCCCAGGAGAAGGCCGACCAGGTCAAGCCGGTCACGGCCAACGCCCGCGCCTTCCGTGTCCTGGTGCGCAACGCCCTCTTCCGCCGGGTCGAGCTGGCCGCCCTCGACCACGTCGAGGAGCTGGGCGAACTCGACGCCGAGTCCGGCTGGGACGCGGACGCGTGGGGCGAGGCCATGGACAAGTACTGGGACGAGTACGAAGATCTTGGCACCGGTCCCGACGCGCGCGGCCCCAAGCTGTTGCTCATCGAGGAGGATCCTGAGCACGGTCTGTGGCGCGTCCGCCAGACGTTCGCCGACCCGAACGGCGACCATGACTGGGGCATCAGCGCGGAGGTCGATCTCGCGGCCTCCGACGAGGAGGGCCGCGCCGTCGTCCGGGTCACGGACGTCGGCCAGCTCTGAGCGTCCCGAGGATCCGCGTGTCCCGGACAGGAGTCGAGGAACTGTCATGAACAATCCCGCCGACCGGCTGGTCGATCTGCTGGACCTGGAGCAGATCGAGGTCAACATCTTCCGGGGCCGCAGCCCGCAGGAGTCCCTGCAGCGGGTGTTCGGCGGGCAGGTCGCCGGGCAAGCGCTGGTTGCGGCGGGGCGCACCACCGAGGGCGACCGCCCGGTGCACTCGCTGCACGCGTACTTCCTGCGCCCGGGCCGGCCCGGGGTGCCCATCGTGTACCAGGTCGAACGGGTCAGGGACGGGCGCTCCTTCACCACGCGCCGCGTCACCGCCGTCCAGCAGGGCCGCACCATCTTCAACCTCACCGCCTCCTTCCATCAGCCCGAGCAGGGCGCGTTCGAACATCAGCTGCCGCCGCGCATCGCGGCTCCCGACCCGGAGTCGCTGCCGACGGTCGCCGAAGAGATCAAGGAGCACCTCGGCGCGCTCCCCGAGCAGTTGGAGCGCATGGCCCGGCGCCAGCCCTTCGACATCCGCTATGTGGACCGGCTGCGCTGGACCGCCGAGGAGGTCAAGGACGCCGAGCCGCGCAGCGCGGTGTGGATGCGCGCCGTCGGCCCGCTGGGCGACGATCCGCTCGTGCACACCTGCGCGCTGACCTACGCCAGTGACATGACGCTCCTCGACGCCGTCCGCATCCCGGTCGAGCCGCTCTGGGGCCCCCGCGGCTTCGACATGGCGTCTCTCGACCACGCCATGTGGTTCCACCGCCCCTTCCGCGCGGACGAGTGGTTCCTCTACGACCAGGAGTCCCCCATCGCCGTGGGGGGCCGCGGCCTCGCCCGTGGTCGCATCTACGACACCGAGGGCCGACTTCTGGTGTCGGTGGTGCAGGAGGGGCTGTTCCGGCCGTACGGGGAACGCCACATGGACGGTCCGACAGGCGCCTGAGCGACAACAGGTGCCTGAGCGACAGCAGACGCGTGAGCACCAGAAGATCCATACGGGAGGCACAGTGCGACGGATCGACGTGGCGGAACGGCGGGCGCGCCTGGCCCTGCGCCACCGTCTGACGACGGACACCCGGTCCGACGACCCCGTCGAGGTGGCCCGGTCGCTGCTGGCCCTGCACGGCACCGACCCGTCGTCGGTGTACGTCGGCGCCTGGGCCCGCATGCACGACGGCCGGGTGGCGGACGTGGAGCGCGCCCTGTACGAGGACCGGTCGCTGATCCGGTTCATGGGGATGCGCCGCACCGTCTTCGTCTCGCCCCTGGACGTGGCTCCCGTGCTGCAGGCGGCCTGCTCGCGGGCGGTCGCCGCACGGGAGCGCCGCCTCCTCCTGAAGATGCTCGCGGAAGCAGGGGTCGCCGACGACGCGACCGGAGTGGCGGCGTGGCTGGCGCAGGCCGAGGAAGTGGCGCTGCGGGCCCTCAAGGAGCGGGGCGAGGCGACCGCGGCGGACATCGCGAGCGACGACCCTCGCCTGAGCACCGAGCTGGTCATGTCGCGCGGCAAGAGTTACGAGGGCCGCCAGAAGCTGGCCAGTCGCCTTCTTCTGCTGCTCGCCGCCGAGGGACACGTGGTGCGGGGGCGTCCGCGGGGCACGTGGACCTCTCACCAGTACCGCTGGGCGCCGCTGGCCGACTGGTTTCCCGGTGGCCTCGCCGACTGGGACACCCAGGAGGCCGAGGTGGAACTCGCCCGGCAGTGGCTGCGGACGTTCGGCCCGGCCACGGCGGACGATCTGCGGTGGTGGGCCGGCTGGACCAAGACGCAGACGACACGGGCCCTGACCCAACTGCACCCCGTCGAAGTCGATTTGGACGGAACGACCGGGCTGCTGCTCCCCGACGACCTGGAGGAGACCGCCCGCCCCGAGCCGTGGGCCGCTCTGTTGCCGGCACTCGACTCCACACCGATGGGCTGGCAGAACCGCGGCTGGTTCCTGGGAGAGCACGGCCCGCGCCTCTTCGACAGGAACGGCAACATCGGCCCGTCCGTGTGGTGGAACGGCCGCGTCGTCGGAGGCTGGGCCCAGGACTGCGGCGGAGAGATCGTCTGCAGGTTCCTCGAGGACGTCGGCGCGGACGCGCAGCGCGCGGTCCAGGCCGAGGCCGAGCACCTCGCACCGCGCCTGGGCGGCGTACGACTCACCGCTCGCGCGCGGGGCCGCACATGGCTCGAACAGGAACTGGCCGGCTGAGGGCCGCAACGGGGACCAGCGGGACACGACAGGCATCTTTGTCTCCGTTCGAGAAGGATTTCGGCGCGGGCAAAGGGGGGCAAGCCCGATGAGGGCAACACAACGAAGGGGATGGGGAATTGAGCGCACATCCGGGTGAGGACAGGGATCGACGGCTCTCTGAGGCGGTACGGCTCCGAGAGGCAGGCCGAGGCGAGGAGGCCAGGGAGCTACTCGTCCTCCTTGCCGCAGAGCACCCGCACGACGTGGAGGTGGCCTACCAGACGGCGTGGGTCCACGACACGCTCGGCCTGGAAGCCGAAGCGGTGCCGTACTACGAGCGCGCACTCGACGGCGCGGGACTGTCGGACGACGACCGCCGCGGCGCCCTTCTGGGCCTGGGCAGCACCTATCGGATCCTGGGGCGCTACGAGGAGGCCGCCGCCACCCTCGGCGAGGGGGCGGCCGAGTTCCCCGACGACGGCGCACTCAAGACGTTCCTGGCCATGGCGCTGTACAACACCGGCCGGACGCACGACGCGATGGAGATCCTCCTGACGCTGCTCGTCGACACGACCAAGGATCCGGAGATCGCCGGCTACCGTCCCGCCATCGAGGAGTACGCCAAGGACCTGGACGCGACGATGTAGTGGCGCCTCCCCCGCTTCTCCCGCGTCTCGCGCCCCACTACGTCCGCCTGCGGCGCAGCCACTTCATCAGGCCTCGCGATTCCTCCGCCGAAGGCTCGGGCGCGCCATCGCTCGACGGCTCCGACTCCGCGGCGCGGAGGGCCGGTTCGGGCACGGTCCGGGGCGCGGGCCGGGGTGCCGGGCGAGGCGCCGGGCGCTGCGCGCGGGCCTGGACGAGGCCGATCAGCAGGCTGGAGCGCAGCCAGCGGATTTCGTCCGGGTCGTCCGCGGTCGTGATCCTCTCGACGATCCTGGCCACGGGCGAGTCCGGTGCGCCGTGGGTGCGGGGTACCGGCTTGAGGCGGTTGAGGTAGGCACGTTCGTATGGATCCCTGACGATCTCCGCGATCTGCACGGGGTCGAGCAAGGAGGCCACGGCGGCGGCACGCTCCCAGGGGTCCTCGGCCTGCCTCAGCAGGCATCCCGCGTACCGGCCCCGCCAGGTCCGCGCCCGCAGGTCCTGGCCTTCGTCGAGCCGCTCACGCATCGGCCCCGGCATGCGGCCCGTGAGCAGTTCGACGTTGGCTTCGGCCTCGGCGAACTGCCGCAGTTCTTCGGCCAGATAGAGCCAGACGACGGCCCGATATCGGTTCAAATAGAATTTTACGGGCGTCAGGACGCCTGCGCGGGCGAGGCGGGTGAAGCGGGCCGTGGTGATCTCCATGAGCCCCGCGCCCTCCGTGGTGCCCACCGCTCTGACGCTCTCGCGAAGCGCCTCCGGGAAGCCTGCGCTTCCGCGCACGCGATCGACCTCCGTGCGGGCGACGCGGCGTTGGCCGCCCGCCGCCTCTCCGACGGTGCGGATGCGCCCGAGCATCACGGCCAGGTCGAACTCGCCGCGTTTCAGGTCGAGTTCCTTCGCGGCGCGACTCGGCGTGACCGTCGGCTGAACGGTCGCTGCGACGGTGGATTGCGTGATCGTGTCACCGGTCATGGTGGTTCTCCCCCGTGAGATCTGATTGCTCTCGGGAAAAACCGTAGCCCGATCCCGGCGATCCTCGCCGGGCCTGTGGATAACTCTTGACGTGGCAACGTCAGTGCAGGTCAGAGATCCACGACAGGGGTGCGTTCCGGGTGCCGGGCGCCCACGCCCAGGTGCTCGCCGACGCGGTTCACGAGCAGCGTCATCTCATACGCGACCTGACCTATGTCGGCCTCCGCCGCACTCAGGACGCAGAGGCAACTGCCGTCGCCCGCCGCCGTGACGAAGAGGACCGCGTCGTCGAACTCGATCATCGTCTGGCGCACGTTGCCCGCGTGGAAGTGTCGCCCCGATCCCTTGGCGAGGCTGTGCAGTCCCGACGAGACCGCGGCCAGGTGCTCCGCGTCCTCGCGCTTCAGATCGGAACTCGCGCCGGTTACCAGGCCGTCGTTGGACAGCACCAGCGCGTGTCGTACGTGCTCCATCCGCTGAGTCAGGTCGTCCAGCAGCCAGCCGAGCCCCGTGCTCTGCCCCATGATTCCCGTCTCCCCGAATCCGCTCCCCCTGGCTGGAGGATCTGACCTGCCAGCCTTCCCCACGACCGGCGCCCCGGCAAGCATGATGAGGACATGGCACAGAAGATGACCGATGCCCAATGGCGGGCCTTCGTCTCGCACGGCACCCGCACCGGCAAACTCTCGACCGTCAGGGCGGACGGCAGCCCGCACATCGCGCCGATCTGGTTCCTGATCGACGGTGACGACCTGGTGTTCAACACCGGCAAGGAGACCGTGAAGGGGCGCAACCTCGCCCGCGACGGGCGCGTGGCCCTGTGCGTCGACGACGATCAGCCGCCGTTCGCCTTCGTCGTCCTGCAGGGCCGGGCGGAACTGAGCGAGGACCTCGAGCAGGTCCGGCACTGGGCGGCCCGTATCGGCGCACGCTACATGGGCGAGGACCGGGCCGATGAGTTCGGCGAGCGCAACGGCGTCCCGGGGGAACTCCTGGTCCGCGTGAGGATCGACAAGGTGCTCGCGTTGGCCGGGGTCTCCGACTGAGACGGCCCAGGTGCTCTGACAGAGCGGTCAGCCCACCGAGTCGAGCAGCCGGGCGGTGTGCATCCGCCCGGCGTACTCGACCAGCCGTATCAGTACCTCCTTCCCTGAATCGCGGTCCCGTGCGTCGCACAGGACCACGGGGGTCCCGCGATCGAGGTCCAGGGCTCGTGACACGTCGTGCGCGCCGTACGTACGCGCGTTCGCGAAGCAGTTGACCGCCACGACGAACGGGATGCGTCGGTGCTCGAAGTAGTCCACGGCGGGGAAGCAGTCCTCGAGTCGTCGGGTGTCCGCGAGGACGACGGCGCCGAGGGCGCCCTGGGAGAGCTCGTCCCACAGGAACCAGAACCGGTCCTGGCCCGGTGTGCCGAACAGGTACAGCGACAGGCCCGACCGGATGGTGATGCGGCCGAAGTCCATGGCTACGGTCGTCGTGGTCTTCCGGTCGACGCCCTCGGTGTCGTCCACCGACTCGCCCGCCTCGCTGAGCAGTTCTTCGGTGCGCAGCGGGCGGATCTCGCTGACCGCGCCGACCAGGGTGGTCTTGCCCACCCCGAAGCCGCCCGCGACCAGAATCTTCAGCGCCATGGCGGCGGTCTCGCCGCCCGTGGCGTCAGAGTGCTCGGAGCCCATCGATCACCTCTCGGAGGATCTTCTCGTCGGGAAGCTGTGCGGGCGGCACCGGTCGGCTGACCTTGACGCAGCCCGTTTCCAGCAGATCGCCGAGGAGTACTCTGACCACACCCACGGGCAGATCGACGTCGGCGGCGAGCTCTGCCACCGACTGCGTCTCGGCACGGCAGAGTTCGATCAGCGTCCGGTGTTCGGGGCCGAGGGCCGTGGCCTCCCCCGGCCCCGGGGCGCCGTCGTCGAGCGTGACCAGCGCGATCAGGTCGAAGCGGACGCCGCTCGGTGCCGGCCTGGTGCGCCCGCCCGTCATCGCGTAGGGCCGGACCAGGGGTCCGGCTTCGTTGTCGTACCACTGGCTGCCCGGTGGGGCCGGGCAACCGCTCGTCTCCTCGGTCATGACCGCCGACCGCCCTCGCTCACCCGGCGGCCGGTGGTCGCTCGGCGAAGCGTGCCGGGGTGCGCAGGTGCTCGCCCACCCGCTTGACCAGCCGCGCCATCTCGTACGCCACAAGACCGATGTCGGCCGTCACGGAACTGAGGACGGTGAGGCAGGACCCGTCGCCCGCGGCCGCCACGAACAAGAACGCGTCGTCCATCTCGACCATGGTCTGACGCACGCCTCCGGCCCCGAAGTGCCGGCCCGCCCCCTTGGCGAGGCTGTGGAAGCCCGAGGCGACGGCGGCGAGGTGCTCGGCGTCCTCACGGGTCAGGGCGGTCGACGCGCCGACCGGCAGCCCGTCGTTGGACAGGACCACCGCGTGCCGTACCTCGCCGACGCGCAGCACCAAGTCGTCCAGCAGCCAGTCCAGTTCGCCGGTCCGCCCGGCGGGGATGCGCTGATCCTGGATCATGTGAGATCTCCTTCGCTGCTGTCACTGCCAGGTGCGGGCCCTGGGCTGCCGGGAACCGATCCGATGACGCCGGGGAGCGGGCCGCCGCCCCGTGCCCAGCCGTCGCGGTAGGCGGCCATGCGGTCGCGCACCTGCTCGGGGCTGCGCTCGTCGTCTCCCCCGGTGCGGATCACGCCCGCGCCGTCCGCGGGGTGGCGTTCGCGCAGTTGGGGCGCGAGGCTCGCCTGGCGTACGCGGCGCGGGAGTTCGTCCGCCACGTCCTGGGCGTCGGCGCACGCGGTGTCCAGCGAGCCGGAACCCCTGGTGGGAGCGCGGTCCGGGGCGTCGTGGGTGTCGCGGGCCCGGTGCGGCCGCAGCGTGGTGACGCCGGGCGGTGACGGCGCCTCCGTGGCGGCGGCCAGGGCTGGTCGGGACTCCGTGGCCGACACGGAGTTGCCGTTCAGGTGTTGTTGCGGTGGTCCCTGCACGCGCGCGTGCTCTCTGTCCATGACGGTTCCGCGCTCCACTGAGTGGGCCTCCGCTGAGTGGGCCTCCGCGCTCTGCGCCGTGCCGCTGTGCAGGAGTGCGGTGGGGAGCAGCACAACGGCGGTGGTCCCGCCGTAGGGGGATGTGCGGAGGTGCACCTTGATGCTGTGCCGTGCGGCGAGCCTGCTGACTACGAAGAGGCCGAGTTGGTCGCTGTCGAACAGGTCGAGGGCTTCGGACTGTTCGATACGCCGGTTGGCTTCGGCGAGGACCTCCGGCCCCATGCCGAGGCCGCGGTCCTCGATCTCCAGGGCGTAGCCGTTGCCGACCGGTTCGCCGCTGACCCGCACCTTTGTGTGCGGCGGCGAGAACTGGGCGGCGTTCTCGACGAGTTCGGCCAGCAGGTGGGTGAGGTCGGCGACGGCCGTGCCCAGAACCGAGGCGGCAGGGAGTTGCCGTACCTCCACGCGTGCGTAGTCCTCGATTTCGGAGACCGCCGCGCGGACCACGTTCGTCAGGGAGACGGGCATGCGCCAGGCTCGGCCCGGTGCGGCCCCGGAGAGGATGATCAGGCTCTCCGCATGACGCCTCATCCGGGTCGTCAGGTGGTCGAGCCGGAAGAGGTCACTGAGTTCGTTGGGGTCGTCGGCCCTTCGCTCCATGGTGTCCAGAAGGCCGAGTTGACGGTGGACCAGTACCTGACTCCTGCGGGCCAGGTTGACGAACACGCCGGAGATGCCGCTGGCGAGCTCCGCGCGTTCGATGGCCGCGCGCAGGGCCGCCCTGTGGACGGTTCCGAGCGCTTCGGAGACCTGCCCGGTCTCGTCCTCCGCGGGCGGCCCGGTGGGAGCCTCGGCCTGGACGTCGATCTCCTCCCCCGCGCGCAACCGCCTCATGGCGTGCGGGAGTTTGCGCCGGGCGATCTCCAGGGCGCCGTTGCGCAGGCTGATCAGCTCGACGACCAGGCCTCGCCCGATGCGTACGGAGATGACGAGCGAGGCGGCGACGGCGGCGAGCCCGAGGAGGACGGCGGCGCCGGCCGGGGTGAGCACGCCGTGGGTGAACGGGTCGGCACGGTCGGCGGCGGCGCGGTCCGCGCCGTCCTCGATGGCGTGGAGCTCGTCCCGCACAGTGGCGTAGGCGTTGTCCCAGGTCGTCGCCGGGGCCGCGGCGAGCGCCTTCGTGCCGGGCTCCGACACGAGCACCTTGTCCTCGGCGGCACGGACGTGGTCGTACGCGCTCCCCCTCTCCAGCTCATGCCAGGCTGCCCGTTGGGGCCCGCGCAGGTCCGCGACGGCTGTTTCGGTCAAGGTCCGGCGGGTGTCGACGGCGCCGGTGAACAGCCGCAGCCTCTCCCCCTCCAAGGATCCGTCGAGCCGGGCGCTCCCGAGGACGGCATCTTCGCGGGCCAGCATTTCGCCCGCCCGGGAGAATTCGAGCAGCACGCGCGCGTCGGAACCCGGCGCGGAGTCCTGCATGCCGGTGAGCGCACCGCCCACTCCGAAGGCCTGCGAAATCGTCTGTGTGTACTGGCCGTACGTCGCGTCCCAGCCCGCGCTGCGGTCCAGTACATCGCTCCGCAGGGAGCGCAGCGCCTGCGCACCGGTGACGAACGCTTCGAGTCGGTCCGCCACGCCGTCGGGCAGGCCGGCTCCGTCGGCGACGGTCCGGTGCTCGCCCAGGCGCAGTTCGGCCACGGCGCGGTCGGTCTTGGCGGCCTGCCTCTCCAGTGCGGCGCCGCGGTCGGCGCCGGGTTCGGTCGCGTAGCGCACGGCGGCGGCGCGTTCGGCCTGGAGCGAGGTGATGGCCGCTTCGACCGGAGCGTGCACTTCGGTCTGCACGGACCGCAACTGACGCAGGCGCGCCACGTCTTGCGCGGTGGTGACGGTGGCGTATCCCCAGAGGGCGAGCAGCGACACCACGGGCACCATCAGCAGGCACACGATCTTGGCGCGCACGGTGCGCGGCCGCAGGTGCCACCGTCCCGCGCGCGTGGGCGCCCGTTCCGGCGGGGTTTCGCTGAACTGGTCCTCTCCGTCGGGGCGTTCATCGGCGGGCGGGCCGGCGTGGGCGCGACGCCCGCGTGCAGGGGGCGCCGTGTGTGACGGCGGGGCGCTCGCGGCCGGATCAGGCGTGCTACGGGGTGTACGCATGGCCTCCTCCTCGCTCGGATGGCTTCGGGGTGCGACTCGGTGGTCACCGGCCCGTGGGCTGCCTCTACGGGGCGGCGCTGCCGACCGGCCGCTGGGCCGACATGGAGGCCTCGCGCTCGCCCGCGGTCGGGGACAGTGCGACGAAAGCCGAGGTCAGGAAGAGATAGGAGCCGAGCCCTACGGCCAGGGGGAAGATGAACTGCATCGTCGTGGCTCCGGGCAGTGCGGCTTCGGAGGGGGCGACGCGCACGCTCACCGCGAGCATGCCGGTGTAGTGCATGCTGCTCACCGCCCCGCCCATCACCAGCGATGCCACGGCGACCGCCAGCGGCGACTTGATGTTCAAACCGGCCCACAGGGCGGCGGTCGCCGCGACGACGGCGATGACTACGGAGAGGCCGACCAGCACGGGGTCGTACCGCACGTCGCCGTGCAGGCGCAGAGCGGCCATGCCCAGGTAGTGCATGCTCGCGACACCCAGGCCTGTGGTGAGACCGCCGACCACGAGGGCGCGCCCGCGGTCCCGGCCGTACCCCACGGCGAAGACGCCGGCGCCCACGACGGCCATCGCGACCAGGAGGCTGAGGATGGTCAGCGGGACGTTGTAATGGATCTCGGTGCCGGTGACTCCGAAGCCGAGCATGGCGACGAAGTGCATCGTCCAGATGCCGGTGCCGAGGGCGGAGGCGGCGGTGATGAGCCAGTTGCGACGCGAACGGCCCGAGGCGCCCAGCGCGCGGACGGTGCAGCGCAGCCCGAGGGCGGCGCCGATGCAGGCCATCGCGTACGACAGCACGGGGGTCAGCCAGCCGAAGGTGGCGTGGTCCAGGTGTCCCATGGCCCAGGGACGCTAGTCCGGCCCGGGGCGCACAACGGGGGCGCATTTCGAAAGCTGATGGAATGTGACAGAGACAGGGCCCTGAACGATCGCGTCCCGCTCGAACGAGTGCACCCAACGCGCGTGCGACTCCATGCGGGATCATGGGGCGTATGAGCGACGACCCCACACAGGTCCAGGAATTCTTCACGGCCCGCGCAGCCGACTGGGACACCCGCTTCCCCGATGACGGTCCGGCCTATCGGGCCGCCGTCGCCGAGCTCGGGCTCCGCCCCGGCGCCCGTGTGCTCGACGCGGGCTGCGGGACGGGGCGGGCGCTGCCGGCCCTCAGAGAGGCCGTAGGGCCCTCGGGCGTG
The DNA here is from genome assembly GCF_055558735.1 of Streptomyces sp. NPDC025651. Classification (NCBI taxonomy): domain Bacteria; kingdom Bacillati; phylum Actinomycetota; class Actinomycetes; order Kitasatosporales; family Streptomycetaceae; genus Streptomyces; species Streptomyces sp. NPDC025651. The sequence goes on from NZ_JBVHLZ010000003.1 coordinate 418,894, forward strand.
GTGGTGGGCGCCGATCTGACACCGGCCATGCTGGAGGCCGCGACACGTGCGGGCAGGGACCGTGACGGTCAGCTCCTGCTCGCCGACGTCACGGGCCTGCCGCTGCGCTCCCAGTCGCTCGACGCCGTCTTCGGTGCCGGCCTGATCTCACACCTGCCCGACCCTGCCGAGAACTTGCGGGAGTTGAGGCGGGTCACGCGACAGGGAGGCCTCCTCGCCCTCTTCCACCCCATCGGCAGGGCGGCCCTCGCGGCCCGGCAGGGGCGCCAGATCACTCCGGGCGATCTGCGGGCGGAGGCCAACCTCGGGCCGCTCCTCGCCGGGTCCGGCTGGCGCATGACGTCGTACGTCGACGAGGACGCCCGGTTCCTGGCCCTGGCGGAGCGCCAGGACTGAGCGGTCCCGGGCTTGGCTTGGAGAGGCTCAGAGAGGCAGGGACGGCTGTCGGGCGGTCAGGGCTGCCCGGCGACGCGGCGACGAACGCGTCCGCGTTGTCGAACATGACGTTGTGCCCCGCTCATGACGTTGTGCCCCGATCGCCCGTGCGACGAGCCGCGTCGAACTGGCCTCGCTGCGCACCACCTTGACGTCACTCGACGGGAGCGCTCGCCGACCCGCCCTTGTGCGGCACGGGGCACCCCCGGACTCCGGGCACGGGGAACGAACCGAGCTCGGCGACCTCGTATCCGTCGGGGTAGCCCTTGATCTCCCAGTTCTGCCGCGCATAGTGCGGCGCCCTGCGCGGCGGCATGAGGCGTACGGCGCGCCCCCGCAGCCGCACCGCTCCCCTGACCAGCGACCGGGTGGCCGCGCTCGGCTGCTCGTACCGGAAGGCCCTCAGCAAGGGGTCGTCGAGCAGCGCGAGCGTCGCGTTGCGCAGCAAGGGCGCCAGGGGGCGCGGGTACCACGAGGCCATCAGGTCGAGTGTCGCGTCCGACACCTCGCGCGCCCCTTGGTCCCAGCCGAAGTTGGCCGCTTCGTAGTCGTCGAGGCATTTCTCGAACTCTTCGTAAGAGCCAGGGATCTCCTTGATGCCCATGTGCTGCCCGAGGGTTCGGTAGTACACGGCGGCGGCCGTGGTCTCGTGACGCGAGAGCCTGCGCCAGCCGTAGGCGTCGATCCACCGCTTCGGCATCACCACGAACGTGCACAGTACGTAGCGCATGTCGTCGTTGCTGATGTCGTAGCTGCGGTGCATCTGGTTGATGCGGCGGATGGCCGTGCGTCCCTCGTCGCTGCCGAAGCCGTGCTCCACGACGGTGTCGAGCAGAAGAGCCGTGTCGTCGTACCTCTTCTGCGTACGGTCCGTCAGTTCGGCTGTCTGTGCGAGGAGTCGGCCGATGCTGGGGACCGCATAGGTGCGGTAGAGGGCGAGTTCGAGTGCGCGCGTGTAGTCCCACGGGAACTCGAATGTCGCGGTGAGCCGGTAGATCTCGAGGAAGTCCCGCTCCGGGTCGAGGCGCCTGATCTGCTTGAGCCGCTCGAAACGCTTCACCGCGTGGACCCCCTTCTGTCACCGGAACACTAACTCTACGTTGGTGAAGAGCAGATGAGCGATCAGCGGTGACAACCGCACCCCGGGGGAAGGCAGCCGACATGTTCGACGGACTCCGCAAGCTCTGGCGCACCAAGAAGTCGTCGCGCGACGAGGACGAGCGTGCGCACGATCCCGCCCCGCGGAAGCGCACGCACAACCTCTTCGAAGCGGCCGCCGTCTACGTCGCGGCGTGCGCCGAGGACGATCGGGAGGAGATGGACGAGGCCACCGAGTGGGTCTCTCCGGAGGCGCTGTCGTTCGGCGTCAGTGAGCTCGCGTGCCGGGCTGTGATCGCCCTCGCGCGGGAACGCGACGAGTCCCCGCGGGACGTGGCCCGTTCGCTCTTGGGGTTGCCCGCCGCCTGAGCCGCAGCCACCGCAGCGGTCGAACCGGGCGGCCCGTCGGCGAATTTCCTGGTCATCCACCCTCGACGATCTCTGGGGCGAGTGGTTAGGGTGCGCCGACGGACAAGCGATGGGGAGGCTGGCATGGCCGGGACGGACGACGCTGTCGCCGCCGATGACGACGCGCTGTACGTGCTCACGGCGGTGCTGCTGACACCCGCGAAGTTCCCCAGCGTGCTGGGCGACGACTATCCGGAGGCGTGCGCGGCACTCGGTCTCGCGCCGCTCGCCGCCGGTTACGGCCTGGTGCTCGGCCAGGACGGCGAGGGCGCACGCTGGACGGTCGTCGTCGACGACGTGTCCCTGGTGGCCGTGGCGATCGCCTCCTGGGACTGCGGCATGGAGTACGACCTGTCCCCCGACGAACACACGGTGGTCGCCGCGCTGCCCGGCTGGCCGCTCGCGGTCGCCGTCGCGGCTCCCGGCATACCGGCTCCGCACGACCCCGAGCCGGACCCCGAGAACGCGGACCGACCGCCGCTCGCGCCACCGCAGTCCGACACCTGGGGCCCGGCGCAACGGCGGCTGGGCGCCGATGAGATAGCGCTCCAGTGGGCGTCCTGGCGGGAACAGATCGACGACGCCGACTTCGCGACGGACGCCTCGGCGAAGGAGCCTCCGGAGAAGTCCGAGGACGCTCCGCTGACCGGTGTCCGGCGCGTTCTCGCCGAGGCCCGTGCCTACGTGGACACGCCGCCGCCCCTGGGCCGGGTGCGGTCCTCCTTCGCCTCGGGGGACGCCCGCACCCTGCGTGCCGACGGTCCCGGCTGGTCCATGGTCGCCAGGACCGACGACATCGCGTTCGTGCTCCTGGACGAGGAACCCGGAGAGGTGCTGCCGGTCGGTCGCGGGCCCGAACTTCCCGCGCTCCTGGAGTCCCTCGACAAGATGGCGGTACGCCCCGCCTGACCCCGCTCCGTGGTTCGCTCGGAAGGGCCGTCAGGCGCGTCAGAGGCCAGGTCCGGGGTCGACGAGGAGCGCGGCCATGGCCGTGTCGTGGTCCTCGTGGTCGCGCAGCCCCGCCAGCTCGCTGCGCCAGGCCTCGTCCCAGGAACTCCCCCTGCCGCCGATCGTCACCAGTGCCAGCGCCATCTCTCCCGACGTCGGGGTGCCGCGTTCGCGGAGCAGTCGGACCGCTGCGAGCAACGCTTCACGCACGCGCGGCGTGCGCGCGTCCATGCTGGGTGTGGAGGGCTCCCCTTCCATGACCAGTCGCCCGGGGCGTTCCTCGACGAGACAGACGAGCCTCAGCCACCGCTGCGCGTCGTGTTCGCCCGCTCGTACGGCCGTGAGCGCCGTGTGCCATGTCAACCGGGCCGCCTGTTGGTACAGCCCCACACTCCGCAGGGTCAGCGCGAGCACGTCGGCGGTGTGGAGCGTTCCCTTCGTGCCGCGTCGGACGCGCAGGGCATCGCCGAGCCCGGCCAAGCGCCGCAACGCATCGGCACGCGCGCGTGAATCCTGCGCACAGGCCGACTCACGCAGCCGTTGGAAGGCCTCCTCCAGGACGTGCGTCGCCACGGAGCCGGGCGGGAACCGCATCAACTGCTGGGCCGCCGCGTCCCATTCGGCGCGAGTGCGCCGTGGATCGACGGCGACCGCGGCCACGGCGCGCATCGCGTCGCCCGCATCGGGAGTGCACCAGGCGGGCAGAGCGCGGCACGCGGCAGTGACGGTGCTTTCGTCGCCTTCGCGCACCAGCCGTGTGAGGAAGGTCCGGTATGCGGGTGCCGAGGAGGCGCGCACCGGCCCCCCACGGGCATGGATCACGGCTTCTCTGATGGCCGGTTCATCAACCCGCCGGGCAAGGCGGTCGGCGATGTCGGAGCAGTCGATCGCGGCGAGCAAGAAGGGGACCAACACGGCGAGGACGTCGCTGTGTTGCCGAGGCGCGTCCCAGGCGTCCACCAGTGCGTTCAGGGCTTCGGTTCCCGGTAGCGCGCCCAGCGCGCGGGCCGCTTCCTTGCGCGAGCCGACCGGCGAGTCGGTCGCACGGACCACCGGTGCGAGCAGACTGACGGCCCGGTGCTCCGGCATGGCTTCCAGGAGACGGCGGATGGAGGCCATGGCGGCACGGCCTCGGACACCACCTGTTCCGGCATGGCGCAGGAGGGTGGCAAGAAAGTGCTCGCACCGGTCAGGTTCGCCCCCGGGCGCCGTGTCGTCTGCGGCGCCGGTGACGGCCTGACCCAAGGCCCCGAGCGCGGCCGCGGCGACGGGTTGTGGCGCTTGGTCGGCGAGTTCCGTGATCAGGACCGGGTCATGGAGGCGGGCCGCCGCGTCGGCCCGGGTGCGCATCGGGGCGTTGTCGTCACGGGCCACGCGCGCGTGGTGCTCGTTCCACCGTCGGCGCTGTGCCGGCAGCCAGCGGCCCGTGACGCCGTCAGGGAGCTCGGGCACCCAGGCGGTGGCCCGGGGCCGTACGCGGCCCGTCAGCCCTTCGAGGGCGCCGGTCAGGACTGCGTCCAGGAGGTCGGTGCGACGCCCCGCCACGGTACGCAGGACAGCGGGTACCGCGGCGAACGAGACGTCCTCGCCGATCAGTTCGGCACAGCGGGACTCCCGCAGACCCTCAGGCGCCACCCAGGCGGAGGCGGCGCGAGCCGCGATGTCGGGGTCGTCGTGCTCCAGAGCGGTGCGGCGCACCAGGCCGTCCAGTTCCGGCAGTGCGGCGAGGTGTGGCGCGAGCAGTTCCGCGAGGTGGACGCAGAGGTCGGGGCGCGTTCTCGCCTGGCCGGCCATCGACGTCCAGACAGCCTGTGCCGCCCGTTCGTCCAGGCGCAGCGGGCTCGCGGGGCCCCGATAGCGGGGATCCGCGACGACCTGGCAGAGCAGCCCTGTCGCGTACGCCGCCCGATCAGGTGCGGCGTGTGCGGCGGCTCCTTCCGCCGCCCGTCGCAACAGCCGTGCCGCCACGCCCAGGGTGCCCGCTGTGGAGTCCCTGGACTGCGCCGTGGTCAGCGCGGCGTCGCGCAGCACTCGGTCGGGCAGCGCGGCGAGGAGAGGGTGTGGCGCTCCGGCGAGCTGTCGCAGCGTGCGGTGGCGCACTTCCTCCTGGTCGTGCCAGGCCCGCTCGCAGTCGACGGCGATCCGCGCGAACTCGACGGGGTCGCCTTCCAGTTCCGCGCAGGCCAGCAGCGCGGACCAGGCAAGGACCCGGTGGTGGACGCGGTGTCGTCCCGCGATCTCACGCAACAGGGGTTCACCCACGGCGAGCGGGAGTGCCACCGCGAGGCGGCTCGTCGTCCCTTCACGACTCGGTCGTCGCTCCACTCGGGGCAGGAGCAGCGCGGCCCGGTCGGCCGGTTCCAGAGCCGTGAAGGTCGTCACCGGGATGTGTCGCACGGAGCGCCGCTGTTCGGCGCGTTCCTCCACGAGGCGTCGCCGTTCCGCCGGCGGGAGCAGAGCCAACAGGCCGTCCGGCGCGACGTCTTGGCGTACGGGTTCGCGCAGTCGGGGCGCTGTGGCCGGGCAGCGCCGGGCCAGGTCCACCTGATCGGCCCATGGGAGTTCTTGTACGGCCCGCCGCAGGGAAGGCGGCAGAGGGCCCGCCGGCAGGCAGAGCTCGGTGACGGAACCGTCCGGGTCCGGCGGTGTGGCGCGCAGGATCTCCAGCACGCGGGCGGGGCGGCGCAGCAGGGAGCGGGCCGCGCGGGCGGTGATCAGGTCACGGGCGTGCTCCAGGAGCAGAAGCCCGGCGTCCGGGTCCCGCTCGGCGGCGACGCTCGCGACCGCTCGATGGCGCCGCGTGAAGAAGTGTCCGGCGTTGGCTCCCTGGTCCCGGCGGCGGGAGACCAGGAGATGGGCGACGGCCAGCGGTGCCGTGCGGGCCAAGGTGTGGAGGACGCCCTGGGGCGGGTCGAGTCGCGCCACCCAGTCGGTGACCGTCGGCGCTGGGCAGGCGGGCAGGAGCAGGGAGGCGTCCCGGGAGCCGAACCGCTCGTGGACCTCGGGCAGCAGCCTGGCGGCAAGTGCGCTGCGACCGCTCAGGCGCAGCACCCGGTAGGTCTCGTGCCGTGACGCGGCGAGCTCGCTCAAGGCGAGCTGTGCCAGGGCCTGTTCGGGGACCGGGAGCCTGATGGCGGCCGAGAGGGCACGGCGGCGGAGCAGCGGGTCCGCCAGGGCCACGGCGACGGTGGACAGATCGCGCCGGGTGACGGCGAGGAAGAGGGCCGTGTGCCGCTCGTGCGCGTCACCGGCGTCGAGGGTGCGGTGGAGCGAGGCGTAGGCGGTCGGGGTCAGCGCACGGGCGTAGCGGGCGAGGGCGCTCATCCGTGCCGGGAAGGGCAAGGGGTCGAAGTGTGCTCCGAGCCAGGCCGGCGTCAGCGGCGCGGGCGTGGTGCGGGGCTGCGGGAACGGCGTCCTTGACGCCTCGTGTCCGGCCGTCAGCGATCACCGTGGGATCGCTGGGCCTCCTTTCGGAAAGTCATGGCCGCATGGTCACAGCGGAACTTCCGGTGGCGCAAACGGTTTTCCGGTCCGCTCGCGGAACCACGCCGGCAGGCCGCGAGCGGACGGACCCTCTGAGGCGCCGCACAGGGGCCTCAGCGGCCGAGCTCCTTGCGGGTGGCGCGACGGCGCAGCCTGCGCCGCTGACCGGAGTCGAGCGCCAGATAGGCCGCCGCGGGGACTCCGAGCACGATCAGGAGTGCGGCCCACCACGGCAGCCAGATCAGCAGGATGATGCCGGCCGCCACACCTCCTGCGGCGATCTTCGCGTTCTTCGACATGTGCGTCGCCTCCTTCGCGGCCTCTGCCGCTCTCTGCCTTGAAAAACGGGGTGGGACCTCCCACGGTTCCTGGTCGCGACCCTGAGAGATCCCTGAGCCGCGTCCCCTACTGGTCTCCTTCGATCCTCCCGCGGTCTCCTTCCATCCTCCCGCTACTCGACTCGCAGGGGCTCACCCACTTCGTACATGTGGCGCAGCACCTGACGGTAGGAGTCCACGAATCCGGCCTCGGTGTAAGGCATGCCCACGGAGGTGCAGTGGGCGCGCACGGCGGACTGGGCCAGCCGCAGGTGGGGCCGGGGCATGCTCGGGAACAGATGGTGCTCGATCTGGTAGTTGAGCCCGCCGAGGAACCAGTCGGTCACCATCCCGCCGCGGATGTTGCGGGACGTGACCACCTGGCGGCGCAGATGGCCCCAGCGCTCACCGTCCGAGTCGGGCATTTCCATGCCCTTGTGGTTGGGCGCGAAGGCCAGTCCGAGGTGGAGGCCGAACAGCGCCTGGTGCAGGGCGGCGAAGGCGATCGCGTGACCGAGGGGCATGGCGGCGAGCAGCAGGGTCACGTAGCCGACGAGGTGCGCGACCAGCAGGAGCCCCTCCACCAGGCGCTCGCGCGGGGGCTGTCGTCGCAGGTCCTGGAAGCCGTAGACCTTCATGGCGATGCCCTGGAGGAGCGTCAGGGGGAAGAAGAGCCAGGCCTGGTTGCGGGTGAGCCAGCGCCGGAAGCCCACGCGGACCTTGGCCTGCTTGCTGGTCCACACGAGGACGTCCGCGGCGACGTCGGGGTCCTTCTCGATGTGGTTGGGGTTGGCGTGGTGCCGGTTGTGCTTGTCGTTCCACCAGGCCGCGCTCATCCCGAGCAGGAGATTGGCGTGCACCAGGCCGATGGCGCGGCCGGCGGACCGGTTGTTGGTTATCTGTGAATGGCCCGCGTCATGGCCGATGAATGCCGTTCGGGCGCAGAGGATCGACAGCACGGGAGCGAGCGACAGCACCCACCACGAGGCCCCGAGGGCGAACATCCCGACGCCGACAGCCACCAGCGCGAGGGTGTTGGTCACGATGGTGCGCGTGTACCAGCCGATGCGACGGTCCAGGAGTCCCTGCTCCCTGACGGTGCGCAGGAGGGGCGCGAAATCACTGCCGGCGGCTTGCCTTCCGGCGCCGGCTGGGGGGCGTTCCGCGACTGCCGCGGCGGCCTGGGACATGGTGGGTCTCCGGTCTTCATGACAACGGGTTGACCTCACAGAACCTACGGATCGGTGACCTTGGGCGACCATGGCGCCACCACCCGTGTGCGGCCGGGGGGCAGCACCGCCGGATGGTGGTGCTGACTACACCCCACGACACGAGGTGACCGGGATCACCGCGCGATCATTCCCGTGAATCCCACGACGTGATGTACTCTCGGCCGCTCCGGTCTCAGTAGTCAAATTTGAGGAATGCGCCATCGCTGTGCACAGGCTCCCTGTCGTGTCCCCCTCCGAGATCTCCGAACTGTCCCGCTGTTCCGTCCTCTTCATGCCTGCCGACCCCGCGCGCGGGAGCCAGGTCGCCTTCTGGCGCCCCGACGGCACCGAGCCTCCTTCCGGCTCCGCGGGTGTCCGTGAAGAACTCGCCGTCGCCGTTCCGGGCGACGACGGGGTCGAGCTCGCCCGGGTGCCCGCAACACTGTTCCCTGTCCGCGCCGCGCTGCCGATCCTCACGCGCGCGCGTGCCGCATCGGGGACGCATCCGACGGCCGCCTTCTGGGGGACGGCCGGAGTGCTCGCCCTGCAACTGGCCGCCCGCGGTCTCCTGTTGCCGGGACTCACCCTCGGCGACCACGACGCATGGCGTGCCGGACCACTGGGCGCCGACGATCTGCGGCGGCTGCGCGAGCTGTCGGCGGCGATGCCTCCCGAAGCCCACGCACTGCCCTTGGACCACAGCGAACCACTGCGACTGCCGGAGCCCGAGCATCTGCTGCGCCAGTTCCTCGACGCCGTGGCCGACACGCTGCCGCGCTCCCCCGCCGCGGAGTCGGCCGCGGGAGGGCCCGTCTTCGCCGCACCCGCGCCCCAACACGTACCCGAACAGCGCGCCTGGGCCCTGGATGTGGCCGCCGGGCACGACGCGGGCGTACGGATCTCCCTCCGTGTGGAGATCCCCGGCCTCGCCACGGTCACCGAGGACGGCACCCGACTGCCCTTCCGCGCCGTCCTGCAGCTGCACAGTGTCAGCGATCCCACGCTCGTCGCGGACGCCGCGGAGGTGTGGACCGGATCCGGGGCTTCGGGGCAGGTCTTCGGGCCGCGCGCCCGGATGGACGCCCTCCTCGCGCTGCGTCGCGCCACGCGCGCGTGGCCGTCCCTCACACCGCTCCTCTCCGCCTCCGTGCCCGACGCGATCGAGCTCGCCGACGAGGACGTGACCGAACTCCTGGGCGAGGGCGCCCGGATGCTGGCGGTCGCGGGGGTCGACGTGCACTTGCCCAAGGAGCTGGCACGAAGCCTCACCGCGCGTGCGGTCATCGGCCCCCCGGACGGCGAACGGGACGGCGAGGGGCGGGGGCCCGAGAAGCTCTCCGCGGACATGCCGTCCTTCCTCTCCGCCGACGCGCTGCTCGCCTTCAACTGGCGCTTCGCGCTGGGTGATCAGCAGCTCACCCGTGCAGAACTGGACCGGCTCGCCGAGGCGAACCGTCCCGTTGTCCGTCTGCGCGACCAGTGGGTGCTCGTCGACCCCGAAGAGGCGCGGCGCGCCCGCGACCGACACGATCGCAAGGTCACCCCGATCGACGCCCTCAGTGCCGCCCTGACCGGTACCGCCGAGGTCGAGGGCCACCGGGTCGACGTACAGCCGACGGGGTGGCTCGCCACCCTGCGCGAGCGGCTCGCCGACCCGGAGGGCATGGAGCCCGTCGGGCAACCGGAGGCGCTCGCGGCCGAGTTGCGCGACTACCAGGTGCGCGGCCTGAACTGGCTGGCCCGGATGACGTCGCTCGGTCTGGGCGGCTGCCTCGCCGACGACATGGGTCTCGGCAAGACGATCACGCTGATCTCCCTGCATCTGCACCGCCAGACGGACGAGGAGTCCGCGGGGCCCACGCTGGTGGTCTGCCCGACGTCGCTGATGGGCAACTGGCAGCGCGAGGTCGAGAAGTTCGCCCCCGGCACGCGCGTACGGCGCTTCCACGGCTCACAGCGCAGCCTGGAGGACCTTGCGGACGGCGAGTTCGTGCTCACCACCTACGGGACGATGCGGCTCGACGCAGGCAAGCTCGGGCAGGTCTCCTGGGGAATGGTCGTCGCCGACGAGGCGCAGCACGTCAAGAACCCGTACTCGGCGACGGCCAAGCAACTGCGCACCATCGGGGCACGCGCACGCGTGGCGCTCACCGGCACTCCCGTGGAGAACAACCTCTCCGAGCTGTGGGCCATCCTCGACTGGACGACGCCCGGTCTGCTCGGCAGGCTCAGCACCTTCCGTACCCGCTACGCCCAGGCCGTGGAAGGCGGCACGGACCCGGCCGCCGCCGAGCGGCTCGGGCAGCTCGTGCGTCCGTTCCTGCTGCGGCGCCGCAAGTCGGATCCAGGCATCGCGCCCGAACTGCCGCCGAAGACGGAAACCGATCGCGCCGTCTCGCTCAGCCCGGAACAAACGGGCCTCTACGAAGCAGTGGTGCGGGAGACCCTCGCGGAGATCTCCGGCGCCGACGGCTTCGAACGCCGAGGCCTGGTCGTCAAGCTCCTGACCGGGCTCAAGCAGATCTGCAACCACCCGGCGCAGTACCTCAAGGAGGACAAACCCCGCATCCCCGGCCGCTCCGGAAAGCTGGAGCTGTTGGACGAGTTGCTCGACACGATCCTCGCCGAGGACGCGAGCGTGCTCGTCTTCACGCAGTACGTCCAGATGGCGCGGCTCATCGAGCAACATCTGGCGGCCCGTGGTGTTCCCTCTCAGTTCCTGCACGGCGGCACGCCCGTCGCGCAGCGAGAGGCGATGGTGCAGCGCTTCCAGGACGGTGACGTCCCGGTCTTCCTCCTGTCCCTCAAGGCGGCCGGCACAGGGTTGAACCTGACGCGTGCCGAGCACGTCGTGCACTACGACCGCTGGTGGAACCCCGCCGTCGAGGCACAGGCCACCGACCGCGCGTACCGCATCGGGCAGACGCAGCCGGTGCAGGTGCACCGGCTCATCGCGGAGGGAACGATCGAGGACCGCATCGCCGACATGCTGCTGCGCAAGCGGGAGTTGGCGGATTCCGTCCTCGGATCCGGCGAGGCCGCTCTCACCGAGCTGACCGACGCCGAACTGTCCGATCTGGTCGAACTGCGAGGGGGCACGCGATGAGCGACATCCATGACGAGACATACGGTGCTGCCGACGAGGACCCGCGCGCGGGAGTGCCGTCGGGCGAGCGCACGTTCGCGGCGCTGCCGCCCGCGCACGGCCGGGGCTTCGCACAGACCTGGTGGGGCCAGGCCTGGCTCAAGGCGCTGGAGGACACGGCGCTGGACACGCAGCAGCTCAAGACGGGGCGCAGGCTCGCGCGCGCGGGTGCCGTGGGCGCGGTCTCCGTACGGCCCGGCAGGATCACCGCCGTCGTACAGGACCCCGACGGCGCGTCGCACCGTTCCGACGTGCTGCTGCAGGAGATGAGCCCTGAGGAGTGGGACCGCTTCCTGGAGATGGCCATCGAGCGGGCCGGTCACATCGCGGCTCTCCTCGACCGTGAGATGCCGCCCCACCTGGTGGAGGACTCCGCGGCGGCGGGCATCGAACTCCTGCCGGGCATCGGAGACCTGGAGCCGGAGTGCGACTGCGACGCCTGGGACCACTGCGGCCACACGGCCGCGCTCTGCTACCAGATGGCGCGACTGCTCGACCAGGATCCCTTCGTGCTCCTGCTGATGCGGGGACGCGGGGAGCGGGAGCTCCTGGACGAGCTGCAGGTACGCAGCATCGCGCGGACCGACGCGGCGGAGACCCCCGAGGAGGGCCGGGATGCCGCTCAGGAGGGCGTGGGCGCGGCGGAGGCGTACACGGACGGCGCCATCCTCCCGCCACTGCCGGACCTGCCTGCGCTGCCCGCGGCGCCGGGTCTGCCGCCGGCGCTGGACACGGAGGCAGAGCCCGCACCAGGGCTCGATGTGGCGGCGGTCGAGTTCCTCGCCGCGCAGGCGGCCGTCGAGGCGCACCGACTGCTGGCCGAGGCGCTCGCTCCTGGGCACGAACGCCTTCCTGTGGAGGGCGAGTTGACCGTGGGCGAGGATGCCGTACGTCTGGCTGCCGCGGGCCCCGGCAGAGCGGTGGAGGCGCGTCTCGCGGAGGTGTCGGACCGCGGCCGGGACGGTCTCGCACTCGCGGTACGGGCCTGGCAGTTCGGGGGCCGGGCGGCGCTCGACGTGCTCGAGGAGGAGTGGACGCCGAAGGAGGAGGCGCTGGCACGCGCGCGTGCCGCGCTGGACGCGGCATGGGACGAGGGCGAACGGCCGCAGCTGCGGGCAATCCGCAATCGCTGGACCGTCGTCGGCGCGGATGCTCAGCTGCGTCACGGGCGTGACGGCCGCTGGTGGCCCTACCGCAAGGAGCGCGGTCGTTGGACCCCCGCGGGCCCGGCGGCGCACGACCCGGCGACGGCTCTGGCCGCGGCCGGCGGGGACGACTGACACTCATGGGCGGGCGCGGCGCCCCCAGGGCCGTGGCATGCGAGCCACGAGCCGGGTGCGCGGGCGCTGCCCATGGCACATGGCCGAAAGTCACACGGCGCCCACCGGCGCTCTCCCGCGGGGCGCCCGTGCGCCGGGAACACCGGCGCACGCACTCCCCCTGTCCAGCGATTGAGCGCGGCCATGACATCGGCGAGCGTGGATCACGTCGGTTCAGGGAGGTCTGACCGCAAGAGCCGCCCCAGGCTCAACAGCGGGGGCACCGGGCCCGTCAGCTCTGCCGGCGTGACCTATCCGAAGGGGGATGACCAGGGCGTTCCGTCCCACGGCTACTGAACGGACCGGTGGTTGACGACGGCGCCTCCTGCCCCTCGCGGGAGGCGCCGTCGGCGCGTCTCCCGCTGTTCACCCGGCAGCTTCCTGGTGTTCGCGGCGGCGGCGAAGTCTGGCCGCTGTCACCGAACCCGTGCCTCAGGAGGCCCCGATGTCCCCGCACGCCGCCCGCAAGGGCCGTGTCCGCCGTTCCGTAGCCGTAGGCGTGCCGCTCGCCGTGGTCTCCGCACTCGTGGTGGCCGGCACCGCGACGGGTCACCAGACGGGCGGGAGCCACGAGGAGGCACGTGTCACCGGCACGGCGACGCTCGGGGACATACCTCTCGGCACGTTCAGCAACGCGCTGCTCCCGGGCACGGTGGACGACGACCGCGGCGTGGATCTCGGCGGCATCGGAAGTGACCTCTATCCGGCGGGCCGCAAGGGCGAGTTCTGGACCGTGACCGACCGGGGGCCCAACGGTCAGATCAAGGTGGCCGGCAAGAAGCGCCGCACTTTCCCGGTGCCCGGATTCGACCCGGCGATCGTGAAGATCCGCGTCTCCGGGAAGAAGGTGACAGTGGTGTCCGCACTGCCGCTCACCACCTCTTCCGGGCAGCCCGTCACCGGGCTGCCCAACCAGGAGGGCCGTGACGAGGCTCCGTACACGTACGACGCGAAGACCCCTGTCTCCTACGACCCGAACGGGCTGGACACGGAGGGCATCGTGCGGGCTGCCGACGGCAGCTTCTGGCTCGTCGACGAGTACGGCCCCTCGCTGATCCACGTCTCCGCGCGCGGGAAGGTGCTCAAGCGTTACGTTCCCCGAGGGCTGAAGCTGCGTGGCGCCGACTATCCGGTGGCCGAAGCGCTGCCGGGCATACTGCTGCACCGCAGGACGAACCGCGGCTTCGAAGGCCTCGCCCAACTCCCCGGCGGCGACCTGGTGATGGCCCTGCAGAGCCCGCTGTCCCTCCCCGACGAGGACGCGGGGGACCGCTCGCGCACGACACGGCTGTTGCGTTTCTCCCCGAAGAAGCAGGCCGTCACCGGCGAGTACGCCTACCGATTCGACCCCGTGAACGTCGTCGACCCCGGCGAGGACGACACCTCCGAGCTGAAGATCTCCTCCGTGGTCGCCGTCGGACGGGACCGGCTCCTGGTCCAGGAGCGCACCGACAAGGCCGCGCGCCTCCAGACGGTCACGCTCACGCGCAAGGCGAACATCCTGGGCGGCAAGTGGGACACGGACACCACGCGGCCTTCCCTGGAGGAGCTCGACGATCCCGCCTCCTCCGGAGTGCCCGTCCTCGACAAGCGTCTGGTCGTCGACCTGGGCGCCGTCGACGGAGTCCCCGGAAAGATCGAAGGTCTCGCCAGGGTCGACAGCCGCACCCTTGCCGTCATCAACGACAACGACTTCGGGATGACAGACGGGGCGGAGGCCTTCGACAAGGACGGACGGCTGGTCGACAGCGGCGTGGAGACCACAGTCACGTACGTACGGCTGCCTCGGAAGTACTGAGTTCAGTCCGAAGGCTCCGCTTCGGCGCGAAAGGGCTGTCTCCGGAGACAGCACTCCGTCAGGACAGTGGCTTGGTGAGCTCGTGCTCCCCCGAGCCGCTATCCCGCCGCCGAGGGCAGCAACGAGCCGAGGCCGCTCGGGAAGCCAGTGGGCAGGGAGGGGAGTTCGCTCGGCAGCCCCGTGGGGAGGTCGGTGGGAAGGTCCGTGGGCAACTCGCTGGGGATCTGCGACGGGATGCTCAGTGACGGCGTGGGCTCGGACTCGGTGGCCGTACTGGACTCCGACGGCCCCTTCTTGCCCGCCCCGTCGTCTCCGGTGACCAGCAGGACCACCGCGGCGATGGCGCCCACGGCCACGATCACCGCGAGCAGGATCAACAGCCCGCTGCGCCTCCCCGAGGGCCCGCCAGGAGACGGCGCGGGCGGCCACCCACCATTTGCGGGAGGTGGCCCGTACCCACCCCCTGAGGGCGGGCCGAAACCGCCACCGCCCGGAGGCGGCGGGGGCGGGGGCTGCGGTGGCACGGGCGGCATGGCCATACCGTCCAGAGTCGCCTCGAATCGGTCACGAGGCGACCCCTGTGCGGAAGTTGATGGCGCGTGGGGCTCAGCCGGGGCTCAGCCCCGGGCGCCCAGCAGGTGATCCATCGCCAGTTGGTCGAGCCGTTCGAACGCCATCCCGCGCGCGGCGGCCGCCTCCACGTCGAACGCCTCGTACGCACCTCGGTCGGCGAGCAGCCCCGACAGCCCGTCCTGCGCGGTGGGAAGCGCCAGCTCGTCCAAGCGCGCGGCGCGCAGTGCCTCGTGCGCCTCCGGGTCGGAGCGGAAGGCCGCCGCCCGCTCCCGGAGGATCAGGTAGTTGCGCATGCAGCCCGCGGCCGAAGCCCATACGCCTTCGCGGTCCTCCGTACGAGGCGGCTTGAAGTCGAAGTGCCTGGGCCCTTCGTAACCACCCCTCTCCAGGAGGTCCACCAACCAGAAGGCGCTGCGCAGGTCGCCCGCGCCGAAGCGCAGATCCTGGTCGTACTTGATGCCGGTCTGGCCATTGAGGTCGATGTGGAAGAGCTTGCCCGTCCACAACGCCTGGGCGATGGAGTGCGGGAAGTTGAGACCCGCCATCTGTTCGTGTCCCACTTCGGGGTTCACGCCGAACAGTTCGGGGCGCTCCAGGCGGTCGATGAACGCGAGGGCGTGGCCGACGGTGGGCAGCAGGATGTCACCGCGCGGCTCGTTCGGCTTCGGCTCGATCGCGAAGCGCAGGTCGTAGCCCTGCGCGGTCACGTACTCGGCGAGCAGGTCGAAGGCCTCCTTCATGCGGTCGAGCGCGTCGCGCACGTCCTTCGCGGCGCCGGACTCCGCGCCTTCCCTGCCGCCCCAGGCGACGTAGGTGCGCGCGCCCAGTTCCACCGCCAGGTCGATGTTGCGGATCGTCTTGCGCAGCGCGTAGCGGCGTACGTCGCGGTCGTTGGCGGTGAAGGCGCCGTCCTTGAAGACGGGGTGGGTGAAGAGGTTCGTGGTGGCCATCGGTACGACGAGGCCGGTCGCGTCCAAGGCCTGCCGGAAGCGCTTGATGTGCCCCTCACGTTCCGTGTCGGACGACCCGAACGGGATCAGGTCGTCGTCGTGGAACGTCACTCCGTAGGCACCCAGTTCGGCGAGGTGCCGCACCGATTCGGCGGGGTCGAGTGCGGCCCTGGTCGCGTCCCCGAACGGGTCCCTGCCCTGCCAGCCGACGGTCCACAGGCCGAAGCTGAACTTGTCCGCAGGAGTGGGCTGGTAGTTCATGTGCGGCTCCCTCGCCTATTTCGTCATGGCGCTTTACAAATTAGTATCCGAGGGCTCCTCTGGGAAGGTCGGGAAGGAAACTCCGGCTCGCCCCCCGGGGGCGAGCCGCAGGAAACGGAGACCGCCATGTCATCAGCGCCCACGGCGCAGGGCCCCCTTGTCATCGGCGTGGACAGCTCCACGCAGTCCACCAAGGCCCTGGTCGTCGACTCGGCCACCGGCCGGGTGGTGGCCGACGGCCAGGCTCCCCACCGCGTCACCATGGGCGAGTACCGGGAGAGCGACCCCCAGGAGTGGTGGGACGCCCTGTGCGCGGCTCTCCGTCAGTGCGGTCGGGCCGCGCGCGAAGCGACGGCGGTGTCCATCGGCGGCCAACAGCACGGCCTTGTCACGCTCGACAAGGAAGGCCGCCCGGTGCGGTCGGCCCTGCTCTGGAACGACGTGCGGTCGGCCCCGCAGGCACGCGGCCTGGTCGACCGGCTCGGCGGCCCCGAGGTGTGGGCCGATCGCGTCGGCAGCGTGCCGGGGCCCTCCTTCACCGTGACGAAGTGGGCCTGGCTCGCCGAGCACGAGCCCGCAGCCGCCCGTGCCACCGCGGCCGTGCGCCTTCCCCACGACTACCTCACGGAGCGTCTCACCGGGCTCGGCACCACCGACCGTGGCGACGTCTCCGGTACGGGCTGGTGGGCATCGGCCTCGGAGACGTACGACGAGGAAATCCTCGGCATGGTGGGCCTCGACCCTGCGTTGCTGCCCCGAGTGGCACGCCCCGGAGAGGTTGTCGGAACGGTCCGCGACAGCGGTGAACTGCCCTTCTCCAAGGGCACCCTGGTCGCCCCGGGCACCGGCGACAACGCGGCGGCCGCCCTGGGGCTGGGCCTGCACCCCGGCACACCAGTACTGAGCCTGGGCACATCAGGCACGGTGTACGCGGTCTCGGAGCACCGCCCCGCAGACCCCACCGGCACCGTCGCGGGCTTCGCCGACGCGCGTGGCGCGTGGCTGCCACTGGCGTGCACCCTCAACTGCACGCTGGCCGTGGACCGGGTGGCCGCGCTGCTGGGCCTGGAGCGCGAGGCGGTGGAACCGGGCGGCTCCGTCGCCTTCCTGCCCTACCTGGACGGCGAGCGCACCCCGAACCTGCCCCATGCCTCGGGGCTCCTGCACGGCCTGCGGCACGACACGACACCCGGGCAGTTGTTGCAGGCCGCCTACGACGGGGCCGTGCACTCGCTGCTCGGCGCCCTCGACCTGGTCCTGGACGCGGACGCCGACCGGTCGTCTCCCCTGTTGCTCATCGGCGGCGGAGCACGCGGTGCGGCCTGGCAGCACACCGTACGCCGCCTCTCCGGCCGCCCCGTTCAGATCCCGCGGGCACAGGAGTTGGTCGCGCTCGGAGCCGCCGCGCAGGCGGCCGGCGTGCTGACCGGCGAGGATCCGAGCGCGATCACGCGGCGCTGGGGCACCGCTCAGGGGCCCGTACTCGACCCCGTGGAGCGGGACGAGGCGACGTTGTCACGGATCTCCGGGGTACTCTCCGACGCGGCGCCGCTCCTGGACAGGGCGCCCCATGGGGAATGAGGGCTGACCGAGGCATGACCGCACCGCTGCACGACGCGCGCCGGGGGGCGTCCGGCGCGCGCCTGCCCGACACCCAGCAGGGCATGCGCCGCCGCAACCTCTCCCGGGTGCTGCACACCGTGGCCGCACGCGGTCCGCTGTCGCGTGCCGCCGTGGCCTCCCACATCGGGCTGACCCGGGCCGCCGTCTCCACGCTGGTCGACGAGTTGATCCGGTCCGGACTCCTTGACGAACTGGGCCCGGAGCGGCCCGGGCGCGTGGGTCGCCCCGGCTCCGCCCTCGCGGTCAGCGCGCGGGGCCCCGTCGGAATCGGCGCCGAAGTGGGCGTCGACCATCTCGCGGTGTGCGCGGTCGATCTGCGCGGCGAGACGCGGGCGCGCATCGTGCGACCTGCCCGCAACCGTGGCCGCTCGCCCGTGCCCGTGCTGGCGGAACTCGGCGTCCTGGTGGAACGGGTGAGCGACGAGGCCCGCAGGTCGGGCCTGTCCCCCGCCGGACTCGCCGTGGCCGTGCCCGGCCTGGTCGCCCGTGATACGCGCACCGTCGTCCGCGCGCCCAACCTGGGCTGGCACGACGTCGACCTCGACCCGCTTCTGCCCACCGCGCTGCCGCTGGCCGTGGACAACGAAGCCAACTTCGGAGCGCTCGCGGAGCTGTGGCTCGGCGAGGAGTCGCCCGAGGACTTCCTCCATGTCTCGGCGGAGATCGGCATCGGCGCCGCTCTCGTCGTCGACGGACGGCTGCTGCGCGGAACGCACGGTTTCGCGGGCGAGTTGGGGCACGTGCCCGTACGGCCTGACGGGCCGGCCTGCCCGTGCGGCGGCCGTGGCTGCCTGGAGCAGTACGCGGGCGAGGAGGCGGTGCTGCGAGCGGCGGGCCTGGACCCCGGCGAGGACCGGATGGGGCTTCTCGCCGAGCACGCCGCCGCGGGCGACAAGGTGGTGCGGAAGGCACTGAGGGGCGCCGGGACGGCGTTGGGCATCGCGCTCACCGGCGCCGTCAATCTGCTGGACCCGCGGGCCGTGGTGCTCGGTGGGGCGCTGTCACGCCTTGCCCCGTGGCTGTTTCCCTCCCTGGAAAGGGAGTTGACGGAGCGCACGGCGGGCCGGTCCTGCGAGGTGTCGGTTTCCGGCCTTGGCCCGGACGGGCCGCTGCTGGGCGCGGCGCACTCGGTGGCGCGGGCGGTGCTGGACGATCCGGTGGGAGTCGGCGGAGCGGTGCGGGCGGGGTAGGGCGAAGCATCCGCGCTCACGGGCTCCTCCGGGGCCACCCCATCCCCCGATCGAGCGGCCGAGTTATCCACAGTCACGCCGCTGTGCACAGATGCGAGCCGCGCCCTTCCACCTCAACCAGCAGGCGCCGTACCGTAATTCACGCGAGCCGTCGCTGCCCGGGTGGCGATGGCGGCTCCGCGAATCGGGGGTTCAGTGGATCGGGGGATTCAGTGTCGGGGGATTCAGTGTCGGGGGGAAATCACTCCAGGCCTGTGCCGCGCGTCTCCGGGCTGCGCCGCAGGCCATCGGGCTCCGCGAGCTCCTCTTCCCACCCATTGCAGCTTTCCGACCTGCGCGACACGAGCAATACGAGCAACACGAGCAACACGAGCAACCGAAGTGTGCAATGTGATCGTATCGGCCCCGACGGCCGGAGCGAGGGCCCGTTCGGCCAGAGTGGAGCGGTACGGCAATGAGCGACCCCCGGATCCTGACCGTGCGCCCCGAAGCGGGCGAGTACGCCTGGACGTTCGGCGGAGCGGCGCCCGTGGCACGCATCGCGCCGGGCACCGTGCTGGATCTGTTCACAGAGGACTGCTTCGCCGGGAACGTGCGCTCGGAGAAGGACCTCGTCTCCGAGGTCTGCGAATTTCCCTTCCTGAACCCGCAGACAGGCCCCTTCTACGTGGAGGGTGCCGAGCCGGGTGACACCGTCGCCGTGCACTTCGTGTCGATCGAACCGGCCCGCGACTGGGCCGCCTCCACCACGGTCCCCCTGTTCGGCGCCTTGACGTCGACGCACTCCACCGCCTCGCTCCAGGCGCCGTTGCCCGAAGCCGTGTGGATCTGGCAGCTCGACCGGGCCCGTCGCACCGCACAGTTCAGCGCGCGGGACAGCGACTTCACGGTCGAACTGCCCATGGACCCCATGCACGGCACCGTCGGTGTCGCGCCCGCGAATCTGGAGGTGCGCTCGGCACTCGTGCCCGACGCCCACGGAGGCAACATGGACACGCCCGAGATGCGGGCCGGCGTGACCTGCTATCTGGGGGTGAACGTGGAAGGCGCCCTGCTGAGTCTGGGCGACGGGCACGCGCGCCAGGGCGAGGGCGAGACGTGCGGGGTTGCCGTCGAGTGCGCCATGAACACCGTGGTGATCGTCGAACTGCTCAAGGGGGTGGCCACCCCGTGGCCGCGCCTGGAGTCCGACACGCACATCATCTCGACCGGGTCGGCGCGACCGCTGGAGGACGCCTTCCGAATATCCCAACTCGACCTGGTGCAGTGGTTGGTGCGCGATTACGGCTTCAGCGAGCTGGACGCCTACCAGTTCGCGACGCAGACCGTCGAATCGCCGCTCGCCAATGTCTGCGACACCAACTACACGTGCGTGGCCAAGATCCGAAAGGAGTGGCTGCCCGCGCGCGAGACGCACCGCGGACTGCACGCACGGCTGCGCGAGACAGCCGCCTCGCTCCCCCACTGACAGAACCCGGTACGCAGCGACCTTCCGAGGTGAACCCTTCAAGTACAGCGCCAGTCCGGACGATCCCCCCACCGAGAGGCAGGTCAGTCATGGATCGAGCAAGGCGCTTCCCCAGCAGGCGTCGGCTGCTGCAGGGCGCGGTCGCCGCCGCGCTGCCCACCGCTCTCCTGCCCGCCACCCACGCGACCGCCCGGGCCCAGGCGGTCGACTACCCCCTGGCCGAGTGGGTCCCGGCCAGCACCTCCAACTACACGGCCTCCAACCGCCCCAGCACGTATCCCGTCGACTACGTGATCATCCACGTCACCCAGGAGACCTACGCGGACACCCTCGCCATCTTCCAGAACCCTGCGAAGAAGGTCTCCGCCCACTACGTGGTGCGCTCCAAGGACGGCCACATCGCCCAGTGCGTGCGCGAGCGGAACATCGGCTGGCACGCGGGCAACTGGACCTACAACACACGCAGCATCGGCATCGAGCACGAAGGGTGGGTCGACAAACCGGAGTACTTCACCGACGCGATGTACGAGCAGTCGGCCGCGCTCACCGCAGCCATCTGTGCGAAGTACGGCATCCCCAAGGACCGTGAGCACATCATCGGTCACCACGAAGTTCCCGGCTCGGACCACACGGACCCCGGTCGGTACTGGGACTGGTCGCGCTACATACGAATCGTCAACTTCGCCTGAGGCCGCACTCGGTGGCGTCGTGCCCGCGGCATGACGTCCCGGGCCGTTTCGCGTCCTTGTCGGCTTCGGTTCCCGGGGCGACGATGGCACCACCGCATCGCCGTTCCGGGAGGCCGAGTTGACCGATCCATGGGTGGCCCTGGAGCCGGGTGCCGACCCCGCCGAGCGGGTGAGACAGCTGCGACAGGCCCACGAGAGGTTCACCGCCAGCGGGACGGTGGCCCGTCCCGTGCGCTCGGTGGTGGCCGAATCATGGCGCAGGTCGGCCAGGGCGCGGGTCAGTCCTGAGGGCACCGGAGCGGCGGTGGAGCTGACGGACGGCGACCTCGGCACCTACCGGGCGGAGCATCCACTGGCTCGCGTGATGCCGCTGTTCCGCGAGCTGATGGGCACCTTCGCGACGGACGGAGAGCATCTTCTCGCGGTGTGCGACGCGCAGAGCAGGTTGCTGTGGGTCGAGGGCCACGCGGTGACGCGGCAGCGGGCGGGGCGGATGAACTTCGTGCCGGGCGCCCGGTGGGCGGAGTCCGCCATGGGGACGAACGCCCCGGGGACAGCGGTCGCCGTGGACCGGCCGGTGCAGGTCTTCGCGACCGAACACTTCATGCGGCGCGTCCAGCCGTGGACGTGTGCGGCAGCTCCCGTGCACGATCCGCGGACGGGGCGGCTGATCGGCGCGGTCGACATCACCGGTGGGGACGGGCTCGCGCACCCGCACAGCCTCGCCTTCGTGCAGGCCGTCGCGCGGGCGGCGGAGTCCCAACTGGCGTTGCTCGCCCCGCCGATGGGCGCCGGGGAGTCGCTCGAACTGTCGGCGTTGGGGCGTGACGAGGCGTTGCTGCTCGTGGGTGGGCACAAAGTGCGGCTCAGCCGTCGGCACAGCGAGATCGTCGTGCTGCTGGCCCGCCATCCGGAGGGGCTGACCGGGGACGAGTTGTTGTACGCGCTGTACGAGGACGAGTCGGTTCCGCAGGTGACCCTGCGGGCGGAGATGGCGCGGCTGCGGCGCGTGCTCGGGGCGGAGCTGCTGCGGTCGCGGCCGTACCGTCTGGCGGCGCCCGTCGAGTGCGACGTCGACACGGTCGAGCGTCGGCTGGGGGCCGGGGCCGTGACAGCGGCGGCCGCCGCGTATGCCGGGCCACTGCTTCCGCAGTCCCAGGCGCCCGCGCTGGTCCGGCTCCGCCGCAGGCTGGCCGACCAGCTGCGGGCGGCACTCGTCGACCGCAACGACCCCGATCTGCTGGCGGATTGGGCGCATGCTCCGTGGGGCGAGGACGACCTGGTGGTGTGGCGGGCGCTGGCCGCGCTGCGCCCGACGGCCCCCGTGCTGTCCCGCCTGCGCCGGCTCGATGCCGAGCTGGCTTCGACCGGGCAGGGGCACGGGCGCACCCAGGAACAGGAAGGGGTTCGGGCACGGGCAGGGGCACATGCGGGCAGGAATACGGCAAGGGCAAGCGAGTGGCGCGGGTACGCGGAGACAGACTCGTGGCCCGGGCACGCGTAAGCAGGCTCGTGTCCCGTGGCCGCAACGTTGATGCAACGTCCGCGCTTCTAGCCTCCCTGCGAGAGCTGTCCAGCGGCGGGCAGCCGTCCACGGGAGGCCAGTCAAAGATGACCCGTTACGCAGCGCCAGGCACCGAGGGCGCGATCGTCTCCTACCAGTCGCGATACGACCACTTCATCGGCGGCGAGTATGTGGCGCCCGCCCGTGGCCAGTACTTCGAGAACCCGAGCCCGGTCAACGGCCGCCCCTTCACCGAGATCGCCCGGGGCACCGCCGAGGACGTCGAGCGCGCGCTCGACGCGGCCCACGCGGCCGCGCCCGCGTGGGCGCGTACCTCCGTCACGGAGCGCGCGGACGTGCTGCGGAAGATCGCCGACCGGATGGAGGCCAATCTCGAACAGCTCGCGGTCGCCGAGAGCTGGGAGAACGGCAAGCCGGTCCGCGAGACGCTGGCCGCCGACATCCCGCTCGCCATCGACCACTTCCGGTACTTCGCGGGCGTCATCCGCGCGCAGGAGGGGTCGCTGAGCGAGGTCGACGAGGACACCATCGCGTACCACTTCCACGAGCCGCTCGGCGTCGTCGCGCAGATCATTCCGTGGAACTTCCCGATCCTCATGGCCACATGGAAGCTGGCGCCGGCGCTCGCCGCAGGGAACGCAGTCGTCCTCAAGCCCGCCGAGCAGACCCCGGCCTCCATCCACTACTGGGTGAGTCTGGTCGCCGACCTGCTGCCGCCCGGGGTCGTCAACATCGTCAACGGCTTCGGCGTCGAGGCGGGCAAGCCGCTCGCATCGAGTCCACGCGTCGCCAAGGTCGCCTTCACCGGCGAGACCACCACGGGGCGGCTGATCATGCAGTACGCCTCCGAGAACATCAAGCCGGTGACGTTGGAGCTGGGCGGCAAGTCGCCGAACATCTTCTTCGACGACGTGTGGGCGGCCGACGACGACTTCCGGGACAAGGCCCTCGAAGGCTTCACGATGTTCGCCCTCAACCAGGGCGAGGTCTGCACCTGTCCGTCACGGGCGCTGGTGCAGCGCGGGCACTACAGCGAGTTTCTCGAGGCGGCCGTCGCCCGCACCGAACAGATCAAGGCCGGGCACCCCCTCGACACCGACACCATGATCGGCGCGCAGGCCTCCAACGACCAGCTGGAGAAGATCCTCTCCTATCTGGACATCGGCCAGCAGGAGGGTGCCAAGGTCCTCACGGGCGGTCAGCGCATCGAGTACGACGGGGAGTTGGCGGGTGGCTACTACGTCCAGCCGACGATCTTCGAGGGCGACAACCGCATGCGGATCTTCCAGGAGGAGATCTTCGGTCCGGTCGTCTCGGTCGCGTCGTTCAACGACTTCGACGACGCCATCAAGATCGCCAACGACAGCCTGTACGGGCTGGGCGCGGGCGTGTGGACGCGGGACATCAACACGGCGTACCGCGCGGGCCGTTCGATCCAGGCGGGCCGCGTCTGGACGAACTGCTACCACGCCTACCCGGCGCACGCGGCGTTCGGCGGCTACAAGCAGTCCGGGATCGGCCGCGAGACCCACAAGATGATGCTGGAGCACTACCAGCAGACGAAGAACCTCCTGGTGTCGTACTCGCCGAAGAAGCTGGGCTTCTTCTAGGAGCACGAAAAAAGGCGCCTGAACTGGGCTTTTGCCGGTCAGGCGCCTTCCGCTCGGCCCGCTCAGAACACGGCCAGATCTACGCCATAACTCTCAGTTTCTCCCACCGATATCCCACTCCTGACCAGCTCTTCCGGTCTATTTCCGGTCCAAGTCCCGACTCACCCCGCAGGCGCCGAGCCCTGGCTGACGCGGTCCCACTCCTGCATGGACTGCTCAATCAACCGGTTGGCCTGCTCCCGAACGCCATCCAGGAACTTGGCGCAGTGCCGGAAGAGGACCTCGATGCTCTGGCCCGCGCGGCGAGCGCATTCGGCCGGGTCCACACCGGAGTACAACCAGAACGAGATGCCGGCGTGCCGGAGATCGTAGGGCCGCTTGGCCAGTCCGGAGGCGAGTTCCGTGCGGGTCAGGACACGCTTCCGCGCCCGCGCCCATGTGATGCCGTACGCAGCTGCGTCCACATAGTTGCCGGCCTGGTTCCGGAAGAGCCGACCATCCGGCGCCACGCCGAACCGTTTGATGTGCGCGCGCAGGATCCGCACGAACTGCGGCGGGATGGGCACGGGCCGGGTCGCGGTAGCGGCGCGGCGCTTGAGCGAGTGCACCTCGTGCACCGCGCCGTCGTCCGTCCACTCCTTGCCCGCGGTGATGACGCCGCCCGACAGGTTGAGCATCCCCCATCCGGTCTCGGGGAGATGGCACTGTTCGAGCCGGAGGTGAATGACTTCCGCGGGCCGCATGGCCGCGTAGTACATGCAGCCGAAGAACGCCTCCAGGTGAGGGCCGCGACCGCGCTGCTGAGCAACCGCCGCGAGCAGCCGGGCGACTTGGGCCGGATTGGGGACGGCAGCCGGGTCCACCTCCTCGTTGACCGCCGGAGCGTTCCACCGGAGCCCGTTGAGGGGGGGCTCCGCGAAGTAACCTTTCTCTACAGCGGTGTTGAGCACTTCGTTGAACGCAGCCCGCTTGCGCCGCGCCGTCTTGGCCGCAGCCGCTTTGCCGTCCAGCTTGCGACGCAGGGCGTTCAGCGCCCGTCGCAGCACATCGGATTCCGCCAGAGCACCGACGGGCAAGGAGTTTCGCTTCAGCCAGTCAAGCGCCTTCCGCCACTCCTCGGTCGGCCCTTGGGCCCACGCGTTCTTGTTGAACGCCCACGAGTAGAAGGCGCGCCGCAGCACCCGTGGCTCCGGATACGTTGCGCCGGGGTGCACCAGGGCGGGCGAATGCGGGAGGCGTGCTGGGCCGCAGCCTGGGGGAGGAAGAGGAATCGGCAGACCGCCCGGGAGCGGTCTTGCGTGTGGCTGCCGCCGCGCGGTCCTGACGGGCCTGGCGGAGGGTGCGCTGGGCCAGGGAGAGCGGCGGAAGGCAGGCGGGCGGGCCGCTTAGGCCGGTGGCGGCGTCGTCGGTCCAGTGGGCGAGCTGCCAGTGTTCTTCGGCGAACATCTGCAGCTCGGGCCGGCCCCGGTTCGGTGTCCAGATCTTCCAGGAGCCGACGGCCAGGACGAAGGCGCCGGCCGTGAGCGGCTGCAGGAGGCTGTCGTGGGCGGAGCGGATTCGTACGGTGAAGCCGTGTCCGTCCGTGTGCCGAATGACCGGCCGGTCCTGGCGGTCGTGTTCAACAGCGGTGATGCGGCCGTAGACGTCGACCGGGTGCCGGAGCTTGGGCCCGCTGGCCAGGCGCGCGTACAGCCGGGCCTGATCGCCGGGCGGACGGGAAGACGTCCCACGGCCAACGCATGCGTACAGCCCCTGCGTCGAAGGCTTTTCGTGCACGGCGATCGTGGCGACCACCGGCCCTCGAGCTCACCAGAACCACAACAAGTGCCCCAACTGGGTGAATCAATGACATCCATGAACGACGAGATCGCGGAGCAGCAGGCGGACATCACCCGCCTGCTGCTCCACCACGTCCATGCGCCCTTCACCGGCACACACTGCATCCGGGGCATCCTGCCCGCACCTGCGCGATCTGAGGCCATTCGCGTCGTTGTGGGTGAGGCGAGCGATTACACGCCGGACGAGTTGATCGCCTACGAGATCCCGCTGCACTGGGGCAAAGAACCGGCTACGGCAGAGGACATCACCGGGATTCTGCGCACCCTGGTCACAGGCACACGCATCTACTCAAGTGACCGCATCAGCCAAGTAATGGGCATGCCCCTCATCCGCGTGGACCCCTCAGCGCTGAACGCACCGGGCCCCACCGCCGATGACCGCGCCCTCAGGGTTCTGCGAAGTTTTACTCAGCCGTATACGGAGGAGAAGCCGAACCCCCTGCTGCTCGGATTCTGCTTTCTGAACCGGGAACGCCTGCGTCTCTACCTCAACACCGACATGGCCCCCGGGGTCATCGCCGTCGACGTACGCCCGTCACATGCCACCACCGCCTTGCTTGCCTCCCTGCCGTCGCTGCTCGACGAGGAGCAGTACAGGACCGCTGATGACTCCGATCCACACTGCTCCCACGTCGTGGACCTCACCGACGGGTAGGGACTTGATGACGGGTGCGGGTCTTTTGAAGTGACGGTCGGGGGGCAAGCAGTGAGGCCGTGGTTCTGCTGGTCGTGACGGTGCTGCCGGATGTGTACCGGGACATCGTCCCTGAGTGAGATCGGCGTGGTGGGCCGTTGCTGCCGCGGATCATCTACCGGATCGCCGTGTCCAGGTTCGGGGCTGGGGGCGGCGATGGCGTCGTGTTGCTCCACCCCCAACCCGACCATCACAACGACAGCCTCTCGGCCTGATCGGCGATCTCACTCAGGAAGAGCTACACCCATAGGAGTTGGGGCGGACCGCCTGAAGGTGCACCAGGTGCGGGCGGGTCAGGCCCAGGTCCTGGCGAACTGGGCGAGGGAGGCTTGGCCGCCCTTCCTGGCGAAGACCGAACCCATCTCGACCCAGTCGCCCACCTGCCTGGTCATGCCGTTACTGAACTCGACGGCGGTCGCGGCCTGTTCACCCACTCCGGGGTCCCCGCCGGCCAGTTCGATGACGGTCGGGACCTGGGTGGCGAGGTCGATCGAGCCTTGGATCACCTTCGCGGCGACCTTGCCCTGCTTGGCGGTGGCGCCGATCACCTCGGCGCCACGGGTGCCGACATACGTGGAGATCCGCCCGGCCTTGGTGGCATTGGCCCCCGCGGTCGCCGCGAGGAAGGCCCGGCCGCTCTTGCGGGCGGCCACTCCCACCTTGCCGACGGTCCGCATCGAGAGCTTCCCCGCCTTCGCGGCCTTGCCGAGCGCGCCGATGCCCGGCAGCGCCCCCATCAGGTCGGCGCCCAGTTCCGCGATGGTCTCCGCGTCCCAGTCGCCCCTGACGGCCGCGTCGGCCACGTGGAAGCCGAGCGAGGCGACGGCGGTGACCGCCGCGATCGGCCCGGCGAGCGGGGCGAGTACGGGGATCATGGCGAGCACGCCCGCCACGGCGGAGACGATGCCGAAGACGTCGCCGAGGACGCCCCAGATGGTGCGCTTCGCCTCCTCTTCCGCGGCCTTGGCCGCGGCGAGCGCCTGGAGGTACTCGTACTCCCGCCCGCTGGTCTCGATGATCCGGGTCAGCTCCCGGTTGATGAGGAAGCACTGGAGCTGGTACTCGGCCTGCACCGCCAGCAACAGGTCGACCAGCTCGCGCAGTTCGGGGTCGGGGACGACGTCGGGGCCGTACGCGTTGTCGGTGAACCGCCAGATGGGGGCCCAGGCGTACAGGTCGCTGCCCGGGAGCGCGTCCTTCCCCTTGCCGATGTTGCGGGCGACCTCCGGGTCCAGGAAGTCGATCAGGGCCCAGGGGATCACCCCGCGGTCCGAGGTGCCGTCGTGGGTGACGACGTAGTTGCTCTCGCGGTGCCGCATGAAGCTGTCGAAGGCCCGCCGGGCCGTGTCGTCCAGTTTGTCCTTGTGCTCGCCGATGTAGTCGTGCACCACGTTCTCGACGATGTTGAAGCCCGACTGGAGGCGCGAGCCTCCCGGCCGCCCCTTGGGCCGCCACTCCCCGAGAGCGTCCGGCGAGGCCGGTGGGGCCCCGTCGCGCGGGCCGCCCTCCCACTCCGTCAGCGCCTTGGTGACGAGCGCCTCACGGGTGGCGTCGTCGAAGAGGGCGGCGTCCGGGAGCGGCGCGGGCAGCCAGCCGATCACCTGGTTCACCATGCGCGTCGCGGCACGGGTGTTGAGGGTCAGGGCGAGCGTCTTCAGGCGGCCGCCGGGCGCGAACCAGGGCCCTTCCCGGTAGTGCGCCCCCGCTGAGTCCTCCGGCGCCGGCGTGCTCGCCCGGTCGGCCGCGTCGATCGCCTGGGCCTCCTTGTCCAGCCTGCGCAGGGCGGCCAGGATGCGGTCCTCCTGGTAGCGGAAGGAGCGCAGTAACTGGTCGGCGCGGTAACGGTCCTCGTCCTTGAGGGACTTGGGGTCCCAGCCCCAGAAGCTGACCGCACGCGCCTCGTCGGTGAGGAAGCGGTGCAGGGTGTCGTGCACCTCCGCCACGACCAGGTCGTGGGTGCCGGGGTCGTAGCCGAGGTGGGGCATCGGGTTCTTGCCGCCGCCCTTGGCGCTGGAGTACGGGCTCTCCATCATGGTGTCGATTCCCTTCCGGGCCGGGTCAGTCGGCGAACTGGATCGTCTTGCAGATCTGGCCGAGGATGGCGACGTAGTCGTCCCACTCGGCGGTGTTCTCGGTGGCGATGGAGAAGTCGGCCATGGCCAGCCGTCCTGGGACGGGGACGAAGACGTGCATCTGGCGCACGACGGTGGGGCGGTCGTCGTTCTCCAGGAGGTTGACCGGCCTGGGCACCTCGGTCTCCTCGGTGAGGAGCACGACGGGCCCGGTGTGTATCCGGACGACGCCGACCTCGGCTTCCGGGTAGATGGCGCCCATGGTGCGGGCGAGCCGGTGCACGGTCTGGTCGTTGGACAGTTCGCTGGGCCGCGCGGTGACCGTGAACATCAGTGAGGTGAGCCGGGCGTCCGGGGTGTCCTCGCCGGGCCTGGCGAGCAGGATCCCGGCGTAGACGGCACCGGCGGCGGCCAGCATCTCGTACATCGACTGCTGTGCCAGGACGGCGTGGGCGATCTCCTCGTCGCTCGGGCGCGGGTCGATCGACGTCAGCTGGTCCAGGAGCTTGTTGGTGTTCTCCTCCGCCGAGAGGGCGAAGTCGATGTCCCGGAAGACTTCGGGCACTTGGAAGGTCAAGGGCAGGTCGATGGTGGCTTCAGCCATGGAGGTTCCTTGATAGCGACGAAGGGGCGATGGGGATGACGAGGGGGCAAGGGGGCTACGGACTCGACGGCCTGGCCCGCTGAGGGGCGGACGCCGGGAGCGGCCCGGTGCGGGCCGCTCCCGGCGGACATGCGACGCAGTGGCGTGTGCCAGTACGACGCGGAAAGCGATCGGCACCCCGTACGAACCGCTCGTGCGGGCGTCGCGCTCTCCTCCCCGAGCACATTTCCGCGCTGCGGGACCGCTCCCTCAGCGCCCTCCCGCTCGCGGCGGAGGGCCGTTCTGACCTGGCGGCGAACCACCACGGCGACGGGAGGCAGGGCGAGGCCAGCGACCCACGAAGACGGAGGCCGCGAGGAGCACGGCTCCGGCCAAGGAGGCCCAGCGGGCGGAGGGCACGGTGAGCGCGACGATGAAGGAGGCCAGGCCCAGCCCGGCGAAGGCCGCTTTGAGCAGGGTCGCATGAGGGGTGGAACCGCCAACGCCGGATCTCATAGCTCTCCCATCCGCTCTGCCCACGAACCGGTGGCAGGAGAGCTCCCGATGTTCGCGGGGCGGGGTGTTCTGGTACCGACCCGCATAGCCTCCCCTCCGCCCCGCAGGTCCCGGCTCCTTGCATTCCCAGAAGCCGCCCGCCATTCTCGGCAGCCCGCACCAGCCCCCACAAGATCAACATTTCGCATGTGTGTGCGACCTGTCCGAATCGCCGCGACCCCACTGCACGCTCTGTCCGCCCTGCGCCCGGCCCACCCGCATTGCGCACCACCGAAAATGGCCGGAAGCCCCAGTGGGAGAGGCCCGAAGAGTTCCGCGACCGAGGTCCGGGCGGGTGCCGGAGGCCGCCAGGGGGCCGCACAGCGCCTCCGGCCTCCCCCGCGCCGCGCGGCACGCCGGTGCGGCGTGGTGAGGGTCGCCTTACTTCCTATTCGTGGAAAATCCGGCCGGGTCGTGGGCCTGCAGATCCCGGATGAACGCCACGACGAGCTCTTCTGTCTCCCCTGGATCGAGCAGCGCATCATGCTGCCGGGCCAGCGAGTTGAGCAGCTTGGTCAGGTCGTGGCCGTGCGGCGGCGTGC
Source organism: Streptomyces sp. NPDC025651 (assembly GCF_055558735.1). Lineage (NCBI taxonomy): Bacteria > Bacillati > Actinomycetota > Actinomycetes > Kitasatosporales > Streptomycetaceae > Streptomyces > Streptomyces sp. NPDC025651. The sequence goes on from NZ_JBVHLZ010000003.1 coordinate 449,229, forward strand.
CCTTGTGCAGCGCCTTCAGGCTCAGCTCCGCCAGCAGCCGGGTGTTGAAGAACGCCATCTGCGGCACGTTGAGCGCGACGAGGCCGCACACCGCCTCGTAGCACTGGGCCAGGGTGTCCCCGGCCGGGTCCGCGCAGTGCGCCCGTGACAGGCAGAGCGAATCCGGGACGTCGTGGTCCTCGGCCATGCCGTTGAAGGGAGACTCGTACGCGGTCATGCCCCCTTCAACGAGGAAGTCCGCCTCCAGGGCCACGGTTCAGCACGGGCGATCCCCTGGTCAGGGCGTTCTTTCCGAGCGGGTGGTGCCGAGCCCGCGTCGCGCGTCACACTCGGGGCATGGCCGACATCGAGCTGGACGACAGCACCAGCAGCGACCTCGATGACCTGGCGCACGACGCGGGCCTGACCGTCCCGCAGTACCTGGCCCAGGTGACCCGTGAGAAGAAGCGCGAGCGCGCCCTGAACGTCGGGGCCGCGGCGTTCCGCCGCGTGACCGGCGAGGGGGCCGACGCCTTCGACGCCGAGTTCCGCGGCCCGGCCACGACCGGCCGCGGCACCCCGCAGGCGGCCTGAACCGGTGCCTGGCGAGTACTTCATCGACCACCGGTGGATCCTGGAACGCCAGGCCGAGATCCTGCCCGGCGACCTCTCCGTGGACGACTACTCCGTGCTCGTCGGCATGGCCGCCCGGCACAAGGTCGAACCGCCCCGGCACGACCAGGCCTCCGACGCCTTCTGGCGCGCCGCGGTCCTGCTGCAGGAATGCGCCCTGCTACGCCCGCTGCCCACCAGGAACGAGCTGTTCGGGCGCGGCCTGGCCGTGGCGTACCTGGAGTTGTCCGGCGTACGCGTGCACACGAAGTTCGAGCCCTGGCGCGACCTGATCCACGACATCGCCGCACTGCGGCTGACGGTGTACGACGCCGCCGACCGGCTGCGGGCCTAGCGGCTGCCGCAAGACTGAGGCCCTCTCACACGGGCAGGCGCCAGTGCGGACCGTCCGGGGAGCCCATCCAGACCGTCTGCTCCAAGGCGGTGTCCGACACCGTCATGCCGAAGTCCGTCAGCGCCGGCGCCCCGGCCTCCTGCCAGAGCTCCAGCGCCGCCTCCACCTGATCCCACAGGCACAGCGGCCCGTGCTGGTGCACCGCGAAGCCGCTGCCGTCCGGCCGTGTCCACGCCTGGGAGCCGGTGGCCACATCCCGCAGGACCACCCCCTCGCTCGTGGACATCAACTCGGCGGAGGGCGCGGCGAGTTGGGCGACGAAGTGTGCGGCCCACTCCTCCAGCAGGGCGGGGTCCACCCGGGTGGGGCGGGCGGTGCCGTCCTGGCGCAGGAAGCCCGGGTGCGGCGGGCGCTCGTGCGGGCGGGCGAGCATGTAGGAGATCGTGTCGCCGGTGAAGCGGCCGTGCGCTGCTCCGGTGTCGTCGAGGGTGAGGCGGATCAGTCCGGAGGCGAGCATCCACCCGCTGATCGTCGTGGTGATGGTGCCGCCGTCGGCGAGCTGCCACAGCCAGGAGCGGGGGATGGAGCGGACCGCGCAGGTGGCGATGACCGCGTCGTAGTCGGCCTGTTCCGTATGCCCCTGCAGGCCGTCCCCGACCACCAGGGCCGGCGCGTACCCGGCATGGTCGAGGTGTCGGGCCGCGCTCGCGGCCAGGCCGGTGTCGTACTCGATGCTCACGACCTGCTTCTCGCCGAGCCGGTGGCACAGCAGGGCCGTGGAGCAGCCGGCGCCCGTGCCCACCTCCAGGACCTTCTCGCCCCCGTGCAGGTCGGCCACCTGCAGCGTGCGTGCCACGAGCGAGGGCAGGGTCGCCGACGAGGTCGGCGTGCCCGCGACGGGGCCCGCCGCGTCGATGGCGTCCACGCCGTCGACCTGGGTCACCCACGTCCGGTCGGCGTAGACCAGACGCAGCCACTCCTGATGGTCCATCTCGTCGCGGCGCACCGGCTCCCAGCGGGTGCCCGCAGGCCGGTACAGGGCGGTATCGAGGAACAGGTGGCGGGGCACGGCCGCGAGCGCGGCACCCCACTGCGCGGCGAGCGTCGGGTTGCCCGCGCTGATCTCGGCGGCCAGGCCGCGGCGCAGCGAGGCGCTGTCATCGGTCACGGTGTTCTCCCGCGTACTGAAGCTGGTCGGCGACGGCAGTGACCAGTCGCGTGGTGATCGGCTCGGGAAACCACGCGAACTGCCCGTTCGGATTGCACTCGTACCGCCAGGCGCGGCCCGCCGCATCCAGACCGAAGTCGAACGCGCCGAAACCCGCCCGACGGCATCCAGGTAGCCGCGGACCGCCTTGGCCAGCTCGGGCGGGGTGTCGATGAGCGTGTAGGTGAGGGCGTCGTAGTGGCGGCGCCAGTCCGGCCCCGGCGCGCCGTCGATCCGCACCGTGAAGACCTCCTCCCCCACCACCGTCACCCGCAGGTCGGCCACCGACGGCACCCGGTGCTGGAACAGGTGCATGGTCTGGGCGATGCCCGCGGTGAGCTCGGCCGGATCCACCTCGTCGACCCACACGGTCAGCGCCCGCCCCCGGGCATCCTGGTAGTCGGTGCTGCGCAGCGGCTTGTAGACGACGGGCCCGTGCTCGCGGGCGAACTCTTGTGCCGCGGCCGGGTCGTTGGTGAGCAGGGTCGCCGGCACGTCGAACCCGCAGCGGGCGGCCATGGCCAGCTGGGCCGGCTTGTACTCGGCATCCCGGTTCCGCCAGGGGTGGTTCACGTAGTGCGCGCCGGGCAACGACGCCAACAGGCCGCCCAGACCGAAGCGTGCCTCCTCGACGGCCCAGCGGGCGTCCTGCTCCTCCAGGCCCTCGGGGGCGGCATACGGCCGGGGCCTGCGCCAGTACACCGACCGCACCCCATCCAGCTCGGCGACACGCGTCGTCGTGCACACCTGCCCGCTCAGCCCGGAACTGTCCAGGCGGGCCTCGACGCCGATGTCCTGCGGGAAGTCGCCCGGGGCGAGACGGACGACCGGGACCCGGCGACGGTTCAGCTCCTCGTTCACCACATCGGCCGTCGCGTCATCCACCCGGGAGACCACCAGGAACGGCGCCCGCGACGTCAATCGTTGTCCCCTTCCTGGTCGCTGCCCTGGTCAGGGTTGCCGTCCAGGCTGGTCTTCGTGGTCGTCTCCTTGGACGTCTCGGTCCGCTTGTGCCGGTCCATCGCCGGCACCTCCAACCCGTCCGGCCCCCAACCACATCCCCGTCTGGGACTCGGGGTCCAGAACCACCTCGGCGGCTGGCAGCGCCACCTCAGGGAACAGCCCCATCCGCGTCACACCCCACGGAGCCACAGCCCGCCGGCCACCAGCCCGCCGCCCTGCTCGCCCAGGCCGTCGCACGCCGTGAACTGGACACCGCCGACTCGCTCAGCGACGTACTCGTGTGGCGGCTGCGGCGCATGGCCGACCTGCCCGCCGACGCCTCCGCCACGCCCGAGCACGGCACGACGCCACGCCGGAAGTCCACCAGCACGTACCGATCCGCTTCGCCTTCCCGACCGGCCGAACAGAACCGGGGCAACGCTCGGTGAGACGCTGCCAGGTGGCAGGCCCTCGGTCAGCAGATGGTCGCGATCAAGGACGCCAGGATCGTCATCGCTGCGATGCCCACCATGACCTCACGCCGCAGCACGGAGGGCTGCCCCCGTGCGCCTGCCGCACGGAGGCAGTCACCAGAGCACGAGGGTGGATGCATGAAAGGCGAGTCGAGCCAGTACGGGGCCAGGAGTTGAGCACCGGTCGGAGGCAACGTAGAACGGTCCATGTGGAGGAAACGATGCTTCGGCGCCCAGCGGTACGTAGCGCAACACGTCTGTAACCGTTCGTGCCCTCGCTCTAGTTGTCTCATGAGTAGGGGATTTGAGTCCGCCCGCTCGTTCATTGGCCGTCCGGTGGTGCGCCTTCCCGCAGGAGCAGCGCGAGCACGCCGAGGGCCAGAGTCATCGCGGCGGCGAAGGCACCGCCTCCGGCGCCCAGCACGACCAGGAGGTCCCCCGGTTTCGTGGTGTTCCGTTCTCCTGGCACGTCGACCCCAGTCGAACGAAGACCTAGGACGGGCTTTGCCCTGCCCATCGCCAGCCTCAGCCGAGCCGTCGAGCACCGCGGCCTGGCACCGGCCCCCTCGACGGCGAGCGGCAGGGCGAAAGTCCAGCGCCCACTGAACCTGATGAACAGTCAACTCGGCAGCTCACTTGGGGCCGCGATGAGATGACGCCGGACGGGACTGTGCCCGTGCCCAGGATGCTCCCACTGTGAGCAGCGGCTCTGGCGGCCTCCGATTGCCAGCCTTGTGAGTTGCAGCAGGTCAGCGCGCCGGGCCACTCCCCGTGTGACTGATGAACGACGAGGAGGGGACATATGTTTCGACGACGTACAGACCGGGAGTTCCGTGAGGCCCAGCGCGTCGGCCAGGCGATGCTGCGGATGCATGCGAGCCGGCCGACGCCCGACTTCAGCCCGGCCTCTCCCGAGGCCGACGTGGTCCCCGACTTCCCGCCGCACGACCTTCGTGTGCCCTCCCGGCAGGAGGTCGAGGGGCTGATGATGCGCTGGGAGCAGCCGCTCGTCATCGACGGCGCGATCCGTGAGTGCCCGCAGTGCGGCGCGTACCGGGACTGGATCGTCTTCAGCATGCGCGACGACACGATCCAGCTGCGCTGCCGCGCCGGCCACACCACCACCGAGCCGCAGCTGGACCCGGCCTGGTACAACCGCAACCCCGGTCCGGCCGACCAGTGGCACGCCACCTTGGACGACGGCCTGCGCCACCTGGGCCACTGAGCACCCACAACCCCTACCCGCCGACACAGGCTCCCGTGTCGGCCCCATCAAAACGTCCACCTGCTTCGCACACCAAGGGGTTTCGCATACGCCGCCGCACTACGACCGTTCTGCCCCTGGCCACGCTCTCCGCACTCGCCCCCGCGGGCTGCTCCGGCGACAACTCCGGCCCGTCGGGCGCCTCGCCGAGGGTCGCACCCGCTCCCCGCAGCCGTGATAGCGCAGTCGCCACGCCGCTGTCCTCGGCCGCGCTGCACGAGCGGCTCCTGACCGAGAAGGACCTGGGCGACGGCTATGTGCGCAAGGCGAAGACCGCCTTCACGTACAGCGGGACCAGCAACTCCGAAGTGAACGAGGAGCTCTACAGCGACACCGCGCCAAAGCTCTCCGACGGCTTCGGACAGATCTTCGACGCGATGGCCTCCTGCCCCACGTACCAAGTCGTCGTCGCTGGCAGCACGGCCATCGACATGACTACCCAGACGACCACCGCGCCCGACCTCGGCGAAGAGCAATGGAGCCAACTGCTCACCTACTCCGTCGCCGGGCAGCAGACCGTCGTCAAGCAGACGGCGATACGCACGGGGACCGTAGTTGTCATCGTCTCCGGATCGCCGGCCCTGGTCGACTCCCACCTGGACAAGGCTCTGACCAAGGCGCAGTCCCAATAGCGCCCGTGTCCTGTTCGCCGGTGCCCCTGCCGTTGCAGAACAGCAGGGGCACCGTCGTGTCGCCCTCTAGCGCTGGGAACACAACGCACCCCACGAACCGGCGGATACGTCTATCGCGGGATGCGACACGGCGGAAGAGACTGAATGGGCCGAGCGGCAGGCCCGATGGGGCGAACCGCAGCCCCTCTTTACAGTCCGGCATGGGCGAATGCGTGGCCCACCTAGTTGGGGCGCTGGGATGCTGGAGCGGGCCGCCCCGTGCGGAGTCGGCGACGCTGCGGGGCGGGCAGCCTTCGGAAATGCTGCACTTCGGGCATCCGGACGCTGCGTGTGGGCCCCGCCGACTGCGCTCCCCTGGTCGGACAGGGCCCACGCCTCGACGGACGTCCAGGGGCGCGGGACCAACCCCTGGTCGGCGTGACGCCCGGAGGCTTGCTGGTCGGGTACCCGATCCGGCCGCGCGCATCGCAAGGACCGTCCACTCATCTGCCCGGAGCACGCGGCCTGGGGCCCTGCGCCGAGGCGGCGATGCTCAAGGGCACGGGCCGCCGGGACGTTCGGGTTCGCCGGGCTGGTCGGGTTCGCCGGGCTGGTCGGGTTCGCCGAGGAACAGTGCCGTGGTGCCGGTGATGTAAAAGACGAGGCGAACCAGGGGCGAGAGCCCCACCACGCGCAGTGTGCCGCCCCGAGCCGCCGCCCGGCGCCGGTGCCTGAGCAGCGTGTTCACCGTGGTGGAGTCGGCGAACGTGACCTGGGACAGGTCGAGTTCGCAGCGTCTGTCCTCGCGCAAAGCGAGTTCCAGCACTAGCTGCGGGACGGTGGCCAGGTCGACTTCGCCGCAGACGCGGATCAGGACCGTATCGAGAACGTCAACTACCTCAACGGAGAACGGCATGCGTGGAGCCATGCGCGAACGCCCCTTGAATCGTTCAGTTGTGACCAGTTCCGGAACGAGCCCGGGGCGCGCCGCGCCCGCAGGGGCTCTGACGCACAACGTACTCCTGGAACGGCCCCGGCAGATCCCGGCAGTCTCTGCTGCACCCCGAGCTCGGCCGAAACCAGCGACCGGCGAGGAAGACCGCCAGGCTCGCACCACGTCGGCCAGAGCCCCTGGCGGTCGGCCCCGGCAGGCAACAACCGCTGCTCCTGCTCGCTCCGGCGCTGTTGATGCCTCCCACGCGACGCTTCTCCAGCGCAGGGATGGCAGTGCGCCGCTGAGGTTGACGGGGCACGCCTCCCTGGCCCGCCCGGACCGTTGAGCACTGCATGGACGATATGAACGCCCCTCCCGCCGCGGGCGGATCCTGGAACCTGGCTCCCGCCGCCAGGCCGTCCCAACCAGGCTGTCGGAAGGCCGCTCGCAACATCTTCACAAGGTTTCCAGGGCAGGGGTTACCGCACCCATGACAAAAGCCCGGCAGGCCAAGGTGCCTGCCGGGCAACACGGTTAGGGCGTGTCTGATAGGTCGATCAGCGGCGGTGCCGCTCATACGCCGTCCGCCACCTACTGAACCGGGATGGCTCTAGTACCTCCGCGGCTACTTCTGCTGCTGCTTCCGCTTGCATTCCACGCACTCCGTCGCGTGGGGGAACGCCTGCATGCGGGCCTTACCGATGGCCCGGCCGCAGTTATGGCAGAGCCCGTAAGTGCCCTGTTCGAGTCGCGTCAGCGCCTCCTCGGTCTTCTGCAGCCTCTCGCGGGCGTCGGCCGAGTCCTCAGCAGCGTCCTCGGTGGCTTGTATCTCGTTCCGCAGCTGCACGGTCTCCGCCAGTAGCATGTTGTGCACTTCTGCGACCTCTGCCGGGGACCAGGGGGCCTCACCCGGCCCGACGGCAAGCTCTTCTGGTGCAGCGGCCATGACGGTTACCTCTTCGTTGGTTGGGTACGACCTGTTTCTGATCAACGTAGCCCACCGGCATTGCGCCAGACCAGAGACCTCCGATCGCTCTCGCGGGCGAGCAACGCCCAGTCACAGCCCGATGAACGACCCGTCGGACAGGCCCTAGATCGGTCGGCCGTCCTAGGCGGGCGCGCGTCCCGTACGGGCCGATACGGCGGGGCACCGGCCGGAACTGGGTCAGTCTCGGTGGACGATGGTGAGGCGCTGCTCCGCGCTGTGCGGCAACCTGTGACGTGCCACCGGCACTGGGGATGCGAGCGAGGCCGCGAAGATGGCGACCAGCTCGTTGGGGACACTCGGGCTGAAGGACGCGCACCACAGGTAGGGGGCGCCGAACGTCGGCTCGGCCCATGCCTGCCAGCTCCATGTCACGGACCCAGCCCTGTGCCCCCAATGCCATGAGCACCGCCTCGGGCTCCGCCAAGCCGACAGCGGGCAGCGCGCTCGCGTCCAGCGCGACGAGGAAGTCGTGGAGGACCTCGGGTGGCACGCCGGTGGTGAAGTAGGCGCTCCACTGTACGAGGGCACTGGTGGCATCCGGGTGGGCGGAGATCTGCAGGGCCGCCCGCAGGCCGCCGAGCGTGAACGGGCTGCTGGCCAGGATCCATTCGGCGCCGCGCAGCTCGTCGGGGCTCACGTACAGCAGGGTGTCGCGGGAGGTCGGCCACATGCGCCACCCCAGGCCGGTGAGGGTGTCGTCGATCCGCTCGGCGAGGGCGTCATCGTCGCCGGCGAGGTGGCGTGGGGTGACCCAGTACACCGGGTCGGGCGAGGAGGGGCGGGGGCATCGGCGGGATGGTGCGGGTGCAGGGGCGCCTCCATGGGCTCGGGGTTGGTTCAGTGTTCGCCGTTGGGGCGGGCGCGGCGCCGGCGGCGCGGGGGTGCCTCGGTCGGCTCGTGCCAGGTCAGGGCGATGGCGACGTCGGGCGGGAGGGGGCCGAGCTGTTCCGCCTCGTCCTCGTCCGGCTCGGTAAGGAACAGCACGGGTCGGCCCTGCTCATCGCGGGCGCTGAGCAGCTGACCTGCGCGATGGGCCATGGGGAAGCCGGGGTTGATGGCCAGCCGCACCGCGGCATTGCGCTCGTAGGCCGACAGTTGGTCGATCAGGAGGGCTCGTGGATCCCGGCACGGTCGACAATCCACTGCTCGAGCTCCGAGGGCGTCCGGCCGACCAGCGCGACGCCGTCCGCATAGACCTGAGGGCCCTTCAGGGCGTCGACCGATATCCCGCGCAGCTGCTCCTCCCGGCCGTAGTAGAACGTCAGCCCCAGCCCCCAGCACTCTCCTTGACCGTGCTGTACCGATCTCGCGAGAGAGCCGCACGCGTGTGGCGCTGGGGGTTCCGTACGAGGGCACCCAGCGCTGCGGTGACCTCCTCTGGCCGCATCCCGAAACGCAGCGGACCCACCCCCTCGAACGGTTCCAGCAACCATCGCCGCCGCCCGCTGTCCGGAAGCACATCCCACACACCCCACCGGTCGAACATTCACTCAATCCTTCATCCAAGATTCCTGCTCCACGATCCGGCCTTCCGTGTCCTGCTCGGCGGTAGTACGAGCCGGTCCCGTGCTGGGCCCCCCAACCCCCCGTACCAGCAACCAATGCCGCCCTCAGGCACGGTGCGTCGGCCATCCGAGGGCCAGGGCCGTCCAAGGTCCGCCGCCGGGAGGCTCCGGCCGCGAGCCGTTTCCTCCCGGTGGCCCGCCCACGTCGGCCGTCGCTCAAGCGGTGTGACAGCGACGGCTGTGGGCGGCGGCCAGCGCCGCGCCCAGGGCGATCGAGGCACCGCCAGCCCCGAGCATCCAGCCGGAGCCGGCGGTGCTGCCGGTCGCGGCCAACGTGGCGCCCGAGTCGGCGTCGCTGCCGGTCTCGGTCAAGGTGGTATCCGAGTCGTCCTGTCCGGTGGAACCGTCGTCTGCGTCGGGCTGCCCGGTGGCCGGGCCGGCGGCGGCGCTCCCCGCGCCGGTGGCAGCGGAGTCCCCGGTGACCGAAAGCTCCGTCAAGCCGCCCTGCGGAGCACGCTTGTCACCCGGGGCCTGCAGCTCCCTGCCGGACTCGTCCGTGGCCGGCGGCTCGCTCTCCTCGACCACGATGTCGAAGTCGTAGCCCATCTCCTCCGACACGCTGTGGACGTCGTCCTCGTCGAGGTATACGCCGTGCGCTTGGGCGAAGCCGACGCCTACCGGCATAGCGGCGTCGACCTTCATCCGCTGGCCCTCTACTCCCGCACGATGCGGGCCCGCCTGGGCCGGAACCCGCCGACACCAGCCTCGGCCGCGCCGGCTTCGCCCGCGGCCTTGCGCCGCCGGGACGGGGTAGCGACCGGCTCGATGAGTTCCTCCATCGAGCAGCCGAGGATGTCCAGCAGCGCCATCAAGGTCCTCGGACTCGACCGCTCAGGCCGCTCCACCACCAGGCGGTAGGTCTGCGACGGAGACAGCTCAATCCCTCGCTCAGCCAGCAACGGCCGCAGATCGGCGGTGGAGAACATGCCCCGGGTGGCCATCACTTCGCGCAGGTGCCAGCGGTAGTCCAGTTTCGCCTTCACAGCCATCCCCTCACCGGTTCGCTTCCAGCGCCTGGTCCAGGACCCTGCGCATCATCGTGTTCATGAAGTCACCGCTGACTCCCTTATAAATCGCCGTGGTTGAGGCGAAGCGATGACCGAACTGCTGCTGAATGAACTGCGGGTCGGCGCCGTCCTCGATGTTGTGCGTGACGTACGAATGCCTTGTGTCCGCAGAAGCCGTGTGCGGGTGACTCCATGTAGCGATTCAGCAGGCGTGTCGACACGGTTGCCTGCGCGACCGAGTTCGTCGTATGTGTTGCATTCCTCCCCGCACGATGTGGCGGAGGTCACGCCATCTCGGATTGGTGTCAGGGCCATGTGGAGACGATGCAGCCCAGCCGGGCTGGATGATCTCGGTTGGAACTGGGGCATGCAGCACCGACGGACGGGGGAGCGATGGCTGACAAGATCGATGTGCTTCTGGCGTTCTGGCAGGAACATCGGGAATCTGACCGCCAGGTCGAGAATCAGAGAGCGACGTTGACGAACATCGTCATCGTCATCGTCTCGGCTGGACTGGGATTCCTCGCGCAAAAGGGTCTCCGCCCACCCATGCTCGCGGTGACCGTGCCGATGGTGGCACTCGGGATCTATGGAGCCCTGGCGAGTCTGAAGTCCCATGAACGATGTGCATTTCATATGCGGCAAGCCAGGTGGCTGCGTCAGAAGATCGATGCGCTTCACCCGGAGCTGGAAATTGAGGACGGGGTGCGGGCGGCGAGGCGTGCCCAGCGCCTTCGCTTCCCGCTGCTGGCGAAGACCCGGATGTATGCCCTGTGGGTTGCGCTGCACTCGGCGGTCGCTGTAAGCGGGGTCGTTCTTTCTGTATGGATCCTTGCCACTTGACCGGTCACGGACTCGGGCAGAGGCCCGAGTCCGCCTCAACCGCAGCTCCCGATCACGGTGGTTCGTGGCGCGAGAAGGTGGGCTGACCCGAGTGGTCCCGGAGGCGGCCTCTCGGAGCCGGAGGATCTCCTCGTGTTGTGCGGCAAGCTGTGCGAGGGCCTGGGTGCGGAAGCCCGTGAGCTCGTCGATCATTTGTTCCGAGCTGGCCAGACGCTCTTTGAGCTTCGCGTTCGCCGTCTTGAGTCGGGCGATCTGAGCCTCGCGAGGGTCGGGAATGTCGCCGGTCTGCTGAAGAGTCTGCAGGCGTCGCTCGAACTCGACGCGGAGGTGTGCGTAGGGGCGGGTGCCGTAGAAGGCGGTGCGGTCGACGGCGGCTTCGTGGGCGAGGGTCTTGATGTCGCACTTGCCGCCGGGCGGCACTCGCCTCGGAGGAGGCGGTCCATGGCGGCCCGGATGCGGTTCTCGTTCTCGGTTCGCTGGCCTGCGGAGATTCTCATGCGGATGCCTCGTTCATGGTGCTGGCGGCGTCGATTACTCCGCGGCCCTGCCCCGCGTGTAGCGCAGCCGCCCGCCCCGGCCACCGGTCCGGCCTCGGACCGGTGGCCCGCATCCCCCTGAGGCTTCTTGTCGACCAGTTCCTTCATCGCTCGCCCCACCGAGACCGGCTACTCCGGCATATACGTCCACTTCGACAGCTACCCCAGCACCCGTCTCCCGCTGCTCCTGGCCGCCTACCGGTACCGCTTCGCCCGCGATCTCAAGGCCATGAGTGCTCATCTCGTCGACCAAGTGGCCATCGCCTGGGGAGGAGCTGGGCACCGACCTCCTCGACGGCTCGCCCCCGTCGCTGCTCACCCAGCTGACCGGTGGTGAGCAGTGGCCCAGCCGCGAGATGGACGGCCCCGTCACCACCGACGGCTCCCCGCCCCAGCGCATAGCCGTAACCGAGTCCAACTCCAGCTCCCTTGACTGGGGTTACGTTCCGCATCCCGCAGGGGTCGAAGTCATCGCCCGATCCGTGGCCGACCGCGGGCCGATCATCGCCTGGGCGACCGACCCGCGGGCCCGCTTCAGCGACCACCCCTACCTGTGGCGTCCCGGACAGCCGGTGCCGGCCACCCTGCCACCGCGCACCACACAGACTTCCGCCTCCCCGACGCCCCCCCCCGCGGCCACCACGCCTGCCGCCCACAGCTGACCTCGCCCCCTTGCCACTGGAGAACCGCCTGTTCCCGCATGCCCGCCCCGAGATCACCGTCGTCATCGCCACCCAGCTGCGGTCCGAACGCCTGGGCTATCTGACCGAAATGCACGCCAGCCTGACCCGGCAAACCGTGCCATGGGAGGCCGCCCTCGTCCTGGACGGCGCCGACCGAGCCCTCCTGCCGGAGCCCGTCGCCGCCGATCCCCGGGTCCGCGTGGTCGACCTGTCGCGGCCGGTCGGCGCCGCCGCCGCACGCAATCTGGGCCTGCGCACCGTCCGTACACCCTTCGTCTGCTACAGCGACAACGATCTGCTCAGCGACGACAGCCTCGCCGTCCGCCACCAGCGGATCACTGAGACCGGACTGGGCTGGGTCGCGGGCTGGAGCGCGGACCTGCACCCCGACGGCACCACCACGATCTGGCACTCCCCCACCCCGCCCGGTGTGCACCAGCCCGGCGACGTGACGGGGTACTGGACCAGCCCCGACGCACAGATCCCGCTCGGCCAGACCATGCTCCTGGCCCGCACCGGCCTTGTCCTGGCTGCTGGCGGGCATGGTGGGCTGCCTGCCGGTGAGGACTTCTTGATGGTCAACGGCGTGACCAACCTCGCGGCGGGCGAACTACTGCCGCACGTCACCTACTTCTACCGGCAGCATTCCTCCCAGATGACGGCAGGCGGAGCCGCCTACCGCGAACTGCGCGGCCCGTCCCGCGATTTCGCCTTCCGTCACGGCCGTGCACTGCGCGCCGCATTGCAGCACATGCACAACTCTAGGTTCCGCGGTTTCGTGAGCAATTCCGCGTGATCATGAGCACCGATCGAGCATTTCCGCGTGATCATGAGCAGTGGTAGCGGTCAGTGTTGACTGTTGACGATCTCCCGTTTTGGGTGATGCGTCCTCTTCGCGCCGCTCCAGTACGGCCGTACAGCACCCGAGAAAGAGCCGGAGCAAGCACAACATCCCTACGGCGTCGATTCGGTACACCGACGGGTTGACTCGCGAAGCCCTCTTCGACCTCCTGCGTTTGAAGGACTTCGAAGAGTCGGCCCCGTGGCGCAGGGTCCGCTCGGTGCACGGCATGGCGCACTACTCGGGCGACTACGCCTCGGCGACGACGGGCGGCCAGGTCGTCCACGAGAGCCGTCTGGAGTTGGCCCGCCTGCTGCTCGCCGACTTCGATCCGTCGGTACGCGGCATCTACGCCCAGCCCTTACGCATGGTGGCGCGGGTCGACGGCAAGGCTCGCAGCCACGTTCCGGACTTCCTCCTGGTGACGGACTCGGGGACGGTGCGCGTCGTCAACGTCAAGCCGGCCTCGCGCCTGGTGGACCCCGAGGTTGCGCAGGCACTGGCCTGGCCGGGGCAGCTGATCGAGCGCCACGGTTGGGAATACGAGATCTGGTCGGGAGCCGATCCGGAGCTGCTGGAGAACGTCCGGTTCCTGGCCGCCTATCGCCACCCCGGTGTCGTGCCGGTCGCCGACGTCGAACGGCCTGGCAGGAGGTCATCGACGGTGAGGAGTTGGGGCTCACTGAACGGGGACTGGCCGGAGACCGCGAGCCAGAAGAAGCCCGTCCTGCACTGACGGCGCTGTTGTGGGCGGGGCGGCTGACCACGGATCTCACAGCCGGGCCGCTGTCAGGAGAATGCATTCTGCGGAGGCGCGGATGAGCCAGTGGACGACGACACTGCGGCCGGGGCTGCCGATCGCCTTCGACGGTGAGCAGTTCACCGTCGCGGAGATCGAAGGACGGCGCATTCTCCTGTGCCAGTCTGCGGTGGCCGGGCCGCCGAAGCTGCGGCAGGTCGACATCTCCGTACTGCTCGCCCATCCCAGCACCGAGACCCTGGAACCGATCCCGGAAATCCCGGAAGAGGCGACGGCACGGGACGCGCTGCTGAGCGGCCTGGGGAGCTGGGACGTTGGAGGGCCAAGGCTCCAGCGGTCGTCGGCGTCCTGAGGCGGCGTCAGTCGCGCAGTGCTTTGCTGTTCTTCGGCAGCGAGGCCCGCAGGTGTTCCGCGGTGTGGGAGCGCCCGGAGCGGGCCATCTCTGTCGGGGTTCCGGTGAAGACGATCTCGCCGCCGTGTTTGCCCGCGTCGGGGCCGATGTCGATGATCCAGTCGGTGTGCTTGATGACGTCGAGGTCGTGCTCCACGACGATCACGGTGTTGCCGTCGTCGACGAGGCGGTCCAGGAGGGCGAGCAGGTGGTCGAGGTCGGCCATGTGCAGGCCGGTGGAGGGTTCGTCGAAGACGTAGACGCGGCTCTTCTCGTGCAGGCGGTTGGCGAGCTTGATGCGCTGGCGTTCGCCGCCGGAGAGCTCGGTGAGGGGGCGGCCGAGGGTGAGGTAGCCCAGGCCCACCTCCTCCAGGGGTGCGAGGCGGTTGAGGACGGCGGGGTCGGTGAAGTGGCCGGGGGCTTCCTCGACGGTCATGGCGAGGAGGTCGACGACGTTCTTGCCCGCGATTTTGTAGTCGAGGACCTCGGCGCGGTACCGGGTGCCGTCGCACAGTTCACAGACGGTGGTGACCGGGTCCATGAAGGCGAGGTCCATGGTGATGGTGCCGCGGCCTTTGCATTCGGGGCAGCCGCCGGCGGAGTTGAAGCTGAAGAGCCCGGGGTCGACCTTGAAGTGCTGGGCGAACTGTGTACGGATGCGGTCCCATACGTCGGTGTACGTGGCCGGCGTCGAGCGGGGGGAGATGCCGATGGCCGACTGGTCGATGACGATCGCCTCGGGATGCTCGGCGGCGAACACCCCCGAGATGAGCGTGCTCTTGCCCGAGCCGGCCACTCCGGTGACGGCGGTGAGTACGCCGAGGGGGAAGTCGACGGTGATGTTCTTGAGGTTGTGCAGGCGGGCGTTGCGGACAGCCAGGTGGCCGGTGGCGGCGCGGTGGTCGCCTTTGACGTCGGGGACGCGTTTGAAGCAGCGCCCGGTGAGGGTGCCACTGTTCTTGAGCTGCTTGACGGTTCCTTCGAAGACGATCTCGCCGCCGTGTGTCCCTGCGCCCGGCCCGACGTCGATGATGTGGTCGGCGATCGCGATGACGTCGCGGTCGTGCTCGACGATCAGGACGGTGTTGCCCTTGTCGCGCAGCGCGAACAGCAGGTTGTTCAGGCGGGCGACGTCCAACGGGTGCAGGCCGACGCTCGGTTCGTCGAAGATGTAGGTCATGCCGCTGAGGCTGCTGCCGAGCTGGCGCACCGTTTTCAGGCGCTGGCCTTCGCCGCCGGAGAGTGTGGGGGTGGCGCGGTCCAGGGACAGATAGCCCAGGCCGATCGCTTCGATGCGGTGGAGCACGGCCAGTGCGGCCGGCACGACCGCGGTGGTCGCCGGTCCCTTGACGCGCTCCAGGACGGCGATGAGGTCGCTGACCTCCATGGCGCAGTAGTCCGCGAGCGTGTGCCTGCCGATCTTCGTGGCCCGTGCCGCCGCGTTGAGGCGGGCGCCGCCGCAGTCGGGGCAGATCTGGTCGGCGACGACTTGCTCGGCCGCCTCGCGCTGGCGGTCCTTGAGGGAGTTGAGGCCCGGTTTGATGAAGCGCCGGGTGAAGCGGTCCACGAGTCCCTCGTAGTCGCTGACGAGGACGTTGCCGCTGTGGGTGGTGCGGGTGGACTTGAAGCCGCTGCCGTACAGGAGCAGCTCCCTGTCCTTCTTGGAGTATTTGCCGATGGGCTTGTCGGGGTCGAAGAGGCCGATTTCGGCGTACATCTGCCAGTAGGACTTGCCCACGGCGAACGAGGGGTGCCGGATGGCGCCCTGGTTCAGGGATTTGCTGAAGTCGACCAGCTTCTCGATGTCCACCTGGGTCGTCTGGCCGAGCCCTTCGCAGGCCGGGCACATGCCCTGGGGGTCGTTGAAGGAGTACGCGCTGGAGGGCCCCGCGCTGGGCTTGCCGTACCGCGAGAACAGCACCCGCAGCACCGCGTTGGCCTCGGTCATGGTGCCCACCGTGGAGCGCGATCCGCCGCCGACGGGCTTTTGGTCCACGACGACCGCGGGGGTGAGGTTCTCGATCCGGTCGAACCTGGGCCGCTCGTGGCGGGGCAGCCGGTTGCGGATGAAGGAGGGGTAAATCTCGTTGAGCTGGCGCTGCGACTCCACGGCAATCGTGTCGAAGACGATCGACGACTTCCCCGAGCCCGAGACGCCGGTCACTACCGAGAGCTTGCCCTCGGGCACGCGGACGGTGATGTTCTTGAGGTTGTTCTCGCGGGCGCCCGTGACGACGATGTGCCCGGTGCCGCGCGTGGTGCTGGTCATGGTGATCGCTTCCTGGTGGTGCGCTGTTGCAGGGCGGTGTCGGTCTCAGTGGACGAGGACGGGTTCGTTGTCGTCGGTGTATTCCTCGTCCGGCTCGTGGTGCTTGGCCCGCTTGGGCAGCGCGAACATCAGGACCACGAGCAGACCGTTGATGCCCGCGAGCCAGGCCAGGGTGGTGGGGAAGGCATCGAGGTAGGCGCGGGCCGTGGGCTGGGAGCCGAGCGGGCCGAAGAACAGCACGGAAGCCAGGGCGATGCCGAGGGCCTGGCTGAGCTGCTGGACGGTGTTGAAGACCCCGGAGCCGGAACCGGCATGACGGTGCGGGACCTCGGCCAGCACCAGATCGACCAGGGGTGCCATGATCAGGCCCATGCTCAGGCCCATCATCAGCAGGGGCGGGAGTGTCTGCCACGGCGTCAGCGCGGCGCCGTAGCGTTCGGCCTCCCACAGGTAGGCCAGGATACCGAGGGCCATCAGCGCGGCGCCCGCCTGCAGGACCTTGCGGCCAAAGCGCGGCACCAGGAACTGCACGGCCACGGCCGAGGCCGCCGCGGCGCCGATGGAGAAGGGGATGCCGGTCAGCGCGGCGCGCAGCGGACTGTACCCCAGGCCGTACTGGAGGTAGAGCATCCATGCCAGGAAGAAGATGCCGGTGGCGATGCCGTTGAGGAGCTCGACGGCCGTGCCCGCGGAGAAGCTCTTGTTGTGGAAGAGGGAGAGCTCCACCAGCGGCGTCAGGCCACGGCGGGAGCGGGAGCGCTGGTGTGCCACGAAGAGCGCGAGGACCGGTAGCGAAGCGGCCATGACGGCGAATCCCCAGGCGGGCCAGCCCAGTTCGCGCCCCTGGGTGAGCGGGTAGAGCAGCAGAAGCAGTGCCGAGGTCAGCAGAAGCGTGCCGGACACATCCAGCCGTGGCGCGTGCGGCGCGGTGGACTCGGCGATGTGGCGCCGCCCCAGGACCAGCGCGGCCAGACCGACGGGCAGATTGATCAGGAAGATGGCCCGCCACTCCAGACCGAACAGATTCCACTCGGTCAGTACACCGCCCAGGATGGGCCCGGCGACGGCGCCCAGGCCGACGATTGCGCCGTACAGGCCGAAGACCTTGCCGCGCTCGTGGGGCGCGAAGGTGACGTGCACGATGGCCAGGACCTGAGGAACCATCAGAGCGGCCATCGCCCCCTGCAGCACCCGTGCGGCGATGAGGACGTCGGGGCTCGGTGCGGCGCCGCACAGTGCCGAGGCGACGGTGAAGCCCGCCACGCCCAGCAGGAACATCCGGCGGCGGCCGTGGATGTCCCCCAGGCGCCCGCCGGTGATCAGACCGACGGCGAAGGCGAGGACATACCCCTCGGTGATCCACTGGATGGCCGCGAAGGAGGCGCCCAGGTCCCGCTGGATACTGGGGATGGCGACGTTCACGATGGTCACGTCGACCAGGTCCATGAGGGTTGCGGTCATGACGACCGCGAGCGCGATCCAGCGGCCGCGATCGGCCAGCTGGGCGGGAACTCTCCCAGAGGGGACGGGAGTCGGGGAGATGTTCATGAGTAGGGCTTCGTTCCGCGATGGTGCCGTGTGCGCGTGGCGTGGGCTGGGGCGCTATCCGGCGTTGACGGTGGACTTCTCGTTGACGCCGATGACGTAGCCGTCGATGTCACGGAAGTAGAAGAGGCGCACCCCGGTGTGGTCCTCGGTGAGCGGCTTGACGATCTCGGCGTGCTGGGCGATGTGGTCGTAGGCGGCCTTGAGGTCGTCCACGCCCAGGTAGTGCATGCCGGCGAAGCCGATGGGGGTGTCTGCCAGGACCGGCAGCCAGTTCTTGAGGTCGGCGTTGCTGTAGAGCATCGCGCAGAACTCGCCGCCGTAGAACAGCATGTGGATGTCGTCGCCAGGCTTGGCGGTGCTGGAGTCCACCTCGAAGCCGAGCTTCTGGTAGAAGGCGATGCTGGCAGCCGTGTCCTTGACGCTGAAGCAGGGGGCGTAGCCCATGGTCGTACTCCTTGGGGATCGCGGTGGATCGTGCGGGGGTGCGGGATCGGTGGGGGTTACTGTCCGCCGACGTAGTCGACCTGTGAGGCGGCCCGGTCCCCGCGCAGCTGCAGGACGCTGCAGAAGGTGGCGGTGACCGGCTCGCCCTTCGGGGGCAGGTTCGGCATGATGCCGGCGCTGGTGCCCGCGAAGTCGTACTCGACGGCGATGGCGTCCCCGTCGGCGATGATGCGCTTGGCGGTCAGCTTGCGGTCGGGCACGGCGGCCGCGTACTCACGGACGTGGTCCACCCAGGCGTCCCGGCCCGTGAAGGCGAGCCCGAAGGCCTTGAGTTCATAGGCGACGTCGTCGGTGAACAGTGCCCCGAAGCGGTCGAAGTCCTGGTCGTTGTACGCGTCCACCCACTGGTGGACGAATGTGTCGGCGTTCATGGCCGTACTCCTTGTCGCGTGCGTTGAGGTGTTGGTTTGCGGTGGGCGTTTGGGCGCGCGGGTGCTCAGGAGCCTTCGGACCAGCCCGCGCTGATGCAGAACGGCTGGCCCGACGGGTCGAGCAGGACCGTCCAGTGCTCGCCGCCGGGCTGGTGGCCGGGCTTGGTGGCGCCCAGTTCGAGCAGGCGCTGCTCGGCGGCCGGGAGGTCGTCGAAGGACAGGTCGAGGTGGAAGGGGAGCTCGTCCTTGGGCCAGTCGGGAGCCTTGAAGTCCTTGGCCGTGTAGAAGACGAAGACCGTCGAGCCGTCGGTGACGAGGAAGGCGGTCGGGACGCCGTTCTCATCGGGGAACTCCTGGGCGACCTTCCAGCCCAGGGCGGCGGCGTAGAAGTCGGCGAGCGCCTTGCCGTCGTGCCCCCAGAAGGCGTACGAGGACACAGCGCCGACGGCAGCAGGGCGCGAGGACGCACCGGTCATGAGGATCACTCCAGGGTGAGAGAGGGGACGAAGAGCGGGCCGCGGCGGATGCTCTGCGGCGGGGGCGGAGGGTGCCGGCCTGCGCGCCTGCGCTCGGGGTCCGGCTCTCCGCTCTACATCTTGTACATCAGTACAGTACAGCATCTCGAACGGGCGGGCAATACGGACATAAGGTAAGCGTCGCCTCGGTGACCCCTTTCGATCGATCGAGCCCGCAGGGTGCGGGAACAGGCAATTCCACCTTGTGGAATTGAGCGCGAGTATTGCCTTGAACTGCGCAAATTATGACCGGACAGCCCGGACGGCAAGGTGCTTCCCGAGGGGAGTCGACGGCGGGGCAGGGCCGCGGTCAGTTACAGTACTTCTGTACCTTTAAGTTGCCTCGTCAACGATTGGGGCCACCGTCGTGGCTGACAACCCGCCTGGTTCGCCGATGTGCCCGAGTGATGTGGGGCGCCGTATCGAGGGGATCGTCGCCGCCGCCGAGCGGGTCGTCGCCGCACACGGCATGGAAGGGCTGTCCCACCGGGCGGTCGCCGTGGAAGCCGGCGTGACCGTGAGGGCGGTGACGGGCCGCTTCCCCGCCCGGGACGACCTCATCGAGGAGATGCTGCAGCGTGCGGTCGACCGCTACGTCGAGGGCCTGGAGGTCTGGGCCGGACGAGGTCCGGACGGCGCCCCGGACCGGCTCGCCGCGCTGCTGGCGGAGGTCATCACGAGCTCTGTCTTCGTCCAACGCGCGCGGCAGATCGTGGAGCTGGAGCTGTATCTCACCGCTCTGCGCCGCCCCGCCCTGCGCCCGCTGGCCGGCCGCTACACCGAAGCCGCCGTCGACGCGCTGAGCGCGTTCATCGGCCGGCCGACCGCCGGGGTCGTCGTGGCCGTGGCCACGGGCCTCACCGTGTGCGGCCTGGCCGGGGCCGAGCCCCCGGCCCGCGGCGAGGTCGAGGCCATCCTGCGCCGCCTCCTGATACCCGCCCCCGTCCTGCCCGCACCCCTGCCCGGAGCCACGTCATGAGCACCCTCCCCCTGCTGCGCCGCATCCCGGCCGCCGAGCGCCGCGCCCGACTGGGGCGCCGGCACCTGCTGGCCGGCCCCGCGCGGGCGAAGACCCCCGAAGGCGTCGCTGACGCGCTGGTCGGGCTGCACGCCACCGACCCGGCCACCGTGTTCCTGTCCGCCGCGGCCCGCCTGGCCGAACCGGACACGGCCGCCATGGAGCGGGCGTTGTACGAGGAGCGGAGCCTGGCCCGGATCCGGTGCATGCGCCGCACCATGTTCGTCCTCCCGGCGCCCCTCGCCCCCACCGCGCACGCGGCCACCGCCCGGGGCGCCGCCGTCAAGAACCGCGCCCACGCCATGCGCCACCTGCGCGAGACACTCGGCTGGGACACCGACCGCTACACCGCCATCGAGCAGGACACCCTCGCCGCCCTGATCAAGCGGGGCCAGGCCGCGGCCGCCGAACTCGCCCTGGACGTCCCGGAACTGCGCGAGCAGATCGTCACCTCACCGGGCAAGCCGTACGAGTCGCGGCAGCGCGCCTCCGCGCCGGTCCTCGGTGTCCTGGCCGCCGAGGGCCGTATCCGCCGGGCCCGGCCACGCGGCTCGTGGACCTCGGGCCAGTTCCGCTGGGCCCCGGCCGACCCGCTGCCCGAACTGCCCGCCGGGCGTGCCCAGACCGAACTCGCCCGCCGCTATCTGGCCGCCTTCGGCCCGGCCACGGCCGAGGACCTCAAGTGGTGGACCGGCTGGACCCTGACCGACACCCGCCGAGCCCTCGCCGGCGCCCAAGCCGAGCCGGTCGAACTCGATGAGGGAACCGGCTACCTCCTGCCCGGCGATGCGGAGCCGCCCGCCGAATCCGAGCCCTGGGCCGCGCTCCTGCCCGGCCTGGACGCCACCCCCATGGGCTGGCGCCACCGCGACTTCTACCTCGATCCCGCGCACAAGCCCGCCCTCTTCGACCGCAACGGCAACATCGGCCCCACCCTGTGGTGGAACGGGCGCATCGTCGGCGGCTGGGCCCAGCGCCGGGACGGCCGCATCGCCTGGGAACTGCTCACCGACCCCGGCCTGGAGGCCCGCACCGCCCTCGAGACCGAGACCGCCCGCCTGACCGCCTTCCTGGGCACCACCCGCGTCACGCCCCAGTACCGCACCCCCCTGGAGCGGAAACTGGCGCAGTGACCGGCCCGCGGCACGCCCCATTCCGCGCCCGATACGGTACGTACCGAGATCCCCCGACCCCACGGAGCCCGCCCGCATGACCACCCAGCCCTCTGGCCGACGCCGCCGCGATCCCGAACGCCGGATCGCGGAGATCACAGCGGGCACCGAACGCGTCATCGCCGCGCGCGGCATCGAGGGACTGACCCACCGGGCGGTGGCCGAAGAGGCCGGAGTGCCGCTGGGCGCGACCACGTACCACTTCGCCACCAAGGACGACCTCATACAGGCCGCCCTGCAGCAGGCCGTGGACCGCTACACCGCCATGCTCAAGGAGTGGGTCGCCCAGCGCCCGGACCTCACCACCAACCAGCTCACCGTCCTGCTGACCGACGCACTCATGAACTGCTTCGGCCCCAATCGCGCCTCGGAGACCGTGCAGTACGAGCTGTACGTGGCCGCCCTGCGCCGCCCGGCCCTGCGCCCGCTGGCCGACCAGTACACCGACGCCAGCGTCGACGCCCTGCTCCACTACACCGACCTGGCCACCGCCCGGGCCGCCATGGCTGCGATGAACGGACTCACCCTGGCCGGCCTGGCCGGCTCCCAACCCCCCAGCCGCGCAGAGGTCGAGGACATCCTCCGCCGCGTCCTCACCCCCAACCCGGCCCTGCCCGCACCGCCGCAGAAGACCGGCTCCTAACCGCCGGACCGGCCCTCCTGCAGGCGGCGCAGCCGCTGACGGGCAGCGCGGGGCAGGCCCGCCGCCACGCGCTCCCAGGAGTGGTCGATCATGTCGGCCAGCTCCTCGTCGGGCACCGTGCCGTCGAGCACCACGGTGTTCCAGTGCTGCCGGTGCCCGTACTGGCCCGGGCCCACGGCCGCGTACTGTGCGCGCAGATGCGGCGCGAGGCCGGGGTCGCACTTCAAGGTCACCTGGTCGGGGCGGGAACGGGTCGCCGCCGTCAGGACGGCGAAGATCTTGCCGCCTACCTTGTACAGGCACATGTCACGACCCGGCTCGTGCTCCGTTGCTTCCGGCAGCGCGAGCGCGTACTCCGCGACCTCGTGCGGGGTCATGCAGATCTCCTTCACCGTGCAAGGCCGCGGGCGGCGGGGCCGGGTCAGCGGTAGTCGGCGGGGTCGGGGTACTGCCCGGTCCGCATGACCTCGTCGAAGTACCGGGCGGGGTCGGGAGCCGACCCGTCCACGTCGGTGAAGCCGTACTCCCTGGACAGCGCGCCGGCGGACACCGAGCGGCCGTTGAAGCGGGCCACCTCGGGGTCGGCGGCCAGCGCGGCCAGGGCCCGCGCGACGAAGGCAGGCGTCTCGGACATCGCGAAGTCGGGGGCCGTGGCGCAGGCGTCACGCCAATTGCCCTCGGTGACACCGAACTTGTCCAGGACCGCCTCGGTGCGCATGAAGCCCGGCGCCAGGGCGAGTGCCGTACAGCCGTACTCCTTGCCCTCCTCGGCCAGCGCTTTGACCATCCGGAACGGCGCGTACTTGGCCAGGTCGAAGAAGAACGGCTGACGGTAGTGGGTGTGGTTGAGCTCTTCGGTCCCGTCGGTGATCTCCACGACCAGGCCGCCGGGCTTGCGGATCATCAGCGGCAGGGCGTAGTGGCTGGTGACGAAGTGCGACTCGACCCCGAGGCGGAGCATGCGCCGTCCCTTGTCCAGGTCGTACTCCCACATCCTGACCTTCTTGCCGTACTCGACGAGATGGTCACCGCCCCAGATCACGTTGACGAGGATGTCGAGGCGTCCGTGAGCGCGGTCGATCCGGGCCACGAGCTCCCGCACCTGATGGTCCTGGAGATGGTCGACCACGGCGGCAATGCCCTGCCCTCCGGCCGCGGTGACCAACTCGGCAGTCTTCTCGATGGTTTCGGCCGGGCGGCCCGTCTCGCTGACCGCGTCACGGGCGGTGCGGCCGGTGACATAGACGGTGGCGCCGGCCCGGCCCAGCTCGACGGCCATCGCACGGCCCCCGCCGCGGGTCGCCCCCGCGACCAGCGCCACCTTCCCGGCCAGCGCCTGCTCCCCGCCCGGCGAGTCCTTTTTCTGCCTCATGGCGACAGCTCCTTGTTTGCCCTGCTGGAACGCAAGGGGGGTGTGTGACGGCTACCGGTCAGATCGCGCGGTACTCAGCGTGGCGCTCCGCCCTCCGGGCGGCTGGCCTCACCGGGCGCGGGAGAGACACTCCCGCCACCGCACATCACTCTAGTACGTCAGTACAGAAGTGGCAGCCGGATGGGCTCGCGCCGCCCGCAGGCTGGCGCACCCCGCCCCCGCCCGCGGCGCCACTTTATTGCGTGAGACCCTATCCAACCGGCCCAGAAGCTCCCCGTACGCACCAGGGGGCGTCAGGCTCTTCGATCGACGGGAGGCGGCTGGGCCACACCCAGAGTATTGGTACATAGGTACCGTATAGTTGATCTCGTAGCGGGAACAGCCGACTGATCCGCCCTCAGGCCGAGGAGAATCCGGAACCTTGAACACGCTTGCCCTGGGGCCCGAGTGGCTGTCCTCGGACCACCTGATCGCACAGTTCGGCCTGATCGGCATCCTGGTCATCGTCTTCGCCGAATCCGGCCTGTTCGCCTTCCTGCCCGGCGACTCACTCCTGTTCACCGCGGGACTGCTCGTGGCGGACGGCGCCCACATCACCCAGCCGCTGTGGCTCGTCTGCGCCCTGATCGTGGCCGCCGCGATCCTCGGCGACCAAATGGGCTACCTCATCGGCAAGTTCGCCGGACCCAAGCTCTTCAACCGGCCCGACTCCCGGCTCTTCAAACGCGAGAACCTCGACAGCGCACACGAGTTCATGGACAAGCACGGGCCGAAGGCCATCGTGCTCGCCCGCTTCGTGCCGATCATCCGGACGTTCGCACCCATGGTCGCGGGCGCCGGATCGATGCAGTACCGCACCTTCCTGACCTACAACGTCATCGGCGGCACGGCCTGGGGCGCCGGCGTCACCGTCGCGGGCTACTGGCTCGGCCAGATCACCTTCATCAAACAGCACGTCGAAGCCATCCTCATCGGCATCGTGCTGATCTCCGTTGCCCCGGTAGTCATCGAGGTCTTCAAGGCCCGCCGCAGACCCAAAACCGCCAGCCGACTCCCGGACCAGGGCAGCAGCCACACCACAGCTCGACGCGGTCGTCACGCCAAACGCTCGAAATGACCAGATAGACCCCGCGGCCGCACTGGGCCACCGGCTGAGCTGCCGAGCGGTGAGGCAATGAAGCGGGCCTCAGAGCAACAAGCCACCAGAACACTACGCTGCCGCTGTCCCCTTCAACCTGCTGCGCTTGAAGAACTTCGACGAGTCGGCCCCGTGGCGCAGGGTCCGCTCGGCACACGGAAAGGCGCACTACTCAGGCGACTACGCCTCTGCGACGACGGGCGGCCAGGTCGTCCACGAGAGCCGACTGGAGTTGGCCCGTGGCTCTGTTCACGAGAACGGACAGCAGATGTTCACGACTTTGGGAGGCAGTCCTGATGATGGCTGTTCGATTCGAAGAATGCGATCGGCCATGTGAGCCTTGCCGGCCCTCCGGGCTGACATAGGGCCAGCCCGGAGGACGAGGTCATGTCGTGCGTGGTGCTGTCAGGTGGAACTGTCCGCCTCGTTCTCAGCAGAGGTGCTATCAGTCTTGTCGTCCGCCCCGTTGAGCACCCAGTGGTCGGTGGTAGGGAGTTCGTAGTCGAAGCCGTCGTCGTCGCTGTCGCTGGGGCGCCTGGTTGGTACGCGCTCAGAGCTGAGTTCGTCGTTGCCGCTGGGTATGGGCGTGGTCACAGTGCTCCTTCAAGGTTGCTCGGGGCCAGTCGGTGATCAAGGTAGCGGCTCACTGACCGACCCGTCCTGAAGCTGCAGCGTTCGATTCCGCAACGACGCCACTGCCGTCCACAGCGATGTCGAAGTGCTGCTCAAACTCATGGAGAAAGCCAGCCCGAGGTCGGCGAAAGGTCTCATCCAAGCGTCAGGGACTCTGTTGGCCCCCGTGCTTGTGCGCTTGCTCAGGCATCGCCCAGCAGATTGTTGACATGGTGCAGAAAAGACGCCTTAGGCATGAACTCGAATGTCCTATTAACTTCCTTGCCGCTGTCGAAATATGCCGCCAAGGGCATGGAAGTCACCTTGAACTTCTTCGCCAACTCCTCGGCCTGGTCGATGTCGACGTTGGCGAAGGTGACGTTCGGGTGCGACTTGGCAGCCTCCTTGACGGTGGGCGCGAACGCCTTGCTCGGGGCGTCCCAGTCTGCTCCGAAGACCAAAACGACGAACTGATTCGCTTGTAGGAGCGAGTCGAGATCATCCGCTGTCGTCACCGCAACCATGTTGCTCATGTACTGGTTCCTCTCATGTCGGCCCCCGGCGATCCACGCGGGAGCGTGGCCGGTAGCTACCCCCGGACGAGTGGCCGTGTGATCATCACGGCAGGTCCGACTACCCTCAGGGCGGCGATGCGCTTGTCCGCGAAGCCGAGGTTGGAGCGGGCGCCTTCGAGACGTTCCTGCAGTGCGCGGTGCTCGCGGATGAGTTGCTTCACTCGGTGTTTGAGGGGGTTCTCCGTGGTCAGCGCTTGGACTGACTCACCGGGGACCATCTGGTCAAAGTCGCGGATCCTGGCCCATAAGCTCGCCGATTCTCTGTCGCTGGGTGCGGATTTCCTTGCCCCGCAGGCCCTCGACAGCGCCCGCAAGACCCACCCCGAACTCGACTACGCCGACGACCCGATCGCGGCCGTCCAGGACGCCGACCTGCTGCTGCACCTGACCGCGTGGCCGCAGTACTCCTACATCGACCCGCACCGCCTCGCCGTCCGCGTAGCGAGCCCGAAGGTCATCGATGGCCGCGGCACCCTCAGCGCAGAGACATGGCGTTGAGGCCGGCTGGAACGTCCGATCGCTGGGCCGCCCCTGATCGCGGCTTCGCATATATAGCTGCAGATCCCCGGTTAGCGAAACCGGGGATCTGCATCGACCCTTGGTGCACCTTGCCCCACCAACATCACCGGAGACCACATCCACAACGCACCACCGACGCTTCCTCGTCGCCATACCGGCGGCCCGAAGACGTCAGGCGTCACGCAGAGCCACCGCCGAAGGCAGCCTGTCGGGCCGCTCTGCTCATGATCCGCCCTCACTAGCAGTGCTCATCGAGCACGGAAATCGCCATCACGGCAGGACCCAGTGCTCACGAAGCTGCGGTCCCTACACACAGTCCAGGTTCCGCGGATTCGCGAGCACTTCCGCGTGATCATGAGCACCGTTCGAGCATTTCCGCGTGATCATGGGCAGCGGTAACGCGCAGTAGCTGTCGGTTGTAGACCGTCAGCGGTCGCCCGAGGGCTCTGTTGGTGGCGCGGGATCCGGCCGCAGCAGCTCGCCATCCGGTCGCTGTCGGGAGGGGCGGCGCAAGGGCTGACGCGCGCAGCAGGGGTCGCAAATGCGCCAACAGTGCGTGACCCCCTGTATCCGAGGCGTCTCACCGGGTGATCATCGCTGGGTGGGTCGACGACCACTGGGGCCGGCCCCTTGTCCCTACGTGAAGGGGTGCTGCCCGACATGGTCCAGAGCACGATCGATCTGCCGATGGGATTCGAAGTCCCGGAAGCGTTTACCGACATCGACTTCTCCGTCTCCGCCGAGGTCAACACCAACCGGCTGATCGAGCGCCTGAACATGGTCGATCCCAAGCCGAAGGAGGCGGAGATCGCCCATGCGGTCCTCGCGCAGCAGTCGATGTATGAACTGCTGTCGGCGGCCGGGGCGGTGTACGCGGGGACCCTGCTTTACGGGCCGACGAAGGAGAAGCCGGAGGCGAAGCTGGCGTCGGCGATCCTGACGGTCACCGCGCGGCCCAGCGAGCTGTCGAACGATCAGACCGTGCACCGGCTGGCGCGCACCATGGGTGCCATCTACCCGGACGCCGAGGTCGGTGTCGTGCGCCTGGCCGTGGGGCCGGCGGTGCTGCTGACCGAGGAACGCAAGGTGGAAAAGCCGGTCAACCTGCTCGGTGACGGCGGCGATCCGACCGTGGTGCGTCAGCTGCACGTGTTCGTACCGATCCCCGGCCGGCTGGCGATGGCCGACTTCGCCATCGCCACGGAGAACCTCGCCGACTGGGAGGCGTGCGTGGAGATCCTCGCCGAGGTCTGCCGCACCATCACGTTCGACACCGCCGACACCGCGGCCTGACCAGGAGGCAACCGTGCAGATCGAGTACAAGCTCAGGGCCAACTGGCCGACGCTGGGCTACAACCCGAACCAAGACAAGATCGTTTTCAATGTTCAGAGCGAACTGAACATGTACACCACCAACACCAAGACAGCCATGAAGGTATGGAAGTGGGACCCGGACGCCCTCACGGCCGAAGACCACTACCGGATCGACCAGATCCTGCGCATGTACGTCTTCCAGCGCGACCAGGTCCTCAACGCCCTCAGCCGCCTGGACGGCGAGACCTTCGACTACTGTGCCTCCGACCCCGAGATCAGGCCGCAACTGCAGGACTTCCAGACGTTCCTGTCCAAGGAGACGAGGAAGTTCCAGGGGGGCGCAGGGGCCAGGGAGGCCCTCTTTGACTTCTACAGGGCGGAGGAGGAAAAGCATCCGGAACGCGACGACCAATGGTTTGACCGTATGGTGGACGCGTGGCCCCGGCCTTTGAGGGAAGAAACTTCCCCTGGTCCCTGGGAAAAATTTCCCCCTGTTGCAGGGGTGATCGCCTTCCAGCACCCCGCTGTTGCCCGCTGCCTCGGCCAGATCCCCTCCCTCGCCATGGGCGGAATGTCTGGTGAGGGCGTGTACTTCCGGCTGACGGACAACAGCTACCCCCGGGAGTGGATCAAGGACGGCCGCCTGTACGACCTGGTCGACATGGCGCTGGCCCTGCAGGCGGAGCTCCAGCTCCAGTGTCTGCTGACCGACCGCGAGTTCACCCGGCTGATTGTCACCCGCGGCCAGGAGTTCGAGTACCTCAAGGCAGAAGCCGCCCGCAAGGCCGCCGAAGCGGAAGCCGGCAGCTTCTGGGCCGCCTTCGGGGACATCCTCGGGATCGTTTCCGCCGTCGCCGGTGTCCTGGCCCTCATCCCGGTCCTGACCCCGATCGCCGGCCCCGTTGCCGCCGTCACCGCCATCGGCGCGCTCGGCGCCCATACCGTGGACGCCTCGATCAAGGGCGACTGGGACGCGATGACCCTGGTCGGGCTCGGCGCGGACGCCCTTGCCGCCCTGCCCGCCATCGGCGCCGTCGCCAAGAGCCTCAAAGCCGGAAAGGCCGTGACCAAGGTCTTCGGGGCCGGCGCGAAAGCCACCACCAAGGCAAGCGTCGTGGTCAGGCGCGCCGGGCTGACCTTCCTTGCCGAGACCGGCGGCAGCGCCGCCTCCGAGGCCACCGCCGTCTTCAACTACGTGGGCACCAAGGGCGCGAAGATCCTCCGGGCGACCGAGTCCAGTGGAAAGCTCGCCGGGAAGGTCCTGCAGGGCTCAGTCAACCTCTCCACCCAGGTCCCACTGGTCGTGGAGATGGCCAGCGGCACCGACATGTCCGACCCGAAGAACGCCGCCGCCGGTACCGCACTGACCGCCAACTACGGCCAGAGCATCGGCAGCTGGGGGCCTGTCGGCTCCGCCGCCAAGAAGGCCGGCACCACCTCCCTCGCCGCCTTCGCCAAGATCATCGGCCGCCGCTGACCCCAGCCCCGCCCGGGGAGTGCCGCACCAACCACAGGACGATCCGCCCACCCCGACGGCACTCCCCGCCCGGCAGGAACACCAGGAGGAACCATCACCCCCGGCCCCGGCACCCGCCTCGCACTCGTCAAGGCCACCCTGGCCGCCGGCGGCGCGGGCTTCTTCGTCCTCGCCCTCGCCGCCGGGCATTCGTGGGCCTACGCCGTCGGCGCTCTCCTCCTGGCCGCCTCCGTCAGCACCGGCCGGTGGCCCTGGGGAATGCGCCCCACCCGCTCACACCAGCACGACGACCACCGGCCACCCTCCGAGTAGGCGGTCACGAGGAGTTCGGACTCAGCGCTGGGGTTTCACCCCTACTCGGCCCGAGACGCTGCCGTTGCCGCCTCGAGTGCCGGTGCCGGCCGCACGGATCTACGACCTGACAACCACGCATCTGCCGGTGTCGGCCGTCGCGGAAGTTCGAGCCTGGGCTCGCAGTCAAGACCTCGATGTTCCGCAACGGGGCAGGCTCCGCCAGGAGATCTGGGATGCCTGGCCCGCTGCGCACCCGGAACGACCCCCAAGGGGCTTCTTCGGGCCATACCCGACTCACTGGCTGACGCACGCGTTGCCACCTATAGCGGCGGATCCCCGGTTAGCGAAACCGGGGATCCTCCGGGTCATTGTCCTTCCACCGCCCCCGTTCAATCCGTGGAAGGACCCCCTCGTGCCCCAAGCCGCCCGCCACACGATCCTGCTGCCGACACCCTCACGCCCGACCGGCGGTGAGCACAGAACCATCGCTACGCAGAGCGACCCCCGATGGCTCCCCGCTCAGGCGTTCTGCTCATGATCCACACCCTCGCACAGTGCTCATCTCGTGCGGAAACCGCCATCACCGCAGGACCCAGTGCTCACGAAGCTGCGGTCCCTAGACACAGCTCCGAGCCGGAGTCGGCGGTCTGATGGCGTCCGGCATCACGCAGACGCCCCCGGACGATCTCGCCCGGCGACTCGATGAGAGCGCCGCGCGACTGCCCACCACCCACGCGGATGTGGACCCGGCGGCACTTACCGACGCCGCAACCTCCCTTTACGCCGCGAAGCGACTGGTCGCCCCGACCTCACCACTGCCCGCCCAGCACGCTCCGCTCACCACCTCCGCGGCGCGGAACCCGCGCTGACGACCAGGACCACATGTCACCCGAACTCCCCGCTCAAATCATCCTCAGCACCAGTCGCATCCACGGGCTCGTCGCCATCCCGTACGGCGAGGAGATCCCGCGGGCCACCCGAGCCCTGGAGGAGGCCGGTTTCCAGCAGATGGACGGCGGCGCCTTCGCCGCACCGCTGGCCAACGGGACGACCGCCCGCCACACGGCCAGTGCCCTGGTGCACCGCGCCCACGAACACGGGGCAACCATCGCCACCAGTCCGCGCCCCTATATCGGCGACTTCGGCGACGACCTCGCCGCCCGGCTGCCCGGCACCTGGACTGCGGAGCTGGACCTCATGTACCACCCCTCGGTGCAGGAGGACTTGATCAATTCGCTGTGGGGCAGCGGAGACCTCCTCCAGGCCATGATCCATGCCCACATCCCGAGCGCGGTCGTGCTGAAGTTGGTCCGACGCGCCCGGCGCCTGTTCCGGTCGGCTCGACCTGCAGCTCCTCGCTGTTCGGACGGCCTGCGACGTTGCTGAGTACAATCAGGCACTGACTTTCACGGGGAGCCCTGGTCGGGAGATCCTCCGAGTCACTGGCCTTTCTCCCGGGGCGTCCGTGGCATGTGTGCCTGGGTGCCACGGCCGTCACAACACCGTCGCGCGTCTCCGGCGTACGTCCGAGGAGCGGAATCTGGCACGGTTGCGGAGGAAGCGGAAGTCCGGCTGACCACTGAGTCGCTGAACGCTCTTGCGGCCCGCCGGATTCACTCGATGGCCGCGAGAGCGGGGCGATTTCGGACCGCGTCGAGGTCAGTCAGCAAAGGCCCAGGCATTGAGTTCCGCGAGCCTGCGAGCCTGACGTGCTGCGCCGTCGGCGGAGTCCCGGCGGAGGTTTGAGTAGTGCAGGACCTGGCCGCCCGGCAGCCGGATATCTATGATGCAGCCGCTGAGCTGGTCACCGGCGTTACACGCGCACCGCTGATGCTCCACGGTCCAGCCGAGACCTGTGGGCCCCTGGCACAACAGCGCGATCAGGCCGCTGCAGTGCGGCCCGTGTGTTGTCTCCATCCGGAACACGTTGGCCCCGTTGCACCAGACATCGGTGTTGTTGGACGGGCCTGGCCCAGCCGTCGCTCGGATGCGGCGAAGCAGTGGCGATAGGAAATCAGTCGGCTCATGCTGTGACGCACGGGTGAGTTGATCAGCGTCGCGCTCGACAGCGGTGTTCCTCAGCCTGCTGGAGAACCGCAACTGTTACACCCGCTTCCCCCCTCGGCATCACGGCAGTTCACCCCGTACCGGATAGGCTCTCCCTCTATGTGGAGGGCGAGGAACGAGCAGCCGAGATTCTCTTCGAGCTCCTCCCAGCACTTGCGCCCGGCGGCGAACTGCACGGGCTACCCGGCTTGCGCATCATCAAGCGCCTGCGCACAGCGATCGAACTGCGTGTACTGAACCAGCCCACACGGCTGCGTCTGAGCGGTCCACCCGCCCGCCTGTGGCGCAGCACGGAGCAGACGATGCTCACCAAATGGATCGACCCGAACGCCATGCAGCTCTGCTGGCGTACCGCGCCGAGGGCGTTGACCACTGCCGAGCGCGACCACCTAGCTCAATGGGAAGACGACACCGACCACTTCGTCCATGTTCAGCAACGCGGAGCTTGGCTGGGGAGCGGCCTGCTGCGCAGAGCAGCCGTCCTGCACCGATTCGCCAACACCTACCTCGCCGACGGCTACCGCGGGGCCGCTATCGACATGACGCGTCTGGTCGTACGACCCTCACACGTCCGCCACCGCGGTCCGGGGCCGCAGCACATCGTCGTCGCACTCCTGGACCCGGTATTCGGCCTGCCCCTGCGCCTGACGAGGTTCCGCCGTGACACCGACGAGCAGTTCGCCAGCAACCTGTCCCCCCAGCTTCCTCGCCGGGCTGTGCGGCCTGGGCGCGCCGTAGCTCAGCTCGACGCTCCGGGGCTGCGGGATTGTCCGCAAGTCTGGCCGCCGACGGCGCTGCGACGCACCGTCGTGCCCGTGCCATGCCGAAGCCCCGCAGCCCGTCGCAAGATCCGGACCAGTAGCGGACCAACCCTGCGTCTGGCAGCGCGATTTCACCAGTCCCTGCTGGTCAGTGGAGGCGTGCGCCCTGCACCACCAGCAGACGAAGAATCTTCTGGTGTCGTACTCACCGAAGAAGCTGGACTTCTTCTAAGGGCCCACAAGAAGGCGCCTGACCTGGACTTTTTCCTTTCAGGCGCCTTCCGGCGATGAAGCACAACTGCTGAGGGACGCGGCCCGGCCGCCTGGGGGCTTTCGTCCGGGTGGCCGGGCTTTCGGTGGGAGGAGTTCAGGAGGCGAGGTGGAACCCTGCGCCGACGCCGCCGTTGGCGTTCATCTCGTCGATGATGCTCAGGATCGGCGAACTGTGCTGTGCGCCCCAGGCGTTGCCCACCAGTGTCTGACCGTCGACGACGGGAGCGCCGGAGTCGCCGCCGTTGGTCCAGATGAGGTGGTTGAACCAGATGCCGTTGGTGCCCAGCTTGATGCCGCAGGTGAGGCCCGTGCGGTGGCCCTGCTTGCACATGCGGGTGCCGTTGGCGGGCGGGGCGCCGATCGAGGTAATGGTCACCGAGCCGACGGTGTTGGTGGGAGCGACCCTGGTCTCGTCCAGGTCGATCACCGCGTAATCCAGGCCCTTGGGACCGGTGTTGAGAAGGTTGTTCGGTGTGCCGACGTACGTCACGGCGCCGATGGCGCCCGTCTTGAGATCGGGACGGCTGTCGGGGATCGGGGCCGGGGCCGCGGCTGTTCCGGCGGGAGAGCTGTCCAGATACACCTTCTCGCCGACCAGCTTGTTGCCCTTGTCGTCGATGAAGCAGTGGGCGTTGGTCAGGCCGACGAGGTTGCCGGTGTTGTCACGGCCGACGGCGGTGAGCGTACAGATGTAGTAGCTCTGGGGTGCCTCCGGAGTCGGGCTCAGCCGGAAGATGAGCCCGCTGCCGCCACCGACGGGGGTGAGGGGGTCCGCACTGGCGGACGGGGCCATGGCAATGGACGTGACCGCCAGGAGAACGGCGAGGCCAAGGGCGCGCAGGGTTCGTAACATGCATTCACTTTCCGTGTGAGGCTGGAGTGATCAGATGGACGATGACGCCATATAGGAACACGACCGGACATCCGCCGCCATAGGGTTCTCCGCCAGCCGCCACGCGGGCTTACCGCCCCGGACTCCGGTGCGGCGCAGGGTAGTTGGGAGATCCCGTGACCCCGATGCCGTTCTCGGCGGGCTGCCGCCACACCTCGCCCATACGATCGCGGACCGCCGGGGCATCGGCGTGAGCGTTGCCGCGGGTCCGAACGCCAGGGTCCGGCGCGGGCGGCCCGGCTATATTCCATGCGTGGACGACGATCACGGGCAACTCCTGTCAGGGCGCTACCGGTTGAGCCGACTGATCGGCCGAGGCGGCATGGGTGCCGTCTGGCACGCTCACGATGAGCAGTTGGGGCGGGACGTCGCTGTCAAGGAGTTGCGGCTGCCCGAGCATCTGGGCGAGCTCGAGCGGCAGAACTGGATCGCCCGGCTCGACCGCGAGGCCCGCGCCGCCGCACGGCTGAAGCATCCGGGGATCATCACGGTTCACGACCGGATATCCGGCCCGGACGGACGGCCCTGGATCGTCATGGAGTTGGTGGACGGCGGGTCCCTGGCCGACCTCGTCGAGGCACAAGGCCCTCTCGCGCCCGAACGGGCCGCCGACGTCGGGCGGCAGGTGGCGGCCGCGCTCGCCGCCGCGCACCGGATGGGGATCACTCACCGGGACATCAAGCCCGCCAACATCCTCCTCGAAGAGGACCGGGTCGTCCTGACCGACTTCGGGATCGCCGCCGTTGAGGGCGACGCCACCCTCACCGCCACCGGCATGATCATGGGCACGCCCGCGTTCATGGCACCCGAGCAGGTCCAGGGCCTGCCCGCGACGGCCGAGTCCGATCTCTGGTCCCTGGGTGCGACGCTGTACGCCGCCGTGGAGGGCCACGCCCCGTTCGCCGGGGCGGCCCCGAGCGCGGTCCTGGTCGCCGTCGTGACGGAGCCGCCGATCCCGGCCTTGCGGGCGGGGGTGCTCGGCCCCGTACTCGACGGGCTCCTGCACAAGGACCCTGCCGCACGCCTGACCATGGATCAGCTGCAGGCCCAGCTCGACTGCTCCACAGCCCCAACTCCCGCGCAGGCACGTCCCGTTGCCTTCGCGCCTCCTACGATGCCGGCGTGGAGACCCGCCGTGGGGCAGGCCGAGGCGGGGCCCACCGCCGGACCGCGCCCCGCACCGCGCCGACGTTTCTCACGGCGGGCCAAGCTGACCACGGCGGTACTGGTGTTCGTACTGGCCGCGATTGCCGCGTCCATCCCTGAGATGCGGGACAACAAGGCGTACGAGGCCAACCGGAAAGTGGCCGACGCCCTGACCGCCCCCAAGGGCTTCTCCCGGCCGACCACGACCCGCGTCGACCAGAACCGGGCGCAAGTGACGTACACATGGCCTGACCCGTGCGTCCATCACTGCACCAACCAGGTCTCACTGGTCGAAGAGTGGTTGAAGCAGCAGGCGGGAGTAGCCCGGGTCGACACCCTCGGGGCCGAACTCGGCGGCTGCCTCGACGACGAGTACGGCTGCCCGATCCTGGTCGAGGAGGCGTCGTCGTACAAGGACCCGACCCTTCAGAGCGCCGCACTCCAGACGAAGGGCAACCGGCTCTCCTTCCGGGTCGACGTGGGCCGATAGCCGCCGGTCATCCTCGGTGGGACACGGCCGGCATGTGCTTCAGTCGCATCGCGGTCGACCCCGAGCAGGTCGCCCTGCGAGCCCTCGTCGAACTCGTCGAACTCTTCAAACTCGTCGAACAGGGCAGGCTCCGCGTCCACATGCGGGAAACGTTCCCGTTCGAGCGCGTCGCCGACGCGGTGAACGGTCCGGTTCAGGGCTGGATCGGAACAGGGGTGGTGCGACGACCGCCGCACCTCAGGCCGTCGTCCCGTGATGGTCCGCAATCCGCGTGGCGCGTGGTGTTCAGGGGTAGAGCGCGAGGGATCGACGAATGACGGTGCCATGAACGGAACATTCGCGCGCCTCGTGACGCACCGACAGGCACGCACAGAAAGACACACACCGACAGACAAGCACCGGAACGGACGCACCAGAAGAGGGGCGACAACGCCATGTACAGACCCGCCTCAAGGGGACCGCTCCACGTGGGCCTCGCGCTCGGCGCGGCCCTGGCCTCGACCGTGCTCTGCGCCACGGCGAGCACCGCCGCGCCCGCGCACACGTCGGGCAGCGCGGCACGCGCCGTCGCCGGGCAGGTGGGCGTCGAACGCGCCTGCCCCGTCGTGTACTTCGACCTGGGCGAGACCCTGGTGCACACGGCGGACGACGGCAGCACCGGCTACCACCCCGGCGCGGCCGCCTATCTGCGGGCCCTGCGCGAACGGCACATCGAAGTCGGCCTGATCACCAACGTGCCGCCTTCCTGGGGCAAGACCGACGCCGAGCGTGCCGCCCGATTGAGGAGCGAGGTCGACGCCACGTGGCAGGGCTCGGCGCCCTTCGCCTGGAAGGACTTCGGCGACCGGATCCTGACGCCTCGTACGGAAGCTGAGCGCAAGCCGGCGCCGGTGCTGTGGCAGCGGGCGAAGGACCTCTCGGGCGGTTGCCGCCTCGTCTACCAGGCGGAGACGGCCAAGGAGGTCGACGTCGCGGCCTCGCTCGGCTACCTGGCGTACCAGGTCGACCGGCCGCACCGACCCGTGTATCTCCCGGTCGGACTGATCGAACTCCTCGGCCACCGGCCGCGCTGACGGCTACGTCCTCCTTGTCCTCCCTGCCTTGCCCGTCACCCCCGTCATCCCTGTCTTCCCCCTCATCCCCGCCGCCCCCTGCCGGATTTCGCCTCGGTGGCGGCGCGGGTCACCTCGTCCTCCCCGTCGCCCCCGTCCCCCGCGTCACCCGCACCCTGCACCGCCACCTCCGGAAACATCTGCGATTGCGCTGCCTCCCGGCTGCGCGTCACCACCCCGCTGCGCAGGACCAGTTGGAAGCCGCCCAGCAGGATCGCCGTCGCCAGCGCACTGTGCAGCAGCAGGGCGTCCAGGTGGCCGGCGGAGACGTACGCGCCCACGGCGACCGCGGCGAGCGCGCACACCGCACGGTCCACGATGCTCTCGACCGAGAGGAGCGTCGCGCGCGGGGCATGTGCGGGCACGGCGTCGTTGACCAGCTTGCGCTGGACGGGGTAGGCGAAGCCGGTCGCGGCGGCGAACAGGCAGAGCAGCGCCACCACGGACCACGGTCCGCCGAAGGCCATGCCCGCCAGGCTGCCCGCGAGCACGAGGCTGAGCAGAGAGACCCAGGCCACCGGTGTGAGGCGGCGGCTCAGCCACTGCGGGCGGGCCGAGCCCACCGCCTCCGCCACCGTCATCGCGGCCAGCACTCCGCCGTGCGAGGCCTCCGCGATGCCGTGGTCGAGCAGGATCGGCTGGAAGAGGTTCACCTGGCAGATGCGGGAGAGCGTGAAGACGGCCACGCCCTGGACCATGACCAGGGCCAGCCACCGCGAGGAGGCCGCACAGCGCAGGGCCGCGCCCGCGTCCCGCAGGAACGCGCCACCCCTGCGCCCTCCGTCCGACTGGTCGGGCGCCGCCTTCCCGCTGCCGCCCGCCACTCCGGCGAGCCGGGGCAGCGCGACGGCGCAGGCCAGCGAGCCCGCCGCGCTGACGGCGCTGAGCAGGTAGGGCGCCGGGTGGGCGAGCGCCATCAGCGGCCCGACCAGCGGCCAGCACACGACCTTCGCCGCGAGGCCGAGGGCGCGTGCGGTGCCCTCCGCCTTCAGGTAGTGCTCGTCGCACTTCTCGGCCCGCAGCCCGTCGTACAGATAGGCGCTCGCCGCGCCCGAGGTGAGCGAGCGGCCCGCCGCGATGGCGAGGAAGTGCACGAGGAAACCGGTGTACGAGGCGCTGAGCACCGGAGCGAGGTTGGCCGCCGTCATGACCACCGCGCCGGCCCGCAGGCAGTTGCGGGTGCCGATCCGGTCGGCGATCAGCCCGGTCGGGATCTCGAACAGGCAGAACGCCACGTAATAGATGCTCTGGATGCCGAAGATCTCGGCGTCCGTCAGCCCGGCCGTCTTCTGGTAGGCGTAGAACACCGGCATCCACCACAGCAGGTTGAACAGCAGCTGGAAGCCGTAGTTGAGCCGGATGATCCGGCGTGCGGTGTCCGTCAGGCCGCCGCCCGCCCCGGTGGCGGACCGGCGGATGCGCGGGCTCACAGCGCGTACGGGCGGATCTGGACCAGGCGGAAGTCACCCTGCTCGGTCATGAGCCACTCGATGTCCAGCGGCTTGTCCACGTCGGCCCCGCCGCACGGCGCCCCGCTGAAGTGGGACTGCAGGAGCCGCCCGGTCAGGGACAGGTCGGCGAGCCTGGCCCGGGTCGCGGCGGACAGCGGCTCGCCGAAGGAGCCCAGGGCGACGGTGCGTCCGCCGCCTTCCACCGTGTTGTACAGGTACTGCTGTGGCAGCACCGAGCCGTCGACCACCTGCTCCGGCGAGCCCGGCGAGCAGTTGAGGT
The DNA here is from genome assembly GCF_055558735.1 of Streptomyces sp. NPDC025651. Taxonomy (NCBI): domain Bacteria; kingdom Bacillati; phylum Actinomycetota; class Actinomycetes; order Kitasatosporales; family Streptomycetaceae; genus Streptomyces; species Streptomyces sp. NPDC025651. The sequence goes on from NZ_JBVHLZ010000003.1 coordinate 487,033, forward strand.
AGACGTTGCGGAAGTCCTCGCCACGCGTCGGGTTGCAGGTGACGAGGACGCCGCCGAGGGCGGCGGGCACGTACTCCTGGATGATCACGCCCATGTACGTGTCGTCCAGGGAGATGCCGACCTGGTGGCGCAGGCGCACGCTGCGGGGCGAGAGGAGGGAGGCCCACACCTGGCGTACGGCGTCAAGGAGTTCGTCGGTGCCGTGGACGGTGGTGACGGAGTCGTAGACGCCCGCCGCGGAGAACCCGGGCAGGTCCTCGGCGTTGGAGGAGGAGCGCACCACGAGGCGGCCGCCCCAGGCCGCGGCGGCGGGGAAGGCCTGGATGATCTGCCGCGTGACGGACTCGGGGACGGGCGTGTGCCGGATGAGGTGCTGGAGCTGCAGGCAGAGCGCGTCCAGGACGTCCGTGGCGTCGAGTTCCAGTGCCATTTTGAGCTTGCCGATGCCCTGTTGGAGAGGGGCACAGGAGGCGAGGAAGTTCTGCTGCAGCGCGAAGGGGAGCGCGACGCCCGCCGGGGCTCCGACCGTCGAGGCCACGAACCGGGCCGCGGCGGCGCGCAGTTCGTCCGCGGCGGGCTCTTCCAGGCCGAGCCGTGCGGCTAGGTGCCCGCAGAGGTTGTCGCGCGGTGGGCGCGGCTGCCGGTAGAAGGCGGTCAGGTCGGCCGTGCGGCTGTCGAGCACGTGGTGCAGCTCGCCGAGGTTGGCCGCCTTGGTGCCGTACCGGTCCCGGTCGGTGCCACGCAGCCGGTGCAGGGCAAGGACGGGGGTGTCCTCAAGGAGGGGCGGTTCGAGGCGGATGCGCTGCTGGTGCCAGGACGGGGCATCGAGGACCGGCTCGTGGTCGAGGCGTTCCAGGGAGATCTCGTCCTCGCGCACCCGGTAGCGGATCCACGCCCCGTCCAGGGCGTCGCGCTCGACGATCTGCGCCAGGTCGCGCACGATCGCGTTGGGTATCCCCCACCCGGAGGCGAGGACGTTGGTGTGCGAAAGCGGCGTGATCGGGGCGGTGTTGAGGAATCCCGCCACCCGGGGCACGTCGTCCGGCAGGCACGGCATGGCGACGATGTCGGCCCAGCCGAGCCCGGCCTCGGCCGCCGCGTACTCCTCGTGCGTACGGAAGTACCGCAGCCGCCCGGTGGCCTCGCCGGAGTTCAGCGGGGTCCTGGTCCTGTTGCCGAAGAGTTCATGGCTCAGGATGCGCGGCACGCGCTGCTCGCTGATCGCCGCGAGTTCCTCCTCCTGCCCGTGGTTGGCGGGCTTGAGGAGCACGGGCAGGCGGCTGTCGACGCGGACCCGCACGTACTCGTAGAACCAGGCGAGGAGGTCACCGTGCATGGTATCGGCCTCGGTGGTCTCAAGGACCAGGAAGGGGCGTTCGCGGCCCTCGGCGTCCTGTTCGGCGTGCAGGGACAGGACGCCGAGCAGGAAGCGGCGGTCGGGGTCCGTGTAGACGGAGGCGTTGAACGCGTCCAACTCGGCGTCCAGGGCGGCGAGTTCCATGCCCAGGACGCGGGTGGCGACGTAGTTGACGTGGAAGGGGTGGGCGGCGGTGTCGAGCAGGTGCCAGGTGTCCTCGGAGCGGTCGACGACGACCTTGAGGTACTGGTGGCCCGCGAGGACGCCCGAGAGGGTGCGGAAGAGCGGCAGGGAGAGGTTCTCACCGACGACGGTGCGGTCCGTGGCCGGTTCGGGGGCGCCGGAGAGCAGTTGGGCGGTCATCGGGAAACCTCCTCGGGCTGAGCTGCGGGCAGGACCCGGGGCAGGGCGTCCACCAGGGTCTCGAAGTCGCGGAGCACGGTGCGCGGGTCGGTGGCGGAGAGCAGGCACAGGGCCGCCATGGTGTTGGCTCCGGCGGCCGGGTCGTAGACCGGCACGGTGTCGCCGTCGGCCAGTGAGCTCTCCGCGACGACCGCTAGGCGACTGCCACGGCTCAGCGGCACGCGGGCGGTGACCGCGGAGAAGTCCCAGGCCCTGCGGTCCCGCCAGGCCCGGCCCGCACCGTCGACCGCGAGGACGACGAGGGAGCCCGCCGCCCCGCGTGCCTGCGCCGGGGTGAGGGCGCGCTCGGGCCAGTGGACCGGGCGGCCCAGGAGATGGTCGACGAGCATGCCGATCAGGTCGAGGTCGAAGACCTCCTCGATCTGCGGCACCGTCATCGCGCCGCCGAACCGGGCGGCCGTCTCGATCAGCCACATCCGGCCGTCCGCACCGAGCTTGATCTCGGTGTGGGTGCCGCAGTCGCGCAGGCCGAGCGCGTCGACGGAATCCCGGGCGAGAGCCACGATCCGGTTCTGCGCGTCCGGGGACAGCTGGGCGGGGGTGATGCCCGCCCGCTCGGTGAACGGTTCGACGGTGGGCATCCGGCCGCTGACGCAGACCGGGTGGAACACGCCCTGCGCCACGACGCCCTCGACGCTGACGTAGTCGCCCCAGCCCGGGTCGTCGAACCATTCCGAGGCGGTGCCAGTGACGATCTGCTCGACCACGAAGTCCGCGTCGGCCTCGGCCACATGCAGTTCCGCGTAGCCCAACTGGGCCGATTCGGCCATCACGTCGCGCGACCTGCGCCATGCGGCGGACACCTCGTGCGGGGAGCGGATGATCTGGTGCGCGGTGGAACCCGCGCTCCAGGCCGCTTTGAGGAGGAGCGGGAAGGGCAGGTGGGCGGCCGCCTCGTGGAGGTCCGCCTCCGTGGCGACGGGCCTGAACTCGGGCTGAGGCAGGCCGCGTTGCCGCCAGGTGCGCCGCATCAGGCGCTTGTCACGGGCGAGTGCGGCGGCGCGGCCCGCCCCCGGCAGACCGAGCGCCTCGCACGCCTCGGCGACGGCGACGACCGCGTACTCGGAGAAGGTGAGCACCGCGTCCGCGCCGACGGCCTTCGCCCGCGCGACGATCAGCGACACCAGGTCGGCGCGCTGCGCGTCGGTGGGCGTCACCACCGAGGCGCACAGTCTGCCGGCGTCACCTGCCACGGCCGGAGGAAGAGCGCTGAGCGCCAGGAGGTGCACCTGCGTCTTCGCGGCCGCCCTGGACAGGACGTGACCGAGCGGCGGACCACCCTTGGCATGCACTAACAGCACCTTGCTCACTGAAGTTCGTCTCCGTTTCGTCCAGTTGGTGCGTATCGCCGTACGGATCGGTGCCACGCGCCGACCGCGGAGGGGCACCGGGGAAAGGGGGGCGGGGCATGTTCACCCGCACTTCCAAGGGGAACAGGCGCCGGTTGCCTGCGAGGCCACTGCGGCGGCCCGGCGTTCAGGCAAATGCCTGAGTCGCCAGGGCGGCATGTGCCACGCGCACCGGCGGCCCGCCCACGAACGCCCACGACCCACGAACACCCACGGCTCGCGAACGCCCACGACTCCACGAACCCCCCGTGGCCTGTGGTGCCACTTCGGCCGAGAACCGAGCATGCGCGAGCGACGGACGGGATACGCATCGCGAGGTGACTGTGCGTCAACCACACGTATACGGACGGAGATACAGCTGTGGACGATTCCAGCCTCAAGGCCCTGCTCGAGGACCTTCCCGTGTTCTGGTGGGAGGTCGACCAGCCCTGGCAGGTACGGGAGAGGGGTGGCGGCGCCTTCGCCGACACCGGCACGGCACAGCGCTTCCTGGACCGGATCCGGCAGGACGTCGCGGGCTCCGGACACCCGCCTCGGGACGGACGCTGGCTGGCCCGGTTCGACGGCCGCACCTTCGACGTGAGCTGTCCGCGGGACGCCGCCCGCGCACACCACCGCACCCGCGGTCTGGCGGTGGAGGTCGACACCCATCCCGAAGCCCCGCGCCGGTACGCCGCCTTCGCCGACCTCGTCGACCTCGCCCCGGCGGCCGCGTTCATCCGGGACCGGCACGGACGGTACCTGTGGGCCAACCACGCCTACGCGCACCTCTACGGCACCACGGCCCAGGCGCTCACCGGCCGGCGCATCGAGGACTTCGACGCGCCGGCGGAGGCCGTCCACTTCCGCACGCTCGACCAGGAGATCCTGACCCGGGGCAGGCCGGTGCGCCACGCCCTTGACTACCGCCGCCCGGACGGCAGCGCGGGCCACGCCGTCGGCCACCGCTTCCCCGTCCAGGAGAACGGGCAGACCTGCGTCGCCGGAATCTACGTCGACGTCACGGACCACCTCCGCGCCATGGTCCAGCGCCAGGAGGCCGAGGAGCACCTGCGGGCGCTGCGCGACCACACCGGCCTGCCCTGCGCGCTCCTGTCGGCCGGCGGTCGCGTGATCGAGGCGAGCGCGGCGGCCGCCGAGCTGTTCGGCCTCGCCCTGCCCGACCTGGTCGGCCGCCGGGCGCACACGCTGCTCGCGCCCGCCCCCGGCCTGGACCGGCTGCACCGCAGATGGCGGGGGCTCATAGCCCGGCGCACCAGACGGGTGGAGACCTCCGTGACGCTCGACGGCACGCGGGGGCTGCAACGCCGCGCACGGCTCCACCTGACCACGGTGGGCCATTCCGCGGAGCGGGCCCCGCACGTCTGGGCCGTCGTCACGCACCAGAGCCTCGCCCACGAGGCCCATCCGTTGCTGACCGCCGCGCAGATCCGCATCCTCACCCTCTTGGCAGAGGGCAGCAGCAACAGCGACATCGCCACCTCGCTGAAGCTGTCCCGCCAGACGATCGACTACCACCTGGGCCGCCTGCGCGAGCTCCTGGGCGCCGCCACCCGCCCCGCCCTCGTCGCACGCGCCTACGTCCTCGGCATCCTCTCCCCCGCCGCCTGGCCCCCGCGCTCGACCACGGCGGGGCATCCGCTGAGCACGGTCTGAGATCCGGGCGCGCGCTGGGACGCGATCCTCCGGCCCCGCACATTGATCCGACGGCTCGGTCCCACGCGGATCGGCCATCACGAACGCGAAGCTCGGCGAGTCCGCCAACTGGTGTGCCCCGTAACGGAATTCACCTCAGCACACGGGAAAGCCCGGGCTACCCGGACAGCTCGGCCTGCCACTGTCGCGGCCACCGGCCCGACGGTGGCGGCGCACCGTTGATTCCGAGGTCACGCCACGCACTCTCGTAGGTTGCCGCATCCCCGACGAGCAGGACGGACTGTCTCGAAACGCTTCTCGCCCCACCTCTCGTCCCTGCGCACCGACGCGTGGTCGTATCTCTGGCTCAGTGCCCTGGGCTCCCTCTTGATGGCCGTCGACGCGGTCGTGGAGGGCGACTGGGGTTTCCTGCTCGGAGGGGACCTGGGCCCTCGTCTCGTTCTGGGGTCTGCTCACCAGGTCACGGGGGCGCACACCCGGGGCAGCTCACTGACCGGGCCGCGCACACAAGCCCGCCCTGGTCCAGGGTCAGCCGAAGACAGCGGTGGGTTCGCCCTCGAACCAGGTGTTGGCGATGACGAGTCGGCGGATGACCCAGCGGTCGTGGTCCCGGACCAGCTCGACGTCGTAGGGGTTCTTCAGCAGCGCACGCTTCGTGGGGTCGGCGGTGAGCAGGTGCTGGGCCTCCACCAGGGCGGTGAGGCGGGCGGTGTCGCCGTCGATGGTGATGCGCACGTTGGTGACCTGGTGGGTGGTGTCGACCCGGCCGGTGAACATGGCCAGGATCGTGGTGACGATGGTGTCGCGTCCGGACATCAGCGGCGGCCTGGCTCCCCACTTGGCGGCGGCCGGGCGGAAGTCGAGTTCGGCGTCGGCGGCGAAGGCCGAGGCGAAGAGCTCCTTGTCCTTGAGGTCCTGGCCGAGGCCGAAGCGGTAGAGCGCGTCGGTGATCTCCGTACGGTCCCTGAGTTCCGCGACGACCGCGGCGGTGTCGGTGGAGGGGGCGGTCAGGGCGCTCTCGCCGGTGACGTACATGATGTTCTCCGATGCAGGTCAGATGGTGTTCCAACGCCTTTGATCCTGCTGCAGGCCACAGGGGGCATCAATGCGCACCTGCGCAACGACCGTGAAGCCCCGGTTAACGATGGAGGGGTGCGGGATGGTCGAGCGACATGAGCTGGAGGCGTTCCTGACGCTCGCAGAGGAGTTGCACTTCGGCCGCAGTGCCGAGCGGCTGCACGTGTCCACGGCCCGGGTCAGCCAGACGATCGCCAAGCTGGAGCGCCGCGTCGGCGCCCCACTGTTCCATCGCACCAGCCGCCGGGTGGAACTCTCCCCGGTGGGACGACAGTTGTACGAGGACACGCGCCCTGCCTGGACCCAGATCGCCGACGCGTTCGCGCGGGCCGTCGACACGGGACGGGGCCTGACCGGACTGCTGCGAGTCGCCTTCAGCGGGCCCGCCGCGAGCCAGCTGCTGGTCGGGGTGGCGCAGGCATTCCGCTCCCGGCACCCCGACTGCGACGTCCAGCTCCGTGAAGCACGGCCGCCGGAAGTCCTGCCCTGGCTGCGCGGCGGGGAGGTGGACATCGCGCTGACCTGTCGTCCGAACCACGAGAAGGACATCGCCTTCGGGCCGGTCCTGGTGCGGGAAGCCCGCATGCTCGCCGTACCGGCGGAGCACCCCTTCGCCCGCCGCGCCGCCGTCTCCATGGCGGACCTGGACCGCGTCACCGTTCTCCGGACCCCCGAGACGCTGCCCGACTCGCTGCCCGACTCCCTCAGCGACTCGCTGCCCGATGATCGCGAGCACCGCCGGATCCCCGCCGGGCAGCCCGTCGCGCGCGGCTTCTCAGCCGCGACCTTCACCGAGACGCTCACGCTCGTCGGCGCGGGCGAAGGCGTCGCCACCGTCGGCGCTCACGCCCGACGCCACTTCGCCCGCCCCGATGTCGCGTACGTGCTCATCGAGGATGCCGCGCCGGTGGAGTGGGGTCTGGTACGACTCGCTGACGGCGCCACGGCTCGCGTCCAAGCCTTCAGCCGGGCCGCACTCGACGTGGTGCAGGAGCCCGCGTCGTCCCCCTGACACCCTTCGCGCCCCGAACACCCCGAACACCCCGAACACCCCGAACACTCCGAACACTCCGCGGAAGGTGCCGCCGAAATGCCGCGTCACCGCTGTGGCGCGGGAGGCCCGGACGAGCGGCGCTCGGGCAGTCCCACCTCGACGCGCAGGCCGCCCTCCGGGCCCGTGGCGGCCAGTCGGGGGCAGGCCCGGTGCCGTGCCGCCGCGTCAAGGGATACGGGCTACGGGTGGAGCAAGGCGGCGCCCAGGGCGTGCACCGGACGTTCCGGCGGGCGGGACTCGCAGCGAGGCTGCGAAGATGCGGTCATGGAGCGGATACTGAGTCGGCAGGAAGCGTCGGAGTCGGTCCAGGAGCACGGGTGGCGCTACTTGCTGGGTTCGTTGCAAACGTCGGTGCCGGTCGGGACGTCGGCTCAAGCGATCAGCCTGGCGGCGGACGCCGTCGCGGTGTGCGGCGACGACGCGGATCGCCATCTCCGGATCGACGTCCGCCCCGATCGGGCCGTCTTCACTCTGCAGTCGTCGGACCATGCGGCGGTCACCACCCGGGATGTCGAGCTCGCGCGTCGGATCTCCGCCGCCGTCGGCGAGTCCGGGTTTCTCCCGGAGCCCGGAAGGGGAACGGGGGCGCCACGGTCTGTCCAGCTCGTGGAGATCGCCATCGATGCCCTGGACATCGCCGGGATTCGGCCGTTCTGGAAGGCGGTGTTGGGCTACACCGATGAGGCGGGCTCCGAGGGAGCGGAGGATCCCCTCGTCGATCCGCTCTGGCAGGGCCCGGCGATCTGGTTCCAGCGCATGGACCGCGCGCGTCCGCAGCGCAATCGCATCCACCTCGACATCAGTGTTCCGCACGACGAGGCACCCCGAAGGATCGAGGGCGCGCTGGCCGCCGGGGGGCGGCTCGTATCCGCGGCCCACGCCCCCGCGTTCTGGGTTCTTGCCGACCGGGAGGGAAACGAAGCCTGCGTGACCACGTGGCAGGGCCGGGACTGAAACACATCGACGCCGCACTCGACCACCTGGTCTCACGAAGGCTGCGGTGCCCCTGCGTCCCCGAGCAGGGCAACAGCCCCCGGGCGATCCGTGTCGGGCCGCCTCGGAGGGGGGTCCCGAGGCGGCCCGGCCGAGGGGCCGCGGTGGTCACTTCAGGCCGCGGTCCAGGGTGTTGAACAGGATGTTGTTCGAGGTGTCTCCCGACATCTCCCAGATCATGGCGCCGAGCAGACCCTTGGACTTGATGTACTGGGTCTTCTTCTCGATGGACCAGGGGTCGTCGAAGGACCACCACTGGCCGTTCGCCCCGGTGTAGCCGTACGTGGAGACGGACTGCTCGTCGTGGTACACGGTCAGGTTCGGGAAGGCGGCGACGAGGTTGTCGTAGCCGCGGGTGCCCGCCTCCTCCTGGAACTGGCCCGGCGCGGCGCCGTTGGCGCTCTGCCACTCGCCGTGCGCGCCGCCGTCGGCGACCTGCTGCCAGCCGCGCCCGTAGAACGGGAAGCCGATGGTCAGCTTGCGCGGCTTGACGCCCTGATCGGTGTACGCCTTCACGGCGTCGTCGACGCTGAAGTCGTTGGCGTACGGACTCTGCGCGTCCTTGTACAGGTTGGCCTGGTGCCCTGTGCGGTTCGGTTCCCAGGAGTTGTCGCTGCCCGCGCCGTGGAAGTCGTAGCCCTGGACGTTGGCGAAGTCCAGGTACTTGAAGATCTCCTTGAGGTCCCAGCCGTCGTTGATCTTCTTCGGGTCGGCCGGGGTGAACGCGGTGAGCAGCCGGTGGCTGCCGCCGAGCGCGTCGAGCTGTCTGCGGAACTCGGCGATCAGGGCGGTGTTGTTGGCCTTGTCGTCCGTGCTCCAGTGGTTGCCGGGATGGCCGTCCGGCGAGCCCGGCCACTCCCAGTCCAGGTCGAAGCCGTCGAAGATGCCGGCGGCGACGCCGTCACCGCCCGCGCCGTTGTACGCGGGCAGGTTGCCCTTGATGTACATGTCGACGCAGGACTTGACGAACTTCTTCCGCGCCTCGTCCGTCCTGGCGACGTCGGAGAAGTACTTGGAGTAGGTCCAGCCGCCGAGCGAGACGAGCACCTTGAGGTTCGGGTGCTTGGCCTTGAGCTTCTTCAGCTGGTTGAAGTTGCCGCGCAGCTTGCCCCAGCCGTCGTCGGCGACGCCGTCCACGGACTGCCCGGCGGGGAAGGCCCGGCCGTAGTCGGCCTCGGCGTCCCCGGCCCCGTCGCCCTGGTTGGGGTCCTGGGGGTTCGGCGTGGTGCCCTTGGTGACACCGTTGAGGCAGGTGAGGTTCTTGGGATCGATGTTGGCGAAGGCGTAGTTGATGACGTCGAGCTTGGCCGCGGCGCCGGACGTGTCGAGGTCCCGTACGAAGTACTGCCGACCGTAGATGCCCCACTGCACGAAGTAGCCGACCTTGGCGTAACCGCCCTGGCCGACGGCCTCCTTGGTGGTGACGGACAGGATGTCGCTCGCGGGCGACGCGTTGTCGGCCGCGTCCCGCGCCTTGACGGTGAAGGAGTACTCCGTGTCGGGCGTGAGTCCGGTCAGGGTGCTGGTGAGGGTGTCGGCGGGCAGGCTCTCCACGAGGGTCGTGCCGCGGTAGACGTCGTACGCGGCGACGCGCTGGTTGTCGGTGGCCGCGTCCCAGGCGAGCTTCACGGTGCTCGAAGTGACGTCACTGGAGCGGAGGTTGCGGGGCGCGGTGGGCGGCACGGTGTCGGTCGCCGGGTCCACGGTGGTCGCGGTGACGGGGGCGCTGGCCTCGCCGGTGTTGCCGCGCGAGTCCTTGGCGCGGACGCTGAACTGGTAGGCGGTCGCCGGTTCCAGGCCGCGCACCGTGGCCTGGGTGGTGGCGCTCGCCGCCACGACGGTGGTGCCGCGAAGGACTTCGTACGAGGCGACGGGGAAGTCGCCCTGTGCGGCCGCCGTCCACTTCAGGCTGACCGTGCGGGCGGTGGTGTCGGCGACGCTCACCCCGGTGGGGGCCTTCGGGGGCACGGCCGCGGTGCCGTCGCACTTGTCGCCGCTGATGAGACAGCCGGTCGGGGGCTTGAGCTGACCGCTGCCGCGGAAGCTGTAGCTGTACGGCTCGGTGTCACGGCCCGCGGGGACGCGGGCGTTGTAGTACGCGGGCGTCACGACCACGTGCTTGCCCTTGATCTCGGCGGTGCCGTGGGTGTGGCCGCTGATGGTGACGCCGTCGGGCAGGTCGAACTCCAGGGACCAGGTGTCGACGGCGGTGTCGCCGCTGTTCTTCACGACGAACTTGCCGGTCCAGGACGAACCGCTTCCCTCGCTGACGAAGGTGGCGGTGAGCTTGGCGGCCGCGTGGGCGGGGGCCGCGCGTGCGGTGAGTCCGGCCAGCGCCAGGGCGAGCACGGCCAGGAGTGCGAGGAGGCGTCTGGGCGAGGCCAGGGCCCCGCGGGGTCTGGCTGAGGATCTGAGTGGGGACACGGCTCTCCTTGGGGGAGGTGAGGCGTCCGAGGCTCTCCTTCGGCTCGCGTCCGTGTGTCCGCCGCCGGCCGCGTACGAGGGCGGTGGCGGATGCGGGAACGGTCCGATGGGCCAGGGGTCGGACGCGCTTCCTGCGGTACAGACCTCTCAGGGAACCACCCCCCGTGGGCATGTCAACGCGGGCGGGGCGGCCCCCGAGCCGTACCAATTCGGGGTGCCGGGTGCCTCTGCCGCGCTCCCGCGCTCGTAAAGGACTGGACCAACTCGACGAGATTTTGCCACAGCTTGACCCGGGCCCTGCCCGCTCTGACCTCAACTCGACTCCAGCGAGCGGGCGTTGAGTGCCCAGCGACCCTTTCTCCGGCGGTGGCCGACGCGGCGGTACGGAGATCGTCCGCGGTGAGCGCGTGGTCGCCGCGGGCGCATCAACCGAACCGCACGGAACGGGAGTTGTGGCGGCACACGCCGGAGGCCGCCGCGCCCGCCTCCGGCCGTTCACGCGCCGGCCTGCAGGTATTCATCGCACATCGAGATCGTTTGTGCGTGGCGTCACAGAGAATCCTCAGATTCCTGGGGCATGCTTCCCGGCAGACGAGCGAGGTGTGAGGTGAGTGAAGTGCGAGGTCAGAGGGGTGAGCGGCGGATGGCGAAGGGCGTACGGGCGAGGCGCGGGCGCCTGCGGGCCATGCTCGCCGTGGGCGCCTTGTTCTCGTGCCTCGCGCTCGCGAACACCGACGCGCTGCCCCACGCCGTCGCCCCGGCCGCGCACCCCGCTCCGCCCGCCGACGCGGCGCGGGTCGGTGCCCTCTTCGACGGCGACCTGGACGGCGGCCACTTCTGCACCGCTTCCGTGGTGCACAGCAAGGGCCGCGATCTCATCGTCACCGCGGGCCACTGCCTCAGCGACGGCAAGGGCGTCACGTTCGCCCCCGGCTACCACGACGGCAAGGCCCCCTACGGCCTGTGGAAGATCGACCGCGTCTACGCCGACGACCACTGGACCCACGACGAGGACGAGGACCACGACCTCGCCTTCGCCGTCCTCCAACCGCTGGACGGCCGACAGGTCGAGGACGTGACCGGGGCCAACACCCTGGACACCGCGGCGGGCACCGACCACCGCGTCACCGTCACCGGCTATCCCGCCGACGAGGACGCCCCGCGCACCTGCACCAGCCCCACGAAGCGCTTCCGCGCGGGCCAGCAGAGCATCGGCTGCCCCGGTTTCACCAACGGCACCAGCGGGAGCCCGTGGGTCACCGCCGACGGCCACCTGATCGGTGTCCTCGGCGGCTACCACGGGGGCGGAGACACCCCCGACGTGTCGTACAGCGTGATCCTCGGCACCGAGGCGGCCGCCCTCTACGCCAAGGCCACGCACCGCTGACGCGGCCCCGAAGGGCTGCGTCTCTCAGATGCCCGCCGAGGCCATCTCGATGATCGAGCGGTAGTGGGCGGCGGCGGACACCACACAAACCCGGTACGTTCGGTTCTCCTTGACCACCAGGAAGTAGTCCCTGATCTGCTTCCAGTACTGGCGCAGATAGCTCAGACCGGGCATGAACGCGGGCGGCCTGGGCACCAGCGCGAAGGCCTCGGAGCACTTCAGGATCCCGCCGGTCACCTCCGACAGGACGTTCGCCACATCGGCGTTCATGTTCCAGCCCGCCGCCAGCTCCGGGGTCCAGATCGACCCCGCGATCTCACGGAGCTGCTCCTGCTCCTCCGGCGTCGGGTCGCTCTGGACCGTCACCGCGGTCCCCGTCGTGCGAGCGGCGGCGGGTTCCGTCGCCTGCGCCGTCCCCACGGCGCCGGCCACGGTCATCACCCCCGCGGCGAGCAGTGCCACCGACGAGAGTCTGAGCGAACGTACCGTCATCCCTGTCCCTCCCCTTGCTGTGTGAACTCCCCTGCCGTTCCTGGCGGGTCGACGGTCACACGCACCCGTCGAACGGTCAACGAGCGCCCGTGCGCCATGGCCGAATCGCCGCACGGCAGCAGCAGGGCAGCCGGGCGCGACCGTCAGACCGGCTTCGTCCCTGCCATGTAGTTGGCCACCAACCTCGTGAGTTCCTCGACCAGTTCCTCACGCCGGATCGCGGGGCGTTCCAGGACCCAGCGGACGCTGAGCGCCTCCATCGCGGACACGATCACCCATGAGCGCGTGGTCCCGCCCCGCTCCCCCGGCGCCCGCCCCGCGAGGTAGGCCGAGCCCAGGTCCTGGACGCGGCGGCGCAGCGCGTGCAGATGGACCTCGCTGTAGCGCGGCGGGACCTCCTCGGTCACAACGCGAAGCAGTCGCGAATCGTGCTCCAACGCGGACAGCAGCGCTTCCACCGCGTTGGGGATCAACCGCTCCGGCGGGTCGGTGAAACGGTCGGCCAACGACGCCGTCACCCGGTCGCCGGTCTCCGCCCAGAACCGCTCCATGAGGACCGTCAGCAACTCGTCCTTGTCGCGAAAGTACTGGTAGAGGGAGCCCGGGCTGACACCCGCCTCGTCCGCGACCCGCGTGGTCACGAAGCGCGCGTAACCGTCGCGCGCCAGCACCGTCCGCCCTGCGGCGACGATCCGCTCCACCATCCGGCGGGACCGCTCCTGCCGCGGCTCCTTCCGCATAACGCGAATTGTATGCGAGTAAATATTCGCGTTAGAACGGGTCGCATGACACAGATCAGCGAGGTCCGTGACACAGGCCGCTTCCCGAGCCGCTTCCGGGAGGCCGAGGACCGCGGTCGCAGGATCGCCCGCGCGATCTTCCTCTTCGCCGACATCGACAAGGACGTGGACGAGTCGCTGATGGAGCGCCTGGGGAACGCGCTCCTCGAACGCGACGAGTTGGGCGCCGCCCTCGCCGAGGCGATGCGCCTGCCCGCCGGGGACCCGGAGCGCGTCACACACGCGCAGATCCGCGATGCGCTGTCCGCGGCCCCCGACGTGCCCCGGGATCTGCCGCCCGCGCTGCGGGCCTTCCTCGACCACGCGACGACCGTGCCCGACTGGGTGGACTGGGACCGTGTCGAGCGGGGCGCCGCGGCCTACCGTTGTCTCGGGCGCAACTCCGGTGACGTGCTCACTCTCCTGTCCCTCATCGGCGGTTACCGCTTCGGCGGCCCGTCCGACCTGCTCGTCCTCACCGGAGGGCTGACCGGTGACACGACGCTGCGACGCCTGGGCGAGACGACCAAGTGGTCCCATGCCGTCACCCGGGTCGGCGGCCTGCGCCCCGGCGCCGAGGGCTGGCGTCTGACGGTCCACGTGCGCGCCATGCACGCCCTGGTGAACGCGCGCTTCGAACCCCGCTGGGACACCGGGCGTTGGGGCTACCCGATCAACCAGGCCGACCAGGCGGGCACGCTCGGGCTCTTCGACAGCACCGTGATCGTCGGCTGCCTCGGACTCGGCGTGCGGCTCACCCGCGCGCAGCGCGACGACCTCATGCACCTGTGGCGCTACGTCGGCCTGCTGATGGGCGTCTCGCCGGAGTGGCTGACCGACGACGAGAGCGTCCGGCATCGCTGGAACCACCACATCCTGCTGGCCGCCGCCGGGCAGACCCAGGCCGGCCGGGACCTGGCGCGACAGACCCTGGACGCCCAGGCCGAACGCCGCTTCGGCCACCGCAGCCCCGTCGTGGAACGGCTCCACCAGCGCTACGAGAGGGCCCGTCAGGCGAGCCTCCTCACCGCCTTCATGGGGAAGGACAGCATGCGTGACCTGGGGCTGCGCCGCCGCATCCCCTGGGCGCTGCTCCTCTCCCTGGCGAGCAACACCGTCCGGTACAGGGTTCTCGGGGTCCTGCCCGGAGGCCGACGGCGGCTCGAGGCGCGCGGCGCGCGTATGCAGGACCGGCAGTTGGCCTCGATGTTCCACGGCGACCCCGCCGCGGTCGCCGAGCTGCCGCAGGCCCGGCGCGAGGCTTCCGTACGAGGATGAACCACCGCACACCGCCTTGGTTCCGAGCCGCCCTGTCCGGGGTACCCGCGCGTCCGTGAGGGCCGGGACACCCGCGATGTGCTCCTGGCCGATACGACGAGCGGGACGGGAGGTGATCGCCGTGTCAGGCACGCAGTCGCATGTCACCGCACAGAGTCCGGACACCGCACAGGGTCGGGACACCGCGCAGGATCGGAGCCCCGGTCAGGAGCCGGTGAGCGAACTGGTGCAGCGCGCCTCGCAGCAGCTGACCGAGCTGGTGCGCGGTGAACTGCGTTTGGCGCAGGCGGAGATGAGGGAGAAGGGCAAACGCTACGGCAAGGGCGGCGGCCTGTTCGGCGGCGCCGGTGTCGTCGGATTCCTGATGCTGCAGGCGCTGGTGGCGACCGCCATCGCGGCGCTTGCCGTGCCGCTTCCGGTGTGGACCGCGGCGCTGATCGTCACCGCCGTGCTCGGCGTGATCGCGGCGGTGCTGGCCGCGACCGGCAAGAAGCAGGTCGGCCGGGCCGCCCCACCCGCCCCTGAACAGGCCATCGACAGCGTCAAGGCCGATGTGGCCACGATCAAGGAGAGTGCCAGGCGATGACCCAGCCGCCGCATGACGAACCCACCGCCGCCGGCCCCGAGGAACTGCGCGAGCAGGTGGAACAGACCCGCGCCGAGCTCGGGGAGACCGTCGAGGCGCTCGCGGCCAAAGCCGACGTGAAGGCCCGGGTGAAGGACAAGGCCGCCCAGGTCAAGCAGCAGACGGAGGCCAAGGCCGCGGAGGCGAAGGACCAGGCCGCGGCCAAGGCGGACCTCGTCAGGGCCAAGGCCGTCGACGTGGCGCACCAGGTGCAGGACACGTTGCCCGAGCCCGTACGGCACCAGGCCGCCCGGGGCGCGCGGACCGCCCGGGACAACCGCACCGCCGTCCTGGTCGCGGCGACCACCGGAGCACTCGTGCTGTGGCTGGTCTCCCGCCGCGGAAGGGGAGGGCGCGCATGAAGGCATCGACCCTCGCCTACAAGCCGGTCGGCTTCGCGCTGGGAGCCGTCAGCGGCATGATCGCCGCGGCGATGTTCCAGAAGGCGTGGAAGGTGCTCGGTCACGACGAAGACGCCCCGGACGCCACCGACGAGGAGCGCGGCTGGCCCGAGGTGCTGCTCGCCGCCACGTTGCAGGGCGCGATCTTCGCCGCGGTCAAGGCCACCGTCGACCGCGCGGGCGCCACCGCCACCCGCAACCTGACCGGCACGTGGCCCGGTTGACACCGCCCCCCGCATCACGTCGGCGCCCGGCGGCCGTGAACGCCGCCGGGCGCCCGGGAGATCTGGTCAGACCAGGCGGCAGGGGCTGCGCGAGGCAGGGCCTGCGGTCATGTCGCTGACCACCACGCGGTGGTCGCTGTTCACCGTATGCAGCATGCACGCACGGGAACGCACCGCGCCCCTGCTCAGGATGTAGTCGAACTTCTTGCCCGAACCGACCTGCATGCCCCGGCAGCGACGGGCCCAGCCGCGCTTGCAGTACGGGGCGGCGCCCTCTGGCCCGCCAGGCGGGTCTGGAACATCGTGAACCTCCGCCGCTCGATTCCGTCCGTCTCGTCGTGGAGCACGGTTTCGGGGGCGCCGTCGAGCTTCGTCCCCTTGGCCACCAGGACCGCCGACTCCAGCGCTCCCCAGCACGGGAGGCCGGGCCAGTCCGCGTGATGGGCCTGGCACTCCAGCCCCTGTGACTTCACGAGCTCTGTGGCTTGAAGCGCTCGATCTGCGCGGCGATCGGCTCCGGCGATCCGAGGTCCGAACCTCGGGGACGGCTGCGCACCGGCGTCGAGCACCTGGTGCGCGTCGTCAACCAACTGACCGCGCACACCCGGCAGCCGCTCCACGCGAGGCGCTGTCCGAGCCCGGCCCTTCAGTCCGGGCGGCGCCTGATTCGACGTTTCTCTATGTTGACGTTCATCGATTCAAGGGGCAGCCTTGCTTTCACGGACATCGATACAGCAGGAGGGGTTCCCCATGAGCGACCAGTCCGATCTGCGGGAGACGGTCCGCGCCGGCTATGCCGCCGCCGCCCTCAAGGTCACCCAGGGCGGCACTGCGTGTTGCGACTCCGGGGCAGTCGAGATCGACGAGAACTTCGGGTCCGGTCCGTACGGGTCCGATGAGCGCGAGGCGCTGCCCGCCGACGCGGTTGCCGCCTCGCTGGGGTGCGGCAACCCCACCGCCGTCGCAGACCTGCGCGAGGGCGAGCGCGTCTTGGACCTCGGCTCGGGCGGCGGCATCGACGTCCTGCTGTCCGCGCGCCGGGTCGGGGCGAGCGGCAAGGCGTACGGGCTGGACATGACCGAGGAGATGCTCGCGCTCGCCCTGGCCAACGCGAGGAAGGCCGGGGCGAGGAACGTCGAGTTCCTCAAGGGCACCATCGAGGCGATCCCGCTGCCCGCGCACACCATCGACGTGGTGATCTCCAACTGCGTGATCAACCTGTCCGTCGACAAGCCCGCCGTCTTCGCCGAGATGTTCCGGGTCCTGGCCCCGGGCGGGCGGATCGGCATCTCGGACGTCGTCGCCGAGGACCACCTCAGCGCCGACCAGCGGGCCGAGCGCGGGAACTACGTCGGCTGCATCGCGGGCGCCCTCTCGTTCAGCGAGTACCGGCAGGGCCTGGAGGCAGCCGGGTTCTCCGACGTCACCCTCACCTCGACCCACCAGGTCGCCGACGGCATGCACACCGCCATCGTCAGCGCGACCAAGCCCGCCACCGCCGATCTCCTGCCGGTCACCGAGACGGCCGGACCGGCGCAGGGCGAGGGCTCTTCCTGCTGCGGCTGATCCGCACCGCCCCCGTACACCGAAGGGCCGCACCCTCAAGGGCGCGGCCCTTCACATGCTCAGGCGTTGTCGCCGCCGACCACGACGATGCCGCGACCCTTGAAGAAGAAGGGGAAGTTCTCCATCTCGGTCGTGGTCGTGAGCGATCCGCCGACGACCATGCCGCTGCCGCACGGCAGCGGCCCGAGCCGGGCATGGGCCATGGGGACGGCGGCGGCGCATCCGGCGGGGCCGACGCCAATGGCGACGACGTCGCGCACCTCGCTCACACCGTCGCCTCCGGCCCGGCCGGGGCGATCTCGGCGATCAGGCCCTCGACCAGGGTCTTGATCTCGTCGCGGATCGGGCGCACGGCCTCCACGCCCTGTCCGGCCGGGTCCTCCAGCTTCCAGTCGAGGTAGCGCTTGCCGGGGAAGACCGGGCAGGTGTCGCCGCAGCCCATGGTGATGCACACGTCCGACTCCTTCACCGCGTCGACGGTGAGGATCTTCGGCGCCTCCTGGGAGATGTCGATGCCGACCTCGGCCATGGCCTCGACGGCCGCCGGGTTGACCCGCTCGCCCGGGTCGGAGCCGGCCGAGCGGACCTCGACACGGTCTCCGGCCAGGCGGGTCAGCCAGGCGGCGGCCATCTGGGAGCGGCCGGCGTTGTGGACGCAGACGAACAGGACGGACGGCTTGTCGGCCATGGTGATCGTTCCCTCTCGTCGCATGGCGGACCCGACCGCCAATGACTTCAGCCCCCGCTGGTATCAGCGAGCGGTGATGTGACATTATCAGCGCATGCTGACTTCAGTCGATCCTGATGTGATCCGGGTGCTGGGCGATCCGCTCCGCCTGAAGATCGTGACCCTGCTGGCGCGCGAGACGCTGTGCACGACGCATCTGGTCCAGGAGACCGGAGCCAAGCAGACCAACCTGTCCAACCACATGAAGGTGTTGCGCGAGGCCGGGCTGGTGGAGACCGAGCCGTGCGGCCGCTTCACCTACTACAAGCTCAAGCCCGAGGTCCTGGCCGGCCTGTCCGAGCAGTTCGCCGAGCTCGCCACCTCGGCCCGCACCGCCGCCGAGAACAAGAGGGCCTGCCCGTGACCTCCACCGAGCCCACCACCGCCCGCGCCCAGAGCGCCCCGAGCGCCGAGGCGGCCGGGGACGAAGCGATCGTCAAGAAGCTCTCCACCCTCGACCGCTACCTCGCGGTGTGGATCCTGCTCGCCATGGCCGTCGGTCTGGGCCTGGGCCGTCTGATCCCGGGCATGAACGACGCCCTCGCCAAGATCGAGATCGGCGGGATCTCCCTGCCGATCGCGCTCGGCCTGCTCGTCATGATGTACCCGGTGCTGGCCAAGGTCCGCTACGACCGGCTCGACCGCGTCACCGGCGACAAGAAGCTGATGGTCTCCTCGCTGGTCGTCAACTGGGTCGTGGGACCTGCGGTGATGTTCGCCCTGGCGTGGATCTTCCTACCGGACCTGCCCGAGTACCACACCGGATTGATCATCGTCGGCCTTGCCCGCTGCATCGCCATGGTCATCATCTGGAACGACCTGGCCTGCGGCGACCGCGAGGCCGCCGCCGTCCTTGTCGCCCTCAACTCCGTCTTCCAGGTCGTCGCGTTCGGCCTGCTCGGCTGGTTCTACCTCGACCTGCTGCCCCGATGGATGAACCTCGGCGACGGCCGGGGCCTGGACGTGTCCGTGTGGCACATCGCGCTCAACGTCATCATCTTCCTCGGCATCCCACTGCTGGCCGGGTTCCTCACCCGCCGCGTCGGCGAGCAGAAACTGGGCCGTGCCGACTACGAGGCGAAGTTCCTGCCGAAGATCGGGCCGTGGGCGCTGTACGGGCTGCTGTTCACGATCGTCATCCTCTTCGCCCTGCAGGGAAAGACCATCACCTCGCAGCCGCTGGACGTGGCCCGGATCGCGCTGCCGCTGCTGGTGTACTTCGCCCTCATGTTCTTCGGCACGTTCTTGCTCGGCAAGGGACTGGGCCTGGCCTACGACCGCACCGCGACCCTCGCCTTCACCGCGGCGGGCAACAACTTCGAGCTGGCCATCGCGGTCGCCGTCGCCACCTTCGGCGTCACCTCCGGCCAGGCCCTGTCCGGTGTCGTCGGCCCGCTCATCGAAGTGCCGGTGCTGATCGGCCTGGTCTACGTCGCGCTCGCCTGGCGACGGAAGTTCGCCGCCGACGCGGTCACGACGGCCCCATGACGCGGCGCACTGACGTGGTGGTGGTCGGCGGCGGCCAGGCAGGACTCGCCGCCGACCACCACCTGCGCCGACGCGGCCTGGACTTCGTGGTCCCGGACGCCGATCCGGCGCACCTGCGCGGTACGCGCGGCCACATCCCCACCGAAGGAACCCGGGCTCTGGACGAGCCTCGGCCGCATCTGCCCGGGTAGGCGATTGGACCGGCCCCGCCTGAGCCACCCTCGTCGGCGTCGGCCGTACCGCCCGGGACGCCGCCCGCGAGGTTGCCGACCTGCTCGGATAGGCGCCGAAGCCGCCGCGCCACCGCCGGCGCATGGACTTCCTGCCGCCGGCGCGGACGGTCGCGCCACCCACACCGCTTGTCCAACTGGGCAGGGCCGAGGCCGTCTTGTCCGACGTACCCCCGCGTAGTGCACACTGGGCGGCCTTACGGATCAGCCCAACCGGTCTTCTGCTTCCTCTTCCCCCGCCCCCTCAGGATGGCAACCGCTCGCCTCGGCCTCCACCACTTGGGTGCCCGCCCAGTGGTACGGCGCCCCTCGGCGGTGCCGCAGGCGTCCGAGTGTGGTCAGGCCACAGCCCCTGCGCCTACCAGCAGTTGACCCATCGCGGCCAGCACGCCGGGCTCGACACGGTAGTAGACCCAAGTCCCGCGCCGTTCGGAGCTGAGCAGACCGGCGTCCTTCAGCTTCTTCAGGTGGTGGGAGACCGTCGGCTGGGAGACACCGACGTCGGAGATGTCGCACACGCACGCCTCGCCGCCCTCGTGCGAGGCGACCGCGGAGAACAAGCGCAGACGGATCGGATCGCCGAGGGCCTTGAACATCTTCGCGGTCCGCTCGGCCTCCTCGGCCGTCAGCGGGCGCTGGTTCAGCGGCGGGCAGCACGGCTCCACCGCGTCATCCGGCTGGTTCAGCACCGGCAGCTCCACCACACGAGAATTCGACATGCGTCAATATTGACATCCGTCGAAGCGGCGGGGCAAGCTCTGGAGCATCCCCCATATCGACAAACGTCGAATCAGAAGATCGACGGCACCTGCCGAGGGAGCACCCGATGAACGAGAACACCCCCGCCGCCACCCTGCCGACCGTGGTCATCGGCGCGGGCCCGATCGGTCTGGCCGCCGCCGCCCACCTGGTCGAGCGCGGCATCGAACCGCTGGTCCTGGAGGCCGGCGACGCCGCAGGCAGCGCAGTACGCGACTGGTCGCACGTCCGGCTGTTCTCCACCTGGGCCGAGGTCGTCGACCCGGCCGCCGAGAAGCTCCTGGCCCCCACCGGCTGGGTCAGGCCCGACGGCGCCACCCACCCCACCGGCGGCGACTGGGCCGAGCGGTACCTGCAGCCGCTCGCCGACGTCCTCGGCGACAAGATCCGCTACGGCGCCCGCGTCACCGGCGTCTCCCGCGTCGGCCGCGACCGCGTGGTCGACGCCGACCGCGAGCAGCAGCCCTTCACCGTGTACGTCACGAGCACCGACGGCAGCGAGGAACGCCTCCTGGCCCGCGCCGTCATCGACGCCTCCGGCACCTGGTCCACCCCCGGCCCGCTCGGCGGCGACGGCCTGCCCGCCCTCGGCGAACGCTCGGCCGCCGACCGCGTCTCCTACCGCCTCCCCGACCTCAAGGACCCCGTCGTACGCGCCCGTCACGCAGGCAAGCGCACCGCAGTCGTCGGCTCCGGCGCCTCCGCCTTCACCGCGCTCGCCTCCCTCGCCGGCCTGGCCAAGGAGGTCCCCGGTACGCACGCGGTGTGGATCCTGCGGCGCGGCATCTCCGGCTCCACCTTCGGCGGCGGCAGCGCCGACCAGCTCCCCGCCCGCGGCGCCCTGGGACTTGCCGCCAAGGCCGCCGTCGACGACGGATACGCGGACGCGGTCACCGGCTTCCGCACCGCCGCCGTCGAACGCAGCGGTGACCGGATCGTCCTGGTCGGCGAGGACGGGCGCCGACTGGACCCGGTCGACGAGGTCATCGGCCTGACCGGCTTCCGCCCCGACCTGTCCTTCGTCGACGAACTCCGCCTGGGCGTCGACGAGCGCCTCCAGGCCCCCGTCGCACTGGCTCCGCTGATCGACCCCAACGTCCACTCCTGCGGCACCGTCCACCCCCACGGCGTCAACGAGCTTTCCCACCCGGAAGAGGACGTCTACCTGGTCGGCATGAAGTCCTACGGCCGCGCTCCCACCTTCCTGGCCATGACCGGCTACGAGCAGGTCCGCTCCATCACCGCCGCCCTCGCCGGCGACCAGGACGCCGCCGAACGCGTCGAGTTGACCCTGCCCGAGACCGGAGTGTGCGGCGGCACCGGCCTCTTCGACGAGCCCCAGACCGAGGCGGCGGACGGCGGCTGCTGCGGTGCCCCCGCCCCCCTCCGGACCGGCGTGGGCACTCCCGCGCCCTCCGGCGGTTGCTGACCGGCCATCACCACCCTCAACACGCGCGAGGCCGCGACCGGAGCAGGGCACCGGTCACGCCCTCGCGCTGCGCCGTGCGTACCGCCCACGGAAATCCATCGGCATGTCGTCCATAGCACGACGTGACGCGGCGAACGTCTCGGCGAGGCCGTCGGGGACGGTTCCGTACCGCCCTGAACGGAATAGGCCGGTTCCGCGACCGCCTCGGTATCCCTCATGGCCTGATCAGAGACACACGGTCAGATCCAGTCGTCGCCCGGAGCGATGGCGAAGTACGTGCCGGTGTTGATTCGCGCCGCGATCTTCCCGTCGAAGCCATGGACGATCAGGTCGGCCTTGTTGTCGGCGTTGATGTCCGCGAAGTACAAACGCCCCTTCCCCGGCTGGCCAAGGTAGTTGGACCACCCCGCACTCCACTCCGTACCACCATCAAAGTACGACCCCCTGTTCAACCGCACAGAGACCTTCCCATCAGTGCCATGAACGATCAGGTCAG
>NZ_JBVHLZ010000003.1:509343-637158 GCF_055558735.1 Streptomyces sp. NPDC025651
AGAGACCTTCCCATCAGTGCCATGAACGATCAGGTCAGCCCTGCCGTCAGCATTGATGTCCGCGAAGTACAGACGGCCCTTCCCCGGCTGGCCAAGGTAGTTGGACCACCCCGCACTCCAGTGGACCCCGGACGTGAAGCGGTACGCGGGTTTACCCGGCTGCTGCGAGAGGTTCTTCACCGCGGTCCGCACCGTGATGTTGCCGTCCGCTCCCAGGATGACCGCGTCGTCCGCGCCGTCGCCGTTCACGTCGGCCATGTCCACGACCTCACGCAGCCGCTCCCGCGCCTCCTTGGCCCAGTCCTGGACGGTGACGTCGTCGACGCGCGCCGACAGGGCGCCGGTACGGGTCTCGGTCGGGTCCTGGCCAAAGCATCCTGCTTGCCAGGAGCGGCTGTTGATGCCCACCAGTTCGACCTTGCCGTCCTTCTCCCGCACCAGCGGCCCGCCCGTGTCGCCCGCACACACGGCGGCACCGTCCCGCCCGGTGATGGCCACCTGCCCGTCGTCGGCGGAATCCACGGAGAAGGAGCCCGCGTGCACCGTGAGGGGGGACCACTCGGTCCGGGTACGGCCGTACCCGGTGGCACGTAGGGACTCTCCGGCGGCGGGCGCGGTGGTGGCGAAGGGAACCGGGGAGATCCCGGCGACACCGGTGGTCGGCTGGTCCAGGCGCGCCAGGACCAGATCGCGGCCCTGGTACGGGACCAGTTCCACGACTCCGGTGGCCAGGCCCGCGCTGGTGGTCAGGTCGCTGCGGCCGATGGTCGCCACGGTCTTCTTCACCGGCGGGCCGGCTGCGGGCGTCGCGCCGGAGGCGGGGTTGTCGACGAAGCAGGACGCGGCGGTGAGTACCCATCGCGGGTCCACGAGGGCGCCGGAGCACGCACGTTCGCCGTCCCCGATGTCGAGGCGCGCGGTGTAGGAGGCGGTGGCCGTCGCGGGAGCGCCCGACACAGCGTGGGCGGGCACGGTGGCCAGCATGAGCGGGAGGGCGACGAGGGCCGTGGCGGCGGTGCCGCGCAGGCGCTGGGTGCAGGGCATGGCCTTGGTTCCCTTGGTGAGAGGTCCGCGCGTTCGGCGATACCGGGGCTTGGGTGTCATCTGTGGGCGGCGCGGCTGGTGTGGGGGCGCCGCGCGGGGGCTACTGATTGGTCCTGATCTCCACGAGCATGTGCTCGCGCCCCTGCTCGTCCGCGCTCTCGCCGACCGCGGTCCAGGCGTTCTTGTTGATGTCGAACGTCTTCTCCTGGGCCCCGACGGTCATATCGACGTGGGCCGCGTACGCGTTGCCCTTGACGGCGAAGACCGAGGGGATCTCCATGGTCAGATAGCCGCTGCGACCGGTGGTCCGAAAGCAGACCTTGTCGTTCTTGCGCGTCCACACCTCCAGCAAGTCGCTTGCGCCGGCGCAGTCCGCGAGAACGACATGGCCGTCGCCGCGCTTGAGGGTGATCTTCTTCTCCTCCAGGATCTTGTCGGCCTGCGGATAGTTGAAGTCCTCGATGGCGTAGCCAGGGGCCTCCCCCGCGATGGCCTCGCCTGCGACAGCCCGGGCGGCGCCGGCGTCCGGCACATGCGCGTCCGGCCGGCTCCCCGCCACCACGAACCATGACAGGGCGGTCACGGCCGCGGCTGCGCCCAGAATGCGCGATATCGATCTGCCTGCCTTCATCACTGTCCTACTCGTCGCCTCTGAAGGAAACACGAAACAACCGGAAGCGCGCAGCCGATGAGTTCGGCGCGCGGCCTTCCCGATCCCACTCGCCAGGGCCGTAATTCTCGCCGGGCAAGGGGACCGCAGGGGAATTGGCGGGGGTTTTACCCGCCGCCCCCGGCCTCGCATGAAACCTCCTCGGCCTGCGCCGCGTCCATCACCGCACATGCCGCATCCATGGACAAACAGGAAGCGTTTGACGTGATGCGCATCACCCCCATGGAGGGTTGTGCGAGATTCCATTAAGGCTCGATTACGGAGTCATACAGATCCACCTGCACAATGCATCGACATTCGGCCACGGCACATTGTTTCTCGTCACTTTCGTGCACACGCAGGCAGGCGATGCTTTTTCTCTTTGCATAGTTCGGGCAGACACAAAACTCTGCCTGGCGACGTGCCGTCGCACGCGCGCCCCGCCAGGCGCTGATCCCGAAGGGCCCACTGTGGAGACCACTCTCTGGAGCAGACGGCGTGTACTGGCCGCTGTTGCGGCTGCCACGGCCGTCGCGGCCACCTCCAGCCTCGTTCTCACCCCCACGGCCGCATCGGCCGGCACCCCGCCGGACGACAGCGACGACGGCGATCCGTTTCAACTGCCCGACACCGACCGGGCGAAGGCCGTCAAGGCGTGGATGCTGGGTGGCAAGGCCACCCGTGCCGCCGCGGAGTTCGCGCTGACCGGCACCGACGCCGACATCAACACCTTCCTGACCGTCGATCTCCCCAAGGTCACGACGGAGGACAACCGCGTCGCCATCATCACCTCCCTGGCCGCGGGCGGGAAAGGCACCCGGCGCGAGGCCGCCGCGGCGATCGAGGGCGGCGACGCCGCGATCGACGACTACCTCACGGGCGGCTTCAGGACGGCGATCGTGGAAGATCTGCGCGTGGCCACCGCAGCCGTGATGGCAACCGGTGACAAGGCCGTGAACCGCGACGGCAGCGCCGCCCTGGACGCGGGCACCCAGGCCGCGTTGGAGCAGTTCCTCACCGAAGGCCAGTACGCCGCCCGCACGGAGGACATGCGGGTCCAGGCCTCCAAGCTCATGGTGAGCGCGGGACCGGAGGTGCAGAAGTACGCGTCCCGGGCCCTCTCCGGCGGTGCCGAGGACATCGAGTGGTTCCTCGACACCGGCCAGCACATCGCGCGGGCCCGCGACCAGGAATCCACGAAGATCGAGGAACTCGTCGCCGTCGTCGAACGCGAGGGCAAGAAGGCCGACGCGAAGACCAAGCAGGCCGAGGAGGCGGCTGCCCGCGCCATGGAGGCCGCCGCGAAGGCCAAGGAAGCGGCGGAGAAGGCCGCCGCCGAGGCACAGGCGGCCCAGGACGACGTGCTCAAGTCCGGCAGGGCCGCCCGTAAGGCGGCCGAGGCCGCGAAGGGCGCGGCCGATTCGGCCCGCGTCGCCATCCGGGCCTCCCACGCCGCCGTCCAGGCCTCCCGCCGCGCCGCCTACGCCGCGAGCGCCGCGAGCCAGGCCGCTGCCGCCGCCGGATCCGCCGCGGCCAGGGCATACGGCGCCGCCATCGCCGCTTCCAAGGACGCCTCCAAGGCGTCCGCGGCCAAGGACGCCGCCGTCGCCGCCCGCAACGCCGCGGCCCGAGCCCGCAGCGCGTCGAATGCCGCCGGTCACGCGGCCGCGGCCGCCTCTCAGGCCACGAACGCCGGGTCCGCCGCCGCTTCGGCGGCCCGCAACGCCGCCGCGGCCGCGAACGCCTCCGCCACGGCCGCGTCCGCCGCGGGCAAGGCACAGGCCGAGGCGGCCGAGGCCAAGCGGCAGGCGCAGATAGCGAACGCCAACGCCACGATCGCCACCAACGCCGCCGGAACGGCACAGGCGTTGGCGAACGCGTCGGCCAAGGCCGCCCGCACGGCACGGGACGCGGCGAACAGCGCCGCCGACCACGCCGAGAAGTCCGCGGCGGCCGCGGAGTGGGCCGCCAAGTACGCGGGCCAGGCCGTCGAGTACGCGAAGAAGTCCACGGAGTTCGCCAACGAGGCCACCAAGGCCGCGAACACCGCCACCGACGCCGTCAAGCAGGCGGTCGAGGTGGAGAAGCAGGCGCGGGAGGCCGAATGGCAGCGCCTGGACGAGGACATGAAGGAGGCGATCGGCGAGACCCGACTGCTCGCGCAGCTCGAGGAGACGGACAGGGCGGAACTGGTCGACCGGCGCACGCAGGCCGAGAAGCTGGAGAAGACCACTCAGGACCTCATCGCCCGGGCCGAAGCCTCCCTGAACTCCGGCGACATGGAGCTGTCGGCCACCCTCGGACGCAAGGCGGCCCTGGTCCTCATGGACTCCCGTGGCACCTGGTCGCGCGAGGCCGCACGGTTCGCCCTGTGCGGCGCGGACGCCGACATCCACGCCTGGATCGACACCGACCGGCGGATCGCACAGCGCCAGGACGACCGGGAGACCGCCCTCTACCTCGCCCAGACCTGCCCCCCGGACGTGGCCGATGCCGTGACCAAGGCGCTGGAGAGCGACGATCCCGACGCTGCCTCGAAGTTCCTCGGCTCCGGCGCCGTCGATGCCGCGGCCACGGACAACCGTGTCGTGGTCACCCGCCTCCTGGCCGACGACCCCGGCAGCGCGGTGAAGAAGGCGGCGAACGACGCGCTCGACGCCGGTACCGGCAAGGCTCTGTACGAGTTCCTGACGGCCACGTACGGCGCGGCGCAGCGGGAGGACGACGCGGTGGCCACGGCCGCTGTCATCGCCACGGCGGGCCCGTACACCAAGGCTCACGCCCAGGCGGCGATGGAGGGACCGGCGTGGATGCGCCGCAACTTCCTCGCCTCCGTGCAGTACAGGACCGCGCAGCTCGACCACGACTCCGCCACCCATAT
Source organism: Streptomyces sp. NPDC025651 (assembly GCF_055558735.1). NCBI lineage: Bacteria > Bacillati > Actinomycetota > Actinomycetes > Kitasatosporales > Streptomycetaceae > Streptomyces > Streptomyces sp. NPDC025651. The sequence goes on from NZ_JBVHLZ010000003.1 coordinate 513,918, forward strand.
CGCCGCCATGCAAGGCGCCATCGCCGCTGCCGCGAAGATCGCGCACAAAGCGCAGGAGGACGCCGCGCGTGCGCAGGAGGCGGCGGCAAAGGCCCGGAACGCCGCGACGGAGGCCCTGCAGTGGGCGGACAAGGCGAAGAAGTCGGCCGAACAGGCCGCCAGTCACGCCAGACAGGCGGACGCGAACGCGGACACCGCGGAGAAGTCGGCGAAGGCCGCGCAGGCCTCTGCCGACCAGGCCAGGAAGGCAGCCGCCACCGCCCGCACGGCCGCGCGCTCGGCGAATTACTCCGCCAACCGCGCGGTGGACGCCGCCCGCCGCGCGGTGGCCTCCGCCAACTCGGCCCAGACGTCGGCGTCTTCCGCCCGCGCCTCTGCCATCCGGGCGGGCAAGGACGCGCGGACGGCGGCAACGGCGGCGAGCCAGGCACAGCAGATCGTCGTCGCCAAGCGGAAGGCCGAGATCGCGGCGGCGGCGAGGAAGGCCGCCGAGGAAGCGCGCCGCGCCAAGCAGGGTGGGACGAACCCGGCCGACTCACCCGAACACGACAACGTCAAAGGCGGCCTTCCCTGGTGGAAGGCGGGCGCGCGGTGGATGGCGAACGCCACCAACTGGGCCAGCATCGGTACCGGGTTCGCCGCCGCGGCCGTCGGCCTCGCGGGCCTGGGAGCGGGCTGCTTCGTCATCACCGCCCCCGCCGTGCCGTTCCTGGAGGGTGCCGCTCTCGGCCTCAGCAAGCTCTCGCTCGCCTTCGCCGGACTCAACGTCCTGTTCACCGGGATCGGCTACGGCTTGGGGAGCAGCGAGTTCAAGTCCTCCCTCGCCAGCGCCGCCCTGAGCGCCATCACCTTCGGCCAGTCCAAGTGGATCGGCGCTCTCGGCGGCTCCCGGGTCGCCACGAAGCTCTCGCAGGCCGGCCACGACCTGATCTCACCGATCGGCGGCCTCCTGGGGTTCTAGGGGTCCCCGCATACGCCGATCCGCACGAGGACCGGCGGCGCGGGCACGGCTCCGGCCTCGGCGCAGGCGCAGGCGCAGCCCCGGCAGGGGTCGAGGGGCCGGCCCATGCGGCCCGGGGCCGGGGTGACCCCGGCCGTGGGGAAGAGGGCGTCCTGGTGGCCCGCTTCGGTCATGGGGTCGGGTCCTCGTCCGCGTCGCCGGGCTCGCCGGCCGCGTCGCCGGGCTCGGTCAGCGCTCGGGCCGCACGCAGGAGCTGCTCCCCCAAGTCCTTGAGGTGGGTGGCGAGTTGTGGCGGTGTGTGCGCGGTGGGGTGCGCGGTCACTCCGGGGCCGAGGGTGAGGAGGTGTACGGCGATGTGGAGCGGGTCGTCGGCGGCGAGGTCGACGGTGCAGTGGCGGGCGTCGACCGCGTGGACGCGCTGGGGCAGGGCTCCGGTGCGGGCGCGGACGGTGGCCGCGTCCTGAGGAACGGACGCCTGGAGGGTGTGGCGGGCCGGGGCCTTCGCGATCGTCGCGGCGACGTAGGCGGCCGGATCGGTGGCGGGCAGGTCGCGGGCGGGGACGCGGTGGCCGGTGGGGGCCGGGGCAGTGAGCCGGTCCACGCGGAAGGTGCGCCAGGCGTCCTTGCGGATGTCGTAGGCGACGAGGTACCAGCGGCTGCCCGCGATGACCAGGGCGTGCGGTTCGACGCGGCGGGAGGCCGAAGTGCCCTTCCGGGTGCGGTAGTCGAAGGTGACGATCTCGTGGTCGCGGCAGGCGGCGGCCAGGGTGGTGAGGGCGGTGGGGTCGGCCTGGGGGCGGGTGCCCCAGGGCAGGGGCACAGTGGCCTGCTGGAGGGCGGAGCCCTGGTGGCGCAGGCGGGCGGGCAGGACCTGTTCGAGCTTGGCCAGGGCGCGCAGGGCCGTGTCCTCGATGCCGGTGACGCCGGAGGTCGCGGTGCGCAGGGCGACCGCGACGGCGACGGCTTCCTCGTCGTCGAGGAGGAGCGGCGGCAGGTCGGCGCCGGCAGCCAGGCGGTAGCCGCCGGCGTGGCCGGTGGTGCCTTCGACGGGGTAGCCGAGCTCGCGCAGGCGGTCGATGTCGCGGCGCACGGTGCGGCCGGTCACCCCGAGGTGTTCGGCCAGCTCGGCGCCGGACCATTCGCGGCGGGTCTGCAACAGGGAGAGCAGGCGCAGCATGCGGGCGGGCAGATCCCGGGGCGACAGGTCCTTGGTCATGTCTTTCAGGCTGCCAGTCTCTTAGGACGTGGGGTGTCCTAAAAGGGGGCTAGCGTCGCAAGCGGATCGAAAACGTCCGAGGCGTCGGATCCGGCGCACAAGGACCTCGAACGCGAAAGCGTACGAGGCCACGCCTTGGACGTGACCATCGGAAGCGGACGCACCACGGTGCGTGACGCGGGGTGAAGGAGCACCGTCATGACTTTCACGGACCCGGGAAACGTCGTCTGGTTCGAGATCAGCACCGCCGACGGGCAGGCCGTCAAGGACTTCTACGGCAATCTGCTCGGCTGGGAGTTCGCGGTCGACCCGGACTCGTCGGTCGGCGGCGTGACGTACACGCGGATCATGGCGCCGGGGATGCCGTTCCCGATGGGCGCGGTCAATGAGGACACCCCGCCACCCGGCGGAGGAGATCGACGTCTCGATCGTGTCCGCGGACGTCGCCGCCGACCAGGCCAGGCTGGGGACGCTGGGCGCCAAGGTCGTCGTCCCTGCCACGACGGTGGGTGACGTGACCACTTTCGCCCGGCTCACCGATCCGCAGGGCAACGTCTTCTCGCTGTTCCGGAACAACCAGACGCCCGAGCGGCTGCAGGAGTTCGCCGAGCGGAGCCGGCAGCAGATGCGGCAGATGGCGGCCAAGCCGGTGCCCGGCTCGTACGCCTGGTTCGAGGTCGGCACCACCGACCCCAAGGCCACCGAGGACTTCTCCACCCGCGCCTTCGGCCGGCGCTTCGTCTTCGACGACACCGCCGGCGGAAAACCGTCGAGTCCGGCCCGGACACCAACCCTGACGGCCTCGTCCACTCCCGTCTCATCGACCCGCGCGGCAACCGCTTCGGCCTGTTCTCCGCCCCCACTGACGTCCCCACCGACACCCCCACCCTCTGACCCTCGCACCTGCACGTCACAAGGAGACACCGCGTGAAGATCGCGCTGCTCGGCACCGGCTTCGGCCAGGCACACGCCACCGTCTACGTCGCGCGCACGGACGTCGAGGTGGTGATGTTCGGCCGTGACCCGGACAAGACCGCCCGGGCGGCCGGCCGGTTCGGCTTCGCCTCGTCCACCGACTACGACCAGGCATTCGAGGGCGACTTCGACCTCGTCGACATCTGCCTGCCGATCGCCCTGCACGCCCCCTACGCACTGCGGGCCCTGGAGGCGGGCAAACACGTGCTGGTCGAGCTGCCGCTCGCCGACAACCTGGCCGACGCCCAGCGGGTGGCCGCGGCCGCCGCACGCGGCGACAAGCAGGTGTTCGTGGACATGTTCGAACGGTTCATCCCGGCCAACCAGGTCCTGTTCGACGCGGTGCGCGAGGGCGCGTACGGGCGTCTTGAGCAGCTGTCGCTGTGGAACCGGACCGCGCCGCTGTGGCCCGGATCCTCCCTCGGGCTCAAGGCCCTCCCACTGGAAGCCATGCACAGCGACATGGACATCATCACTCGCACCCTCGGCGCGCCGACGCGCCTGGACATCACCGCGACCGCCCGCGACGACGACCACGCCGCCATCGAGGCCGTCCTGGGCTTCGACGGCGCGCTGGCCCGCGACTCCATCTCCTCGCTGATGCCCATGCCATGGGGTGCGCGCACGGGCTACACCGCCACCTTCAGCGGCGGCGTCCTGGAGTCCCGCGCCACCATGGGCTTCGACGGCAGGCCGACCGGCACCGTCACCGCGTACACCGCCGAAGGCGTACGGGAGTTGGAGATCCCCGAGGCCGACCAGTACGCCGCGATGATCGACCACGTGCTGGCCTGTCTGCGCGGCGAGGCCGCCAACGAGATCGCCCCGCCCAGCGTGATCGACGCCCTCCAGCTCACCCTCGACATCGACCAGCGCGTCAACACCCGCTGGGCCGACACAACGGAACGGTTCCGGCACGCTCATGAACAATGACGGCGTCGTCATCGGGGGCGCCCAATCCCCACGAGCAAGATACGGTCTTCACCGGCTCGGGCAAGTCTTCGCTGGTGTTCTCCACCCGCGCGACGTCGGCCGCGTGAACACCCTCCTGCGCGAACCGCGCGACCGCGCCAACACGGTGCTGGTGGTCGAGCACGACCGCGACGTCGCCCAGCCAGGTGCGGTTGAGTTTCCCGGGGGTGAACCACGGCTGACCATCGAGATCGGCCGAGGCGGGCCCTGGGGCCGGAATCAGAAGGCGGGAGCCCTCGGCACACAAGGAGCCGCCGGCGCAGAGGAGTCCAGGGCCCGCTTGACCAATCCGATCGCACGCGGGCTGTACGACATGCTCAGGTGGGCGGAGAAGTCGACGGAGCAGCCCTCCTGCAAGGTGATGTTCCGCACCGTCGCTCCGGGGCCCGCCGTCATGAACGTGCTCTGCCAGGGGGTGGTGATCTCGTCGTACTCCGTGCCGATCACGGTGTACTCGATCCCGGGGACGGTGTCCCCGTCGGCATTGAGCTCCTTGATGAACTCGGACTTCTCGTACTGCTGAATGCCCGCCTTCCCGAGGGGCTTCGCCCCGGACTCCAGGACGTGGAGCTTGTCGGCGAGAGTCTCGATGCCGCTCATGGTGGTGCCGTGGTTGGTCGCGCCGAGTTGGACGACCTTCTTGACCTTGTTCTTCGAGGGGTCGGCCGGGTTCGCGCCTCCGTCGGCCTTGAGATACCAGCGGGACAGGGTCCCGCCCTGGGAGTGGCCGACCAGATCCACCTGGTCCGAGCCGCTGGCGGCGAGCACCTTGTCCACGAAGGCGGCCAGTTCCTTGGAGGACTTCCTGATGTCTCCGTAGCCCTTGACGGTGGGGGCGAGAGCCACTCCGGCGTCGTCGGTGTCGCCGAAGTCGAGGGCGTAGACGCAATGGCCCTGGGCCTTCAACTCGGGTGACATCCGGGCCCAGTTGTTGTAGCGGTTCTCGTAGGTGCCGTGCACCAGGACGACCGGGCGCGGATGGGCGGCGCTGGGACGGCAGTTCCAGTCGTTGGCGCCCGGCGGATCGATGTCGAGGCGGAGGATGGAATAGCCCATGGCGGGAAGGAAGTTGTCCTGCGCCGGGCCGGTCTCCGCTGCCGCGGACGTGGGGGTGGTCAACACCGTCGCCACGGCGGCGGCACAGACGGCGGTGACGTATCTGGGTATGTGCAAGACGGCTCCTGACCAGTGCGGAACTCGGATCACGCGCGGTATTTCCCATGAGTGCCGACCGAGGAGGATCCCGGACCCTCGAACGCGTGTCGCCGGGGCGACCACCGGGCCCTCGGTGTGCGCATCGAGGCGGGAGGCCTCAAGGGAGAGAAACACAGGCGCGTACTCACGCCCCGCGAACAGCCGGATCATCACACCAGCCACACCGTGCCATCACATCTCCACGAGATCGCGGTACCGGCTCACAGGCGATCGATGTGACCGTCCTCCTCGCCCCACAGGCGGAGCGTCTGGAGCAAGACGTCGCCGCCGGGAGATCCGCTGCCCAGCTCCATCGGGCGCATGAAGTCTTGTACGCCGTCCCCGTCCGTCAGGGTCCCAGCGGTGTTGATGATGGCGTCGTCGTAGGCAGGAACGAATCCTGCGCCGCCTGGGCTGCCGTTGCTTTCCCCCTCGTGATGAGCGGGAGCGGCCCCGCCGCCGGGGGCGCCGTCTGGCTCTGCCGCCGCGGCGACTGCCGTGACACCGACTCCGCCGCCGGCAAGGAGCACGACCGCGGCCGCACGGGCAGCCATCGTCTTGAACATCGGATTCCCCTTGAACATCGGATTCCCCGTTCTCTCGCACCGGACATGAGGCGATGCTCGACCGTCGGGGGGTCCGCGGGCCACGCCTTTCGGACCCAGCCGAAACAGCACGGCCCTGCCCGGCCGAGCCCCGGTGACCGTCGGATCCGCGGCGACCGTCGCATCCGCGATGGCCGCCAGGCGCTGAGCTCCCCCGTCGGAACCTCGGACGTCAGAGGGTGCAACGCCTACTGACCCTGGCCTTCCATCCGTAGCGTCCGACTCGACAGGACAGAGTTCGGGCCGCGTCCGGCCCAGGACGGGGGAACACATGAGCATCAAGACGACGAGCGCGCGCCTGGCCACGGCCACCGTGCTCGCGGGCGGCGCCATCGTCCTCACCGCGCTACCGGCAACAGCCTCGGAACACGGCGGAGCTCCCGGCGGCGGTGTCGCGCCGAAAGCCGAGGGCGGCAGGCCCGGCAGCGGCGGCGTGTCGCCGACGGGCGACGGCCACGGCTCGCCCACTGGTGGTTCGGCGCCGACGCTGGACCGGGAGGGATCGGACCGGTCGCTGGGCAGTGGCACGTCGAAACCCGCCGAGAACGGCGGAGGAGCCCCAGAAGATGAAAGCGGCTGGAACGAGGGCTCGTCCAGCGCTGTCGGCTGAACTGACGTAATTCAGGCTCCCGGACCGGCCGAACCGTCGCGATGGCGGCGGGCAGGGGCAGGGGACGAGCAGCGCAGGGTGAGACGCGGAACCCGGTCCACAGCTTCGTGGAGACGCTGGAGTGGCAGTGGCCGCTCGGCCACCAGGTGCGGCGCCGACACGCGTCAGCGGGCACCGGCTCTCCGCACCCGGAGAGCCGGTGCCCGGCACTCAGGCCCGTCGAGTCCGTCAGGCTTCGCTCCGCTTCTCCAGGCGGCTGCCACGCGGCACGGTGATGGACATGATGTCGCTGGGGGCGTCCAGGGTGATGCGGTGCCATCGCCCGCGTGGCACGACGGCCGCGGTTCCGGCGGGCAGCTTGATCTGTTCCTCGTCGTCTCCCGGCCGCTGCGGGCGCAGGCACAGGCGTATCCCGCCGGTGAGGCAGGAAACGACTTCGTCCGCGGCGGTGTGGATCTCCCAGTGGTCGCCGTGGACGTCGGCGTCGGTCTCGACATGGAAGGTCATCACCTGCCAACCGTCCCGCTCGGGGTCGAAGACCGGCTGTTCGGCGCGTACTTGGCCGCCTTGCCGAAGGTGGATGAAGGAAGCGTGGAGATCGATAGGGGTAACGGACATGCCGGGACTTCCCTTCTTGGTGGGGCTGTTCTGGACGTGCTCGTGAGCCTGTTCTCGACGCGCGGTGATTGCGTCGTGCTTGTTCGACGGGTCAGCCGGCAGCCGGGCGGCGATCCGCCCAGGGCAGCGCGAGTTCGAGCGTGCGCGACACCTGAAGCAGCAGGTCCTCCCGCCACGGCGCGGCGACGAGTTGGGCGCCGACGGGCAGGCCGGTGGTGTCGTCGTGGTGGACGGGCAGCGACATCGCCGGCTGGCCGGTCACGTTGAACAGCGAGGTGAACACGGCCAGCGGATGGCTCTTCAGCATGGGCGTCAGCGGGTCGGCTCCGCTGTCCGTGCGCCCGAAGCCGACGGGCGGGGGCAGGCAGGCCATCGTGGGCGTGACGAGCAGGTCGAAGCTGCCGACGAACGCTTCGACGATGCGCCGCGACAGGTGCTGGGCGCGCTGGACCGCCTCCGCGTAGGCCCAGGAGTCGACGGAGCGCGCCGCCTCGCGCAGCACCCGGTTGTGCGGCTCGACGCGGTCCGGGTCGGCGAGCGGGACGCCCGCGGCGGCGACGTTCCAGAGCGTCATGAACGTCGCGATCAACTCGTCCGCCGGCGGCAGTGGCAGGGGTACGTCCACCCTGTGGTGGCCCGCGGCTTCGAGGGCCCGCAGCGTCGTGTCGACCGCGGCCAGGCACGCCGGGTCCACGGCCATCCCGGCGATCGGAGGATCGACGAGCACCCCGATCCGCAGTCCCGTCGGCGGGGCCGCCCGGAGCGCGTCCGTGAAGGGGCGTCGCGGGGCCGGGGGTGACCACCACGCGGCGGGATCATGGCGGGCGAGGACGTCCAGGGCGGCCGCCGAGTCGGCCACCGTGCGGGTGAGCACGCCGTTGGCGCCCATGCCCTCGCAGTCGGTGGTCGCGTCGGTGACCAGACCGCGGGTGGGCTTGAGCCCGACGAGACCGTTGCACGACGCCGGTACGCGGATCGAGCCGCCGCCGTCGGAGGCGTGCGCGATCGGCGCCATTCCGGACGCGACGGCCGCGCCCGCGCCGCTCGACGACCCGCCCGGCGAGCGGTCCGGGTCCCACGGGTTACGGGTGATGCCGAGTGCCTCGCTCTCGGTGAACGGCACGGAGCCGAACTCGGAGGTGGTGGTCTTCCCGAGCAGTACGAAACCCGCGTCCGCGAACCGGCGCACCACCGGGTCCGACGCCGCGGCCGGTGTCGAATCGGCGCCTGCGCTGCCGTAGGTCGTGGGCCAACCGGCCACGTCGAGGAGGTCCTTGACCGGGAGCGGAACGCCGTGGAACGGCGGCAGGTCTTCGGGCGAAGCGGCGTGTACCACCGCATCGGCCGCCACGGCCGCGGCCTTGCGGACGTCGTGGTCGGCCCGGTGGCAGAACGCGTTGAGCCGGGGGTCGAGCTCGTCCATCCGCTCCAGGTAGCCGTCGGCCACCTCGAGCGGGCTCACCTCCTTGCGGCGTATGGCCGCGGCGAGCTCGACGGCCGACGTGAACGGGTCGATCGAGTGGCACGTCACAAGCGGTCCCTTCCGTGTCGGGCAGCGGGACGTCAGTCTTGCCGTACGCCCGAGGACGCGTCTTGAACGAATGTCGCGACGACTTGTGAAACCACGGGAGTTGGCCCGTAACCTCACCCCATGCGATGTGCCGTGGGAATGCGTGAGGCCGCCGCGCGGTGGGACATCAGCACACCGTCTCGGCCCGGCCGGCTGCCGGGCGTCGCCATGGCCGGATTCCGCGATCGCGCCTCGGACCCCCTCGACCTCCAGGTGATCCCGTATCCGGCTGTCACCCTGGCCGTCGACCTGGGCGACGGACTGATCGTCGACAACGTCCGTGGCCGGCAGCGGCAGGGCGCCGTCGTCTTCGGGCTCGCGCCCGGCGGCGTCCACGTGCGCGGCCGGAACATCGACTGCCTGCAGATACGGCTGTCACCAGTGATCGCGCGCGCGGTACTGGGTGTCTCCCTTGAGCCGGGGGGAGAGATGGTCGCCCTCGACGAGCTCTGGGGCCGCGACGCCGCACGAACCCATGAGCAGCTGCGTGCCGCCACGTCGTGGGAGGAACGGTTCACGATCGCGGAGGCCGGGCTCGCCCGAAGGCTCCGGGCGAGCGGGGCGGTCGACCCCGAAATCGCCTACGCCTGGCGGCAGATGGTGATCAACCGGGGACAGGTCCGCGTCGAGCCGCTGGCAGCGGAGGTCGGCTGGAGCCGCAAGCGGCTGTCGGCACGGTTTCGATCCCAGGTCGGCCTCCCGCCCAAGCGCGCCGCGCAACTGATCCGCTTCGATCACGCGGCCCACCGCCTCGCCGCTGGGCACAGCGCCGGCTCGGTGGCGGCGGAGAGCGGCTACGCCGACCAGTCCCACCTGCATCGGGACGTCGTGGCCTTCGCCGGGGTGACACCCACGGCCGTTTCGACCGCGCCATGGCTCGCGGTCGACGACGTCGCATGGGCCGCGCTCACACACGTATCCAGGAGCTGACACGGCACGCTTCCCTCGGCGTCACCGTCGCCCCGTACAACCACGGAGGTGAACGCCGCAAGAAATAACGCCTGTTCGGCACCACAGGAGCAAACGCCCGCTCGGCACCACAGAAGTAGTGCCCGTTCGACCACCGCCCTCGCGCGTCGTGCGGCGGCGGCCGCAGCCCCGGCGGTTCTCACATCCGGGATCTCAGCACGTCGACCTCACAGCCCGGCGTGGACGGGTCGAAGCCGTGCTCGATCAGCCAGCGAACCCCCAGCAGGCTGCGCAACGACCACCACGCGCGGATCACGTCGAGGTCGACGTCGGTGCCGTAGCCGTCGATGACGTCGCCGAGGTGCTCCTCGTGTCCGAGCGTCACGGTGGCGAGGTCGTACAGGGCGTCGCCCCGGCCCGCCTCGGACCAGTCGATGATGCCGGTCACCCCTGCGCCGTCGGTGAAGACGTGCGCGATCTGCAGGTCGCCGTGCGTGAACACCTCAGTCCACGGCCGGAGCGCGGCCTCGGCGACCTGGCGGTTGCGGGTGACGAGGTCGGCGGGCAGGGTGCCGCTCGTCACGAGCCACTCGCACTCGCCGTCGAGCTCCGCCGTCAGCTCGTCGATGCCCCGGCCCGCCCGGCCCTGCCGGGGCGGCAACGGCGCGTCGTGCAACTTCCGGATGGCGGCGCCCGCCGCGGCCCACGCCGCCGGTGACGCGGTCGACGGCTCGCCGAGGCGGCCGAGCACCGTCCCCGGGACCGCGGCGATCGCGAGCACGGGCGGCTTGCGCCACAGGATCTCCGGAGTCGGGACCGGCGCCAGGGCCATCGCCTCGACCTCGGCGTCGACGCGCGCCTGATCGGCGTCCACCTTCAGGAACACGTCGCCGACCCGCAGGGTCGCCCGCTCGGCATGGGCGACCACGACCTTGACCTCGTCCATGGGCGACCACTATCCCGGACGGCGAGCGTCGACGTCACAGGGATTTCGCCTGGAGGCGGTGGGCCGAGGCGGAAGCAGCGCCCGGAACCAGGCGACCATTGACAAGGTCACGGCGCGCTAAGAACATGGGTCCCACGTTGGCGCATTGCGACTTCACGCCATACGGCCTTCTTCGGCCGTATGGCATTTTCTTATGTTCGGCGCGTGGAGTACCGCAGCCGGACCAGTCGTCGGCGCCCCTCGATCCCATGCAAGGACGGCCGAGATGATCCACGGACCAGACCTGCCCGAAAGCGCACGCCGGGTCCCTTACGAGTCCCCCGGCCAGCCGGATCATCGGAGCCCGCTGCGGTTCCTCTGGTGGTTGACGACCAGTCAGTACAGGCGGGTGGCGGTCGGCACCCTGTGGGGCACCACATGGATGTGTGCGCTCATGCTCCCGCCGTACCTGCTGTCGAAGACGATCGACGAAGGGCTCAAGAAGCGGGACACCGGGACGCTGCTCCTCTGGATCGGAGTCGTGGTCGTCACCGGGGCCGGGATCGCGATCCTCGGCATCCTGCGGCACCGCACCATGACCCGCATCCGGGTGGACGCGGCCTACCGGACGGTCCAGGTCGTCACGCGCCACGTCACCCGGCTGGGGTCGACGCTGCCCCGGCAGGTGTCCGCGGGTGAGCTCACGCACCTCCAGGCCGGTGACATCAGCAGGATCGCCCAGACCCTGACCATCACCGGGCCCGGCGTGGGCGCCGTCATCGCGTACGCCGCCACGGCCGTGCTGCTGGTCCAGATCTCGGCCGTCATCGCCGCGGTGGTCCTTCTCGGCGTCCCGGCCCTGGCCCTGACCGTCGGCCCGTTGCTGGGGAAGCTGCACGGCGCCGAGGCCCGCTACCGCGAGGACCAGGGCGCTCTGACCTCGCTCGCCGGTGACATGGTGGCCGGCCTGAGCGTCCTCAACGGAATCGGCGGCAAGCCCCTGTTCGCCGGGCGGTACCGGGAGCGTTCCCAGGCCCTGGTCCCGCTCGGCTACCGCGTCGCCGCCATCACCAGCTGGGTCCAGGCGCTCACCGCGTGCCTGCCCATGGTCTTCCTCGCCGTGGTGACGTGGATCAGCGCGCGGATGGCGGCCGGCGGGTCCATCACCGTGGGTGAGCTGGTGGCGGTGTACGGATACGTCGCCGCTCTGCTGGTACCCGTCTCGTCGCTCATCGAAGGGGCGGACGATCTGCCGCGCGGGCTCGTCTCCGCACGCAGGGTGGTCGACATCCTTGCGCTCGAACCCGCTCCCGAGGAGCACAGGACCCGGCTCGACCCCCCGGCCGCCCCCGGCGTCCTTCACGACCCCGTATCGGGTCTGGTGGTGGCCCCGGGGAAGGTGACGGCCCTGGTCGGCGCCCGTCCCGACGAGCCGCGCGCCGTGGTGGACCGGTTGGCCGGCTACACGGAGTCCGAGGCCTCCTGGGGCGACGTCAAACTGTCCGACTGGGACCGCACGGCTCTCCGGCGGCACGTTCTGCTCGCGGACAACGACGCCTACATGTTCCCGGGCCCCCTGCGTTCCGTCGTATCCGGCAGCACCGACTCCTCCGAAGAGGACATCCGGCGGGCGCTGCACGCCGCCGTCGCGGAGGACATCGTCGAAGCGCTCCCCGACGAGCTCGACGCCCATCTGGAGAATCAGGCCCGCAACGTCTCGGGGGGACAGCGGCAGCGGCTGCAGCTGACGCGGGCTCTGCTCGCGGATCCGGCGGTGCTCCTGCTGGTGGAGCCGACCTCGGCGCTGGACGCGCACACGGAGGCGACCGTCGCCGCCCGCGTGGCGGCGCACCGGGAGGGGCGGACCACTCTCGTCGTCAGCACGTCGCCGCTCGTGCTCGGCCAGGCCGACGAAGTCGCCTACCTCGTGAACGGGAAGGTGCAGGCGACGGGCACGCACGGAGAGCTCCTCGCCGACCAGCCCGGATACGCGGCACTGGTGTTCCGCGGCAGCACCGAAACCCCCGACGAAGCCGCCGTGGCGCAGCCCGTGGAAGGACAGTCCCGATGAGCAGGTCCGACGAGACGCCCCGCCTGCCGATCGCCGATGCCAGAACGGTTCGCCGGGCCGGTTGGCAACTGTTGAAGGACGACTCCGGCGCTGTCCTCGGCATGCTGCTGCTGACGTGCCTCGCCTCACTCGCCGGTGTGGCCGGTCCCTGGCTCCTGGGCCGCATCGTGACCAGGGTCGAATCCGGTGACCTCTCCGTCTCCGCGGTCGACGGGCTGGCCGCCGCGGTGCTGGGCTTCTCGGCAGCCCGGCTGGTGCTGACGCGCTATGCGCGAGGTCTCTCCCACCGCTTCGGCGAGCGCGCGCTCGCCCGGCTCCGCGAGGAGGTCGTCGACCGCACCCTCACGCTGCCGGGGCGCACCGCGGACGAGGTGAGCACCGGTGACCTGGTCACCCGCGCCACCCTCGACGTCTCGACCGTCGCGGCCACGCTGCGCAACGCGGCTCCGGACATGTTCATCGCCGGCATCCAGGTCGTGTTCATCTTCGCCGCGGTCTTCCTCCTCGATCCGCTGCTCGGGCTCTGCTCGGTGGTGGGGCTGCCGCTCGTGTGGGGCGTGAGCCGCTGGTACCTCGCGCGCTCCCGCGACGCCTACCTCGCCGAAGGCGCCGCCGCGGGCGATGTCTCCGAGATCCTCAACTCCACCGCGCACGGTGCCCGTACGGTCGAGGCCTACGGGCTGCGCGCGCAGCAGAACGGTGCCCTCGACAAGGCCATCGACACCACCTACCGCGCCAGCATGCGCACCCTCTCCCTGCGGACGGTGCTGTTCCCGGTCACCGAGTTCGCGCACACCCTGCCCATGGCGCTCATCCTGCTCGTGGGCGGGCTCGGTTACCTCGACGGGTCGATGCCCCTGGGCGTCGTGGTCGCGGGCAGCCTGTACATGTGGCAACTGGTCGACCCGCTCAACCAGATGCTCATCTGGGTCGAACAACTGCAGCGCAGCGGCGCCTCGTTCGCCCGTATCAAGGGTGTCGGGCTGGTGTCGCACACGAGTGACGCCCCGGTGCCGGCCCCCGAGGACGACCTGATCGAGGTCAAGGGAGTGGGGTATTCCTACGTACCGGGGCACGAGATCCTCAAGGACGTGGAGCTGCTGGTCCGTCCCGGCGAGCGGCTGGCCGTGGTCGGCCGGTCGGGCGCCGGAAAGTCCACCCTCGGCAAGCTGTTGTCCGGCGTGGACGCCCCGGACACCGGCCGCGTCCTGGTCGGCGGCGCTCCCGTGGCGGACCTGGCCGCGGCGGGCGAACTGGGCAACCGCATCGTCCTCATCACGCAACAGCACCACGTGTTCATGGGCACCCTTCGCGACAACATGACCATGGCCGCGCCCGACGCCGACGACAAGGCCGTCCTCGCGGCGCTCAAGTCGGTGGAAGCGGACTGGGTGGCCGATCTGCCGGACGGCCTGGACACCCCGCTGGGCTCGGGCGGCGTCGAGCTGGAGGCCGCCCAGGCACAGCAGCTCACCTTGGCCAGGGTGCACCTGGCGGATCCGCACACCCTGATCCTGGACGAGGCGACGTCACTGCTCGACCCGACGACGGCCCGGCAGGCGGAGCGTGCGGTGGCCGCCGTCAGGTCGGACCGCACCGTCATCGCCATCGCCCACCGGCTGCAGACCGCGCACGACGCCGATCGCGTCGCCGTCATGGAGTCCGGCCGCATCGTCGAGCTGGGCACCCACGACGAGTTGGTCGGCGCGGGCGGGCCGTACTCGGAGCTGTGGCGGTCGTGGAACGGCGAGAGCTGAGCCTCGTCGGCACGTCGTGCGCTTCCGCCGCACGCCTCCGCCGAGTCCTCGGCACGTCGTACGCCCCCTGGGATTCCGGTCCCAGGGGGCGTACGCGTTCCTGCTCACCGCCTCGCCGCGGCAGGCGTTTCGGTTCAGTGACCGCCCAGTCGGGACGAGGCGGCACCGAGCCGGTCGGTGATCTCGGCGAGCACGGCCGGGCGGGCGGAGTGCAGGAAGAAGTGGCCGCCGGGGAACATGCGCAGATCGAAACCACCGGCCGTCAGCTCGCCCCAGCGCGGCAGCGTCGCGTTGCCCGCGGGTTCGTCCTCGGTCCCGCCGAACGCGGAGACCGGGCAGTCCAGGAGCGGCGCGCCGGCGAACCGGTGGGTCTCGACGACGGCGAGATCGGCGCGGATCACCGGGAGCATCAGGGCCATCAGTTCCGGGTCCGCGAGCACCTCTTCCGGAGTGGCGCGCCAGGACCGCAGCTTCTCGACGAGCTCGTCGTCCGGACTCGCGTGGTACTGCGGCGCGGCCGCGTCCCTGGCCTGGGGCGGCACGCATCCCGATACGAACAGCCGGGTCGGTGATCCGGCCTCCAGCTGCTGCAGCGAGCAGGTGAGGTTCCACGCCACCAGGGCGCCCATGCTGTGTCCGAAGAAGGCGAACGGGCGGTCCAGGTACGGGATGAGCGCGGGAACCAGCGCGTTGAGCACATCGCCCATCCGGTCGAGCGGCGGCGTACCCAACCGCTCCTCGCGGCCCGGGAGCTGGATCGCCCACGGCTCGATGTCATCGGGCAGGGCGGCGCCCCAGCCGCGGAACGCCGAGACGCCACCTCCCGCGTACGGGAAGCAGAACAGTCGCGTGCCCGCCCGCGGTCGGTCGGCGAGGGGCCTGACGAGCGCGTTCACCGGCCGGTCCCCCCTGCCGTTCCCTGCCACGGGGGCCGCGGTCGCATGCCGGGCCGTGCGCGTCTCAGGAGCCGGAAGGAGTACCACTCCTCGGAGTTGATCACCACGACGTATCCGTCGCCGTCACGCTGCGCATCCATGAGCTCCTCCTTCGATGAGGTGGCCGGGTACCGGCTCAGGCGTTCGGTGTCGCGGTCCGGGAGGCTCGCAGGCTCCCCAGCCGACGGCCGGTTCCGGGCCTGGTCCGCGTCGCCCGTCGGGCCTGCCGCGCCTGCCGCAGGGGTTCCGACAGGGCTTTTAGCGAGATCGCCGCGTCGTCGACGATCTGCCGCAGCACGGCCAGGAAGACCGCCTGGACCTCCTCGGCCTCGGACTTGGCGAGACGGCGGGAGTTGTAGTTCAGCCGCAGGCTGAGCTCGTCCCCGGCCGGCCTGCCGAAGAGGCAGAGGTCCAGCTGCGAGGTCTGCCCGGCGGGCGGGAGGAAGTCCGCGAAGCAGAAGGAGCTCTGGAAGACCGGGTTCTGACCGGGCCTGGCCTCGACGTCGAGCTTTTCGAGCAGCCGGGTGAACGGATACCTGCTGTTCGCGTACGCGCCGATGCTCGCGGTCCTGGCCCGGCGCACGACGTCGGCGAAGGCGTCGGAGTCCGACATGGTCATCCGGACGGAGAGGGGGTTGACGAAGTTGCCGAACATTCCCTCCAGTTGAGCGGTGTCGCGGCCGGAGAAGGGGACGCACACGACGATGTCGTCGTCGGAACTGATGTCGCGCAGCGCGACCACGAACGCGCCGAGCAGCAGGACGTGCATCGTGACGCGCAACTCCTTGGCCAGCGCCGCGAGACCTCCCGCGATGTCGGCCTCGACGCCGAATTCCAGCGTCTCGTTCACCACGTCGTCGGCGGGTGCCTCGTGGTCCCCGATGCGCAGTCGCGGCAGCGGCCCGGCCAACTGGTCGAGCCAGTACGTCTCCATGGACTTGCTCTCCGCACCCGCCAGCCACTGCTGCCGGTCCCGCACGAAGGTGGCGAAATCGGTCGGGAGCGGGGGCAGCGACGGTTCCTCCCCGGCCGCAAAGGCCCGGTAGGAGAGCAGCAGTTCGCGCAGCAGCATGCCCATGCTGGTGCCGTCGGAGACGATGTGGTGCACGTTCACGTAGACGCAGTGGTGGTCGGACGCCAGCCGGAAGACCTTCACCCGCACCGGCGGTGTGCCGAGATCGTCGAAGGCGGTCGCGTTCTCGGTCCTGACACGCCGGTCCACCTCGGCCTCGGGGTCGGCCGCGCCGGTCAGGTCGACGAGCGGCACGTCGAGGTCGAGCACGGGCAGCACCCGCTGACGCGGGCCGTCCGGAGTGTCCCGGAAGGACAGCCGCAACGCCTGGTGCCGGTCCACCAGGAGGGCCACGGCGCGGCGCAGGGCGGTCATGTCCACGGCCTCGTGCAGGTGGTGCCACATCGGCAGGTTGGAATCCGCCCGGCTCTCGTCCAACAGGTGCTGGAGCCACAACCCCTGCTGGACGTTCCACAGTTCGAACCAGCCCTGGTCGTCCTGGAGCTCGGGGGCTCCGGACTCGTCGTGGGCTTTCCGCGGTCGTGCCGAGTGCATGAGGTTCCGTCCCTACTGGTCGACTTTCCGGCGCCTTGGCCGGAATTTCCTTCCGTCCCCCGACCGCCCATGGCTATAGTCACCGCAGACAGGGAGGTGTTCATTATGAAGAAGCAGCGTCGCGGCATCTGCGCGGGATTCTAGAACCGGCTCCGACCAACTGTGGAAAGCCGATTCGCGGGAGGGGTGGAAAAACAATTCCCCTCCCGCATCCGGCGTTCAGAAAGCCCGCCATCTATTATCCAGTGAAACCTCTCCCAGGGTTTTATCGGAGCCCTTGGAGATATTGATGAGACCGGCTTCGATCGAGGCGGCGAGGACGGCCGGGAGATTGCCTTCGAGATAGTCCTGGCTCGCGCCCACGCCGATGAGGATCCCCTTCCCCGTGGCCACCGCGAGATGGAAGTTCGGCCCGGACCGCTGGGTGGACGAACGCCACTGGATCCCGGTGCGCAGGGCCGATCCGGCATCGGGCTCGGCGTCCACGTCGCCGAGGAAGTTGAAGTGCTTGGCGAAGGCGGTCGGGTCCGCCTCCGGCCGCCCCGCCTCCTCAAGGCTCGTCCTCAGCGCGTCGACGTCGTAGCAGCCGTGCATGTAGGCCGTCATGCACTGGAAGTAGCCGGCCCGCAGGTACTCCAGCGGGTCGGCCCCCTCGTCGATGGTGACGGTCACCGGGGCGAACTGGTTGAGCGAGCTGACCATCGACAGCCACCGGGCGTCGAGCCGGTTGGCGGCCATCAGCGCGAAGGTCAGCCGGTCGGTTCCCTTGAGCCGGGCCAGCGCGAGGGCGCCGACGCCGAGCACCACGGACTGAACCGAGACCTTCAGCCGTTCGGAGAGCTCCTGCGCCGCGGCCAGGCCCTCCACGCTGTAGAGCGAGGCCCGGCGCCGCTCACTGCCGTCACCCGGATCCCGGTCCGACGGGACGAGTCCGCCCCAGACCTCGGTCCAGTGCCGGAGGCTGCGCGAAGCCGACTCCTCCTGCTGTGCCCGCGCCATCTCCAGCGGCTGGACCACCGGTCCGAGCGCGCCGCCGTCCAGGAGCCGACCGAGCTGTTCCTCCAGCACCCGCAACGCGCCGTTGTCGGCCGCCACGTGGTGGATCACGGTGACCAGGTGGAGCGCATCGCCGTCGTACGTCGTGACGAAGGCGCGCCAGGGCAGCTCGGTCTCGATGTCGATCGGCTCGGCCGCCGACTCGGCGCCGAGCAGGAGGGCCGCGTCGAAGGTGTCGTCGGCCAGCTCCACGGCCGCCACCTTGGACGGGCGGAACGGGTGGACCGTCTGGGTCGGCGCGGGCCCGCTCAGGTCGTAGGTGGTCCGCAGCGACTCGTGCGCCGCGACCAACTGGAGCCAGGCGTCCATCACCTGGGCCGCACCGACGCCGAACGGCACCTCCCAGACGCTGACCAGGTTGGCGACCGACCGGTGGTCGGGACCGTGCGTCTCCAGCGAGCGCAGGACCGACAGTTGGCCGTAGGTCACCGCTCCCGTTTTGGCCTGATGGTTATCGACCGGCATTCTGTACTTCCCCCACAAAGGATTCTCGGCGAATGCACTGACCTGATCCGAATTCACGCCGGAGTCACGATGCCAGTGCATCAACATGGGACCAAGCCGATAATAACCGGACAGTCCGGCGAGGCGTCAATACCCAATCTCGATCACGAAACGGACATCAACCCACACACTGCCCTTTGCGCTAATTTTCCTGTTCGGGAGAGTTCGCTTGGGGTAAGCTGCCCGACGATTCATCGCATAGCCACAGTACTGGGGGTAACCGGTGTCAGAAATTACCTTTCGGCCTCTCACTCCAATCACCGGCGCGGAGGTTTCAGGCGTCGATCTCACCGTCGATCTGAAGCCCGACATTGTCGCCCGTCTGCGCGAGGCCCTGCTCCACCACAAGGTCCTCGTTTTCCGCGATCAGCCGATGGACGACGCGCGCCAGGTCGCACTCACCGACGCCTTCGGCGGCGCCACCGCCGCCCATCCCATTACGAACGGCCTGCCCGAATCCCCTGCCGTGCTGCGGACCGCGCTTTCGGAGGAACGAGCAGGCCTTGCCCAGTCGGAGGCCGGTCTCGGTGCCAGGCCGCGGCGCATACGCACCGAGTGGCATATCGACAGCACGTTCATGGCCAATCCCAACTCCATCACCATCCTGCGCGGCGTGGAGATTCCTCCCGCGGGCGGCGACACCCTCTTCGCCAATCTGGAAGCGCTCTACTCCGGTCTTTCGCCTTCCCTCCGGAAATACCTCGACACGCTGCAGGCCATGCACTCCCGGCACGACCCCTCGGCGCCGCCCCGGTTCGACGGCAAGTCGACGGGACCCTTCGTCGCCCTCCATCCCCTGGTGAGCGTCCACCCCGAGACCCAGGCGCGGAGCCTGTACATCAGCACCGTGTTCCTGCAGTCGATTCGCGGTCTCAAGCCCCGGGAAAGCGCCGCCCTGCTGGACTTCCTCCTCGACGAACTCGCCGGGCGCGACGAGATCCACGCCCGGGTCCGCTGGGACCAGGACACCCTCGTCATGTGGGACAACCGCTCCGTGGCGCACGCCGGTCCGGTGGACGGTCTCCTGTTCAAGGAGGAGCGCATCGTGCATCGCACCACGGTCGTCGGCGGTCTGCCCAGCGGGCCCGACGGCTTCGTCTCGCGTGCCCTCAAGGGCGATCTGTTCGAAGCGCTCAACGCCACCGCCGACGCGGCTTCCCAGGCACGTCAAGCCCCGTCGATTTCCTAGGCACGCCAAGACCCATCGATCCAGCAGTTGCCCGCGAACATCAGAAGGGATCCGGGAACACGGAATGTCGAACAGCCAGTCAGCCGAATTGATGTCGGTGATTTCTGAAGTATTCGCCCCCCTCGAAGTCTCACCCGACAACACCTTCGACGACCTCGGGGCCACCTCCGTCTCGCTGCTCCGCCTGATGGTCTCCATCCAGAGCGCATTCGACGTCCCGCTCGACGTCGTCGACATGTTCACCGTCGAGAACGTCGGCGAACTGATTCAGCTCGTCGAAGAGCGCATGCCTCAGGGCGGCGTCGCCGCGACGTGACATGGGCCGTCGACGGCCCGACCAGCAGCCACCGCCCAACCGCCGAAGGGGGAAATCGTGACCGCTCGCTCCGATGCGACGTACTTCCTATCCAGCTACATTTCTCCGACCAACGACCTGTCTGTCATCGCGCCGCGCCATGACCAGAACATTGCGCTGTGGCGCAGTTCCGACTCACGAGTCGAGCTGGTCAGGATATGGGAACTCGAGCGCATCAGCGGGCAGAAGCACCACTTCTGGCCCCTGTTCACCGTGGACCGGTTCAACCGGGTGCTCGCTGAGCTGCTCGCGGCCGAAGGGCTTTCCCTGGAGGACGTGAGTACGTCGTGGGGCACCCCCGGCCTGCCGCATCACGAAGACATCAAGTTGCCGGCGGGCGCCGAGGAATATCCGGTCCACAGCCTCGCCCACCTGTACAGCGGCCTGCTTCTGGACACCGAGATCTTCCGGAATCAGACCATCGTCGGGTTCGCGGTGGACGGGCGGCCCGACTTCGGCCTCGACCAGACGGGCAAGAAATACTGGTACACGGGCTGTGTCTCCAAGAAGGGCGATGTCGACTTCGCTCCCGTCGAGTCACCGGCACCCATCTATGACGCCGCGTCATCCGAGTTCGGCAAGGAGCCCGGAACGCTGATGGCTCTGGCGTCGGCGTGCCCCACAGAAATCGCCTACGACATCGAAGCGGCCGTGGAGAAGCTGGAGCTTTTCGGCGGCCGACGCGTGCCGTTGATCGACACGCTTCCGTTCGTCCAGGCCATCATCCGTGCGGCGGAATCCCAACTGCCGTCGATGGAACTGGACAGCCGCTTCACCGCGCAGGAGCACCTGCAGTCCGCCGTCATGAAGCTCGTACAGACGGCCTGCGAGCTCGTCATGGTGCGCAATGTCGACCGGCTGCTCGAATCGGGAGCGGTGGACCCGCGCGAGGCCTATCTCTCCCTCAGCGGAGGCTTTGCCCTCAACTGCCCGACCAACTCCTTCCTCCTGCGCCGTTACGGCTTCAAGGGCCTGCTCACTCCGCCCTGCGCCAACGACTCCGGCCAGGCCCTCGGTCTCGGCCTTCTCGGCTTCGTCGGCACGGGCCGACTCCCCGCGGCCGACTTCCGTCTCAGCAGCCCTTACCACGGCTCCGAGATATCCGATGTCGAGGTCGCCCTGCGGCACTTCGACGATTTCATCGAGGACGTCCAGGACTTCACGGACGGTCAGTTCGTCGAGGACATCAGCAGCGGCCCGCTGGTGTGGGCGGACGGGGCGGCCGAGATCGGCCCGAGGGCACTGGGCCATCGAAGCATCCTCGCCGATCCCCGTTCGACCCGGTCGAAGGACCTGCTGAACGAGTACAAGAGCCGGCAGTGGTGGCGCCCCGTCGCTCCGATCATTCTGGAAGAGCACACCGGCGACTGGTTCGAGGACCCCTGGCCTTCGCCCTACATGCTCGAGACGGCGAACGTCCGTGAGTCCAAGCGCCCGCTGGTTCCGGCGATCCTCCATCTCGACGACTCGGCTCGACGCCAGACGTTGAACTCCGAGACCAACCCTCTGCTCTACCGCGCGATAGAGGCCTTCCGCCGGAGCACAGGCGTTCCGATCGTGTGCAACACGTCGCTGAACGACAAGGGCGAGCCGATAGCCGACACGGCGGCGCAGGCCCTCAACTTCGCCATACGCAAGGGCATCGCCGTCGCCTATGTCGACGGCCGCCGGGTCCAGTTGCGCACGGACGCCCGCGCCAAGGAGGCGGCTCCCACGCGCCGGCACCCCCGCCGCGAGGAGCTCTTCGCGGACCAGGAGCAGGACCGCGACCAGATCTGGGACTCCTGGGTCGCGTCGGGCTACAGCACCACGGCCATGGTCCTGATGTCCCGCTCCCCCGAACTGCGCGATCAGGAGCTGGCGAAGCCCGCCATGGTCAACCAGCTGGCGGACGTCGCGAGCGCCCGGGACGAGAGCGGCACGCTGGACCTCGCCGCGGCGAAGCATGCCCGCATGTTCGGGCCGACCGCTTCCTTCGATCCCGAATCCCAGGAGGGGGCGGCCTTCTGAGCTCTCGGCAGGGGCGCTGAGGGCGAAGCCGGGCCGGGAGCCGCGGAGTACGCGGCTCCCGGCTGGCTTCCACAGGCTGCGGCAACACGTAACGGCCCCAAGGCACTTGGGGCATGCGGAAGAGAAGACGCGGCGGCGTCAGCACGCGCGACGGCGTCGAAGGGCAAGGGGCCAATGATGACCACTGAGTTCACGGATCCCGCGGTACGGGACGGTGTCGCGATCGTCGGGATGGCGGGGCGTTTCCCCGGCGCCGGGGACCTGACCGAGTTCTGGTCGAACCTCCGCGACGGCGTCGAGTCGATCGTCGCCCTGACCGACGAGGAGCTGGCGGCGGCCGGTGTGTCGCCCGAGGACTTCGGACAACCCCACTACGTCAAGGCCGCGCCCAAGTTCGAGGGCATCGGCCTGTTCGACGCCGAGTTCTTCGGGTACACCGCCCGCGAGGCCAAGATCATGGACCCGCAGCACCGGCTCTTCCTGGAGACGGCCTGGTCGGCGCTGGAGCACTCCGGCTACGACGCCGCCCAGTACGGCGGCAGCGTCGGTGTCTTCGGCGGCGCAAGCACCACCGCCTACCTCGGGAACATCCTCAGCAACCTGGAGCACGGCGAGGCGATCAAGGGCGAGAACGTCGGCCTGGGTTTCGAACTCGCCTTCCTCACCAGCCGGGTGTCGTACAAGCTCGACCTGCGGGGGCCGAGCTTCCCCGTGCAGACCGCCTGTTCGAGCTCCCTGGTCGCGCTGCACGCCGCCTGCCAGAGCCTGCTCAACTACGAGTGCGACATGGCGCTTTCGGGCGCGGTCTCCTACAAGGTGCCCGAGAACACCGGCTACCTCTACCAGGAGGGAGCCTTCCTCTCCCCGGACGGGCACATCCGGCCGTTCGACGCGGACGCCCGGGGCACCGTCTTCGGCAACGGCGTCGGCGTGGTGGCGCTGAAGCGGCTTGAGGACGCGCTGGCCGACGGCGACACCGTCCACGCGGTGATCAAGGGATCGGCCGTCAACAACGACGGCGGGGTCAAGGCGAGTTTCACGGCTCCGACCGTCGCCGGGCAGGCCGAGGTGATCACGGAGGCGCTGGCGGTCGCGGAGGTCGACCCCGAGAGCATCGACTACATCGAGGCGCACGGCAGCGGCACCGTGATCGGCGACTCGATCGAGGTGCAGGCGTTGTCGCGGGCGCTCGGCGACAACGGCTCCTGGGCCCTCGGCTCGCTCAAGAGCAACGTCGGCCACCTCGACGCCGCCTCCGGCATCGCCGGCCTGCTCAAGACCACCCTGGCGCTCAAGCACGAGACACTGCCCGCCTCGCTGAACTACACCCGCGGCAACCCCGACATCGACTTCGCCAACAGCCCCTTCCGCGTCCAGGCCGAAGCAACACCCTGGCCCCGCAGCGAGGGCCGCGTCCGGCGCGCCGGAGTCAGCGCCTTCGGCTTCGGCGGCACCAACGCGCACCTCATCCTGGAGGAAGCCCCCCTCCTCGCCCCGTCCCCCGCCAGCCCCCGCCCCACCGAAACACTGATCCTCTCGGCCCGCACGGCCGAAGCCCTCGACCAGGCCACCGACCGCCTCGCCGCCCACCTGCGCCACGAGCAACCTCACCTCGCCGACGCCGCGCACACCCTCGCCACCGGCCGCCGCGCCTTCGCCCACCGCCGCATCGTCACCGGCCAGGACCCCGACGCCGTCGCCGCCGCCCTCGAAAGCCGCGACCCGGCCCATGTCGTCACCGCTCACGTCGCGGGCGGTGCCGCACCGCTGGTGTACGTCTTCAGCGGTCAGGGCTCCCAGCACACCGGCATGGCCCACGACCTCTACCAGCAGGAAGCCGTCTTCCGCGACTGCGTCGACGAGTGCGCCGAACTCCTCCTGCCGCAGCTCGGCGAGGACATCCGCGACATCGTCTTCACCCGCGACAGCCGGCTCGACCAGACCGAGTGGGCCCAGCCCGCCCTCTTCGTGATCGAGTACGCCCTGACCCGGCTCTGGCAGTCCTGGGGCATCGCCCCCACCGCCATGATCGGCCACAGCCTCGGCGAATGGGTCGCCGCCTGCGTCGCCGGTGTCTTCACCCTCCCCGACGCACTCCGCCTCGTCGCCCTGCGCGGCCGCCTCATGCAGGCCCAGGCCCCCGGCGCCATGCTCAACATCATGGCCGACCGCGCCACCGTCGAGGCCGCCCTCACCGACGGTCTCTCGCTCGCCGCCCACAACGGCCCCCGTGACTGCGTCGTCTCCGGCTCCCACGAGGCGATCCGCTCCTTCGCCGAGCTCGCCGACGAGCACGGCTGGCCCACCCAGGCCGTCGCGACGTCCCACGCCTTCCACTCCGGTCTGATGGAGCCGATGATCGCGGAGTTCACCACCGCCGTCGCCGCCGTCGACCGCCACGCGCCGCGGACGCCCTTCGTCTCCAACCTGACCGGGACCTGGATCACCGACGGCCAGGCCACGGACCCCGACTACTGGGGCAACCACATCCGCTCGACCGTCGAGTACACCACCGGCATCCGGACCGCCACCACCGAACCGGGCACCACCCTGCTCGAAGTCGGCCCCGGCCAGACGTTCAGCAGCCTCGCCCGGCGCATCCTCACCGGCGCGGGCGTCGAGGCCACCGCCCTCGCCTCGCTCCCCCACAAACGCGACCGCCGGACGGCCGCCGAGACGATCCAGCGCACCCTCGCCACCCTCTGGCTCACCGGCACCACGCCCGACTGGGCCGGCTACTACGCCGGGCAGGAGCGCCGCCGCATCCCCCTGCCCACCTACCCCTTCCAGCACAAGCACCACTGGATGGAGCCCCAGGTCCCGCAGGCCGCGGCCCGGCACACCCCCGGCCCGCACCCGCTGCTCGACCAGGTCCTGCTCCGCACGATGGGCCAGTCCGTCTTCCTCACCGAGTTCTCGCTGGAGCGTCACTGGGTGCTCTCCGAGCACAAGCTGCTCGGCGAGGCGATCGTCCCCGGGACCACCTACCTGGAGATGGCCCGCGCCGCGGCCTCGCAGCACTTCGGACGGCCCGTCACCGAACTCCGCGACATCACCTTCCTGGTCCCGCTGCTCGTGCAGGAGAACATCCCCCGCACCGCGCACACGACCATCCGCGAACTCGACGACACACATGCCGAGTTCACGGTCGCGGGCCTCGATCCGGCGGGCGACCGCTGGACGGTGCACGTCCAGGGCACCGTCGGCGTCCGGCCGCTCACCGCGCCCCCGCCGCAGCAGAACCTGGAACAGCTGCGTGAACTCTGCTCGCTGGAGAGCGTGGACATCACGCTGCGGCAGACCGAGCACAAGGTGATGGAGTTCGGCGACCGCTGGCGGAGCAGCCTGCCGACCGTGCACGTCGGCGTCCGCGCCGCCCTCGGCGTCCTCGACCTGCCCGAGCAGTACCGGGCCGAGTGCCACGACTACCCCCTGCACCCGACGCTGCTCGACCAGGCCACCGGCTTCAGCGGTTTCGCCGTCCTGGACACCGCCGACGACCGCAGGACCGCCCTCGGCGACCGGGACTTCTTCCTCCCGGTCGGCTACGACTCGCTGCTCCTGCACGGCCCGCTGCCCGCCCGGGGCCTGAGCTTCGTCCAGCCCCACCCCGGCTACGCGAACAACTCCGAGTTCCGCAAGGTCGACGTGGTGATCTGCGACGAGTCGGGGGCCACCGCGGCCGAGATCCGCGGGTTCACCGTCAAGCGCGTCACCGACGCCAAGCGCACGGTCGCCCGGCTGCGCCCGCACGCCCGCCACCACACCCTCACGTGGATACCGGCCCCGGCGCCCGAGGGGCAGCAGACCTCGCCCGCCCGGATCCTCGTGATCGGCGAACAGGGCGGCATCGGCGGCACGTTGAGCGCCGAACTGCGCGCGCGGGGCGTCAGTGTCACCGAGGCGTCGCTCGCGGCCCAGTGGCGGCAGTCCGCTCCTGACGAGTACGAAGTACCGCCCACCGCCGAGGGGTTCGACCGGCTGCTCGACGCGCTCGGCACGGAGCTCCCCGACGAGGTCGTGCACGTCGCGGCCCCGGCCGACGGCCGCGTCCAGCAGGACCTGGCCGTCCTGGAGGCCCGGCTGGCCCACGGCGTCCACAGCCTGTTCCACCTGGCGCGCAGCCTCTCCGAGCGCGGCGTCGCCCCGGCCCGGATCAGTGTGGTCGCGCCGTCGGTGGCGCGGGTCACCGGCACCGAACAGGAGACGGCCGCCGTCCACGCGACGCTCTTCGGGCTCGCGAAGGTGATCGGCCAGGAGTACGAGAACACCGACGTGTTCTGCCTGGACATCGCCGAGGACACCGGCCCCGAGGCCGTCTGCGCCGAGCTCCTCGGCGCACGGACGCCCACCACCGTGGCGCTGCGCGACGGACAGCGGTACGTCGCCGAGCTCGCACCGGTGGACCTCCGGGAGCAGCCGCGGTCCGAGCCGGTGCGCCCCGACGGGGTGTACCTGATCACCGGCGGCCTGGGCGGGCTCGGCCTCGCGGTCGCCCGCCATCTGAGCCGTTCGGTGCCGGGCGCGCGGCTGGCCCTGGTCAACCGCACCGAGCTGCCGCCGCGCGAGCAGTGGGACACGGTCACCGACGCCAAGGTGCGAAGGCAGATCGAGGCGCTGCGCGAACTGACCGGGAACGGCGCCGACGTGCGCAGCTACTCCGCTGATGTCACCGACCTGGCGGCCATGGAGGGCGTCGTCGCCGAGGTCCGCGACGAGCTGGGGGCGATCGGCTGCGTCGTGCACGCGGCCGGGGTCGCCGGTGACGGCTTCCTCTTCCGCAAGGACCCCGAGACCTTCCGCCGCACCCTCGACCCCAAGGTCCTCGGCGCCACCGTCCTCGACCTCGTCACCCAGGACGACCCGCCGGAGTGCATGGTCAACTTCGGTTCCACGGTGGCGATCTTCGGTGCGGCCGGGCAGGGCGACTACACGGCCGCCAACAGCTACCTGGACCACTTCGCCGAGCAGCGCACCGCCCGCGGCAGGCGGACGGTGACGGTCGACTGGAGCGACTGGCTGGACACCGGCATGGCGTTCGACCACGGGGTCCAGCAGGACCAGGGCTTCTTCCGGTCGGTGTCGATCGAGGACGGCCTCAACAGCTTCGAGGAGATCCTCGCCTCGGCGTGCACGCCCGTGGTCGTCGGCGAGATCAACTACCCGAAGCTGGGCGGGTCTCCCGGCCTCACCGAGCTGCTGCGCCGCGCACCGCTGGTGCTGGCCGCCCCGATCCAGCAGGCCGTCGCCGCGGCCCGCGGCAGCGACACCGGGTCGGCCACGGCGGCGCAGGCCGCGCCGTCCGACGGCGAGCCGAAGCTCTTCGGCAACGAGAGCGGCGAGTTCAGCGACACCGAGCGCGCCCTCGCCCGGATCTGGGCCCGCGAGCTGGGGCTGACCGAACTCAACGTGCACGACACCTCGTTCGCGCTCGGCGTGGACTCGCTGGCCGCGCTCCGGATCGCCCAGAGCATCCAGAAGATCATGGAGATCCGGGTCTCGATGGTCGACCTGTTCCGCTACGTCACGATCGCGGAACTCGCCGAGCATCTGGACACCAGGGAGGACCAGGGCTGACCGGACGCGTCGAGCGGGAGGACGTCCGGCCTCCCGCTTCAACTCTGCTATTTTCACGGGCAGTCGTGGTCATGGGCGGGTAGGTCGGACACGATACGGGGGGGCTCGCGTTGGATCGCCTGGCCGGAGCGGAACCGGAACGGCCGGCGCTGCCCCCTCCCCTGCGCGCGTGGCTCGGGTCGATCGCGGTCCTCGCCGCGCTGGTGGTCGTCGTGGTCGGGGTCCTGTACGCCGGCCACAGCGAGCCCGGCGCGGTCGACAGGTGGGTCGTCGACCCGACGGCGGACAGCGTGCGGCCGCCGTGGCGGTACGCCGCCCTGGCCGTGGACTTCCTGGGGGAACCCGCCGGAGCCGCGGTGTCGGTCGTGGCCGTCGTGGCGGGCTGCCTGCTGCGGCGGTTTCCGCGCGCCGCGGTGCTCGTCGTCGCCGGTGGCGGCCTGACGGTGGTGACGACGACGCTGGTCAAGTACCCGGTGGGACGCACCATCCACGGCGACAACCTGTCCTATCCGAGCGGGCACACCGCCTTCGTCACCGCGCTGGCCCTCGTGGTGGCGCTGCTCGTGGCCGGCCGCCTCGGCCTCGGCAGGGCGGCCGGCACGTCACTCGTCCTCGCCGCGGCGCTGGTCGCCGGAGCCGCCATGGGCTGGGCGCAGGTGTCCCTCGGCGCGCACTACGCGACCGACGTGCTCGGTGGCTGGTGCACCGCGCTGGCGGTGGTCCCGGCGACCGCGTGGCTGGTCGACCGGGCGGCCGACCGGATCACCTCGCGGACGGCCGACTCCGGCTGCCGGGACCCTCACTGACGTCACGTCACGCCATCACGCCTCCACCCCACGTCACGCCAAGCGGCGGAACACCGGCTTGACCGGCCGCCCCGCCAGCCACGGCGCGGGGTCCCCGGCCTCCAGCGCCTTGCGGTACACCGCGCAGGCGTCGGCCACCACGTCGACGGTGCGGTCGATGTCGGCGTCGTCGAGCGCGCTGCTCACCACGAACGACGGGGCGAGGACCCCGCCCGCCAGGAGTTGGCGCAGGAACAGGGTGCGGTACTCCTGGGACGGCTGCCGGTTCTCGTCGAGGGTGGCGAAGACCAGGTTGCTCGCCCGGCCCCGGACGACGACGTGGTCGCCGACGCCCATGCCCGCCGCCGCCTCGCGCACACCGGCGGCCAACCGCTCGCCGAGAGCGTGCAGTCGGGCGGTGATGCCCTCCTCGGCGTAGGCGGCCTGCACCGCCATCGCGGCCGCCAGGGAGTGCGTCTCGGCACCGTGCGTGGTGGACAGCAGGAACACCCGTTCGCCGGAGTGCCGCAGCCCGCCCCGCTCCATCAGCTCGCGGCGCCCGGCGAGGGCGGAGACGGCGAATCCGTTGCCCAGCGCCTTGCCGAACGTGGAGAGGTCGGGGACGACGCCGTACAGACCCTGGGCGCCCGCCTCGGACCAGCGGAAGCCGGTGATCATCTCGTCGAAGATCAGTACGCAGCCGTGCCGGTCGGCCAGTTCGCGCAGGCCCGCGAGGTATCCGGGCGGGGGCTCGGTGTGGGTGGCGGGTTCGAGGATCAGGCAGGCGACCTCGCCCTGGTGGCGGGTCAGGACCTCCTCCGTGGCGGCCAGGTCCCCATAGGGGAACGCCACGGTGAGCTCGTTGGTCTGTGCCGGAATGCCCGCGGACATCGGCGTCGTGCCGATGAACCAGTCGTCGACGGAGAAGAACGGATGGTCGCCGCAGAGCGCCACCCGCGGGCGCCCGGTGACGGCGCGGGCCAGGCGCACCGCGGCGGTGGTCGCGTCCGAACCGTTCTTCGCGAACTTCACCATCTCGGCGGTCGGCACGGTGGCCAGGAAGCGCTCCGCGGCCTCGACCTCCACGATGGAAGGACGGACGAAGTTGCTCCCGCGGTCGATCTCCCGCCGCACCGCCTCGGTCACGCGTGGGTGGGCGTGGCCGAGGCTGACCGACCGCAGGCCTGATCCGTACTCGATGTAGCGGTTGCCGTCGATGTCCCACACGTGGGCACCGCGGCCGTGGCTGATGACCGGGGCCAGGTCCTCGGGGTACTGGTCGTCGCCCTTGGCGTAGGTGTGCGCGCCCCCGGGGATCATGGTGTGCAGCCGCTCGTTCGCCGTCCGCGACCGGGGCAGGACGAACTCTTCGATGTCCACGCGTACGTCACCCTTCTTCTTGCTTCAGGACCTCGGCGAGGCTCGGCGCCTGCCGGTCCCGCTCGGACATCGACGTGACCGGCAGCGGCCATGGAATGGCGAGTTCCGGATCGTCGAAGGCGATCGTCACGTCCTCGGCCGGATCGTGCGGGCGGTCGATCCGGTACGAGGTGTCGGCGGTCTCGGTCAGCGCCTGGAAGCCGTGCGCGCAGCCCGCCGGGACGTACAGGGTCCGCTGCGTCTGGCCGGACAGCTCGAAGGAGGCCACGTTGCGGTAGGTCGGCGAGTTCGGCCGCAGGTCCACGACGACGTCGAAGATCCGCCCGTACGAGCACCGGACCAGCTTGGCCTCGCCCGCCCCGGAGCGCAGGTGCAGGCCCCGCAGGACGCCCTGGACGGAGCGGGACACGCTGTCCTGGATGAAGGCGGCCGGGTCGATGCCCACCGAGCGGACCACGTCGGCGTCGAAGGTGCGGCAGAAGAAGCCGCGTTCGTCGGCGTACGGGGTCGGCTCGAAGAGGTACGCACCGGCGATCTCCGGGACGTGGGTCGCTTTCATGGAGTCTCCTGCCGTGCCTGGGTGTGCTGGTGGTGGGCCGCCGGGAACAGGACCCCGGTCAAGGCGGTGAACTGGTGCTGGAGGCGGCGGGAGACGGTCTGGTTCCGCTCGGCGAGCGTCCGCCGCACCTCCACCGATCGCTTCTCCAACGCCCGGAACTGTGCGAGCAGTTGGCCGGCGTCGACGTCCCGGGCCGGATGGGTGTACGTGCCGAGGCCCATCCGGGCCATCAGCGCGTCGCTCTTCGCCGCATAGCTGAGCGCGAGCGTGGGTGTGCCGACCTTCAGCGCGCAGACGAGGTTGTGGTAGCGGGTCGCCACCACGGTGTCGGCGGCCGCCATCTCCTTCATGAGGTCGGCGAGCGAGGCCGTCCTCGCCGCGGTGACCAGCGGCGAGTCCACCGCTTCGAGGATCGCCGCGACCACCGGCGCGTCGCACTCGTCGCCGGTGAGCAGCCGGACCGGCCGCCCCTCCTCGACCAGCGTACGCACGAACCGAGTGGTGCCGTCGAGATAGCGCCGGTGGATCTCCTCGGCCTGGTCCCGGTCGTCGTCACCGCCGTGGAAGGCCATGACGCCGACGCAGACCGGGCCCGGCGGGTCGAAGGGCGCGTCCGCGTCCGCCCGCGGCGCCGGCAGGGCGAAGGCGAGGTCCGGGTAGACCTCGTCGCGCGCGGTGCGCACGCCCATCGCCCGCATGGCGTCGCGGGACAGGGTGTCCCGGTACGAGCGGTACGTGGCGAGCCGCGCCGACCAGCGCACCAGGGCCCGGGTCGCCCGGTTGCCGATCGGGGCGGCGCCGACGCCGACCAGCGCGACGCGGGTGCCGGACAGGCGGCCGCTCGCGCAGAGCAGGAACAGCGCGTACGGGAAGCCCCACGGCCGCAGCGGCAGCGTGGCCTCCAGGACGCCCATGCCCGGCACGATCACCACGTCGTGGCGGCGCACCCAGGCGGCGGTGCGGACGGCGTCGACGACTTTGCCGAGCCCCTTGGCCGCGACCGCGCCCGCACGCGAGGCGGTCCGGTACTCCCCTCGGTACCAGTGCAGCCGCGTCGCGGGGATGCCGTACCGGGCCGCGACGGTCTCGGGGCCGCCGCACAGCGCGTCCACGGCCGCCTCGGGGTGCTCGGCGCGGAGGTAGCCGAGTACGGCTTCGAGCGACCCGTCGTTGCCGAGGTTCCCGGAGCCGAGCAGGCCGAACACCCCCACACGGACAGGGGCGTTGCGCGTGGACCTCATGGCTGTCGCCCCTCACGTCCGGCGACGAGGTCGTCGAGGGAGACGCTGAGCAGATCCGGGTCGACCGGCGCGCGGTCCTCGACCCGCTCCCCCGCGCCCGGCCTGGCCCGGCTCGTCATCCACGTGAGCAGGTGCCGGTGGCACGCGCGCCGGTCGGCCGAGGACAGCGGCGCCCGCTGGATCGCCGAGACGAAACCCCACACGTACTCGGCGAGCAGCCGCGGCGTCGGGTGCAGCAGCCCCGCCCTGCGCGGGTCCAGGTTGACGCACCGGGAGCGCTTGGAGGGGTTCGCGCGCTCGGCGCGGGTGGGGTGGTCGCGGCGGAAGTACAGCAGCTCGGGCACCTGGTGGAAGGGCCCGTGCAGGGTGATCTCGGCGACGAACGTGCGGTCCGCGTGGTGGTAGCTGTCGTGCGGCTTCACCCGACGCAGCACGTCGGCGCGCATCACGCCGTAGAAGTCGTCGCCGCCGGGCTCGAAGAGCAGGCTGCGGAAGCGCTCCGGCGCGCGCGGCGAGTGGGTGGCGAGCGTGTACTCGTACGGGACCTTGACCTTGCCGCCCTCGTCGATGACCGCCTGGTCGGAGTGTGCGAGGACGACGTCCGGGCGCTCGTCGAGCACCTCGACGCAGCGCCGCAGCAGGTCCCTGGCGTACAGGTCGTCGTGCGAGGCCCACTTGAACAGCTCGCCGCGGCACTGGGTGAACACGTAGTTGTGGTTCGGCGCGGCGCCGATGTTCCGGGGCAGCCGGAGGTAGCGGATGCGCGAGTCCTTCGCGGCGTACCTGCGGCAGATGTCCTGGGTCCCGTCGGTCGAGGCGTTGTCGGTGATGACCAGCTCGAAGTCCTCGTACGTCTGGCCGAGCAGGGCGTCGAGTGACTCGGCGAGGTACTCCTCGCCGTTGTACACGGGCAGGCCGATGCTCAACCGGGGCATGCGCCCAAAACCGGTCATGTGGTCCTCACTTCGGAAAGGGAATCGCGGTGGCGCTCGCGCAGGGCGGCCCGCAGTTGCAGCCACCAGAGGGCCGAGCCACAGGCGGTCGCGGCGGCGACCCCCCAGGCCGAGCCGACGGCGCCCGCCACGGCGGCGCCGCCGAGCCCGCCGCCGACGTAGCAGACGGAGGCGAACAGTTGGACGCGCAGGCTGCGCCGTGCGGCGGCGAGCGCGCGCAGCCCGGCCGCCGCGCCGCTGCCGAGCCCGGCGCCCGCGACGCCGAGCGCGGCCGGCACGATGAGCTCGGAGGCGGAGCCCCAGACGTCGCCGAGCACCAGCTCGCCGAGCCCGTCGGGCACCAGGAGCAGCGCCGCGCCCCAGAGCACCGCGGCGGCGGCAAGGCCGGAGCCGAGCAGCAGGCAGAACCTGGCGAGGCGTTCCGGGGCCTGCCGCAGCACGCGCGCCGCCTCCGGGACGGTGACCAGCGAGAGCCCCATCAGTACGGCGAGGAAGGGGCCGAGCAGGAGCTCGGCACCCCGCACCACGCCCACCGCGCCGACCCCGACGATCAAGCCGAGGCCGTACGCCCGGAGTTGGGCCGCGCCGCTGACACCGACGTTCTCGACCAGGTACCGGTAGCCGAGGTCGCGCTGCTCGCGAAGCCACGCGCGCGCTTCGGTCAGCCGGGGCCGGATGCCGGACTGGAGGCAGCCGTACCCCGCGGCCACCGCGGCGGCGGCGCCCCAGGCGAGCACGAAGGCGGCCACGGTGTCCGCACGCGCGGCCACCACCATGGCCGGGACGAGCGCGGCGGTCGCCAGGACGTCGTTGGTGAACGCCTTGCGCCCGGTGCCCGCGGCGAAGAACGAGAACCGCCAGGCGTCCTGGAGCAGCAGCCCCGGCAGCACGACGCCGAGCGCGGCGAACGCGGGCCCCACCCGGCCGCCGAGAGCGAGCCCGACCACCAGACACAGCGCGCCGACGGCGCCGCCGACGCCGAGCGCGGTACCCGTCGACCGGGCCGCCGCCGCACGCCAGGACTCCGTCGGCACGCCGCTGAAGCGCACCACGAGCGGATCGGTGGCAAGGCCGCGGGAGACGTTGAGCACCACGCCGTAGGTCACCCAGGCCAGGCTGAACACGCCGAACGCGGTCAGCCCCAGCGAGCGGGCCACGTAGATTCCCACCGCGAAGTTGTTCAGGCTGCAGACCGCCTGGTCGGCAAGGCCCCAGGAGAGCCGGCCCGCCATGGCCCGTTTGGCGGTCCGCTTCTCCCCCTCGGTGGCCATCGACGTCATGCCTTGATCAGCCCGGCGCCGTGCAGGGCGTCGGCCGCCTCGGCGACGGCATCGAACGGCAGCCCCGACCGCTCGGCGACGTCGAGCAGACCGTGCTCGCCGTCGGAGAGGCTGAGCACCCAGAGCATGGCCATCTGGGCCTGCTTGGTGTCGCTGCGCCCGCCGAGCGCGTCGTACAACCCCCGCCTGCCCAGCTGCGGTTCACCGTACGGGCTGAGGTTGACGTACCGCCGGTTGCGGTCGAGCACGGCGAACGCCTCACGGCACACGGCGAGGGTGTCCTCCATCGCCTGCGGGGAGACGAAGTCCGGGTTGTCCGCCGAGGTGTGGTACTCGGGGTAGCCGGCGTACGGGGTCCGGCTGAGCGAGCCCACGCCGAGGTCGAACCCGGGCGAGCAGTACTGCCGCTCGTCGTAGCCGTACGGGGTGAACTCGTCGACGCGGTGCGGGCGTTCGGAGGCGGCGAGGACGTGCCGCATCACCCGGTCGATCTCCGCGTCGCCCCGCCTGCTCTGTTTGTAGGTCAGCTGGCCCGAGTCCCCGGCGCAGGCCAGCACGAGACCGTGCCTGACCTTCTCGATCCGCTCCGCGTTGCGGGCCAGCCAGGTGATCGCCCCGATGGTGCCGGGCGCGTAGATGAACCGGTAGGTGTAGTAGGGCGTCCGCTCCGCGAGCGCCTGGGCCAGGAACGTCGCCACCGCGATGCCGGCCAGGTTGTCGTTGGCCAGCGACGGGTGGCAGACATGGCAGGAGACGATCACCTCGTCGGAGACCTGCCCGGGGACCACGTGCTCGGCGTAGGTGAGGTGGCCGTCTTCCAGTGTGGAGTCGACGCGCACCTCGTAGTCGCCGTCCGGCAGGGCGTCCAGGGTCTCCTGGGCCAGGCAGAACCCCCATTCCGGCTTGTAGTAACTGGTGCGGTACGGCACCCAGTTCGGGTGGTCGGGCAGGGTGTGCAGATGTTCACGCAGCTCGGCCAGCGGCATGGTCCGCGCCACCGGCACGCTGTAGCCGAGCACGTGGAGGCTGGACGCGGCGAAGTCGACGACCCGGTTGCCCGCGCTGTCGGCGACGTACGCGTCCCTGATGTTCCACTCCTGCGGCACCGTCCAGTCCAGGACCTGCGTCCCGGTCGGCACCTCGTGCAACTGGAGCGGGACGTACTCCCCGACGATCTCCAGGGTGGCGCGCACGCCGTCGCCGGTGATGCTCCGGCAGAGCGGGTACATCCGCTCCACCAGTGCGTGCATCTGTTCGCCGGGCGTGGTCATCGGCGCCGCCGCAGGGTGTCGTCGACGGTGCCGGCCTCGGTCTCCGCGCGCAGCACGGCGAGGCGGGTGAAACGCTGTTCGAAGTCCTCCCGGGTCAGCCCGTGCTTGCGGTAGGCGTCGGCGAGTTCGTGCGCGCCCTGCTTCACCGTCCACTCGCAGTCGAAGCCCGGTATCGCGTCACGGAAGCGGGAGAAGTCCACCCGGTAGGACCGCGGGTCGGCGCCGGTCTCCCCGGTGATGACCACCTTCGATCCCGACACCGCGTCGGCGACCTGCTCGGCGATCTCGGCGACCGTGACGTTGTTGACCTCGCTGCCGATGTTGAAGGCCCGGTCGTGGACCGCCTCCCGCGGCGCGGTCAGCGCGGCCGTGAACGCCCGCGCGATGTCGGCGGCGTGCACCAGCGGGCGCCAGGGCGTGCCGTCGGAGAGCACCAACACCTCGCCGGACAGCAGCGCGTGGCCCACCAGGTTGTTCAGGACGATGTCGGCGCGCAGCCGGGGCGAGTAGCCGAAGGCGGTGGCGTTGCGCATGTACACCGGGCTGAAGTCGCCGTCGGCCAGCGCGTGCAGGTCGTCCTCCACCCGCACCTTGGACTCCGCGTACGGCGTCACGGGGCGCAGCGGGGCGTCCTCGGCCACCAGGTCGTCGCCGCCCGCGGCGCCGTACACGGAGCAGGTCGACGCGTACAGGAAGCGCCGCACCCCGGCCTCGCGGGCGAGGCGGGCCAGGCGTACGGACGCCTGGTGGTTGATGTCGTAGGTGAGTTCCGGTGCCAGCGCTCCGAGCGGGTCGTTGGAGAGCGCGGCCAGGTGGATCACCGCGTCCACCCCGGCCACGTGCTCGGCCGTGACGTCGCGCAGGTCCACGCGGTGCCCGGACGGGTCCGCGGGCGGCGGGCCGAGGACGCAGTCGGCGAACAGGCCGGCGTCGAGGCCGACGACGTCGTGCCCGGCCGAGCCGAGGACCGGGGCCATCACGGTGCCCAGGTAGCCCTGGTGTCCGGTCAGCAGTACGCGCAAGGTTCAATCCCCCAGAGTGGAAGTGCCGAGATCGAGCGTGAGCTTGGTGGCGGCGAACGCCTCCGCGTAGCGCGCGTGGCATTCGATGCCGCGGATCCGCGCGAGGCCGAGGAAGGCCTCCCGGTCGTACCAGGGACGGTGCCGCTGCGAGGGGTAGTGCTCCTGCAGCAGCCGCACCTTCTCCTCGGCGACTTCCGCCGACAGCGGCTGGTACGCCGAGGGGCGGCCGAGATCGCCGTCCCACTTGACGATCTCGTAGCCGAGTACGAGGTGGTCGCGGAAGGCGGTGGGCATCAGGCGCGCCAGGCCGCGGTGGTCCTGGTGCGCGTCTTCGGTACGGGGCGCGAGGACCAGGTCAGGGTCGGTCCGCGCGCGCAGTTCCTCCACCGCGGCCTTGGCCTCTTCCCAGTGTGCGGGCATCCGGCCGTCCGGCAGCTTGTGCACGGTCAGGCGCAGATCGGCGCCCGGGCAGAAGGCGGCGAGCGCGGCCCGCTCCTCCTGCTCACGGTCGCCGCCGCCACCGGAGAGCACCAGCGCGTCGACGCGGATGCCGGGGCGTGCGCGGCACATGGTCAGGAGCGTGCCGCCGGCGCCGATGGCGATGTCGTCGCAGTGCGCGCCCACCGCGACGATCCGGTTCAGGGGTCCTGCCCCCAGCCGGATCACGCGCGCGCTCCGACGCGGTCCTGCTCCCACACGGCCCACGGGCGGTCGCCGCGGGCGTAGGCCGCGTCGAGCGCGGCCCGTTCCTTCACGGTGTCGGTGGGCTTCCAGAAGCCGCGGTGCTGGTGCGCCACCAGCCGTCCGCGCTTGGCCAGTTGGGCGCATCCGTCGGCGACCAGGTCCCCGTTCTCCGGGATGTGGTCGAAGACCTCCTGGCGGAGCACGAAGTAGCCGCCGTTCTCCCACAGCGGCATGTCGCTGACCGCGGTGATGCCCCCGACCAGGCCGTCCTCGCCCAGGTCGACGCAGTGGAACGAGGACTGCGGCGGCACCACCATCATCGACGCGCCGGCGTCGCGCCGGGAGAAGTTCTCGATCATGTCCGGCAGCGGGGCGTCGGTGAGCACGTCGGCGTAGTTGGCGAGGAACATCTCGTCGCCGTCCAGGTGGTGGCGCACCCGGCGCAGGCGTTCCCCGATCGGCGACTCGATGCCGGTCTGCGCGAACGTGATCGTCCAGTCGGATATGTCGGTGGACAGGAGCTCGGTCCTCCCGCCGCGCAGCACGAAGTCGTTGGACGTCGTCTCCTCGTAGTTGAGGAAGAAGTCCTTGATGTGGTGGGCGCCGTATCCCAGGCACAGGATGAAGTCCCGGTGGCCGTAGTGCGCGTAGTAGCGCATGACGTGCCAGATCAGCGGCCGCGGGCCGACCATCGCCATCGGCTTGGGCACGTCGTCCGCGGCACCACTACGCATCCGCATCCCGTAACCGCCGCAGAACAGAACGACCTTCATGCTGTGACCTCTTTCAAAGACGCGGCCTCGACGATGCTGAGTTCCGGGATGGGAAAGACCAGGCGGCCGCCCCACTCGTGGACGAAGGACAGCTGCTCGGTCAGTTCGGCGCGCAGGTTCCACGGCAGGACGAGGACGTAGTCCGGCCTGTCGGCGGCGATCTGCTCCGGCGGCAGGATCGGGATGCGGGTGCCCGGGGTGAACCTGCCGTGCTTGTAGGGGTTGCGGTCGACCGTGTACGCCAGCAGGTCGGGCCGGATGCCGCAGTGGTTGAGCAGGGTGTTGCCCTTGCCCGGCGCGCCGTAGCCGACGACCTTCTCGCCGCGCTCGGCCGCTGTGATCAGGAACTTGAGGAGGTCCCTGCGCACCTTGGCGACGCGGGCGGAGAACTCGGTGTACCCGGACAGCTCCTGGAGACCGGCGGCCTTCTCGCGGGCCAGGACGTCGGCCACCCGCCGGGAGGGCTCCCCCGCCACCTCGGAGGGGCGGGCCCACAGCCGGATGGAGCCGCCGTGCGTGGGCAGCAACTCGACGTCCACGAGGGCGAGTCCGCCGCTCGCGAGGGCCCGGATCGCGGACGCGACCGTGTAGTACTGGAAGTGCTCGTGGTAGATCGTGTCGTACTGGTTCTCCTCGATCAGGGTCAGCAGGTGCTGCACCTCGACGGAGACCCAGCCGTCGTCGGCGACCAGGGCGCGCAGCCCCTGGGTGAAGCCGACCACGTCCGGGATGTGCGCGTACACGTTGTTCGCCACGACCAGGTTCGCCGGGCCGTGTTCGGCGCGGACGGCCGCGCCGGTCTCGGGGGACAGGAACTCCGTGAGCGTGGGTACGCCCGCGTCGCGCGCCGCGGCGCCGACGTTCACCGACGGCTCGATGCCGAGACAGCGGATCCCCCGGTCCACCACGTGCTTCAGCAAGTACCCGTCGTTGCTGGCGACTTCGACCACGAAGGCCTCGGGGCCGAGACCCACCCGCTCCGCCGCGTCGGCGACGAACGTGCGCGCGTGCTCCACCCAGGAGGTCGAGAAGGAGGAGAAGTACGCGTACTCGCTGAACGTCTCCTCCGGCGTGATCAGCGGCGGTATCTGCGCCAGCCAGCAGTCGGTGCAGACCCGCAGGTGCAGCGGGTACGCGGGCTCCGGCCTGTCCAGCTGGTCCGCGGCGAGAAAACTCTCGCACGGCGGAGTGGCCCCCAGGTCGACGACGCTCGCCAGCGTCTCCGAGCCGCAGAGTCGGCATCCTGTCATGTGCTTTCCCCATCCCCCCTGCTCACGCGGGTGCCCCGTCGTGAGCCGGTGTTTCCATTTCCTGACGGCAGCGGTCTTTCCCCGCTGCCCGACCGCACCGCGATCGCGGTGCGGTACCCCTCCACCAGGCGTTCGAGGCCGACGGCCGGGCTGAAGCCCTGCTCGTACCGGCGCCGGGCCGCCTGGCCCATCTCCCGGTTGCGCGCCGTGTCGGCCGCGATCCGGCGTATGCGGGACGCGAGCGACGCCGCGTCACCCGGCCGGTGAAGCAGGCCGGTCACCCCGTCCTCGACGAGTTCGACGAAGGCGCCGTGCGCGGCGGCGACGGTCGGCACCCCGGCCGCCATCGCCTCCACGACCACCAGGCCGAACGCCTCCAGCCATGTCGAGGGAGCCACCACGGCAACGGACCCGGCGATGGCCTTCTGGCACGCGACCGTGTCGTACAGGCCGACGTAGCGCACGTCGTCCCGGCCCGCGGCCCAGGCGGTCACCTCCTGCTCCAGCGGCCCCGTCCCCGCGATCACGAGCGGCACGCCCACACCGCCGCCCGCCGCGATCTCGTCCCACGCGGCCATCAGCAGGCGTACGCCCTTGGCCTCCGCGAGCCGCCCGAGATAGAGCACGTGCTCGCCCTCGCCCGCTCGGCGGGCGCACGGCTCCGGCACGAAGTTGTGTTTCACCGCGAGGCGTTCGGCCGGCATGCCGGACCGCACCAGGACGTCGCGCTGCGCGGCGGAGATGCAGAAGAACCGCTCCACGCCGGACCACCACCGCCGCCGGTTGACCTGCAGGCTGACCGCCAACGGCACCGTCGCGAGACGGGAGTTGCGGTAGCAGCCGTGCCGGACGGCGGGCAGCGGCGCCCTGCCGACGCACTCGGTGCACGGCCGGCCGTCCCGCTGCAGCGTGCCGGGCGGGCAGACCTGGGTGTAGTTGTGCAGCGTGGCGACGGCGGGCACCCCGGCGTCGGCGCAGGCGGCGAGGACCGCGGGCGAAAGGAGCGGGAAGACGTTGTGGACGTGGACCACGTCGGGGCGCGAGGCGCGGAGCCGGGCGGCGAGTTCCGTGCGGACCGCCGGGTTCCACGGCACGAGCAGCGGCACCGCGGCCTTTCCCGGCAGGGACCGGCCGGCGATGGAGTCGCTGCGCCGCTCGAACACCTCGACCCGGTGGCCGGCCGCGCGCAGCAGCTCCACCTCCTGGTCGACGACCTTGTTCTCCCCGCTCGGCTGCGCCGATGCGTAGCGGTTGTGCACCACCAGTACGTGAACGCCGTGCATGCTCAGGTCATCTCCGATCTCCGGGCCCATCGAGGGACACGTCGTCGAGGGGCTTCGGGCGTCGGGACCGGGGTGGTGGCCGCGGCGGGTGCCGCGAGGAGCGAGGCGGCCACGGCCAGATGCAGCAGATACGGCGACGCGTCGCCGAGGCCCGCCTCGGTGTACGAGGCGATCGCGCAGTAGCTGATCAGGAAGATCGCGCAGGCCCGCTGCAGCGACGGCGGCCGCAGCAGCGCGACGCCGCCGAGCACGACGATGATCGCCGCCACGATGGCGGTGCCGGTCAGGCCCTGCTCGTGGTAGACGGCCAGCCAGCTGTTGTCGATCGGAAGACCGCCGAACGACTTGTCTCCGAGGCCCATGCCGAACAGCCGCTCCGAGGTGGTCCGGGGGGCCGCGAGGAGGGCGTCCCAGACCTTGGCCCGGCCGGTGAGGCTGGACAGGCCCTCCTCGCTCTGTCCGCGCAGGAACCACGCCTGCAGCGCGGAGGCGAAGCCCACCGCGGCCACCGCGGCGCACAGCAATGCCCAGGCGAAGAACCGGCGGGCGGCCGCGCTGGTCAGGACGAGCGAGCCGATCGCCACCGCAAGGCCCAGGAGCAGGCCGAGCGTGGCCGTACGGGTGTGGGTCAGCGCGAGCAGGACGAGCGACGGCACGATGACGACCGCCGCACCGGCCCGGTCGGTCCTGCGGCCGAGGACGAGCAGCACGGTGAGCCCGATGATCACCGCGGCGTACTGGCCGATCTGCGGCGGGGTGAGCGGCCACAACGCGCCGACGAGACGCCCGCCGTAGAGCTCGGGCCTGGCGGCGCCGGGCGAGATGGCCAGGCCCGCGGCCACCGAGCCGAGGACCACGAAGTACATCCGGATGTGGTGCCGGACGAACGTCAGGCCCCCGTCCCACCAGCGGGTGAGCAGCCACAGCGTGGCGACGAAGAGAGCGAGGCGACCGCAGCGGAACAGCGCGCCGAACCCGGACTCCAGGTCCGCGCTGGCGAGCACGCTCGGCACGACGAGCAGGGTGAGCAGGAACACGAAGGCGCTCGGCCGGATGCGCAGCTGGAGGTTGACCGCGAGCGCCAGCGCGAACGCGGCGACCAGCGCGCCCATGGTGACCATCTGGATGAGGGAGCGGGGCAGCGGGACGATGGTCTTCGCCCCCGCGGAGCCGAGCGTGTTGAGGACGAGCAGCCCCCAGGCCGTGCCGACGATCTTCGAGGTGTGGTCCGTGGCGTGCGGGCTCATCTCAACCACCGTCCCGCGCGCGGAAGGTGCTGCCCTTGTCCTGCCGGTAGGGCGTGCCCTGCCACTCCCCGAAGTCGAGCACCTTGCTGGGGTTGTGGGCCACGAACTTCCAGGGGCCGACGTAGGCGTTGTCGTGCCAGCGGTTGTCCTGCTTGCGGGTGATCGCGTCCGC
Source organism: Streptomyces sp. NPDC025651 (assembly GCF_055558735.1). NCBI lineage: Bacteria > Bacillati > Actinomycetota > Actinomycetes > Kitasatosporales > Streptomycetaceae > Streptomyces > Streptomyces sp. NPDC025651. The sequence goes on from NZ_JBVHLZ010000003.1 coordinate 555,394, forward strand.
CACCCGCTCGCCCTGGTAGGGCGACCACTTCGGGTAGGTGCCGTAGTTGGCGAGGACCGCCATGCGGTCGCACCTGGCCGTGCACTCGACGACGGACTTGTCCAGGACGAAGCGGTTGTCGTGGATGTCCACCCGCTGGGTCTTCCACCGGCAGTCGGCGTAGAGCGGGGCAGTGGCGATCTTCGGCCGCGCGCAGCGGTCGGCCTTCTTCACCAGCAGCGTGCAGTCACCGGTCGAGGTGTTGGCCGGGCTGTTGCAGAACCGGTCGGCGTTCTCCCACAGGGTGATCCCGGACCAGTTGTTCTCCAGGACGTTGCGGTCGACGTCGATCTTGTCCGTGCGGGCGCGGATCCGCGGTTCGCCGCCGGACTCGGACAGGTAGATCGTCGCGAACGGGAAGTTGTCGCCGCTCTCGGCCTCCCTGCGGCCCTCGACCCAGTTGTTCTTCCGGATCGTGTTCTTCCGGATGACCGCGTTGTAGCTGGTCTCGTAGATCAGCGCGGCACCGTCGTTGGCCTCGATCAGGTTGTCCTCGATGCGGAAGTCGTTGTTGTTGGTGTCCGCCCACAACCCCGTTCCGCGGTTGTCGTGCACCCAGTTGCCGCGCACGTCGGCGCCGTCGACGGCCCAGAACTTGATGCCTCCGGTGCAGCCGCAGCCCTTCCTCTTCCGCTCCCAGTCACCGGTGTTGTTGCCCACGATCTCGTTGCCCTCGACCACCAGGTCCTTGATGCGGCCCTTGGCCTTGTACGCGTTCATGCCGTACTGGCCGTTGGCGCGCAGGCAGTTGGCGCGGACCCGCTGGCGGGCACCGGCCATCAGCCCGGCGGCCGAGTTGTGCTGGATCGTCGTGTGCTCGATCGTCCACCCGTCGGCCGAGTCGTGGTTGACCACGCCCTCGTCGTGCGGCGCGACGAAACGCTGCACGGTCAGGTGGCGGATCGTGACGTCGGGGGCTCCGCCGCCGAACGCGTACTGGTTCTTCTTCCCACCGTCGAGGACCGCGCCCGGCGCGCCGAGGTAGCGGTTCCCCTTCTTCGGGACCACCTGGGAGTAGCGGTCCGGATCGAGCCTGTGCTTGCCGGGGCGGAGCCAGAACGTGGTGTTCGCAGGGTTGCTCCTGGTCTTCGCGGCCAGGTCGCCGACCACCGCCGGGTCGACCGTCACCGCGCCCTTGGGCGCCTTCTCGGGGCCGGCCGCCGGCTTGGCGCACACCCGGGCCACGGCCGTGGACGGCGCGGCGGTCGGCTCCGGCCGCGCCTGTGGCGCGCCGTCACAGCCGCTCGCCGCCAGCATCGCCAGCGCCAGCGGTGCCGCGGGCAACGCCCAGTGCCGCCACTTGTTCCCCACGCGCCCTCCCTAGCCGCAGAACCTGAGTACGGTGGTGAACCCCTCCGCGCCGTCGGCGACACCGGTGCCGACGAGCGTGGTGGCGGGTTCCTTGCGCCCGAAGCCCGCGGAGTACCAGCCAAGAGGCGGATCGGTCTCGCCGCGATGTGCCTGCCAGGACAGCTGCCCGGGCAGGTCGAGCACCGCGGAGCGGTCCTCGCCGTCCCGGGTCCAGGTGAGCACCGCCCAGTTCCCCACCAGGTCCGCGGCGACGGCCGGGCCGAGGTGGAAGGCCAGGCGTACGGACCGACGCGGGCCGCGCACCTCGTCGACCACGCGCAGCTCCTGGTTCGCGGCGGTCAGCTCCACCCGGCGGCGGTGCACGGAGCGCTGGTATCCGTCGTGCTCGGCGGACCAGCGGGCCGTCCCCCCGTCGGTGACGTCGCAGGTGTCCGCGACCAGGACGCGGCTGCGGGCGTGCCGGGTCCACAGGAACGGTCCGCCGGACTCGGACTGGTCACCGCCGTCCAGCTGCAGGGTGTTGTGGCCGAGGGTCGACCGGAAGTACTGCCGCCACTCGGGCTGCCCGTGGTAGCAGAACGTCCCCGGGTCGGCGAGCACGTCGACCCCGTCGTGCCGCACCTCCACGGACAGCGCGTCCGCGTGGGCGTGCGCGGCGATGGACAGGAAGCCGTGCGGACCGCCGTCGCAGCGGCACCAGATCCCCTCGGGGCCGCGCAGGACGGTGAGCCCCGCGTCGGCGAAGTGGCCCGGTCGGCTTGCCGGGCGGGCCACGGCCCGTGCGGTTGCGGTCTTCGCGTACGGGCTGATGAGCGCGGCAAGGAGCGGGGTGCGGACGTCCGTGCCGGGCACCGCGGGCCACCAGTCGAGCCGGCCGAACACGGCGTCCCCGGTGGCGAGGAGCGAGGCCCAGCGGTCGGTGCCCGCGCCGTCCACGACCAGGCCGTGCCCGTCGTCCGCGTCGCCCTGGCGCGGCGGCCGCAACCGGTCGTCCACGACGGCCGCGAGCGCGTCGGTCATCCGCAGCAGCACGAGGCGGATCGACGCGGGCACCGGCACTCCCGCGGTGTCCGCCTCGGCCACCGCGGCCAGGCCGAGCTCCAGCACAAGTCCGTGGTATTCGCTGGCCAGTTCGCGGTTGATGCCGGACGCGAAGGTATTGCTCCGAAGGTGCCGCTCCAGCGAGCGCAGGGCGCAGGACCGCCAGCGCGCCGACGAGGGGAACCACCCGAACGCGCAGGCCGCGGCGAGTTGCCCGGCGGCCTCGGCGATGACGTGGTTGTTCGCCGAGGACCCCCGGCTGGGGAAGGCGGCCAGCCAGCGCTGGTGGTGCCAGATCTGGTTCAGCGCCACCGGGTTGTCCTCGAAGAGACCGGCCGCGCCCGGCCAGCCGTCGAGCAGCCTGCGGATCCACACCCAGGAGAGGAGACGGATGCCCAGCTCGATGCCGCTGATCCAGTGCACGCCGCGCAGCGGCGGGTTGGCCGTCCACCACGACCGCAGGTGCGCGGCCACCCGCTCGGCGTACCGCTCGTTCCCGGTGACCGCGTAGGCGGCGGCGAGCACGGTGAGGTACTGGTGCCGGGACGGCTCCCAGATCTGCTTGATGTCCCCGACCGCGTCCTCGTTCCGGTACGGCACGTCGAAGGCGTAGCCCCACGGAGCCCGGCGCCCGCTCTTCGGGTCGTACCACCAGTCCGGGTCGGCCAGGTCGTCGCGGACCACCCCGAAGTACTCGGCGTGCCCGGCCATCAGCCGGTCCGCCTCGGCGACCAGACGCTTCGCGGCGTCCGGTGGCACCGCGCCGATCGTCCCCGCGGGCAGCAGCGCGGTGAAGCGGGCGCCGGTCACCCTCGGGCAGTCGGGCCGCGCCGAGCGCCACCGCCGCCTGCGCACCGCGTCGCCCACCCGGCCGCCTATCTCCCGCGGTCCCATCCGGGAGAGGCGTCGCAGGTACCAGCCCGCGCTCATGGTCATCGCGTCCTCGCCAAGGTCACCGGGGCACCGCAGGCCAGGCCCGTCTGCACGGCCAGGGTGGCCGACGTGGTGGCGACCAGCGACGCGAGCGGCACCGGCATCGGCCCGCCGGTCCGCACGGCCTTGACGAACGCGGCCAGTTCGGCGTTCTGGCCCTTGTCCCTCGCCTTGGGCAGCCGGGAGCTGACCCACCGCTTCTGCCCGTACACCGAGGCGCGGACGAAGTCGTCGAGCCGCAGCACCTTGCCGTCCGCGACCAGGTCGAGCGTCTCCTTGGGGAAGCCGGCCGATCCGGTGGTGACGTAGCTGATGGTGGCGGTGGAGCCGTCCGGGTAGCGGAGCACGACCTGCAGGTCCTCGTTGCCGGGCGTGGCAACCGCGTACACCGAGACCGGGTCGGCGCCGAGCAGCCAGCTCGCCGTGTCGATGAAGTGTCCGCCCTCGCCGGCGAACCGCGTGCCCTCGCTGCCCTGTTGGAGGTACCAGCTGCCGTGCTGCAGCCGGCCCGCGTTGACCAGGTAGCGCAGGCTCGCCGGGCCGGTCCGGGCGCCGAACCGGTTCCTGGCCTCCTGGAGGAGCGGCGCGAACCGGCGGTTGAAGCCCACCTGCAGCCGGTCGTTGCCGGACTCCTCCACCGCCGCGAGCACACCGGCCAGCTCGTCCTCGGTGAGGGCCAAGGGCTTCTCCACGAACACCGTCTTGCCGGCGAGGAGCGCCTTCCTGGTGAGTTCGGCGTGCGAGCTGTGCCGGGTGACCACGAACACCGCGTCGATGGACTTGTCGCCGAGCACGGCGTCGAGATCGGTGGTGGCGGCGGCGAAGCCGAACTTCCGCTGCGCGTTGGTCGCGGACAGCGCCGTCGTGGTGACGACGGTCGACAACTCGACGCCGTCGCGCTGCGTCAGGTGCGGCAGCAGCATCGACGTCGCGTAGTTGCCGGCGCCGATGAACGCGAGGCGCACCGGTGACGTGACGGAGCGGGCCGGGGCGGACGTCCGCACGTTCACCGCGGGCACGGCCACTTCCGGGGCCGCCGCCGCGGCGGCGTGCTCGGGGTACCGGAACAGCACGGCGACGGCCTTCAACTCGCCGTCCTTCAGGCGCTGGTACGTCTCGACGGCGTCGTCGAAGTCGGCGACGTGGGAGACCAGGGGCTCCACGTCGACGCGGCCGCGGGCGGCGAGGTCGAGGAAGCACGCCAGGTTGCGCCGCTCGGTCCAGCGCACGTAGCCGACCGGGTAGTCGCGCCCCTCCAGTTCGTACTCCGGGTCGTAACGCCCGGGGCCGTACGACCGCGAGAACCGGACGTCGAGTTCCTTCTCGTAGTACGCGTTCCACGGCAGGTCCAGACGGCACTTGCCGATGTCGACGACCCGGCCGCGGTCCCGGCTCAACTGGGCGGCCAGCTCGACGGGTTGATTGCTGCCGCCGCCCGCGGCCAGGTACACCTGGTCCACGCCGTGCCCGCCGGTGAGCTCGGCCACGGAGCTCACCACGGCCGCGGACGCGGGATCGCCGCAGGCCACCGCGCCCAACCGCGCGGCGAGTTCGCAGCGCGCCGGATCGGGGTCGACCCCCACGACGCGGACCCCGGAGGCGGCGAGCAGCTGCACCACCAGCTGCCCGATCAGGCCGAGGCCGATGACCAGCGCGACGTCGCCGAGTTGCGGCTCGCCGCGGCGCACGCCCTGCATCGCGATCGACCCGACGGTGCCGAAGGCCGCGTGCCGCGGCGCGAGGCCGTCCGGCACCGGCGTGTAGAGGTTCTTCGGCACCCAGTTCAACTCGGCGTGCAGCGCGTGCTCGTTGCCGGCGCAGGCCACGAGGTCGCCGACCTTCACGTCGTCGATCCCGCTGCCGACCTGCTCGACCACCCCGCACAGCGAGTAGCCGAGCGGCGTGTAGGAGTCCAGCTTGCCCATCACCTTGCGGTAGGTGGCGGGCACCCCGTTGGTGGCCACGCTCTGCATGACCTTGGCCACCTGGTCGGGGCGTGAGCGGGCCTTGCCCAGCATCGACATGCCGGCCTCGGACACCTTCATGAGCTCGGTCCCGGTGGATATCAGCGAGTAGGCGGTCCTGACGAGGACACCGCCCGCCTTGCACCCCGGCACCGGAACGTCGAGCACCGCCAGCTCGCCGCTCTTGTAGTTCTGTACAACCTGCTTCACCCGAACTCCTCTGAATTCCTAAGCCGTTGACCGAGTGCTCTGACCGGACCCAGAGGTCGCGTCGCGATACCAGTACTCAAGCGTCAGCACATGCCACAGATGCTTGGAGAAGTCCCGCTGCCCGGCGGCGTCCTCGGCGACCATGCGCGCCAGCGCGTCGCGCCGCAGGAGCCCCGAGCTCACGAGCACCCCGTCGTTGACCACCTCGCGCACCAGCGGCGCCAGGTCCCGGCTCATCCAGGCCCGCAGCGGGGCGCTGAACAGGCCCTTGGGCCGGTACACGATCTCCTTGGGGAGGATCGATGTGGCCGCCTCCTTGAGGACGGCCTTGCCCTGCCGTCCGACGATCTTGCGGTCGCCGGGCACGGCGAACGCCGCCTTCACCACGTCGACGTCCACGTACGGCACCCGCACCTCGGTCGACGCGGCCATGCTGGAGCGGTCCGTGTACGTGAGGTTCAGACCCGGCAGGAACATCCGGGAGTCCCCCAGGCACATGCGGTTCACGAAGTCGTCGAGGTCGTTGTCCTCGTAGACGTCCGCGTGTTCGGTCAGCACGTCGTCGACCGTCCCTGCCAGGTCCGGGGAGACCAGAGCCAGCAGCTCCTCCTGGTCGTACATGGTGTAGCTGCGCCGGAACGCGGTCTCCTCCGGCAGCTCCGCGAAGGAGAGGAACCGCTTCGCGAACCGCACCGACCGGTACCCCCGGCGGGCCGTGGCGACCGGCAGCCGGTCCACCACCCCGGACACCCCGCGCCGCAGGAGCCGCGGAACGCGCTGGTAGCGCAGCGCGATCAGGTTGGCCAGGTGCTTGCGGTACCCGGCGAACAGTTCGTCGGCGCCCATCCCCGAGAGCATCACCTTGACCCCGGCCTCCCGGGCGGCCTGGCAGATCAGAAACGTGTTGATCGCCGCCGGGTCGCCGATCGGCTCGTCCAGGCTGTACGTCATCTGCGGCAGCAGGTCGAGCACGTTCGGGGCGATCTCGATCTCGTGCAGGTCGACGCCGAACCGCTCGGCCACCTGCCGGGCGTAGCGCAGGTCGTCCGGCATCGCCTCGAACTTGGCGTCCTCGGCGCGGAATCCGATCGTGTACGCGGAGATCCCGGGCTGGTGGCGGGCCGCGAGGGCGGTCAGGTAGCTGGAGTCGAGGCCACCGGAGAGGAAGGTCGCCACGGGTACGTCGGACAGCAGGTGCCGCCGGGTCGACTCCTCGACGACGGCGGCCAGATCCGGCTGCCCGGCGCCGCGCGCCTCGTGGGCGACGTCCCGGAGGTTCCAGTACTGCCCGCGCTCCACCCGCCCGTCCGGCCGGCACCGCAGCCAGCTCCCCGGCGGCAGCTTCTCCGCCTCGCGGAACGCGCAGCGCGAGTCGGGCACCCAGTAGTAGAGGAGCGAGGCCACCAGTGCCGCGTGGTCCACCTCCAGCGGGCCGCCGGTCGCGGCGGCGAGCGCCTTGAGCTCGGAGGCGAACACCAGGCCCTCGCCGCGCCGGAGCAGGAACAGCGGCTTGATGCCCAACTGATCGCGCGCGAGCACCAGTTCACCGGTGCGCTCGTCGAAGATGCCGAACGCGAACATGCCGCGCAGCCGGGGCAGGCAGTCGGTGCCCCAGCGCCGCCAGGCCTCCAGGAGGACCTCGGTGTCGGACGTACCCCGGAAGCGCACCCCGGCGGCCGCCAACTCGGCCCGCAGCTCGGGCGCGTTGTACAGCTCTCCGTTGTACGTGAGGGAGAGGCCGTCCGAGACCATCGGCTGGGCGCCGGTCTCGGACAGGTCGATGATGGCCAACCGGCGGTGCCCCAGGTGCACTTCGCCGTCACCGGCGGGATGGCCGTACCGGCCCGCCCCGTCCGGGCCGCGATGGGCCAGGGTGTCGGTGAGCCGGTCGGTCACGACCTTCCCGTCCGGCCACCGGTAGGTACCTGCTATGCCACACACGTCTTACCGCGCCTCCTGGTCGGTGTCCGGGACACGTCCCCGGGCTCTCAACTCCGTTCGAGCAGGGGAGGCCCCACTGCCCCATGACGGCCGCTCCGTCCTCAGCCGGCCCTCCCCCACTGCCTCGACGGCGTGGGAGGTACCCCCCTCGTTCTGCCGGGCGAGACGCTCGCTGTGCCCCCGCAGTGCGATCCGCAGCCCGTCCCACAGCGTGCCGTCGGTCCGGTCCCGCGGATCGGGGTCGATCAGCACCACACCGATCACCGGGATGCGCTGGTCCGCGAGTTGCCGCGCCACGGTGTGCAGCCATGAGGCGCTGCCGTGTCCGGCACGCACGACGAGCACGGTCCGACCGCCGAGGTACTGGAGGTCGGTCCACGCCGTGCCGGGCGCGACCGAGCCGACGCCGAGCCTGCGCATCTGACGCGGCAGGGCCGCGGCGCGCTCGCCGCTGACCACGTCCGGGTCTCCTGGATTGCGGCGGTCGGCGACCTGCGGTCGCGGCAGGCCGTCGATGACGACGACCGGTTCCTCCGTCGCCAGTGCCCTCGCGACGTTCAGGGCGATCACGCTCGTGCTGTGCGCGCAGCCCAGTTCGAGCAGCGACACCGGTTCCGACGAGCCGCGCACCACGCGGACCAGGGTCGTGGTGAGCCGTTCGCGTGCCGCCCTGGTCCGCCGCGGCTGCCACGGCCAGATCGGCCGGCGGGGCAGGCGGCGCAGCTCCGCGATGACCGAGGCACCGAGGTTCGCCGCGATCTCCCGGCGCAGCACGGGCCGGTCGGCCACCACCGCGCCGACCGCGGCCACCGCGAGCCCGAGGACCAGGCCGAGGGCGAGGCCGATCACGGCGTTGGTGCCCGCGGCCTTGGGCAGGGAGTGCCGCACCGCCCGCGGGGCGTCCACGATCTGGGTGCCGGCGACGAGCTTGGGCGTGCCGACGCGCGCTTCCTCGGCGCGCTGGTCGAAGTCGGCGATCCGCGAGTTGAGTTCGGCCCGGCGGGCGAAGAGCGACTCGATGCTCGCCGAGTCCTTCGGGTCGCTGGTCTGCGGCGAGCGGTTGCCGATCGTCCTGTTGACCCCGGCGAGTTCCTTGCGCATGCGGTCGCGCTGGTCGAGCAGGGCCTTGGCCTCGGCCTTCGCGGCCTCCCGCATCCGCTTGACGTGGTCGGCGACGAACGCGTTCGCCAGCGCCTCGGCGCGGGCCACCGCGTCCTGTTCGCTGTCGGCCGTCACGTCGATGCGCAGGAGGTTGTTGGTCAGGCCGGTGCCCCGGTAGTCCTGCATGAAGTCCTCGGGCTTCTCCGTGGACTTGAGGGACCGCAGGGCCTCCTCGGCGATCCGTGTGGTCCCGAGCAGTTCGACGTCGGTGCGGATCAGCGTTCCGGTGTCGTTCGGCTGGTCGTCCTCATGCGCCACGAGGATCTTGGTCGCCGCGCTCGGCGGGGGCGGCATCACGACCGCCACCGCGGCGCCGACCAGGAAGCCGAGGAGGGCGAGGGCGCACCACAGGCGACGGCGTCTGCGCACCGCCACCACCAGTGCGTGCAGGTCGAAGAGCGGGGTGGCGCCCGACGGCTCCGATGTCTCGTCCGTCGTCTTGTACGTCGTCACAGCGAACCTCCCCTCGCGTCGTCGCCCACCGCGAGAACCGGCGTGGCGTGCGGCGCCGGACGACCGGCGTCCGGCGTCGGACGGGCCCGGACCGCTCCGGCCAGGACGATGCCGACCACCTCGTGTCTGCCGTCCGCACACGCCTCGGCGATGCCCGCGAGCTCCCCCGCCGTCCAGTTGCCCGCGCTGAGCACGATCAGGGCGCCGGACTCGGTGCTGCGATCAGGCACCAGTGGCCGGGTCACCGAGACCCCCACCACGCGCATCATGGGGTAGCCCCTGCTCGCAGAGCTCGGGGAAGGGTCGCTCTCGGCCTCGGCGACGAGCTGCGCGGCGGCCCTGCGGGCGATCTCGTCGCCCTCCGGTACGACCACGAGGAGGCGCCGGGGGGCGGGCAGCTTCGCCCGGAGGCGGGCGCACACCCGCCGGTAGCGGATCCGGGTGCTGGCCTCGTCGCCCGGCATCCGCGGGGTCGGCACGTCCCACCGGGTGTCGACGCCGAGCAGCCGGCGGATCCAGGCCCGCGGGCCGAGGCCTCTGGGCCGGTAGCCGGGCCGTTCTCCCGGCACGTCGACGGTGCCGAGGAGCGTCGAGCCGAGCGCCGCGGCGATCTCCTGCTCGGTACGCAGCCGGCGGCTCGCCCGTGCCGTGGCGAGATGGCCGATGACCGCGCACAGGAGGAACAACAGCGCCCCGGCGACGACCAGTTGCGTCCGCGTCGGCGGCGCCTCGCCGGTGGGCTTGGCCGCAGGGCCCATCACGACCATGTTGGCCTTGCCGCTCGCCGGGTCGGCCTCGTCCAGCTTCTTCATGGCGCTCTGCAGGGCGGTGCGCAGCTTCTCGAGCTCGGTGCGGGCCTGCACGCTCTCCACGGTTCTGCCGGGATCGGCCGCCTTGGCCAGGTCGCTGATGCGGCGGTTGGTCTGCGCCACCTTCTCCCGCAGTTCCTCGGGTCCCTCCGCCGCGTCGGCGCCGGGGTCCTCGCCCGCGATCCGCGCGGCGAACGTGACGAACTGCTCGGCCACCTGGTCGGAGAGCCGCTGCGCGCGCTCCGGGGTCTCGGCCGTACCCGAGATCTTGATGATGTTTCCGTCGGCGGCCTCGGCGCTCACTCTGTCCTGCAGCTCGCTGCCGCCGACACCGCTCCAGTCGAGCGTGTCGGCCGCGCGGTCGACCACCGCCGAACTGGCCGCGATCTCGGCCTGGGTGAGCAGCTCGCGCTCCTCCCACTGCCCCGCGAGGAGCACCGAGGTCGACGTCGTGTAGCTCGGCGGGAACAGCAGCGAGGTTCCGTAGCCCACCAGTGCCCCCACCACGGCGACGATGGCGAGAAGCCGCCAGCGCCGACGGAAGATCCGCCCGATCGTCACCAGGCGTATTGCGTCATCACTCAACGCCGCTGCCTCCTCTGTGCCCGGGCCGGGTCGCCCGCCGGCACCCGAGCACGGTCACGGCAGGCTGCGGCGTAGGCGGCGAGCAGCGACGCCTGCGAGTTCCGCCAGGAGAGCTGCCCGCTGATCCGCTCCTGACCCACCTTCCCCATGCGGGCCCGCTCCTCAGGATCGTCCAGCAACCGCGCGATGAGACCGGCGAATTCGGCCTCGTCGTCGGCGGCCGCGTAGACGGCGGCGTCACCTGCGGAGACTCTCGCCTCCTTCAGGTCGAACGAGACGATCGGCCGGCCCATGACCATGTACTCCAGGGCCTTGTTCATGGTCGACACGTCGTTGAGCGGGTTGCACGGGTCGGGCGAGAGGCACACGTCCGCGGTGGACAGGTAGCGCACCAGGTCGGCGTCCGGAATGCGCCCGGTGAACTGCACCTGCTCGGTGAGACCGAGCTGCCGGGACAGCTCCACCATGTCGTCGAAGGCGTCGCCCGCGCCGACGAACACGGCGTGCCAGTCGGTGCGTCCGACCTCGTCGCGCAGCTTCGCGAGGGCCCGCAGGGCGTAGTCGACACCGTCCTGCGGTCCCATCACGCCGAGGTAGCACAGCAGATGGGGCTTGCCGCGCTTGAGCTCCGGCTCGGGCGGCACCGGGTGGAACCGGTCGATGTCGGGCGCGCTGCGCACCACGAAGACGTCCTCGGGCCGCTTGCCGCCGCGGCGCACCGCGACGTCCCGGTAGCTCTCGTTCGTGGCGAGCACGATGTCCGCGGCCCGGTAGGTCCGCCGTTCCAGGGCGCACACGGCGCGGTAGAGCAGGTCCTTGCCCCGGTCGAACCGGGAGAGGTACAGCTCGGGCACCAGGTCGTGCTGGTCGAAGACGAACCGCGCGCCGCGCCGCGTCAGCCACCGTGCGGGCAGGAACAGCAGGTCGGGCGGGTTGCAGGCGTGGACCACGTGGACCGGGCCGACCTTACGGGCGAGGCGGGCCGTGTGCCACAGCGCGGAGCCGTACTCCCGCAGATACCCGGCGGGCCCTCCGGTGGCCGCGCGCAACGGGTAGCGGTGGATCCGCACCCCGTCGATCACCGCCTCCGGCTCCGTGTCCCTCTTCTCTCCCCGGGGGCAGATGACGTGGACCTCCCAGCCCGCGTCGCGCAGCGTCGTGCACTCCTGCCACACCCGCCGGTCGAACGGCACCGACAGGTTCTCCACCAGGATCAGCGCGCGGCGGCCCTTGCGGGTTCCACCGGCTGTGTCACCGAACGATGTATTACCAAGCAAGGCCCACGTACCCCGGTTCGGTCCGACGCGCCTCGGCGTCGGGAAGGCGGATGAGATCGACGATCACGGGTCCTTCGCCATGGGGCAGCGCGGAGAGGACGGCCTCGTCCTTGGTCCCGACCAGGCACACGTCGGCGTGCTCGAGCACCTCGTCGACGGAGTCCGCGAGCAGCTGTCCGAGGTGCGGAAGGCGGGTCTCGATGTACTCGCGGTTGGCGCCGAGCAGCCGGGAGAGGCTCACGTTGGCGTCGTAGATCTTCAGGTCGTACCCCTTGCCGAAGAGCCGCTCCGCCAGCTCGACGAGCGGACTCTCGCGCAGGTCGTCCGTGCCGGGCTTGAAGGACAGGCCGAACAGGCCCACCCGGCGCTTGCCGGTGCGCTCGACCAGGTCCACCGCGCGCTGCAGATGGTCGGCGTTGGAGGGCAGCACGTGGGCGAGGATGGGCACCGAGACGTCGGCCCGCTGTGCCGCGTGGACCAGGCTGCGCAGGTCCTTGGGCAGGCAGGAGCCGCCGAAGGCGAAGCCGGGCCGCAGATAGGCGGGGCTGATGTTCAGCTTGCGGTCGGCCAGGAACACGTCCATCACCTGGTGCGAGTCGACGCCGAGCGCCTGGCACACCGCGCCCAGCTCGTTCGCGAAGCCGATCTTGAGGCCGTGGAACGCGTTGTCCGCGTACTTGATCGCCTCGGCCGCCGGGACCGGCACCCGGAACACCTCGCCGGGCAGGCCCTCGTAGAGCGCCGCCACCACGTCGCCGCTCTCCCGGTCGAGCTCGCCGATGACGGTCTTGGGCGGGTCGAAGAAGTCCCGCACGCTCGTACCCTCGCGCAGGAACTCCGGGTTGACCGCGACCCCGAAGTCCACCCCTGCCGTGCCGCTCGCGTACTTCTCCAGGATCGGCACGAGCAGGTTCAGGCAGGTGCCGGGGAGCATGGTGCTGCGGAACACGACGGTCTGCCGCCCGCCCCGCTCGGCCACCGCGGCACCGATCTCCTCGGTGACCCGCTCCAAGTACGTGGTGCACAGGCTGCCGTTGGGCTCCGACGGCGTGCCCACGCAGATCAGCGACACCTCGCTGTTCATGATGGCCTCGCGGACGTCACGGGTGGCGCGCAGCGCTCCGCTGCGCACGACCTCGGCGACGAGCTCGCCGATCCGCTCCTCGACCACCGGTGCCTTGCCGTCGTTGACCAGGTCGACCTTGACCTGGTTGACGTCCACGCCGATGACCTCGTGCCCCAGACTGGCCAGGCACGCGGCCGACACACAGCCCACGTAGCCGAGCCCTAAGACGCTGACCTTCATATTCCGTTCCTCCCCCCAGGCATGCCCTTCCGGCTTGCCTTCCGTGCGCCGGTCGGACGACGCCCCCCACACACATTCAGTCGGCCCCTTGTGTTCAGGGGCCCCTTGCATTCAGTAGGCCCCTTGCCCCTGCAGCACCGCACGCAGCGTCTTCCACAAGATCACTGTGTCCAGGGCGAGCGACCAGTCCTCCACGTACCGCAGGTCGAGCCGGACGGCTTCCTCCCACGGCAGGTCGCTGCGTCCGCTGATCTGCCACAGGCCGGTGAGCCCGGGCTTGACCAGCAGGCGCCGTCGGATGTCCGGGCCGTACGCGGCGGACTCCTCCGGCAGCGGCGGCCGCGGACCGACGAGCGACATCGATCCGGTGAGCACGTTGAAGAGCTGCGGCAACTCGTCGATCGAGTACCGGCGCAGCACCGCTCCCACCCGGGTCACCCGGGGATCCCGGCGGAGCTTGAACAGCAGCCCCGCGCCTTCGTTGCGGTGGGCCAGCTGGGCACGTGCCCGGTCGGCCCCGACGACCATGGTGCGGAACTTGAAGATGGTGAACTCCCGGCCGTCCTTGCCGACTCTGCGCTGGCGGTAGAACGCCCCGCCCCTGCTGTCCGCGAGCACGAGCAGCCCGACGAGCACCATCAGCGGCGCGAACAGGATCAGCAGGAACGCCGCGCCCAGCCGGTCGACGACCCCTTTGATCACCCGGCGGCCCCCGGTGAAGGTCGGCATGCTGACCCGCAGCAGCGGGATCCCGAGCACCGCGTCGACGTGCAGCCGCGGTCCTGCCACCTCCATCAGTACGGGGGCCACGACCATCTCGGCGTCGCTGCCCTCCAGGTTCCAGGCGAGCCGCTGCAGCCGGTCCGGTGACCAGTGCGGGTCCGGGGTGACGGCGACGACGCGGTAGCCGTCGCGGCGGACATGGCCCGCCACGTCCGCCAGTCGGCCGACGACCGGCACCCCGTCCAGTTGGTCGCCGTCGATCCCGAGACCGTCCTCCGTGCACACCGCTTCCACACGCCAGCCGAGGTGCGGGAACTTGCGGGACCGCGTGATCAGGTCGCTCAGGGTGACGGGGCTCCCGGCGGCGAGGACCGGTCTCAGGCACCTGCCTTCCTTACGTTGTTTGTGCAGCCAGAGGCGGAGCAGATACCGCGCGGTCATGGTGATGAGCGCGATCGCCGGTATCGCGACGAAGATCCAGAGCTTGATGTTGCGCGAGGTGAGGGCGATCCCGCCGAGCGCCAGGACGACGGCCGCCGTGAACAGCGAGCGTCCGAGCCTGCGGAATTCCTCGGCTCCCTGGCCGAGCACGGCGGGAGCCCACGCCCGGCTCAGCGCGAGCGCTCCCAGCACGAGGAGTTCGGTGCCGAATGCGAGGATGCCCCACTTCTCATGCCAGTTGGCCGCGTCCCGCGCCCCGAAGAAGCCGCCGATCGACGCCACCACGAAGGCGGTGGCCACCGTATCGCTGGTGATCACGGTACGGCGGTAGCGCTGCTCCCAGTCGATCGCGGGCTGACTCATGGCCCCGTTCGCCAGGCGCCCGCGCGCCGACGAAAACGGGTTGACTAATTCCCCCTGCTGCACAGGACCCCCCAGGTCGGCAGTGGTACGAGTGTTCGCCTCACACGTGTTGCTCCACCGGGAGGCTCCCCCGCCCCCCGCACCGCGCTGTTCCTCCCCCGAGAGGCCCCCGCCTCCCGCGCATGAGACAGCGCCGTTTCGGCGCCGTTTGAGCACACCTCACCCTGGCAGCGGCAGACACACATGCCCTGCCAGGCTTTTGAGGTGCGCGGGAACCCGCAGAATCCTCGGATGCTCCCCGCACCCAAGGCCCCCTCCCGGGCTCCGGAGAACTGATCACCCCCACGTCCGGCGTCGGGGCCGCGACTGCTGGCTGTCCATGACGCCGGACCTATAGATCACTTTTTGTCGCCTCGTGTCCAACCATCTGAAGCGAAGCACGGTCAATCTAGACCATCGCGGCCGGTCTGGAGAGGGGATGTGTTCAATTTGTGCTCAAGGTTTGGAGCCGGTTCAACCAAACCGTGACGGCCTGCGTTGTCCCCACGGCGAAGGCACACGTTGTGACCTGCGACGACGAGAGTCACCAGGGTTGTCGGCACCGGCAATTTCAAGTCGTCCGCGCCTCCTAACTAGGCTGAATTCAGGGGTTGTTCGCCTGGTCACAGCAGAGCCCCGGGCATGCCGGGCACGGGGCCTTCACCGTGGACGTATGACACGGAGGGGCGATCACACCTGAATACTCGAAGCGGCCGAACGTCGCCTCCAGACCGCCCAGTTGACCCCCGCATGGCCGATCCCACCGAACACCCCTCCATCACGTGACGAAACGGCGGACAGCGGAGGACGCGGACAACAGAGGCCGCGGACACGCGTATTGACCGCCCCCTGACCGCGCATGCACGCTTCCCCTCGCACGCCGATCCGCACCGCACAGCCAGCCCGGCTCGTCCCCACTGCGGCAGAAGGAGACACGCGTGAGACACCAACGCTCGGCCACGGCAGTTCTGTTGGCCGTCGCCGGCCTGCTGGCCGGATCCGTCACGGCCACCACCGCGGGTGCCGCTCCGGCGCCCGCCCCCACCACATCGTCCCAACAGCCCAAGGCGGCCGCAGGGTTCTGGACCGCTGAACGGATGCGCAATGCCACCCCGCTCGACCTGGACCTCTCCCGCTCCGGGGCGAAGGCCCTGAAGGCGCCCGCGCCCGGAGCCGAGCGAAGCGTCGTCGCCCCCACCGCCATTCCCCAGCCCGGCGGCCCCTGGACGGGCAACGGCGCCGTGGTGAAGACGACGGGGCGCGTCTTCTTCACCATGGGCGGGCGTACGGCGTCCTGTTCCGGGTCCTCGGTCACCAGTCGGAACGGCTCGACCGTGCTGACCGCAGGGCACTGCGTCAAGTACCGGGGCGCCTGGCACACCAACTGGGTCTTCGTCCCCGCCTACAACGACGGCCAGGCTCCCTACGGCCAGTGGTCCGCCACCAAGACCCTCGCCACCGACCAGTGGGCGGCGCGGGAGGACATCAACTACGACGTCGGGGCGGCCGTCGTCGCTCCGCTGAACGGCAAGAAGCTCGCGGAGACGGTCGGCGCGCAGGGGCTGGAGTTCAACGGCGCCTACGGCAGGGCGATGTACGCCTTCGGCTACCCCGCCGCGTCCCCGTACGACGGGAAGAAGCTGATCTACTGCAGCGGCACCGCGGGCAGGGACCCCCTGGGCATCACCAAGGACCACGGCCTGGGATGCAACATGACGGGCGGCTCCAGCGGCGGCCCCTGGTTCACGTCGTTCGACGAGTCCGCGGGGACCGGACTGCAGGCTTCGGTGAACAGCTTCGGCTACACCTTCCTGCCCAACAGGATGTTCGGCCCGTACTTCGGCAACGAGGCCAAGGCCCTGTACGACAAGGCCCAGACTTCCTGAACCCCGGCACGCTCGTGGTTCCCCTCCGCGAAGACGCCGTGGCGCGTGCCTCCCGCGGAGGGGATCCTGCCGGCGCCGCCGCTCCCCAGGAGCGGCGGCTGGCCGGTGGCCGGTCAGTGGCCCGCCCTGAGCCCCTCCAGGAACGGGACGACCGCATCGACGAAGTGCTCGTTGCGATCCCCCGCCACCATGTGCCCCGCGTCGGCCACGTCGACGCGCCGCGCGCGGGGAACCCGGTCGCAGAACTCCTCCGCGATGTCCTCGCGCACGACGTCGCTGACCCCGCCCCGGACGAGCAGGATCGGCACGTCGGTGCGGCGCGCGGCGTCGAGGAGGCGCTGCGCCATGCCGGGCGGGTTCATCCGGCCCTCGAAGCTGTCCAGCAGCCGCGGGTCCCAGTGCCAGACCCAGCGATCGCCGTGGCGTCGCAGGTTGTTCCGCAGCCTCTCGGGGTCGTCCGGACGCGGGCGGTGCGGCAGGTAGGCGGCCACCGCCGCGGCCGCATCCGCCACGCCGGTGAACCCCTCCGGCCGGCCGCGCATGAACTCGACGATTCTGCGGGCCCCTTGGGGATCCGGCCGGTGGGCGACGTCGACGAGCACCAGTGCGCGAGCCGCCGCCCGGGGTGTCTCTCCGGCGGCCAGCAGCGAGCTCAGACCACCCAGCGAGGCGCCGATGATCACCGGCCGGCCGCCGATCTCGGCGACGAGCGCCCGGAGGTCCCCCGCGAAGAGGTCGAGGTCGTAGACGCCGTCGGCCGACCAGCCGCTGGTGCCGTGCCCGCGCAGGTCCGGGGCGATGACCCGCCACCCCAGGGCGGCCAGTCGAGGACCGGTCCGATCCCAGGCGTGCCGTGTCTGGCCGCCGCCGTGCAGCAGGAGGAGGGGCGGCGCGGACGCCTCGCCCCACACGTCCGCCGTGAGCGGCAACCCGCCGCTTCCCGCGAGGACCTGGGGGCACGGCTGCCGCGCGCCGGCCGTCATGCCGGGCCCCGGCCGCGCAGGGGCGCGAGCAGTCGGTCGCGACAGGGGTCCGCGGCCGCCGCGGCGAGCGCGACGTCCAGCGCGAGCAGAGCGCGCGCGAAGAACCGTTCGTCGTCGACGAGTCCGGCGACCCACTGATGCAGCGCGCCCACGCACGAGGTGCCGACGACCGAGGCCAGCGCATCGGTGTCGATGTCGGGCCGCAGCAGTCCCTCCGACCGCGCGTCGGCCAGGGCCCGGCGGAGCTGGGTGAGGGGACTGCGGTCGAGCACGAGACCGCTCTGCTCCCATGCACGCACCATGCGCCGCGACACGACCGGGTCGTCCACGAACAGCCGGACGGTCGACCGGACGACCTCGCGCGGGTCTGCGGCTCCCGACTCCGCCAAGCGGCGCTCCAGTTCGTCCATGAACCCGCCGGCGAGCGCCTCCCAGATCTTGTCCCTCGGCCCGACCAGGTTGTACACGGTGGCCGGTGAGACCTGCGCCCGCTCCGCTATCCGTTCGGTACTGATCGCCGATTCCGGGCTCTCGCGCAGGAGTTCACGCGTCGCCTCAAGGATCCTGACCCGTCGCTGGACCTTGTGATGCTCACGTAACCCGCCTCGGACCTGCCGCATACGCACGCTCCTTCACCGGAATCCAGAGACCCCTCCAAAATTGGAGAGGTCTCCAAACATGTCAAGACTGCCGGTACCGGGGGCGGTTCTCAGTTGATGCCGGGACGGGGTGGGCGGTGGACGCGCCGGGCCGGCGCTTCGGCGGTGGCGCGGCGGTGGAGGTGTTCCAGGGCGTCGAGGACATGGACGCGGCTGTGCCAGAACAGCCATGCGCCAAGGAGACGGGCCGTTTCGTCGAGGGCTTGCGCCTGTGCCGCGGTCAGGGCTTCGAGGGGTTCGGGGTGGTGCGTGGACATCACGCCGACCAGCTGCCGGGTGGGAGACAGGAGCGGGACGCTGTAGCAGGCCTGGCTGCCCGCCTGGAGGATCACGTCGCGCGCCTGAGGGCTGAACACCGCGGCGGTGGCGACCTGCGGGACGGTGACCGGCTCTCGGCTGGCGGCGGCCTGCGCGCAGGCGGTCGTGTCCTGGCCGACGAAGCTGAAGTACTCGGTGAACTGTTCGTCGAGCCCGGTGTGCGTCTCGATGCGCAGGTACGGGCCCTGCACCAGCTGGATGTTGCCCATGTGGGTGTCCGCGGCATCGGTGGAGTGCGCGAGGGCCGTGCTCAGCACCGTCCGCAGGGCCGTGTCACGGCCGGGCGGCAGGCCGAGCTGCGAGAGGGCGGGCGGCTCCAGCGGCGGGCGGGCGCGGAACCAGCGTGCGGCGCCGGGCGCCGGGGCGGGCGCGCGGACCACGGCCTCGGCCAGGCTGTGGAGCTTGACGTTGCAGGCCTGTGAGGTGGCGCGCAGCAGCTCGAAGGCGGCGTCGGGGCCGGACAGCCGGTACCGCTCCAGCAGGACGCCCTGGGCGACAGCGATGCGCTCGCGGGCCAGCGCGCGGTTGCGCAGCTTCAGCTCCTCCAGCGGGGCCACGATCACGCCTTCGGACGCCGCCTCGCCTTCGGGCGCCGTCTCCCCCTCAGGTGCCGCCTCAGGTGCCGCCTCGCCTTCAGGTGCCGCCTCAGGTGCCGCCTCGCCTTCAGGTGCCGCCTCGCCGGACGCCGCGATATCGGACATCTCTCACGCCCTCCATTTCCCTGCCGACCTCGTCGATACCCTGCCCGCCTCTTCGACCTTGCCGGTCGTGGGCTGCTCGCGCGGACTGTACCGCCCCCGGCCAGTTGCTCGGTCGGCCCAGGTCGGCATCGCCGTCTCCCGCTCCCCGGCGACGCCGCGGAACTCCCGGAGGAGATTCAGGCGATCCCTCACCTCGTTGAAGTGGCGTTCGACGGTGTCGCCTCGGCCGTGGGCATCCCCGTCAACGCGGGGTGGCCGCCCACCGCGACGACCACGGTCGCACCGGTGCCGCCGGTACCACTGGCACCACCTATGCCGCTCGCACCACCCGTACCACCCGTACCGCCCGTACCGCCCGTACCGCCCCTGCCCTCGGTGCCTCTCTTGCCCGAGCGTCTCGCGGATCGCGGGCCCGACCCCACGTCGTCGCCAGGAGCCGTGGAATCCGCGCGCCCGGCCACGCGCAACGGCACGGTGTTGGTGTACGGGGGCTCCGCCCGCTCCATCTCCGTCCACCACCGCGCGCCGTCCTCGATGCGGCGCAGCAGGATGCCCTCGCGGATCGCCCACGGACAGATCGTGACGACGTCCAGGTCCATCAGCTTCATCGCGGTACGGCCGACCACCGCGCCCGCCAGGCTCTGCGCGGCGCGCGGCGCGGAGATCCCCGGCAGCCGGGCCCGCTCGGCCCCCGGGAGCTCGGCAAGACGGCCCTCGGCCTCCCGCAGGGCGGAGCGGCGCAGCGTCCTGGTCACGAACGGGCCGTGGCGGCCGGGTTCCGCCCCGCACAGCCGCGCCAGCTGCTGGAAGGTGCGTGAGGTGGCCACCGCAGTCCGCGGCCCTTCCCAGCGGACACGAGCGGCCACGTCCCGCAGGTGGTGCCGCACCGCCCGCCGCATCGCCTTGACCTGCTCGGCGGTCGGCGGGTCGGCGTGCCCGGACAAGTACTCCCTGGTGAGCCGGTTGGCACCCAGCGGCAGCGACATGACGAAGTCCGGGAGCCGGCCGCGTCCGAAGGCCACCTCCAGCGAACCGCCGCCGATGTCCAGGAGCGCGAGCGGACCGGCCTGCCACCCGATCCACCGGCGGGCCCCGAGGAACGTCAGCTCCGCCTCGACCTCGCCGGACATGACGCGCAGCCGCACACCGGTGGCCTCGTGGACCCTCCGCAGCACCTCTTCCCGGTTCACCGCGTCCCGGATCACCGCCGTGGCGAAGGCGAGCGGCTCCTCCGCTCCTTTCCGCCGGGCCTCGTCCCCCGCCTGCGCGACCGCTTCGACCAGCAGGTCCACGGATTCGGAAGTGAGGCGCCCGCACGCCCGCACATGCTCGGAAAGCCCCAGCTTCCATTTCGCCGTGTGCACCGGCAAAGGCACTCCGCCTTCGGCGTCGGCCACGACCAGACGCACTGTCTTGGACCCGACGTCCAGCACGCTCAACCGCATGGAAACCTCCGGACCCACAGCCGGGCCCGGCGCCCCACCACGCGGCGGAACGACGCAAGGGCTGCCGGCACCAGGGCGCTCGTCGTCGACAGAGATCCGGCCGCCGACCGTACGAGACCGCCACCGGTGCCGTAAAGGATCCGGCGTGGACGAGAATGCCATGCCGAGTCCGTGGGGCGCGGCCGAACATTTCGAACCGCGCGCCGAGGTGGGCGCCTTGGCATGACTCAGCGGGTCCCTTCACGATCCGGCTCGCGACAGGACAGGACCTCGGCGAACTCCAGGCGCTCGCCTGCCGCGCGACCGGCGCCTCAACCGGGCGTTCCCCGCCCGGCCGAGGTCGAGTACCCGAAGAACCGCACGACTCCCCCGCGTGCGCACCGCGTGCGGTCCGGCAGGGTCACGGTCGCTCACCCCTCGGGCGTTTGTCGCGCTCCCACCAGGCCTCCTCCGCGAACGGATCGTCCACCACCGGCCACCCACGGGGCGACGGGGCCCAACTCCCCGCGTCATCCGTCGCGGGAAGCGATTCCGAGAGGCTCGCGGAGCCGTTCCGGGCATGTCTCGCACGCTCCCCCAAAGCCCGGCGCAGCCGCATGACGTAGTCGTCGACGTCTCCCTGGGCGTAACCCCAGATCTCCTCGCCCTGCTCGTCGATCACCGGGAACGTTCCGGGGTGCGTCAGCATCTTGGTGTGCAGTTCGTCGAGGTCGGTGGTGGCGGCGACGTGCACCTCCTTCAGGAAGGCGTCCACGGGGCCCTTCTGGTAAGTGGTTCCGGACCCCCAGTGACACGAGGAGAGATCCGCCCACCCGACGGCGCTCAGGAAGTCCAGCCCCTCACGGCGCGTCTTGGGCCGCTCCTCGGCAGGCGTGGCCGACGCGGCGGCCAAGCACCCTTTCACCTGCTCGTACGCCTTCTTCAGGTCGCGGACCTCTCCCTCCAGGAGAGCCACACGCTCGGCCAGAGCCGCGTAACCGTCGCCTTCCCGGGAGGCCTTGCGGCTCCGGTCGGCGCGCTCGCGAGCCTCCCTCCACGGCTCCCACTCCCCTTGGCAGGCCCGAGTGATGAACGCCTCGAAGGCGCTCTCGGACGGGAACGTGCCGCTCGTCCAGCCGCTGATGGCCCCGTACGACACCCCTGCCCGGCGGGATGTCTCCCTGATGCCGATCCCCCTTCGGACCATCAGCCCGCAGATCGCGTCGCGGATGCCTTCCGCCGTCGTGACCGCCTCGGGGTCCGGATCCCCGTCCATGGCCGCTCGCCCCACCCGAACCCTCTTTCCTGCTGTTCAGCCGTTCGGCAGCCTACGGTGAACACCCCTTCTCATCATGGGTTTTCACCGGAAGTCGACCAGAGCGGAAAACAGTGACCACTCTGAACCATGAACGCCTCCCGCCTCGATTGAGTCGAGGGCACCAAGCAATCGAGCCGGAGGTTTCGGGTGAACGAGGACATCACGCTGCGCGCCCTGGTGCTGCTGATGCTGTGGGGGCTGTGCACCGTGGCCGCGCTGAGGTATCCGGGGCTGGGGACGGCGGCCCTGACCGGCGCGGGCGTGGTGACGCTGCTCGTGCTGATCATGCGGGGAACGCGATGACCCGGCGCCATCACCATCACCATCAGCGAAGTCACCGTCTGCGCGCACGTCGGACCACCGCGTCAGACCACCTCGCCCTCCAGCATCCGCAGCACATCCGCCGCCACGCTCACCGCGATCGTCGCGGGCGCCTTGCCCGTGATGTCCGGCAGGCCGATCGGGGTCTTGATCCGGGCGATGGTGGCCTCGTCGTGGCCGCCCTCGGTGGACAGGCGGGTGCGGAAGCGTGACCACTTGGCCGCCGAGCCGATCAGGCCGATCGAGCCGAGGTGGGTGGCGCGCAGGGCGGCGTCGCACAGGGCCGCGTCCTCGGCGTGGTCGTGGGTCATGATCAAGACGTGGGTGCCGCGCGGCAGTTCCTCGATGACCTCCTCGGGCAGCAGCGGCGTGTGATGCGCGTGCACCTGCGCCACCGCGTCCGCCACCAGCACGTCGAGCCGCTCCTTGGTCAGCATGTCGGCGCGGGAGTCGATCAGATGGAGGTCGAGGTCCTGGCGGGCCAGGATGCGCGCCAGTTCGAGGCCGACGTGCCCGACGCCGAAGATCGCCACCGCCCCGGCCACTCGCAGCGGTTCGAGCAGCACCGATACGGTGCCGCCGCAGCACTGCACGCCGTGCCGGTTGGTCACCTTGTCGTTCAGGGCGAAGTCGACCAGCTCCGGTTCCGGCTTGGCCGCGGCGATCATCTCCCGGGCCCGGTCGATCGCGACGGCCTCGACGTTGCCGCCGCCGATCGAGCCCCATGTCCCGCTCTCCCCCACGACGAGTTTCGCGCCGGCCTCGCGCGGGGCGTGGCCGCGCACGGTCGCGACGGTCACCAGGACGCCGGACTCCCGGCGCGCCCGCAACCGCGCGACCGCCGCGACCCATGTCATGTCAGGCACCGCTCAGCGCTTCGCTGTCGGTCCGGATCTCGACGCCGCTCCGGTCCCTGCCGCCGGCCCCGGCCCCGTCCCCTGCCGCGCCCCGGTCACCGGCCCCTGCCCCTGCCCCGGCCCCGTCGCCTGCGCGGCCGTTCGCGGAGGCGACGCCCTCACGTGCCCGCTCGATCGCCCAGAACACCGCCTCCGGCGTCGCGGGCGAGGCCAGTTCGACGACCGCCCCGCTCGGCCCGAACTCCGCCGCGGCCTGCCGCAGCGCCTCCCGTACCGAGAACGCCAGCATCAGCGGCGGCTCGCCCACCGCCTTGGACCCGTACACCGCGCCCTCCTCGGAGGCGTTCTCCAGGAGCGTGACGTTGAACTCCTCGGGCATCTCCGAGAGGCTCGGCAGCTTGTACGTGCTCGCGGCCTGGGTCAGCAGGCGCCCGCGGTGCGGCCCTTCACCCGCGTCCCAGCGCAGGTCCTCCAGGGTCAGCCAGCCCGCGCCCTGCACGAAGCCGCCCTCGACCTGACCGATGTCGATCACCGGGGAGAGGCTGTCGCCGACGTCGTGCACGATGTCCACCCGCCGGATGCGGTACGCGCCGGTGAAGCCGTCCACCTCCACCTCCGCCGCGGCGGCGCCATGGGCGAAGTACTTGAACGGCGAGCCGTGGAACGTCTTCGCGTCCCAGTGCAGCCCCTCGGTCCGGTAGAAGCCTGCCGCCGACAGCTGGACCCGCTGGAAGTACGCCGTGCGCACCAGGTCGTCCCAGGCCAGTTCGGTGTCGTTGCCCAGGGCACGCGCGACGCCCTCGACGATGCGTACGTCCGACGCGCTCGACCCCAACTGTGTGGCGGCCACCTGGAGGAGCCGCTCGCGCAGCTGCTCGCAGGCGTTCTTCACCGCCGCGCCGTTGAGGTCCGCACCGGCGCTGGCGGCCGTGGCGGAGGTGTTGGGCACCTTGTCGGTGCGCGTCGGGGCGAGGCGCACCTTGTGCAGCGGGATGCCCAGCGTGGTCGCGGCCACCTGCAGCATCTTGGTGTGCAGGCCCTGGCCCATCTCGGTGCCGCCGTGGTTGATCAGGACCGAGCCGTCCTTGTAGATCAGGACCAGCGCGCCGCCCTGGTTGAAGGCGGTGAGGTTGAACGAGATGCCGAACTTGAGGCCGGTGACCGCCAGCGCCCGCTTGGTGTGCGGGTGCGCGGCGTTGAAGGCCGCGATCTCGCGCCCGCGGTCGGCGACACCGGCGTCCTCCTGGACCTTCTCCCAGACGGCGGCGATCCGCTCGGGCTGGGTGACCTGCTGTCCGTACGGCGTCGACTGGCCCGCCCGGTAGAAGTTGCGTTCCCGCAACTCCATGGGATCCAGGCCCAGTTGTGGCGCGCACCGGCCCATGATGTCCTCGATCACCAGCATGCCCTGGGGTCCGCCGAAGCCGCGGAAGGCCGTGTTGGAGACCTTGTTGGTCCTGGCGACGCGGCCCGCGATGCGGGCGTTGGGGATCCAGTACGTGTTGTCGATGTGGCACAGGGCGCGGGCCACCACCGGCTCGGACAGGTCAAGGCTCCAGCCGCCGTCCGCGGTCAGGGTGGCGTCCAGGGCCCGGATGCGGCCGTCGGCGTCGAAGCCGATCTTCCACCGGGCGTGGAACCCGTGCCGCTTGCCGGACATGGTGAGGTCCTGGGTGCGGTTGAGCCGCAGCCGGACAGGGCGCCCCGTCAGCGTGGCGCCGAGCGCGGCGACGGCGGCGAAGCCGTGCGGCTGCATCTCCTTGCCGCCGAATCCGCCGCCCATCCGCAGACACTGCACGGTCACCTCGTGGCTGTGCAGTCCGAGGACGTGGGCGACGATCTCCTGGGTCTCCGACGGGTGTTGGGTGCTGCTCTGGACGAACACCTGCCCGCCCTCGTCGACGTGGGCGAGGGCTGCGTGCGTCTCCAGGTAGAAGTGCTCCTGGTCGGAGAACTGGATCTCGCCCGTGAACACGTGCGCGGAGTCGGCGAAGCCCGCGTCCACGTCACCGGTCACCATCTGCGGCCGGGCGCCGTGGAAGCTGTCGGCCTCCATCGCGTCCCGCAGCGTGACCACGGAGGGCAGTTCGTCGAGTTCCACCTCGACGGCCGCCGCGCCGAGCCTGGCCGCCTCCAGGGTCTCGCCGAGCACCCAGGCGACCGCGTGGCCGTGGAACATGACCGTGTCGGGGAAGAGCGGCTCGTCATGCTTCATCCCCGCGTCGTTGACGCCGGGCACATCGGCACCGGTGAGCACGCGGACCACACCGGGCACGGCGAGCGCGGCCCCGGTGCGCAGCGCGGTGATCCGGCCGTGGGCCTTCATGACCTGCACGGGATAGGCGTGCAGCACGTCCTTGGTACGGGCGACCAGGTCGTCGGTGTAGAGCGCGGCGCCGGTGACGTGCAGGGTGGCGCTCTCGTGCGGCATCGAGACGCCGACGACGGGCTTCTCGGGGCGCTGGGACAGGTGACTCATGACGACACCGCCTCGGTGGTCTGCGCGTACAGCTTCCTCAGGCTCTGGCCGAGCATCGCGGAACGGTAGAGGGCGCTGGCGCGGTGGTCGTCCATCGGTGTGCCCTCGCCGCGCAGCACCCGGGCCGCCGCCTCCCCGTTCTCCGCCGACCACGGCTTGCCCTCCAGGGCCGCCTCGGTGGCGAGGGCGCGGATCGGCGTGGCGGCCACGCCGCCCAGGCCGATGCGGGCCTTGCGTACGATCCCGTCCTCGATGTCGAGCGCGAAGGCGACCGCCACGCTGGAGATGTCGTCGAAGCGCCGCTTGGCGATCTTGTGGAAGGCCGTGACCCGCGACAGCGGCCGCGGGATGCGCACCGCGCGGATCAGCTCGCCGGGACGGCGCACGCTCTGCCGGTAGCCGGTGAAGTACTCCGCCAGCGGGACCTCGCGCTCGCCGTCGGCGTCGGCGAGTACGACCGACGCCTCCAGGGCCAGCAGCACCGGGGGGCTGTCGCCGATGGGCGAGCCGGTGCCGAGGTTGCCGCCGAGGGTCGCGCCGTTGCGGATGAGCCGGGAGGCGAACTGCGGGAACAGCTCCGCGAGGAGCGGGACGCCGCCGTCGAGACGGCGCTCGATCTCGGTGAGCGTCAGCGCCGCCCCGATCTCGATGTGGCCGGACTCGACGCGCAGCTCCCGCAGTTCGGGCAGCCGGTCGACGGCGACCACACAACTCGCCCTCCGGGACCGGATGTTCACCTCCACGCCCCAGTCGGTGGAGCCCGCGACGACGACGGCGTCCGGCCGCTCGCGCAGCAGTCGCACCGTCTCGGCCAGGGTGTTCCTGCGCAGGAACGCGCCGTCGTCCCGGGTGTACTCGGTGGCGACCGGCGCGGGCGGGGACTGCTCGCGGCGCCGGGCGAGGGGGTCCTCGTCGGTGGGTTCCCCGACGGCGAACGCGGCGTCGCGGATCGGGCGGTAGCCGGTGCAGCGGCACAGGTTGCCGCTGAGCGCGTGCAGATCGAAGCCGTTGGGACCGTGTTCGGCGTCAGCGCCCGCGCCCTGGGCCCCGCCGTCCGCATCCGCGTGCGCACAGCGGTCCGGCCGGTAGTACTCGGCGGCCATGCTGCAGATGAACCCCGGTGTGCAGTAACCGCATTGGGAGCCGCCGCGTACCGCCATCTCCTCCTGCACGGGGTGCAGCGAGGGCGGCGTGCCGGGCGCGCCGGCGGTGCCGAGGCCTTCGGAGGTGACGACTTCCTGCCCGTCGAGCGCCGCGGCCGGGACCAGGCAGGCGTTGACCGCCACCCAGTCGGTGGGCTTGTCCACCCCGGGCCGGGCCACCAGCACCGAACAGGCCCCGCATTCGCCCTCGGCGCAGCCCTCCTTGGTGCCGGTGAGGCCGCGCTCGCGCAGGAAGTCCAGCGCCGTGGTGTGGGGTGCGGCCGGTGCGAGCGGCGTCTCTTTCCCGTTGACCGTGATCCGCGCCGCCGTCATGACAGGCCCTCGGTTCGGTACGCGATCGGTCGGTTCATGGTGTTCGCCAAGGTCAGGCAACTTTCTGTGCTCGGGCACACCGCGCGAGAGGAGCGGGCGCCGCAATGCGGCACGCAACGACGACGTACCGAGAGGTGGTGGCGGGAAACCCGGAATGTGCCGCGAAGGGGCACGTCAGAACGGCGTGCTCAGCAGCCGTGCGCGATACGACCCGGCACCCAGGCCGTGCACTGGGCGAGGCGACCGAGGTCAGAGCTGGTGTACATCCGCTGGTCGCCTCCTTCCGGCGGTCGTGGATCGACGATGACCGGAAGCTAGTGGCTGACGCCACGCGGGTCAAGAGGGTGTCCACGCCGCCTCCGGTCAGCCGAGGGTCCCCGCCCGCACCGGACTGGTCCGCAGGCTGTGAGCCGTCGCCGCACGGCCGGAACCTCCCCGGTCACCTCGTTCGCAGCCACCACACCAACGCCGCCATGACGGCGGAACCGGCCGTCATCGCCGCACCCCTCACCGCACTGAACAGTGCGGCCCTGGTGAGTCGGTGGCCGATGCCGCGGGCGGGGTGCCGTCCGCGGCCACGCTCGTCGGGGGTGTGCATGGCGTCGCCTTCCTTCTGCTGCTCCGGCCGTCTTCGGCGCACGATCGTCCTGTATCGGTCAGTGAACGTTCCGGCGCACGCAACTCCCAGCCAACTCGGAGCGGTTCGGAATCCGACTGCGTAACCTGCATGTCAGCGACGGCTTCGGAATTCCGAACCGGAAGGCCGACAGGGGGAAGGGGGTGCCGTGGCCGCTGGGTCCGAGCGCCATCAGGTGCGCCACTCGGCGGTGCTGGACGAGCTCGACCGGTTGCGCCGCCGCGCGGAGGCGCGCCTCGCGGAGCGTGAACTGCGGCTCGTACGGAGCAGGTTGGCCGAGGAGTCGCACGTCTCGGTGAAAACCATCAGCGACTGGTTCAACCACCGGCACACCCCCCGCAACCTCGACGGGCTCCTGGCGGTCGTCCGTGTCCTCGCCCGCTGGGCCGAGCAGCCGGAGCCCAAGGCCCGGTGGTGGTCGGCGCTGATGGACGCCGACCGGGACGTGGGGCCGCAACATCCGCGGCAGGAGGACGCGTTGGCGGCGTCGGCCGGTCGATCAGGAGCCGCTCCCCCTGCGGAAGCCGCCGCGCCGCCTGCGTACGCGCCACCCGCCGACGCCGTGGGTCGACCCGTCCGAGAGTTGTCCGACCCGTTCGCGCTGGAGGTGCACCGGGCGATCGAGGTCGCCCCCTCGGCAGGCGGACACCGACTGCCACCCCTGCCCGCGTACATCGAGCGGGAGCACGACGCCCGGCTGCGCGAAGCCGTCCGCCGGGCGACCGAGGGGATCAGCACCATGGTGGTGCTCGTCGGCGAGTCCTCCTCCGGCAAGACCCGGGCCTGCTGGGAGGCCGTGCAGGCGCTGCCGTCCGACTGGCGCCTGTGGCACCCGCTCGCGCCCGACCGGGCGGAGGCCCTGCTGAAGGGGATCGGCGCCCTGGCCCCCCGCACGGTGGTCTGGCTCAACGAGATGCAGCACTACCTCCTCACCCCCACCACCTCCGTCGGGGAACGCGTCGCGGCGGGACTGCGCGATCTGCTCGCAGAGCCCTCCAAAGGGCCGGTCCTCGTGCTCGGCACCATGTGGCCGGAGTACTGGGCCGCCCTCTCCGGCGCCTCCTCCGGCGGCGCCCCCGACGTGCATCCTCAGGCCGGCGCCCTGCTCTCCGGCGCGATCGTCCCGGTCCCCGACACGTTCACCGGTCCGACCCTGCGGGCGCTGCGCGACCTGGCCGACGACGATCCGCGGCTGGCCCGCGCCGTGGCCCAGGCGGAACAGGGGCAGATCACGCAGTACTTGGCCGGCGCGCCGTCCCTTCTCGACCGGTACCGGGTCGCGCCGCCCGCGGCTCGGGCCCTGATCGAGACGGCGATGGACGCACGGCGGCTCGGCCACGGGCGGGCCCTGCCACACGCGCTGCTGGAGACGGCCGCCCCCGGCTATCTCACGGACGGCCAGTGGGACACCCTCGGCGAGGACTGGCTCGAACAGGCCCTCGCCTACACGGCATCCCCGTGCCACGGCGCCCGAGGCCCGCTCACCCGCATCCGGCCCCGCCCCGGCGACCCGTACCCGGCGCAGCCGCACTATGTCCTCGCGGACTATCTGGAGCAGGAAGGCCGCACCAGCCGGCGCGCGACCAGTCCGCCGGCCCAGCTGTGGCCCGCGCTCGTCGAGCACGCGGCGAGCGGCAGCCACGTGGACGTCGCCCGCTCCGCCCAACTGCGGGGCTACAAGCGCCTCGCCGTTCAGGCGTACGCGACGGCCGCGGCCCACGGCGACACCTTCGCGCTGCTGCAGGCCGCGAAGGTGCTGCGGGAGGCGGGCCGCACCGACGAGGCGATCGTCTGGTACCAGTGCGCGGCCGAGACCGGTGACGCGTTCGCACTGCGTCAGACGACGGCGCTGCTGCGCGAGACGGGCCGCACCGACCCGGCGATCGGCTGGTACCAGCGGGCCGCCGAGACCGGTGACGCCGAGGCGCTCAAACAGACCTTCGGCCTGCTGCGCGAAGCGGGCAGGAACGAGGAGGCACTGACCTGGCTCCGCGGCAGGGCGGAGGCAGGTGACATCGATGCCGTACGGCAACTCGCCTACGAGCGGCAGACCGCGGGAGCCACACGTGAGGCACTGACCTGGTACCGGCGCGCGGCCGAGGCCGGGGACGTCGACGCCATGCGCAGGGCCGCCGAACTCCTGCGGAAGTCGGGGGCGTACGACGAAGCCCTGCTGTGGTTCCAGCGCGCGGCCGACACCGGTGACACGGACGCGGTGCAGCAGGCGGTCGGACTCCTCCAGGGCACCGGTCGCACGGCCGAGGCGCTGGAGTGGCTGCGCGAACTGGCCGCGGCCGGCGATGCCTTCGCCTTCGACCAGCGCATCCGTCTGCTGTGGGAGGCGAACCGCCTCGACGAGGCGCTCGACTTCCTGGGTGAGCGCGTCGCGGCGGGGCACGAGTCGGCCCTGCTCCGTGCCGTGGCCCTGCTGCGCGAGGCAGGCCGGGACTCCGAGGCCGTCGACTGGCTCGCCCGCTGGTGCACACGGCAGGCCACCGGGGCCCGGCGGGTTCTGGTGGATCTGCTGGTGGAACTGGGGCACACCGACCGGGCGATCGACGCCCTGCACGGCTGGGCCGAGGCGGGCGACGCCAGTGCCCGGCGCCGGGCGGCCGATCTGCTCCTGGACGGCGGCCGCGCGGACGAGGCCATCGACTGGCTGCGCGGGTGGGCCGAGGCGGGGGACGTGGACTCCCTGTGGCAGGCCGCGTCGCTGCTCGAAGAGGTGGGCCGCACCGAAGAAGCACTCGACTGCTACCGCAGAGCCGCCGACACCGGGCACACGTCGGCGCTGCTCCAGGCCGGCGACGTGCTGCGCCGCGCCGGACAGTTCGAGGAGGCGTTGCGCTGGTACCAGCGGGGTGTCGAGGCCGGGGCGCCCGACGCGGCGGAGCAGATGATCGAGCTCCTGCGGCGTACGGGACGCATCGAGGAAGCGGTCGCACTGCTCGGCACCTGGGCCGCCGAAGGCAACGCCGACGCCCCGGGCCAGGCGGCCTCCCTGCTGCAGGAGGAGGGCCGCACCGACGAAGCCCTGGAGTGGTACGAGAGGGCGGCCGACGCCGGGGACGTGGACGCCCTCTGGCAGGCGGCCTTCCTCTCGCAGGAGACGGGCCGCATCGACGAGGCGCTCGCCTGGTACGCACGCGCGGCGGCCGCCGGTGAGACCAGCGCACTGGGCCAGGCGGCCTCCCTCCTCGACGAGTTGGGCCGCACCGACCAGGCCCTGGAGTGGTACGAAAGGGCGGCCGACGCCGGGGACTCGGAGGCGCTGTGGCAGGCTGCGGTCGCGCTGCACGAGACGGGCCGTACGGACCGGGCGATCGACTGGTACCGGCGCGCCGCCCAGGCCGGGGACGTCGACGCGCTGTGGCGGGCGGCGTTCCTGCTGCGCGAGACCGGCCGTGCGGACGACGCGATCGACTGGTTGCTCCAACAGGCCGACGACGGCGCGGACTTCGTGCTCTCGTTCGTCGGAGATCTGCTCAGGGACGCCGGCCGGACCCGGGAGGCCCTCGCG
Source organism: Streptomyces sp. NPDC025651 (assembly GCF_055558735.1). Classification (NCBI taxonomy): domain Bacteria; kingdom Bacillati; phylum Actinomycetota; class Actinomycetes; order Kitasatosporales; family Streptomycetaceae; genus Streptomyces; species Streptomyces sp. NPDC025651. The sequence continues at coordinate 586,568 of NZ_JBVHLZ010000003.1, forward strand.
GCGTACCGCCGCGTGGCGGAGACGGACGACACGTTCGCCCTGCGCTGGGCAGCCGAGCTCTCCCAGGAGGCGGGCCGGATGGAAGAGGCCCTGGAGTGGTACGAACGGGCCGCGGAGGCGGGCGACACGAACGCGCTGCGGCAGGGCAGCGAGGTCCTGGAACAGGCGGGTCGCACCGACGAGGCACTGGCCTGGTACCACCGGGCCGCCGAGGCGGGCAACGTCTTCGCCCTGCACAGCGCCGTCGACCTGATGCGCCGGGCGGGCCGCAGCGAGGCCGCGGACCGCCTCGAACGGTACGGATGGGAACCGGGCGGGGTCATCGCCTCGCCCTGGCAGGCCAACCCACCCGGACAGCCGACTTCCTGACGGAGGATCAGCACGTCTGCCGGGTTGATTCAGTACGTCTGCCGCGTGAGGACGCGGCGCAGCACCTTCCCGAGCACCGCCGGCCGGAACAGCAGTGACGGTGGGGCCGACAGGTTCAGGACCCTGACGAAACTGGCCCATACGTCCGGGTGGTGTACGGCCAGCGCGAAGACGTGCTGGTTGTACCAGTGGGCGAAGCGGGCCGACAGCGGCTGTCCGGTGGGGGCCCACATGAGGTCCGAGCTGGTGGCGACCGTCCAGGGGACCTGGATGACACGGGCCGCGGCACGCTGGTAGGCGCGGCTGAGGCCGTCGAGGCCCGCCGCGTCGGCGCGGCGGCGGCGCAGCAGGCGGCCGAGCAGCTCCGCTTCGAGGGCGGCGACCGTGAGGCCTTGTCCGTACGCCGGGTTGAACACGCACAGCGAGTCGCCGACGGCGATCAGGCGCTCGGGCCAGCGGGCGTTCTTGTGGTGCAGGCGCCACTCGTTGCCGGGGTTGGTGTAGCGGTGGATCTCGCCCTGCCGGGTGCCGCGCTTGATCTGTTCGGCGAGGCGCGGGTTGCCGAGGCTGTGGGCAAAGTCGAGGTAGCCCTCGTCGTCGGTGGGCGGCACGTGTTCGTCGACGCCGAGCAGCGAGCACATCCAGCGGTGGTGCTCCACGGCGAGGACCACCCCGCCGCGCGGTACGCCGGGCGCGAAGGCCATCTGGTAGGCGACGTCGAAGTCCTGGGTGTCCCCCGGCGGGCGCTCGTAGCACGCGGAGGTGTACGTGATCTTCGCCTTGATGGTGTTCTTCGCGGACACCGGCAGCCGCGCGTCGGCCAGCCAGCGGTCCACGGACGTGGAGCGGCCCGAGGCGTCGACGACCAGGTCGGCGGTGACGTCGACGGACTCGTCGGCGCCGTCGGTGCGGTAGCGGACCCGGTCCAGGCGGCCAGGGGTGTCGGAGGTGACCGTCTCGCAGCGGGTCGCGGGCAGGACCCGTACGGTCGGCAGGGCCGACACCCGCTGCCGCAGGCGCCGTTCGAGTTCGTCGCGGGTGAAGCACTGGACGGACACGCCGACCGGGGCGGTCGGCGCGAAGCCGGTCGGCAGCAGGAAGCTGATCCGCTCGCCGTAGTCGAAGACGGGCGCGCCCAGCTCGGCGAGCTCCGCCCGCAGTCCGGGGAAGAGCGCCTCCAGCGCGTCGCCGCCCCGGGCGAGCATCGCGTGCGCGTGGTAGCCCTGCGGGACGTGGGGATGCACCCCGGTGTCCGGCCCCACCGGGTCGCGCTCCAGGACGAGCACCTCGGCGAAGTGATCGGCGAGGACCCGCGCGGTCACGAGGCCGGCGTATCCGCCGCCGACGACGACGGCACGCCCCCAACGGGTGCCGGGCGACGAGCTGTCCTGGTTCCTGGCCATGAGCGGTCCTGTTCCTCTCGGCTCGGCTCCCCCGCGACGCGGGTCCGCCACCGCGCCCGGCACATGCCCGCGACGGTGGTCCACGGAGTATGGCCCCAGCCGTGCCGTGCTCCGGCCGGGTCCCGTCGCGTTTCTGACGTCGCGCCGTGCGGCCTGCCGTGACGCGTGCGGACGGATGCGACGGGGGCACGCGCGCGCTCGCGGGCCCGATCGCCCGTGACGGCCCTGGTGCACGGCGCTTCGGCGGGCCCTCGCCCCGTCGGTGCCACACCGCGAACGGCCCGTCACGGCCAGCTGAAACGTGCCGCCGAATCACGGCTGAATCCCGCCGGTACCCGGGCAAACATCGCGCGGGCGCGATCATCGTATCGAGTTAATGTCGGCGGCTTTCCTTGGTCCGACGGGCAGGGCGGCCACTAGTGTTCCGCTGGATCTCGACGGATTACCGCTCACCTGCACCTTTCCTCACATTTACCCAGTGACGTCCCGTGACGTCCGCGTACGCGCGTCACTGCTTTTACCAAGGAGAGCTCGCCCGATGACTGTTGACTCGAGCCCGGAGACACGCGTTGAGCCGCCCCGGCAATCCAGCCTGGGCACGGCGGCCGCCCGCAATCTCGCCACCACGACCAAGTCCGCGCCGCAGATGCAGGAGATCACCTCCCGCTGGCTGCTGCGGATGCTCCCGTGGGTGGAGACCAAGGGCGGCGCCTACCGGGTGAACCGCCGCCTGAACTACACCGTCGGCGACGGGACCGTGGAGTTCGTCCAGGACGGCGCCACGGTCCGGGTCATCCCCCGTGAACTCGGTGAACTGGCCGTGCTGCGCGGCTTCGACGACGTGGACGTGCTCACGGCCATCGCCGACCGTTGCGTGCAGCGCGACTTCGACGCCGGCGAGACGCTGGTCGTGCGCGGGGCCCCCGCGGACCAGCTGCACCTGATCGCCCACGGCCGCATCAGCCAGACCACCGTGGGCAGTTACGGCGACGAGGTCGCCCTGGACGTCCTCGCGGACGGCGACCAGTTCGGCGAGCACACCCTGCTCGACGAGGACGCACGGTGGGAGCAGACCGCCACCGCCGAGACCTCGGGCACCCTGCTGACCCTGTCACGCGCCGACTTCGCGTCCGTGCTGTCCACGGCTCCGAGCCTGCGGGACCACTTGGAGGAGTTCAGGTCGCGTTCCCAGCGGCGCCAGAACCACCGCGGCGAGGCCGAGATCGCGATGTCGGCGGGCCACACCGGTGAGCACGAGCTGCCCGGCGCGTTCGTCGACTACGAACTCAAGCCGCGCGAGTACGAACTCTCGGTCGCGCAGACCATCCTGCGGATCCACACGAGGGTCTCCGACCTCTACAACGGGCCGATGGACCAGACGAAGGAGCAACTCCGGCTCACCATCGAGGCGTTGCGGGAGCGCCAGGAGCACGAGCTGGTCAACAACCGGGAGTTCGGCCTGCTCCACAACGCCGACTTCAAGCAGCGCCTCCAGCCCCACTCCGGGCCGCCGACCCCGGACGACCTGGACGAACTGCTCTGCCGTCGACGCGGCTCCAAGTTCTTCCTCGCGCACCCCAAGGCGATCGCGGCGATCGGGCGCGAGTTCAACGCGCGCGGGATCTACCCGGACCACGTCGACCTCGGCGGCCAGCAGGTCCCCGCCTGGCGCGGCGTCCCGATCCTCCCCTGCAACAAGATCCCCATCACCGAGGAGAAGACCAGCTCGATCCTGTGCATGCGTACGGGCGAGGACAACCAGGGCGTCATCGGTCTGCATCAGACCGGTCTGCCGGACGAGTACGAGCCGGGGCTCTCGGTCCGCTTCATGGGCCTCAACGAGCAGGCGATCACCTCCTACCTCGTCAGCACCTACTACTCCGCCGCCATCCTCGTGCCGGACGCGGTCGGCGTCCTGGAGAACGTGCAGATCGCCCGCTGGCCCAGGTAGTGGACCCGGTCGCCCACCCCACCAAGGAGCCCTGGATGCCCGCGCCCGATCCGACACCACCGCAGTCGAGCCTGCCCGAGGCGGCCGCCCGCTTCGGGGCCCACGTCCTCGCCGACGCGGCGGCCCGCGCCCGCGACATCACGGCCGCCGTCGGCGGACAACCCGCCGCGGCCTCACCGCCCGCCGTGCCCACGACACCGGCCGTGCCCGCACCGCCCAGCCTGCCCGCACCGCCCAGCCTGCCCGCGCCGCCCGTCCTGCCCGCGCCGGACGCGCCCGTCCCGGACGCCGATCTGGCCCGGGTCCTGCGCGGCCCCAGCGGTCTGGGCACGGCAGGGCTGCGCCTGGCCCTGCGGGAGGAACCGCCGCCTCCGCAGCCGCCCGAGGCCGCCGAGGAAGGCACTCCGATCCCCGGGCTCTACCACCACCCGGTCCCCACGCCCGACCCGGTCCGGGTCGAGGAGGTCAGCCGCAGGATCAAGTCCTGGGCACTGGACGAGGTCTCCCTGTACCCGGAGGAGTGGGAGGACCAGTTCGACGGCTTCTCCGTGGGCCGCTACATGGTCGCCTGCCATCCGGACGCGCCCACGATCGACCACCTGATGATCGCCACCCGCCTGATGGTCGCCGAGAACGCGGTGGACGACTGCTACTGCGAGGACCACGGCGGCTCACCCATCGGCCTCGGCGGCCGCCTGCTCCTCGCGCACACCGCCCTCGACCCCGTGCACACGACGCCGGAGTACCAGCCGCAGTGGGCCGAGTCCCTCCACGCGGACGCGCCCCGGCGCGCCTACCGCTCCGCCATGGAGTACTTCGTCCGGACGGGCACCCCCGCCCAGGCCGACCGGTTCCGGCACGACATGGCACGGCTGCACCTCGGCTACCTCGCCGAGGCCGCCTGGGCCCAGCTGGACCACGTACCCGAGGTGTGGGAGTACCTGGCGATGCGCCAGTTCAACAACTTCCGCCCCTGCCCCACCATCACCGACACCGTCGGCGGCTACGAACTGCCGATGGACCTGCACGCCCAGCCGGCCATGCAGAAGGTCATCGCGCTCGCGGGGAACGCGACGACCATCGTGAACGACCTGTACTCGTACACGAAGGAACTCGACGCTCCGGGGCGGCACCTGAACCTGCCCGTCGTGATCGCCGAACGCGAGGGCCTCTCCGACCGGGACGCGTATCTGAAGTCGGTCGAGGTCCACAACGACCTCATGCGCGACTTCGAGAGCGAAGCCGCGTCCCTGGCCGCCGCGTGCCCCGTCCCGAGCGTGCAGCGCTTCCTGCGCGGCGTGGCCGCGTGGGTCGACGGCAACCACTACTGGCACCAGACGAACACCTACCGCTACAGCCTGCCCGACTTCTGGTAAGAGAATGGATTCCTCTGTGACCCACACCGAACTCAGCGCCCCCACCGGCACCCCCCTGCGGATCCCCGGCCCGGCGACGCCGTACCAGGGGGACATCGCCCGCTACTGGGACGGGGAGGCCCGACCCGTGAACCTGCGGCTCGGCGACGTCGACGGTCTCTACCACCACCACTACGGCATCGGCGACGTCGATCACGCCGCCCTCGGCGACCCCGAGGACAGCGAGAGCGAGAAGAAGCTGATCGCCGAGTTGCACCGACTGGAGTCCGCGCAGGCGGAGTTGCTCCTGGAGCACCTCGGCGACATCGGGCGCGACGACACGCTGGTGGACGCCGGCTGCGGGCGCGGCGGCTCGATGGTGATGGCGCACCAGCGCTTCGGATGCACGGTCGAAGGAGTCACGCTCTCGGCCAAGCAGGCCGAGTTCGCCAACCGGCGTGCCCGTGAACTCCGCATCCAGGACCATGTGCGCGCCCGCGTCTGCAACATGCTCGCCACGCCCTTCGAGACCGGGCAGGCCGCGGCCTCGTGGAACAACGAGTCGAGCATGTACGTCGACCTGGACGACCTCTTCGCCGAACACTCCCGCGTCCTCGCGGTCGGCGGTCGCTACGTGACCATCACCGGCTGCTGGAATCCGCGCTACGGCCAGCCCTCGAAGTGGGTCTCCCAGATCAACGCGCACTTCGAGTGCAACATCCACTCGCGCCGGGAGTACCTGCGCGCCATGGCGGACAACCGCCTAGTGCCGCAGGCCGTCATCGACCTCACGCCCGACACGCTGCCGTACTGGGAGCTGCGGGCCACGTCGTCGCTGGTGACGGGGATCGAGGAGGCGTTCATCAACTCCTACAAGGACGGCTCCTTCCAGTACGTCCTGATCGCGGCCGACCGGGTCTGATCCCTCTGGGCCGTACGGGGTCATGTCGGGTGCCCGGAGGGGACGTTGCCCTCCGGGCACCCGGCTCAGTTCATCAGTAGTGCACACGGGCCCCGACCGCGCGGTGGTCGGAGTAGTCGAGCGCGTTGTTGTCGCCGTCGCCCGTGATCACCTCGTCGGCCCGGTCGCCCTCGTCGAACGTCGGGACGACCACGTCGGTCATCGTGGGCAGGGCGCCGCCCGGCTTCCGGCCGAGGAGGTAGTCGACCCGCCGGTGGGACTCGGTGATCAGCGTCCACCGGTCCGCACGGCAGCCGTCGGGATCGGGCCGGGTGGCGCAGTCGGCGTACACGGCGTCACGGAAGCCGAGCCTGCCGCCGATGTCCGCGTTCGCCGCCGCGTACCAGGGGTGCCAGGCACCGTCCTTCTTCTCGTGCGCGTTGGTGTCACCGCCGGCCACGTACAGGTCGGTCGCGCCGTGCGTCGGGTCGCTGTCGTAGCCGTCCTCGGTCAACTCGGCGGACAGTTCCTCGATGTTGGAGACGGTGCACGGGCCGCCGCCGTGCTTGACGGTCGGCCAGTGGAACGACGCCGCGGTGACCGTCTTGCCCGAGACGCGGTCGCGCAGCAGGGCCTTGACGCCCTTGGTGCGCGCCTGGTCGTTGTTGACGCAGGTGGAGCCGTCCCAGTTCTGGGCCTGCCAACGGTTGTCCGGCGACGCGGACTTGAGCAGTTCGAGCCGGTCGGTGCGCCAGATCACCGCGTTGGTCTGGCGCTTCTTGTAGTTCCAGCACTCGCCGCCCGCGCTCTGGTCGGAGGGCACCGGGTCGTTCTCGGCGAGCACACCCGAGTACTTCTCCCCGAAGTGGGTCTCCATCCGCTCCAGGAGGAGGTCCAGCTGCGCCTTGTTGTTGAGCTGCTGGACGAGATAGACGTCCGGCTTCAACTCCTGGGTGCGCATGTAGTACATGAGGTCGTGCCAGTCGCCCGCGCACTGGGGCGGCGACGTCTCGTCGGACGTCGGCAGGTTCTCCACGTTGGCGTCGTAGACCTGCAGGTATCCGGGTGCGTCGTTGGGCTCGGCCTCGGCCGGCGCGGCCGCTTCGCCGGCGGTGGCCCGCGCTCCGGTGAGTGCGGTGACCACGAGCGCGGCGGCACCGAGTCCGGCGAGCAGCCGCGAGGCCCTGCTTCTTTTCCTGGAGGTACGCATGGCACGATTCCTGCCCCGTCGTGCCGTCGTTCAGCCGGTCCCGCACCGGAGTACGGCCGCGGCGGCGGTCACCCGTCCTTGCCCAGGGCCTTGCGCACCGCGTCCCGGGTGCGGTCGACCAGGGCGCTGATCGGGCCGAGCGCCAGGTTCCTGGCCGCGGACTCGGTGCCGGGGTGGGGGCGCGTGGGGGCCATGGCCTCGGCCGTGCGCACCGCCGTGGCCATCGAGGCCAGTCGGGCCTTGTCCGCGTGGCGGCGTATGCGGGTGAACTCGTAGCGTTCCTCGGACCGGGCGTGCTTCATCACCTCCGTGCGCAGCGTCAGCAGTTCGGGCAGGAACTTCGGGTCGTCCGTGTCCATGCCGTCGAGGCGCGACAGGAGTTCCTTCGCCTCCCGCTCCTCGGCCAGCCGCTCGTCCACCATGTGCGCGCCGTCCGGCACGGACGTGCGGGTGAACGGGTGGATCACTTCCTCCTCGGCCGTCTCGTGGACGGCCAACATTCGCACCAGGCTGCGGAACGCGGCCCGCCGCTCGTCCCCGGCCGTCCGTTCGACCTCGTCGAAGAGATTGCGGATGTCACCGTGCTGGCGCATGAGCAGGGCGACCACATCGGCGTCGCTCGCCGCGATCCCGGCCATCTCAGCTCCTCTCCCGCGAGGCGACGTCGGGGTGTGCCCCGTCCGTCTCCACGCGGTACTCGCGGCCGAACAGCTCCCGGTGCTGGGCCATCACGCGCTCGCTCGGCGGCTCCTCCCCGCCGTGGATCCGTTCCTGCAGCTTCCCGAAGCGTTCGTGGGCGTCCCTGACGTAGCCCGCGCCCAGGGTGGTCAGGTCGATCTGGGTGTCGAGGAGATCGCGTACGAACTGCTTGTTCTGCTCGAAGGTCAGGATGTTCGGCAGCTCCGGCGCGAGGATCTCCCGTGCGTCGCGGCCGTCATGACGCCGCATCAGGTCGCAGGCGATACGCAGGTGTTCGAGCTCCATGTTCAGGTGGAGCTCCCAGATCGTCTTCACCTTCGGGTCGGGCTCCTGCGCCATGAAGGAGTGGTACAGATAGCACTCGTTGTACTCGTGGTTCACGAGCTGCTCCCACCACGTCTCGCCCGGGTCGACCAGCGATTCGTAGTGGGTGACGTGCTCCTCCTCGACCAGCCCGATCTCCTGGTAGAGCTGACGGGCGATCGGCTCCATGTACTGGGGGCCGACGTTCATGTAGAAGTTCATGGTCTGCTGCTCGGCCGCCATGATCGTCAGCGCGTGCAGGCGCGAGATCGGGTCGACCGCCGTGCGGTCGTAGGGATCACGCACGTTGTCGGCCGGGTGGCGGTGGTGGAACTTGGTGGGCCGACCCGGCATCACCTCGGTGAGCCCGTCGACGATCGACTCCGCCTTGCGGTGCTCGATCATCTCGTAGAGGTTGGCGTACCGGTACAGGTGGTCGAAGTCCTCCAGGACCCCGAACTCGTACGCCTGCTTCAGACGGGGATCGGGCTCGTGGCGGGCGATCCATCCGGTGAGGTCGACCGCCACCTGTTCGTAGGAGATCGTCGTCTCGAGCACCGACGCGAGGCCGGGCAGCAGCCAGTTGACGGCCTTCTGCTGTTGTTGCTCGATGTAACGGACCTCCGCCAGCTGCCGTTTGACCTCGGGATCGGGACAGTGCCGGGCGAACTGGTGGCTGAAGAGGACCGCCTCCACCTCGATGCCGTTCATCGCGATGATCCGGCACTTGGTGTACGGGTCGCCGTGGTCGGGGTCGACGGGCTCGACGTCGAGCTCCCGCCAGGTGCGCAGTTGGCGGTCCAGGGGGATGCCTTGGTGGTCGAGAGGGTTGAAGCCCATGGGGTCTCCTCGGCTCGGGGGCCGGTCTCTTCGGCTGGGGGCCGGGTCCCGGGCGGCGGCGAGTACCCGGCCTCGCGGAGTGGAACCGACGCGGCGGCCGCCGTCGTACGCAATCGGCCACCTCGCGCCCTGGCTCGCGCACGTCCTGCGGCGTCGTACCACGTCACGCCCAGTGCCACGGCCGGCGCGGCCTCCACCACATCGCCCCCGTAGTACATCCACAGCGACGTGGCCAGTACGCCGTGTGCGGCACCGGCGCCAGCAGCGTGGCACCGCGCACGACGAGGCTCCAACGGCGCCGGACGGGGTCGAGTTGGCACACCGCGAAGCGGCGTCGTACGACCGGCCACGCCCCTGCCCGGGTACGCCCGGCCCAGGCGGGGCGGGCCCTGCTGCCGCCCGTCGTCACCCGCCTCGCCCGCCTCCGCTTCCCCCGCCCGCGGGCGGGACCGCTCGGCGCGGGCGGCCGGGCCACCTGGCGTCGCGACGCGTCAGGTGACGAGGCGTTCCGTGTACGCCTGCGTCGGCGGGTACGGACTGGGGCTCGTCATGCCCGCCGCCCAGAAGTCTCCGGTGCCGGGCACGCGCGTCACGTCGTTGAGGTACGGGGCGGGCGCCGGGCCCGCGGGGCCCCGGACCATGGTCCAGGTGTCGCCGTCCCTGCGCAGATACGTACTGCGGCTCTGGTCCTGGTGGTTCCAGCCCGATATCCACGCGGCGCGGCCCTTCGCGTCGCCCGCGATGCCGCTCAACGCGCCGATGGTGAAGGGGGGTTCGACCCGCGTCCAGGCCGTGCCGTCCCAGTGGGCGAGGGCGGGGTTGCCGGGGCGTCCGGGTGGGCCGCCCGCGCCGGCCTCGGTGCCGACCGCCCAGACGTCGTCCTCGGCGGCGGCGTGCACGTCGGCGATGCCCAGACGCAGGCCCGTGATCGGGGGCAGGACCGTCCAGGTCCCGTTCCAGCGGGCCACGAGGCCCGACCATCCCCAGCCCGACGCCTGGTCGCCGCACGCCCAGATCTCGTTCGGGGTGCGTGCCACGACCCGGTACAGGTTGGCGCTCGGGACCGGCAGCGGGTCGAGCCACCGCCACCGCCGCCCTTCGCGGAGCAGCAGGCGGGCCGCGCCGTCCTTGGTGCCGCTGATCCACACCCGCCGGTCGCGGCCGACCGCCAACGCCAGCAGCCTGACGCCCGGTTCGCCCCTGCCGGGGTAGTCGACCTCGCGCCAGGTGGTTCCGTCCCAGCGCAGCAGGGGGCTCGCGTCCCCGGTGGGCAGACCGACGCTCCACGCGGCACGGGCCGAGACCCCGGCGACGTCGCCCAGGCGGCCCGTGTACGTCAGGTGGGACAGGTCGGTCTTCGTCCAGGTGCTGCCGTCCCAGACCATGGCCAGCGCCCGTACCTGCGACGTGGGGGCGGGTGCTTCCTCGCCGACGGCCCAGGCCAGCCGGGGTCCCGCGACGGCGATGCGGCGCAGTTGCGCGGGCGGGTTGCTGCCGGGTGCCGGGACGGGCTGCCAGCCTGGCGCGCGGGGTGGGGGCGCGTCGGCCCGTGCCGTGCCCGCGGTGAGCGCGATCCCCGACAAGGCACCGATCGTCCCCGCCACAAATCGTCTTCGTTCCATCGCTGGGTCCCTCCGCTCGCATGGGTCGGTCAGGAGGGACCACCGTGAACCGGCGAGGGGCGGAGGTCTAGCCACGCACGTGACAAAACCCGGGCGAACCGCCCCTTGCCGACGGTCGGCTAGCGGCGGCTGCGAACGAGCAGGTAGAGGAAGTACGGCGTACCGATCACGGCCGTCATGAGGCCGGCGCCGAGCTGGGCCGGTGCGATCACCGTGCGGCCCACCAGATCGGCGGTGCACACGAGGATCGCGCCGAGGAGCACGGCGACCGGCACCACCCGCGCGTGCTGACGCCCCACCAGGGCGCGGGCCGCGTGCGGTGCGACGAGGCCGACGAAGCCGATCGTGCCCGCGGCGGCCACGGCCGTGGCGCTCAGCAGGACGCTGAGGACGAGGAAGCCGAGGCGGCCGCGGCTCAGGTTCAGGCCGAGCAGCCGCGGAGTGTCCTCGTCGAGGGAGACGAGGTCGAGTTCGGTGCGCCGGGTGACCGCGAGGGCCAGGCCCACGACGAGGACGATCGCGAGGGGCACCACGTCGGGCAGGGTCCGCCCGTAGGTGGAGCCCGCGAGCCAGGTCAGCGCCTTCGTCGCGTTGAAAGGGTCGGTGAGGATGATCAGCATGCTGATGATCGCCGTGGACCCCGTGGCGACGCCGAAGCCGACGAGGACGAGGCGGTTCTGCTGGAACCCGCCCCGCGCCGCGAGGCCGAAGACGACGACCGAGCCGATCGCGGCGCCCGCGAACGCGCCCGCGGCGATGCTCCACGAACCGGCGGTCGGCACGGTCGTCACCAGCAGGACGGCGCCCACCGCGGCGGCGTTGGTCACGCCGAGAACGCCCGGTTCGGCGAGGGGGTTGCGCGTCACGGCCTGGATGAGCGTGCCCGCGAGGGCGAGCGCCGCACCGGCGAGCAGGGCGGCGGTGACGCGCGGCACCCGGGTGTCCAGGACGAAGGACACGGTCTGACCGGCCCTGCCCTGCGCCCAGTTGACCACGTCGCCGAGGAGCAGCTTGCTGTCGCCGACGAGCACGGCGGCGATGGCCAGGCCGATCAGGACGGCCACCAGGACGACGGTCGTGACGACGAAGGCGGTCCTGCCGCGGATGCGCAGCCGGTCGTCGGGGGCGGCACCCGCCGTGTCCTTGGCCCGCGCGGCCATGACGATCAGGAAGACGGCGCCGACCAGGCTGGTGACGACGCCGGTGGGCACGGCGACCGCCGTGTCCGAGGGCACGACGGCGCGCAGCAGCACGTCGGAGCCGAGCACCAGGGCCGCGCCGGTCAGGCCCGCGAACGGCAGCCGCGCGCGGGACCGGGTGAAGGTACGGAACCTGCGGGCGAGCGGGCGGACGAGCGCGGGCGCGCACAGTCCGACGAAGCCGACGGGCCCGGCGAGGGTGACGGCCGCGGTGGAGAGCAGCGCGGCGAGCACGACGGCGACGACGCGGGTGGAGCGGACGGGCACGCCGACGCCGTGCGCGGCGTCGTCACCGAGGGCCAGCGCGTCGACCCTGCGGGCGATCAGGATCAGACCGACCAGGCCGACGACGGCGATCGGCAGCATCTGCAGGACGCCGTCGAAGCCGTTCTGCGCGATGCTCCCCTGGTTCCACTTGTAGAGGCCCTCCGTCTCGTGCGGGAACAGCAGGAGCAGGCCCTCGGTGACGGCCAGGAGGCCGAGGGTCAGGGAACTGCCCGCGAGGACGAGGCGGACCGTGCCCGCGCCGAGCCCCGAGAGGCCGAGGACCACGGCCGCCGCGGCGAGACCGCCGACGAAGGCGATGCCGGAGGAGGCGAGGAACGGCAGCGAGACGCCGGTGGCGGCCGCGATGCCGAGTGCCACGTAGGAGCCCGCGTTGACGGCGAGCGTGTCGGGCGAGGCGAGGACGTTGCGGCTGACCGCCTGCAGGGCGGCCCCGGCCATGCCCAGGACTGCGCCGACGAGCAGCCCCGCGGTCATCCGCGGCAGCCGGGACGCGACGACGACGGACGCGTCGGAGGTGTCGGCGCTGCCGGTGAGCGCCTTCCACACCTCGGAGGGGCCGACGGCTGCCGTGCCCTGTGTGATGTCCACGACCGCGAGCGCGGCGACGAGGAGGACCAGTGCGGCCGTCACCGCGGCCGCGCCCGTACGGGAGGCGGCTGTCGACGGACGGGTGGCGGGGGTGGTTGCGGTGACGGCCATGGTGTTACTTCTTCAGTGCCTCGACGACCGAGTCGACGTAGTTGTTCATCGACTCGGGGCCGCCGAACATCCAGATGCCGTCGGGCAGCCGGTGCACGTTGCCCTTCTTCACGAACGGCAGGGACGTCCAGACCTTGTCCTTCTTCAGGACACCGGTGAAGGGGTTGCTGCCCTTGTCGTCGTCGTTGCCGATGTAGGCGAACCGCACGTCCTTGTCGAGCTTCGTCAGGCCCTCGACGTCGGTGGAGCCGAGGCCGTACGCCTTGTCGCCCTTGACCGACCAGTCGTTCTTCAGGCCGAGCTTCTCGTTGACGGCGCCGATCAGCGAGCCGCTGGTGTACGGGCGGATCGAGGTCTGGTTGCCGGTGACGTAGCCGTCGGCGAAGGCGAACTTCGCGCCGCCGCGTCCGGCGTCGGCGAGTGCCTTCTTGCCCTCGGCGAGCTTCGCCTCGAAGTCCTTCTTGAGCTTCGTGGCCCGCTCGGTGGTGCCGGTGGCCTCGGCCAGGAGGTCGAGGTTCTTCGTCATCTGGCCGATCGGGTCCGCGGCGTCGGCGGGGCGCAGGTTGAGGACCGGGGCGATCTTGCGCATCTGCTTCACGGCGGCGGCCGGCAGGTCGGTCGTCGCGATGATGAGGTCGGGCTTCAGGGACGCGATGGTGTCCATGCTCGGCTCGCCGCGCGTGCCGACGTCCTTGGGGTCGTTCTTCAGCGGGACGGCGGTGTCCCACGTCTTGTAGCCCTTGACGTCGGCGACGCCGGTCGGCTCGACGCCCAGGGATATCAGGCTCTCGACGGCGTTCCACTCGGTGCCGACGACCTTCTTGGCGGGGCCGTTCAGCTTCACCTTCGTGCCGGTGCCGTCGGTGAGGGTGATCGACTCGGCGTTCTTCTTCGCGTCGTCGGCGGCGGGCTCGGTGGTGCCGCAGGACGTCAGGGCGAGGGCCGCGGTGGTGGCGGCCGCCGCGGTGATCAGGAGGCGTCTCATGAGGTGGTGCTGAGCCTTTCGCTTCGCGAGTGGTGGCGGCCGATGGCGCGGGTGCGCAGGCGGCCGGTGAGGGGGTCGGAGTCGACTTCGATGCGGATGCCGTACGTGTCGGTGAGCCGCTCCGGCGTCAGGGCGTCCTCGGGTTCGCCGTCCGCGACGATCCGTCCCGCGTCGAGCAGGAGGATCCGGTCGGCGACGGCCGCGGCCTGGTCGAGGTCGTGCAGGACCGCTCCGACGGCGATGCCGTGATCGTCCGCCAGGTCCCGCATGAGGTCGAGGAGTTCGACCTGGTAGCGCAGGTCGAGGTGGTTCGTTGGCTCGTCGAGCAGGAGTACGCCGGTCTCCTGGGCGAGGCAGCCGGCGAGCCAGACGCGCTGGAGCTGTCCGCCGGAGAGGTGCTCGGCCCCGCGTTCGGCGAGGTCGGCGACGCCGGTCATGGCGAGCGCGCGGTCGACGGCGGCCCGCCCTCCGGGGTCGGCCCTGCCCCAGCGGCCCCGGTGCGGGTAGCGCCCGAACTCGACGACGTCCCGGACCGTCAGGCCGCTGGGGGTGGGGCGCCCTTGCGTGAGCAGGGCGACGTGGCGAGAGAACTCGCGGGGGCCGAGGGCCAGGCCGTCGGTGTCGCCGTCGATGACGAGCGTGGCGGTCCTGGCCCGCTGCAGCCGTGCGAGCGTGCGCAGCAGGGTGGACTTGCCGCTGCCGTTCGGGCCCACGAGGACGGTCACCTCGCCCGGCCGCAGCGTCATCGAGGCGTCGTGGACGACGTCGACGCCGTCGTACGCCACGGTGACGCCCGTGGCCGAGAGTTCATGACCTTGGGGGCCCGTGGCCGCGGTGGTCTCATCGCCTACATGCACGCCGCAGAGGTTAGCCTAACCTTATTGAGCGATGAAACAGGCCCCTGCCTAACGCCGCACCCCGGCGTCGGCAAGGGGGAAATCAGCCAGGCTGCGCCACCTCGGACTTCCACCGACCAGCACATGCTGACCAGATTTTCAGTCGTGGCCGACTACTTCTCCCCCAGCAGCGCCAGCTCGGCATCGATGGCCCCGCGCATCAGATCCCGCGCATGGTCGATGTGCAGCCCGCCGCTGAGCCAGCGCATGCTGAGCCCTTCGAGCAGGGCGGTGAGCCGCTCCCCCGCCGCGGCCAGGGCGGGCGCGGGGGCGGTCGGCCGCACCCGGCCGAGCAGGGCCGCCACCTCCTGGACCCACACCAGGGTCGCCCTCGCGAGGTCCTCCCGCAGCACTTCGTCGAAGACCGCGCTCGCCCGCAGCTCCCCCCAGGCGGAGCTGTTCTCCCTCACCTCCGGGGCATCCTGCAGCTCCAGGAGGAGCACCTCCTCCAACTCCTCGCGGGGGGACAGCGGTTCGGCATCCAACGCACGGCCGGTGGTGTAGCGCTCGGCGCGGTCGTTGATGAACTCCAGCGTGTGCCGCAGGATCCCGGTGCGGTCCTTGAAGTGGTAGTAAATGAGCCCGGTCGAGACGCCCGCCTCGGCGGCGAGCTCTTCGACGCGCAGGCCGCGGACGCCCCTACGGGCGATCAGCCGTGCGGCGGCTTCCAGGATCTGAGTGGTGCGAGGCGCCATGCGTCCGAACCCTACCCGGCGGCATCCGGCCCGGTGATCTCGTACGACGTACGGTCGAGGACATCTTTGACTGAATTTTCAGTCCGTGTCACAGTCGAGGAGGTCGAAGAGCTGGACGAGCGCCCGCCGCGCACCACCCGGCCCCGACGGCTAACTTGTTCTCACACGCTGATCGGAGCTCACCGTGTCCCCTCTTCTCCCCTCCCGCCGCTCGGCTCTCAGGGGCCTCGCCGGCATCGGCGCCGTCGTCCTCGGGGGCTCCGCGTGCACCACCGGCGCCGAGGCCACCGGCGCCGATGCCCCCGCCGCCAAGGGCCTGCGCATGGGTGCCGAGTGGGAGAGCCACGCGCGGACCTTCATGTCGTGGCCCGCCCTGGAGTCGGTGTGGGAGACGGACCTCCCCTCCGTACGCGAGGACATCGCCCGCATCGCCCGTGCCATCGCGGAGTACGAGTACGTCGTGATGATGGCCCGGCCCGACCAGGTGAAGGCGGCCCGGAAGGCGTGCGGGCGCGACGTCGAGGTGATCCCGCTGGCCGTCGACGACCTGTGGGCCCGCGACACCGTGCCCGTCTTCGTGGAGGACGACGGCAAGGTCACCGGCGTCGACTTCAACTTCAACGGGTGGGGCGGCAAGCAGGAGCACCCCCACGACGCCCAGGTGGGCCGCGCTCTCCTGGAGAAGTACGACATCCCGCGCAGGAAGGCGCCCCTGGTCTCCGAGGGCGGGTCCTTCGAGACCGACGGCGAGGGCACGCTCCTCGTCACCGAGAGCTCGATCGTCAACGACAACCGCAACCGCGGGAAGAGCCGGGACCGGATCGAGGCCGAGCTCAAGCAGACCCTGGGCATCAAGAAGGTGATCTGGCTCGCGGGCGTGCGCGGCCAGGACATCACCGACGCGCATGTGGACAGCCTCGTACGGTTCACCGCACCTGGCGTGGTGCTGCTCGACCGGGCGCACCCCGACACGCCCGCCGACTCCTGGTCCCGCTCGGCCGACCAGGCGAAGGCCGTGCTCAGCAAGGCGACGGACGCCAAGGGCAGGCCCTTCGAGGTGATCGATCTGCCGCAGCCCGACCTGTACGAGATCACCGGCGAGGGCGACGACTTCGTGTCGTCGTACGCGAACTTCTACGTCGCCAACGACTCCGTGTTCATGCCGGAGTTCGGGGACCGCAAGGCCGACAAGCGGGCCGAGAGCATCCTGCGGGAGCACTTCCCCGAGCGCGACATCGTACCGGTCCGGATCGACACCATCGCCTCCGGGGGTGGCGGCATCCACTGCTCGACGCACGACGAGCCCGGCAAGCCGGCCGACTGAGCCCGGCCCCACCCCGCCCATCGGCTCGCTGCCGGATGCTTCCGCGCAGAAGGCCCCCGCGACGGGTCGAGCGTCACGGGGGCCTCCGGCTGACCCGGTCGGGCGGGTCGCGGCGTCAGGACTTCCCGGCGTGCGTGCGGGGCAGCCGCGTGGCGCCCGCCGCGGCGAGCAGGCAGAAGCCGAGGACCCACCAGAAGGTGTCGGCGAACGCCCAGGAGACGTCCGCCCCGCGGGCCGTCAGCCGCTGCTCCAGGACCACGGCGAGTGCCGCGGTGCCCAGCGAACCGCCCACCGTGTTCAGGAGGTTGAGCGCTCCGGCCGCGCGCGGGATCTGCGCGGGCTCGATGCGGCTGTAGACGATGTTCATGACGGGCGCGCCGATCATGGCCATCCCGACGCCGCGGACCGCGAGCGCCGCGGCGATCACGGCGTCCGCCGGGTCGTGGCCGAGCTGGGTGAACGGGACCGTGCCCACCAGGATCAGCGCGATGCCGGTGACGACCAGGGTGCGGGGCGCGACCTTGTCGATCGTGCGGTTCACCAGGACCGAGCCGGCCGCCGCGCCGATGCCCTGCGGGGCGAGCAGCAGACCCGCCTCCCAGGCCGTCAGGCCGCGGCCCGTCTGGAAGTACAGCGGCAGCAGGAACATCGTGCCGAACACCGAAGCGCCCAGGACGAGCAGCGCGAGGGCGGCGGCGCCGAAGGGCGGCCGGGCGAACAGGCGCGGGTCGACCAGCGGTGTGCCGCTGGTCCGCAGTCCGTGCACGGCGAACCCGACCAGCATCGCCAGGCCCGCCACGATGCCGATCACGGCGGGCAGGGTGCGGCCGTGGGCGACCTCGGTCAGGCCGTACACGAGGACCGCGAGGCCGGGCGAGAGCAGCGCCGCGCCGCGCAGGTCGAACGCCGTCCGCCGCGGCGAGGGCGGCACCACCGGCACATGACGGCGGGCCAGCAGGATCGCGGCCGCGCCGATCGGCAGGTTGACCAGGAACAGCCACGGCCAGGGCGCGACCCCGAGGATGGTGCCGCCGACCAGCGGGCCGAGCACCGGGGAAAGCAGCGGCACGACCGAGACGACGCTGATCACCCGTCCGGTGCGCTCGCGTCCCGCGATCCGGGCGAGCAGCGCCTGCCCCGTGGCGGGAAGCAGTCCGCCGCCGAGGCCCTGGATCACCCGGAACACGATGAGGCTGGTCGCCGACCAGGCCAGCGCGCACAGCAGCGAGCCGAGCAGGAACACGCCGACGGCGACGAGCCAGGTCCGCCTGCCGCCGAAGCGGTCGGCGAGCCAGCCCGACGCGGGCACGGCGCCCACCACCGCGAGCAGGTAGGCGGTGGACACCCACTGGATCTCGGCGACGGACGCGCCGAACTCCTCGGAGAGGGTGTCGATGCCGACGCTGACGATCGTGGCGTCGATCGTGGCCATGAACGTGCCGAGCACGAGGATGAACGCGATCCGCAGCAGCGGCGCGTCCACCCGCGCGGGCGGGGGTGCGACCTTCTCGCTCACGCTCGCTCCAGGAGGTCGCGCACGGCGTCGTCGAGGTGGCCGCCCAGGGAGCGGAGCACGGCGAGGAGTTCCTCCGCGAGCCCGGCGACCTCCACTCCGGCGCGCCGGGCGAGCACGCCCGTCCAGCCGTCGCCGTCCGGCATGACCGTCAGGGTCACCGGGTGGTGGGTGGACTCGCGGAAGCGGGTGCCGACGACCGTGAGGCCGGGGGCGGGTTCGCGCAGGCGGTCCGGGTCGACCGGGTAGTTCTCGAAGACCACGAGGCTGTCGAAGAGCCTCGCCCGGCCGGTCAGCCGCTCCAGGTCGGTGAGCGCGACATGGTGGTGCTCGACCAGCGTCCGCTGCCGGGCCTGCAGGTCCGCGAGCGTCTCGGCGAGCGTGCCGTCCAGACGTGCCCGTACGGGAACGGTGTTGGCCAGCAGACCGATGATCTCCTCGACGCCCTCCAGCTCCGGCGGGCGGCAGGCGACCATCGCGCCGAAGCAGACGTCCGTACGCCCTGAGCGCCGGGCGAGCAGCACCGACCAGGCGCCCTGCACCAGCGTGTTGGGCGTCAGGCCGCGCCGTGCGGCGAGGTCGGTCAGCCCGGACACGAGGTCCGCGTCGAACGTGATGAGCTCGGGCTCCTGCCAGGCGGGGCCGGGATCGACGTCGCCCACCAGGTAGTCGCCCTCGGGCAGACCCGCCAACTCGGCGGCCCAGGCCCCGAGTTCGGGTTCGTTCCCGGCGCGCCAGTTCAGGTAGTCGGCGAACGGCACCGGTGCGGGCAGGTCCGCCTCTCGGCCCTGGACGCGTGCGGTGTAGAGGGTGAACAGCTCGGTGAGGATGCGCGGCGCCGACCAGCCGTCGGAGAGCACGTGGTGCGTGGTCAGCACCAGGTCGCAGAGTTCGGCACCGCGACGGATCACGGTCAGCCGTACGAGCGGACCCTCCGTGAGGTCGAACGGCTCGGCCAGATCGGCCGCGAGGACCTCGTCGGCGGGGCCGTCGGTCACCCGGAAGTCCGGCAGCGGCTCCTTGGGGATCACCGCGAGGCCGGCGGGGAACACGGCGCCCAGGTTCGGGTGACGGGCCAGCAGGTCGCCGCCCGCGCCCCGCAGGGCGTCGACGTCGAGCGGCCCGGCGAGCGAGAACGTCGACTGCACGGTGTACGGGTCGGGGCGCTCGGTGCGCGAGTGCCGCAGCATCACCTCCTGGAGCGGGGTGAGCGGCTGGACCTCGGCGACCGGGCGGTCGCCGCCGAGCGCGCTGATCTCCGGTGCGGCGGCGGTGCGTTCGGCCGCGGTGCGCAGGTGCCCGGCGAGCTCCTCGATCTCGGCGCCGGTGAACAGCGCCGACGGCCAGGTGATCCGGATCCCGAGCGCGTCGTCGCGCACCAGGGCGTTGACCATCAGGCTGTGCGGCAGCGGCATCCCGCCGGTGCCGCCGGAGCCGAGCGGGTCGGCGTCCGGGGCCGGCTGCCACGGCGTCTCCTCGGTCGGGGCGCCGGGGAACTGCCCGAGGTAGTTCCAGGCGACCTCGGGCTCCACGGGGTCGAGGAGACCGGCCGAGGTGAGGATGCCGTGGCCGAGGCCGTCGCCCTGGGCGCGCAGCCGCTCGCCGACCGCGCGGACGTCGTCGCCCGCGTCGAGCCGAATCGGGTGGACGGCGGTGAACCAGCCCACCGTCTGGGAGAGGTCGACCTGCGTGGGCCTGCCGTGGCTCTCCAGTGCGACGAGCAGCTCCGGCGTGCCGCGCCAGGCCTCGACCGCCTGGGCGAGCGCGGTGAGGAGCACGGCGTCCGGGGTGGTGCGGTAGGCGGCGGGCAGCGTCGTGACCAGGGCACGGGTCGCGTCCGCGCCGAGCCAGAGCTCGTGGTGCGCGGCGGTGGCCGCGGTGTCCCGTGCGGGGTCGAGCGGTGCGGTGAGCGCCTTGGTGGCGGTCATCCGCTGCCAGTGCGGCAGTTCGGCCCGCCGGTCGGCCTCGCGCAGGGACCGCGCCCAGCCGACGAACGACTGACCGTGCCGGGTCAGCGTGCCGCCCGAGTAGGCGTGCTCGACGTCGTCGAGCAGGACGCGCCAGGAGACGCCGTCGGCGACCAGGTGGTGGGCGATCAGGACGAGCCTGCCCGGGCGCTGAGGCCCGGCGTCCACCCACAGGGCGCGCAGCAGCGGTCCCGTGCGGGGGTCCATCGCGTCGAGGACCTCGGTGACGCGGGAGGCGATCAGTGCGCGCAGGTCGTCCGTCGCCGGTACCCGGGTCAGGACGTCGGCGCCGGTGACGGCACCGGCCTCCGGCACGCGCAGCGCGTCGTCGACCAAGTGGGCCCGCAGCACGTCGTGCCGGGCCAGGAGGGCGTCGAGCACGGCCCGCCAGGTCGGCTCGTCGCCGCCCGGCGGGACACAGATCTCCACCCACTGGCAGAACCCGTCCGCCGCGGTGCCCGCGCGGCGCAGCAGGTCCTTCATGATCGGGGTCAGCGGCGCGTCGCCCGTCGCGGGTGCCGTGCCGCCGTCCAGGGCGCGGGCCCGTGCCGCGATGCCGGCGACCGTCTCCCCTTCGAAGACGTCCCGCGCGGTCAGGCCGAGGCCCCTGCGCCGGGCGCGGGAGACCACCTGGAGCGAGACGATGCTGTCGCCGCCGATGGTGAAGAAGTCGTCGTCGGGCCCGATGTCCTCGGTGCCCAGGACGTCCTGGAACACGCCGAGCAGGATCGCCTCGGCCTCGGTGGCGGGCTCGCGGCGCTCGGCGGTGGCGGTCTCGGGCGCGGGCAGCGCGGTGGGGTCGAGCTTGCCGCCGGGGGACAGCGGCAGGTGGTCGATCTCCACGTACGCCGTGGGCACCATGTGGTCGGGGAGTTCGCCCGCCAGGTACTCGCGCACCTGCGCGACGTCCAGGTCGGCGCCGTCGGTCGGGATGAGATAGCCGACGAGGCGGTCCTCGCGCACGATCACCGCGCTGGCGCGGACGTCGGGGTGGCGGGTCAGCGTGGACTCGATCTCGCCCAGCTCGACGCGGAAGCCGCGGACCTTGACCTGGTGGTCGACGCGGCCGAGGAACACGATCTGTCCGTCGGGCCGCCAGCGCACGAGGTCGCCCGTGCGGTACATCCGCTCCCCCGGCGCGCCGAACGGGTCGGCGACGAAGCGCTCGGAGGTCAGGCCGG
The DNA here is from genome assembly GCF_055558735.1 of Streptomyces sp. NPDC025651. NCBI lineage: Bacteria > Bacillati > Actinomycetota > Actinomycetes > Kitasatosporales > Streptomycetaceae > Streptomyces > Streptomyces sp. NPDC025651. The sequence goes on from NZ_JBVHLZ010000003.1 coordinate 607,968, forward strand.
GGCGGCCGAGGTAGCCGCGGGCCACGCTGGGTCCGCCGAGGTAGAGCTCGCCCGTGACCCCGACGCCGACGGGCTGGAGCCCGCCGTCCAGGACGTAGGCGCGGACGTTCGGGTCGGGGCGGCCGATCGGCAGCGGTCCCTGGTCGTCCTCGTCGTAGTGCCAGGTCACGGAGTTGATCGTGACCTCGGTGGGTCCGTAGGCGTTGAAGAGCGCCTTGCGGCCCTTGCCCCAGCGGCGGGCCAGCTCGGGGTCGAGCCGCTCGGCGCCGACGACGAAGAACACGTCGTCGGGGACCGTCCGGTCGTCGGGCATCGCGGCGAGGAACGACGGCAGCAGGTTGACGCCCGTCACGCGGTGCTCGGCGATGTAGTCGAGCAACTCGTCGCCGGGGACGCGCACTTCCTCCGGCGCGATCACGGACGTACCGCCCGAGAGCAGCGGCACCATGGTCTGCCAGAACGCGACGTCGAAGCTGGTCGAGGCGAAGTGCAGATACCGGTCGTGCTCGGTGACGCCGACGACCTCCTCCTGCAGCGCGATCAGGTCGGGCACGCCGCGGTGGGTGACGCCGACTCCCTTGGGGCGCCCGGTGGTTCCCGAGGTGTAGATGACGTACGCGAGGGCGTCGTCGGTGAGCTTCGCGCGCGCCTCGGCCGGGTCGGTGTCGGGCACGGAGGCGAGCGTGGCCGGGTCGTCCAGGCGCAGGACCGGGATGTCGCGCTCGGAGGGCACCTCGGCGCCGGTCGTCAGGGCGGCGGCCGGGACGATGTCGTCGATCATGTACGCGAGCCGCTCGCGCGGGTAGCTCGCGTCCATGGGGACGTACACCGCGCCCGCCTTGGCCACGCCGAAGAGCGCCACGGTCATCTCGATGTCGCGGCCGAGGAGGACGGCGACCGGGTCCTGGGGGCGGACCCCGCGCTCGATCAGCGCGTGGGCCACGCGATTGGCCTGCCGGTCGAGTTCGGCGTAGGTCAGGCTGCGGTCGCGGCAGACCAGGGCCTCGCCGTCGGGCTTGTTCCGCACCCAGGCGTCGAACTCCGCAAGCCAGTGGCCGCGGTCCTTGGCGGGGACGACCTCGGTGCCGGTGCGCAGCATCCGCGCCCGCTCGTCGGCGTCGAGGCAGGGGATGCGGATCGCGGGGCGCACCGGGTCCTCGACGATCTCCTTCAGGAGGGTGTGCAGCCAGCGGCCGTAGTCGCGGACGGTCTCCTCGGCGAAGGCGTGCGGCTGGTAGCCGAGGCCGATCGTGATCTCGTCGTCGGGGATGACGATCACGGTGAGGGCGTAGTGCGTGGCGTCGGTGATGTCGACGCCCACGAGGTCGAGCCCGGGGGCGAGCGGGGTGCGCCTGCGGCTGGAGAGCGGGAAGTTCTCCATCACCAGCATGGTGTCGAAGAGTTCACCGACGCCCACCGCGCGCTGGATCTCGGGCAGGCCGACGTGGTGGTGGTCGGCGAGCGCCACGCTCTCGGCGTGCACGTCGGCCATCAGGGCCTGTGCGGACTGGTCCTGGGTGTGTCGCACGCGGACCGGGATGGTGGTGCCGAGCTGGCCGACCATCGACTCGACGCCGTCGACCTCGGCGGGCCGCCCGGAGACGGGGCAGCCGAACACGACGTCGCGGCGCCCGGTGAGCCGGCCGAGGAGCAGGCCCCAGGCGGTCTGGAGGACCGTGGTCAGGGTGACGCCCTGTTCGCGGGCGAACGTGCGCAGCCGGTCGCTGAACTCCTCGCCGAGGCCGACACTGACACGCCCTGGCCGCTCGACGGCGGTGCCGACACTCGCGGGCGCGAGGCGCGTCGCGTCGTCGACGCCGGCCAGCGCGTCGCGCCAGGCCTGCAGCGAGGCCGCGTGGTCGCGGTCCGCCAGCCAGCGGAAGTACTCCGACAGCGGCGGGGAGGTGGGAGCGGCCGGGCCGCCGCCCAGCTCGGCGTAGATGGCGAGGAGGGTGCGGCCGACCAGCGGCATCGACCAACCGTCCAGCAGGGCATGGTGGTTGGTGATCACCAGCTTGTGCTCGTCGGGGCCGGTCCGGGAGAGCAGGAAGCGGATCAGCGGCGCCTTCGCCGGGTCGAAGGGCCGCGCGAACTCCTCGCGTACGGCGTCCTCGAACCGGTCGTCATGACGCCAGTCCAGGGTGACGTCGGCGGGGATCACCTGCACGACGTCGTCCCCTGCCGTGCCCAGGTACACGCGCAGCGCGGAGTGGCGGCGCAGCAGTTCGCGCGCGGCCTCGGCCATGCGGTCCGCGTCGAGCTCGCCGACGAGGGTGGTCACGGCCTGGACGACGTACACGTCGGTGTCCTGGTCGTCGCGGACCAGGGTGTGGAAGGAGAGGCCGACCTGGAGCGGGGTCGCGGGCAGGACGTCGGCGATACGGCCGACGCCTTCGGTGCCTTCGAGGGCGTCGATGGCCGCCTGGTCGAGGTCGACCAGCGGCAGGTCGGAGGGGGTGAGCCCGCCGGTGGTGTGGCGGGCGTGCTCGGCCAGCGCCTCAAGGGCCGTGGCCCAGGCGGTCTGGAGGGCGGCCACGGCGTCCGTGCCGAGCACCTCGGTCGCGGCGGTCCACTCGACGGCGAGCTGCGGCGAACCCTCCTCGTGCACGAAGCAGTTGAGGGCGAGGATCTGTTCGAGGGCCTTGGCGTCGGGCTCGGTCACCGAGAAGGCGTCGCGCTCCGGCAGGCGCCAGCCCGCGGCGGGCTGCGCGGCGAAGCGGCCCAGGTAGTTCAGGAGGACGTCCGGCGGCGGGGCCGAGGTGAACTCGGCGTCGACGGCCGGGTCCAGGGTGCGCAGCACGCCGTAGCCGATGCCGCCGTCGGGGACGCCGCGGCGGGCCTCCTTGGCCGCGCGCAGCACCCGCCCGACGTCGCCGGCGGAGGGGACGCGCACCGGGTACTCGCTGGTGAACCAGCCGACCGTGCGGGCCAGGTCGAGGTGTTCGCGGCCGTGGCCCTCCATCGTGACGGTCGTCGCGTCGCCGCGAAGGCCCCACTCTCGCAGGGCGAGCACGAGGGCGGCGAGCAGGACCTCGTCGACGCCGGCGCGGTAGGCCGCGGGCAGCGTGGTGAGCAGCGCCTCGGTGACCTCGGGCGAGGCGACGGTGACCGACCGGTGGGCGGTGGCCACGGTGTCCCGCGTCTGGTCGAGGGGGCGGGCGCCCAGGCGGGAGGCCGAGTCCAACGCCGTGCGCCAGTAGGCGAGTTCGTCCTGTCGCGCGCCGGACGCGCCCTGCTCGGCGAGGAGCAGCGCGTGCCGCCGCCAGGAGGCGCCGACCGGGTCGAGCGTGCCGCCGGTGCAGGCGGTGTGCAGGTCGGGCAGCAGGACGCGCCAGGAGACGCCGTCCATGGCGAGGTGGTGGACGACGACGACAAGCCGGTCGGGGGTGCCGTCGCCGGTCCTCACGAGGGTGGCGCGCAGCAAGTCGCCCGAGCGCGGGTCGAGTTCACCGGCGAGGTGCTCGGCCAGCTCGGTCACGTCCTCGCCGTGCACCTCGTTGACGACGGCGCGCACCGCCCCGCGGGGCAGCACCTCCAGGCCCTCGTCCGCGCGCAGCCGCAGCGCGTCGTGGTGGTCGAGCACTGCCTGGACGCCCCTGGCCAGGTCGTCGTGGGCGAGGTCGTCGACGCGCAGGGCGGTCCACTGGGCGTATCCGGCGACGGTGTCCACGTCGGGGTGGGGGTCGAGCAGGGCGCGCACGATGGGCGGCGCGGGCACGGACCCGGTCGGGTCGTCGACGGGCCCGGCGGTGTCCTGGACCACCTCGGCGGACGCGGCGAGGGAGGCGAAGCTGCGGCGGGCGAGCAGGTCGCGCGGGCGCAGTTCGAAGCCCTTGGCCCGAAGCCTGCTGCTGACGGTGATCGCGGTGATGCTGTCGCCGCCGAGGGCGAAGAAGTCGTCGTCCACACCGACCCGTTCGACCTCGAAGACCTCGGCGAGGACGGCGCAGAGCAGCTTCTCGCGCTCGGTGCCCGCCTCGCGGCCACCGCCGGAGACGGCGGGCGCGGGCAGGGCGGCGCGGTCGAGCTTGCCGTTGGCCGTGACCGGCAGTTCGTCGAGGACCACGACCGCGGCGGGCACCATGTGCTCGGGCAGCCGCTCGGCCAGGTGGGCGCGGACCGCCTCGGGGGTGGCGGAGGGCGACACGACGTAGCCGATCAGGCGGCCCGAACGCACCGTGGCGGCCGCCGCGGTGACGGCCGGCACGGCGCCGAGGGCGGCCTCGACCTCGCCGGTCTCCACGCGGTAGCCGCGGATCTTGACCTGGCCGTCGCCGCGGCCCAGGTACTCCAGGCCGCGTCCCGGCAGCCATCGGACGACGTCGCCGGTGCGGTACATCCGCTCCCCCGGCGCGCCGAACGGGTCGGCGACGAAGCGCTCGGCGCTCGCGCCGGGCCTGCCGAGGTAGCCGCGGGCCAGGTGCGGCCCCGCCAGGTACAGCTCGCCCGCCGTGCCGTGCGGCACGGGCTGCAGCGCGTTGTCGAGGACGTATGTCCTGGTGCCCGCGAGGGGGTGGCCGATCGTCGGCTCGTCGCCTTCGATCCGGGCGGTGGTGGCGTCCACGGTCGCCTCGGTCGGCCCGTAGATGTTGCGCGCGGGGACGCCGGACTCGACGACGCGGCGCCACAGCGCGGGCGGGGTCGCCTCGCCGCCGAGGACGAGGAGGGCGGGGCGCCGGTCGAGGAGGCCGCCGTCGATCAGGGGCGCGGCCATCGAGGGCGTGGTGTCCACGACGTCGATGCCGTCACGGACGTACGCGGCGAGCAGGGCGTCGGCGTCCCGGGCCGTCTCGGCGTCGTAGACGTGCAGTTCGTGCCCGCACAGCAGCCACATCAGGTGGTCGAAGGCGGAGTCGAAGGCGAACGAATACGTGTGGGAGGCGCGCAGCGGCCGGTCCGCGGACCGCTCGGCCTCGGCGACGACGGTGGAGCGCTGGTGGTGCAGGAGCGAGGCGAGGCCGCCGACCCGGCCGAGGACGCCCTTGGGGCGGCCGGTCGACCCGGAGGTGTGGATCACGTAGGCGAGGTGCTCGGGGTGACGGGGCGCGGCCAGCTCGTCGGTGTCCAGCGGCGCGTCGGACAGCTCCGCGGCCTCGGCGAGCAGCGTCGTCCAGGGCAGCCCGTCGACCGTGCCGTCGGTCAGGACGAGCGCGGGACGGGTGTCGTCGAGCAGCTCGCGCAGCCGCTCCGGCGGGTGCGCGGCGTCCAGCGGCTGGAACGCGGCGCCCGCGTCCATGACCGCGAGGAGGGCGACCACGGAGTCGGCCGAGCGCGGCAGGGCCAGGGCCACGATGTCTTCGGTGCCGATGCCGCGGGCCCGCAGCGCGCGGGCGACGCGGTGCACGCGGCCCGCCAACTCCCCTGCGGACAGGCGTACTTCGCCGCAGACCAGGGCGGTGCGGGCGGGATCGGCCGCGGCCATCGCGGCGAAGGCGGTCGGTACGTCGACGGAGGTGCCGGGCACGGCGGGCGGAGCCCAGTCCGCGAGGAGCCCCTCGACGTCCTCGGCCAGGGCGACGCGGCCCACGGGCAGGCCGTCGGTGAGCCCGGTGAGCAGGGCACGCAGCCCGGAGAGCTTGGCGTCGACCATGGCCTGGTCGGTGCCGCGGGCGTCGACCTCGAAGCCGAGCAGCAGTCCGCCGTCACGGGTCGGCAGGACGCTCAGGCCCATGTCCTCGGGCGGGCCTCCCGCGACGTTGCGCATGACGCCGGTGGACCCGGCGAAGTCGATCGCCAGGTCGAACGCCTTGAGGTTGATGCCCCGTCCGTGCAGCAGCGCGCCCGCGCCGGGCACGCCGAGGTCGCGCGGCAGGTCCTCGCCGCGGTAGCGCTGGTGGTCGCGCATCTCCTTCATCGCGGCGGCGACGCGTCGGCTCAGCTCGCCGAGGCCGTCGCCCGCGCCCACGGTCACCCGCAGCGGCAGCACGTTGACCGCCATGGAGGGGGTGCGCAGTTCGATCGAGCCGGTCCGGCACATCAGCGGCAGCGCGAACACGACGTCGGTGCGGCCCAGCATGCGGTGCAGGAACGCGGCGTAACCGGCGATCAGTGCCTCGCCCCAGGTGACGCCCTCTCGCTCGGCGAACTCCCGCAGCCTGGCCGTCTCTTCGGGCGGCAGGACGGCGCGGGCCGTCAGGGTGGTCTCGGGCGGGCCCGCGGCGGAGTCGGAATTTCCGAGGTTCCCCAGTTCGGGGAGCGGGGTGAACCGCTCGACCCAGTAGGCGCGGTCCTCGGTGAAGCGCTCGCTCTCGCGGTAGGCGCGGTCGGCGGCGACGAGGTCGGCGAAGGAGCCGAAGGTCGACTTACGGGGTTCGGTGCCGTTGACCAGCGCGGTGTAGCGGGCCGCGGTGCGGCGGGCGAGCATCGCGGCGGTGTAGCCGTCGAAGATCAGGTGGTGGCCGAGCTGGGTGTACCAGACCTCGCGGTCGGAGAGCTTGATGACGGTGCGCGAGTAGAGCGGGATGTCCACCATCGTGCGGCAGGCCTCGCCGGTGCGGGCCCGCTCGGCGACCACGAACGCCTCGGCGGCAGCCCGAGGGTCGGCCTCGCCGCCGAGGTCGACCACCCGGGGCGCCTGGACGGGCTCGTCGCCGATCCGCTGGCGCGGGCCCTCGGGGGTGTCGTACACCCGAAGGCGCAGGGTCTCGGCCTCCTCGGTGGTCGCCCTGACCGCCTCGACCAGCGCGTCCACGTCGACGGGCTCGTCGCCGGATATCTCCACCACGTCGCCGACCACGTAGTACGGCGAGTCCGGCTCCAGGCGCTGCGCGTTCCAGATGCCCAGCTGGGCGCTGGTCAGGTCGAGCAGTCCCTCCGAGGACACGATGGTGCTCAACTCACTCTCCTTGCAGTGTGGGGACGACCATCGGCGTGTCCGTCACGGGGTCGGGGATGATGACGTTCGGCAGGTCGAAGACGTCCTTGATCAGCGCGGCGTCCACGATGTCCGTGGGGTCGCCCTCGGCGATCACGCTGCCGTCCTTCATGGCGACCAGGTGGTCGGCGAACCGGCACGCCTGGTTGATGTCGTGCAGGACGGCGATGACCGTGCGGCCCTGGTCGCGCAGCTTGGCCAGCAGGCCGAGCAGTTGGTACTGGTGGGTGATGTCCAGGAAGGACGTCGGCTCGTCCAGGAGCAGGTAGGGCGTCTCCTGGGCGAGCACCATGGCCATCCACACCCGCTGCCGCTGTCCGCCGGACAGCTCCTGCACCGGGCGGTCGGCCAGGTCGGTGACGCCCGCGGCGATCATCGCCTCGGCGACGGCCTCCTCGTCGTGCTTCGACCACAGGGCGAGCATCGACTGGTGCGGGAAGCGGCCCCGGCCCACGAGTTGGCGGACCTTGATGTCGTCGGGGGCCTGCGGGTCCTGCGGCAGGAAGCCGAGCTGCTTGGCGAGCGCCTTGCCGCCGTAGCCGCCGACGTCGCGGCCGTCCAGCTCCACCCGCCCCTCGTCGGGGCGCAGGAGGCGCACCAGGGCGCGCAACAGGGTCGACTTGCCGCACCCGTTGGGGCCCACGATGGCGGTGAACGCGCCGTCGGGGACGTCGAGGCTCAGCCGTGTGGACACCACACGGTCTCCGTAGCGCAGGGTGATGTCCCGCGCGGTCAGGCGTGCGGTCACGCGCGCCTCACCTCCTTGGTCAGCAGCCAGATCAGGTAGCAGCCGCCGATCGCGGTGCTCACCACGCCGACGGGCAGCGAGACGGGCGCGAGCAGCATCTGCGCGATCAGGTCGGCGCCGAGCAGCAGCACCGATCCGGTCAGCGCGGCGGGCAGCAGGGGCACTCCGGCCGCGCCGGCGAGGCGGCGGCCGATCTGCGGGGCGGCGAGCGCGATGAACGCGATGGGCCCGGCCACCGCGGTCACCGTGGCGGTGCAGCCCACGCCGACGAGGACCATCAACAGCCGCAGCCTGTCGAGTCCGACGCCGGTGGCGACCGCGACCGCGTCGCCGAGCGCCGCCTGGTGCATGGCGTGCGCGCGGGTGGCCATCAGGGCGAGCAGCACACCGATGACCGTGAACGGGATGCCCAGGTCGTCCCAGCCCACGTTGTTGAGGGAGCCCGCGCTCCAGCCGACCGCGGCGATCGCCACCTCCAGGTCGGCGCGGAGCACGATCCAGGAGTTGATCGCGGTGACCATCGCGTTGATCGCGATGCCGATCACCACGAGGCGCATTCCGGAGAAGCCCTTGTCGAACGAGAGCAGATAGATGGCGGCCGCGACGACGAGTCCGCCGACGACCGAACCGGCGGCCAACTGCGCGGACGTGCCGGACAGGACGGTCAGCGCGACCAGGGCGCCGGTGTAGGCGCCCGCGTCCAGGCCGATGACGTCGGGGCTGCCCATGGGGTTGCGGGTGAGGTTCTGGAAGATCGCCCCGGCCACGCCGAGGGCGGCGCCGAAGACGAGCCCGGCCAGGACCCGAGGCATCCGCCAGTCCCAGATCACCACGGAGGGTTCGGCCCCGCTCAGCACGGAGAACACCTCGCTGGGCGAGGACCAGGAGGCGCCGTAGCACAGCCCCAGCAGGCCGAGGCCGAGGATCAGGGGGACGAGTACGGCGACGAGCACCACCGTGCGGCGTTCGACGCGCAGTCCGAGTACGTTCACGTTCACAGCGACCCCGCCCCGTAGCGACGGACGGCCCAGATCAGCATGGGGCCGCCGAGGAAAGCGGTCACGATGGCCACCGGCACCTCGCCGGTGGGCAGCAGGATCCGCGAGCCGATGTCGGCGATCAGCAGCAGGATCGGGCCGAGGACCATCGTGTAGAGGACGAGCCACGGCACCGAGCCCTGGGCGGGCTTGCGGACCAGGTGCGGCACGATCAGGCCGACGAACAGGATCGGCCCGGCCACCGCGGTCGCCGCGCCGCTGAGGACGGTGATCAGGACGAGGGTGAGCCCCCGTACCCGGTTCACGCTCGCGCCCAGGGTGCTGGCCACGTTCTCGCCGAGCGAGAGGGCGTTGAGGGCGCGGCTCATCAGCAGCGCGCCGACCAGGCACACCCCGATCGCGGTCAACGGCAGGGCCAGCGGCGCCTGTTCGCGGGCCGCGAGCGAGCCGACGGACCAGAAGCGGTACGTGTCGAAGGTGTCGGGGAGCATCAGCCGCATGCCCAGCGCGACACCGTTCAGGATCGCGGTGAGGGCCACGCCGGTCAGGACGAGGCGCAGCGGCGAGCGGCGTCCGACCGCGGCGACGAGCACCGCGGCGAACACGGAGCCGATGATCGCCCAGCCCAACTGCCCGGCCTGGCCCACGGCCAGGCCGAGCCCGGAGCCGACCGTGACGGCGAACCCGGCGCCCGCGGTCACGCCGAGGATGCCGGGCTCGGCCAGCGGGTTGCGGGCGAGCGTCTGGATCAGCGCGCCCGCCACCGCGAGGGCGGCGCCCACGGCGATGGCGAGCAGCGCGCGGGGCGCCCTGACGTCGCGCACGATGACGTGGTCGTCGGTGCCCTGGTAGTCGAGCAGCGCGCGCACGACCTCGGCGGGCGAGATGTGGCGGGCGCCGACGCCGATGCTGACCACGGCGACGACCGCGAGCAGCACCAGGCCGGCGACCAGCAGGCCGGCCTGTGGCGCGGCCCGCCCGCTTCCCGCCGCCGTGGACGTGCGGCCTGCGGCGGTCACCGCTTCAGCAGAGGCGCGAACGACTTGTCGATCGCGTCCAGGGTCTGCACGGCCTGCCCGTAGGTGGCGGCCTCGGTGTAGCGGATCGGGAAGGTCTTGCCGGCCTTGACGGCGGGCAGGTTCTTCCAGAGCTTCGACTCCATGACGTACTTCACGGACTCGGGGACGCTGCCGTCGGCGTTGACCGAGTACGTGATGGCGTCGGCCTTGCCGAGCGCGTCGGGGAGCTCTTCGAGGGAGGGGTACTCGCTGACCGCGCGCGAGCCGGGGCCCTTCTTCTTGACCTTGCCGTAGTACTTCGCGCCGACGTCCTCGGCGACGTTGGTGCCCCAGGAGCCGCCGAACTCGCGCTGCCAGGTGCCCTTGGCGCTCTCGCCGAACGCGCCGACGTGGCCCATCTTCAGCTCGGGCAGCACGTTCTCGTACTTCTTGGCCAGCTTCTTGGCCTTGGCCTCGTACTTGGCCTGGACGGCGTCGAACTGCTTGAGCGCGCCCGCGGCGTCAGCCTGCTGGCGGGACTGCTCACGCCACGCGGACGGCACGGTCGGGCCGATCGCCACGACGGGGGCGATGCCCTCCAGGCGCTTGACGTCGATGTCGCCGAGCACCGGGGCGGGCACACCGATGACGATGAGGTCGGGCTTGGCCTCGGCGATGGCCTCGTAGTTGGTCTCGGTCGCCAGCTCGCCCGCCACCTTGGGGGTCTTCTTGTACGTGGCGAGGTCCTGCTTGCTCATCATCGGCTCGCCGCGCTTCCACGACGAGATGCCGACCAGCGGGGCGTGCGCCTCGATCATGACGGGCACGGCGTAGCCGGTGGCGACCACACGCTTCGGGTCGTCCGGGATCTTGATCTTGCCGTTGTCGGCCTTGAAGACCCGCGTCTTGCCGCTGCCCGCGTCGTCCGACCCGCCGTCCGACGAGCCGCACCCGGACAGGGCGAGGGCCAGTGCCACGGCGCCGATCAGACCCGACGATCTGCGTATGGACATGTGTTGCTCCTTGTTCTTCATGGACGGCTCGCCGTGGCCCGGCGGCCGGTGGCTCAGTGGTCGGCGGCCGGTTCAGTGGTCGTCGTCGAAGTCGGCGACGCCGCGCTTCCAGTAGCCGGTGATGTCGTGGTCGGCCTTGTCCAGGCGCAGTTCGTCGCGGACCCAGCGGCGCAGCGGCTTGATCTGCCCCGCCTCGCCCGCGGCCCACACGTAGACCCGCTCGCCCTCGGGCACGGTGACCGCCATCGCGGCCCGTGCCAGTTCGTCGCCGGTGCCCGCGGGGCGTTCGCCGCGGTGCAGCCAGCGCACCTCGACGCCCTCGGGGGCGAGCAGCTCGATCTCCTCGGCGGCGTCGGCGACTTCGACGAACGCCCAGCCCTTCGCGGTCCTGGGGAGTTCCTCCAGCCAGCGCGCGATCGCGGGCAGCGCCGTGATGTCGCCGACGAGCAGGTAGCGGTCGTAGGTGTGCGGGACGATCAGGCCGCCGGGCGGGCCCGCGACGTGGACGGCGGTGCCCTCCTCGACCGCGCGGGCCCAGTCCGAGGCGAGGCCGCCGTCGTGCAGGGCGAAGTCGAGGTCGATCTCGGCCGTGACGGGGTCGTAGCGGCGCACGGTGTACTCGCGCGAGGTGGGCGAGGGCCGCGGCCAGCGCAGCATCGTCCCGTTCCGCTCGGGCAGCCGCAGCGAGCCGTCGGGCTCCGGGAAGATCAGCTTGACGTGCTCGTCGGGCGAGTGCGCCTCGAAGCCCTCGGCCCCGGGGCCGCCCAGGGTCACCCGCAGCAGGCCGCTGCCGACCATGGCGGTGCGGACGACCTCGGTCTTGCGTACGTGGATCGGGTAGCCCACCTTCTCGGCCTGCCGCCCGGCCCTGACCTCGGCTATGCGCTCCAGGTGCCGGTGGCGGTGGTCCTCGCGGGTCATGCCTTCTCACCCGTCAGCAGGGCCGTCCAGTGCGCGAGTTCGGGCTGCTCGGCCAGGTCGGGGAACTCCACCGTGGTCGCCCCCGCGGCGCGCCAGCGCTCGATCAGCGTCATGATCCGCATCGAGTCGAGGCCGTGGTCGAGCAGGTTGTCGTCGGGCGCGAGCTCGGCGGGGTCGCAGTCGAGCAGCTCCGCGACATCGGCGCGGATCTTCTCGGCTGACAGGCTCTGACTCATCGGGAGGGCTCCTGCGGGGGTCGGTGACGGCAGCGGGGCCGGCGCTGCATTCCAAGCCGACATGCACCACCCCCGGTTGACTAGGCAAGGCTAACCTAACTAACCAGCCAAAGCGTACGCAAGTGATCTTCATCGCGCCCGGCCTCGCCTGAACTCGCAGTAACGCACGCGAACATACGAAAGGCGCCCGACTGGGGCTTTTGCCCGTCAGGCGCCTTTCTTGAGGCATGCAGACCGTCGATGCCGGGGCGGTCAGGCCACCGCTCTTGAGGCGGTCACGCCGTCGGCCGCACGTTCCACGCCGCGACGACAGGCCTGCCGTGTTCCGTCGACAGACGGCTCACCGTGCCCGTGGCCAACTGGAACAGCCGCCCCTCGGCGGGCGCGAGCCCGAGGCGGCGCGCGGTGAGCACCCGCAGGAAGTGCGCGTGCGCGACCAGGACGACGTCTCCCTCGTCGGCCGCGAGCGCCGCGTCCACGCGGGACAGGACGCGGTCGGCCCGCTCCCCCACCTGCGCCGGGGACTCCCCCGGCTGCCCCTCGGCGCCCGGCGGCACGCCGTCCGTCCAGAGGTCCCAGGCGGGCCGGGTGCGGTGGATCTCGCGGGTGGTGATGCCTTCGTACGCGCCGTAGTCCCACTCGTGCAGGTCGTCGTACGGGGTGGCCCCCACCAGGCCCGCCAGGTCGGCGGTGCGGACCGCGCGGCCCAGCGGGCTGGTGAGAGCGAGGGCGAGGGTCCGTCCGGAGAAGAACGGGGCCAGCGACTTGGCCTGTTCCTCGCCGTGCGCGGTGAGGGGCTTGTCCGTCCAGCTGGTGTGCTGCCCGGACAGGCTCCACTCGGTCTCGCCGTGGCGGACCAGCAGGAGGTCACCCATGGCGCTACTTCTTCTCCACCGCGTGGCCGCCGAACTGGTTGCGCAGCGCGGCGATCATCTTCATCTGCGGCGAGTCCTCCTGGCGCGAGGCGAAGCGCGCGAAGAGGGACGCCGTGATCGCCGGCAGCGGCACCGCGTTGTCGATGGCGGCCTCGACGGTCCAGCGGCCCTCGCCGGAGTCGGCGGCGAAGCCGCGCAGCTTCTCCAGGTGCTCGTCGTCGTCCAGGGCGTTGACGGCCAGGTCCAGGAGCCAGGAGCGGATGACCGTGCCCTGCTGCCAGGAGCGGAAGACCTCGCGGACGTCGGTCACCGAGTCGGCGGCCTCGAGCAGCTCCCAGCCCTCGGCGTAGGCCTGCATCATGGCGTACTCGATGCCGTTGTGGACCATCTTGGAGAAGTGGCCCGCGCCGACCTTGCCCGCGTGGACGTAGCCGAAGTCGCCCTCGGGCTTGAGCGCGTCGAAGATCGGCTTCACCTTCGCCACGTTCTCGTCGGAGCCGCCGACCATCAGCGCGTAGCCGTTCTCCAGGCCCCACACACCGCCGGAGACACCGGCGTCGACGAAGCCGATGCCGCGCTCGGCGAGCTCGGCGGCGTGCTTCTCGTCGTCGGTCCAGCGGGAGTTGCCGCCGTCGACGACGACGTCGCCCTCGGAGAGCAGGTCCTTCAGTTCGTCGACGGTCGACTGGGTGGGGGCGCCTGCCGGGACCATCACCCAGACCACGCGCGGGCCTTCGAGACGCTCGACGAGTTCGGCGAGCGACGCCACGTCGGAGACCTCGGGGTTGCGGTCGTAGCCGATGACGGTGTGGCCCGCGCGGCGGATGCGCTCGCGCATGTTGCCGCCCATCTTGCCGAGACCGATCAGACCCAGCTGCATCTCTGCCATGTCAGTTCACTTGCCTTCTGCGGTACGGCCGCGCAGCGCGCGGTAGGTGGCGACCAGGGACTGGGTGGAGGCGTCGAGGCCGGGGACCTCGGCGCCTTCGGTGAGCGCGGGCTCGACGCGCTTGGCGAGGACCTTGCCGAGCTCGACGCCCCACTGGTCGAAGGAGTCGATGTTCCACACGGCGCCCTGCACGAAGACCTTCTGCTCGTACAGCGCGATGAGCTGGCCGAGGACGGACGGGGTCAGTTCCTTCGCGAGGATCGTCGTCGTGGGGTGGTTGCCCTGGAACGTGCGGTGGGCGACCTGTTCCTCGGCGATGCCCTCGGCCCGCACCTCGTCGGCCGTCTTGCCGAACGCGAGGGCCTGGCCCTGCGCGAACAGGTTGGCCATCAGCAGGTCGTGCTGGCCCTCGAGGTCGTCGCTCAGCTCGTCGACGGGGCGCGCGAAGCCGATGAGGTCCGCCGGGATCAACTTCGTTCCCTGGTGGATGAGTTGGTAGTAGGCGTGCTGGCCGTTGGTGCCGGGCGTGCCCCACACCACGGGGCCGGTCTGCCACGCCACGCCCCGGCCCTCGCGGTCCACGGACTTGCCGTTGGACTCCATGTCGAGCTGCTGGAGGTACGCGGTGAACTTGGAGAGGTAGTGCGAGTACGGGAGGACCGCGTGCGACTGGGCGCCGTGGAAGTTGCCGTACCAGATGCCCAACAGACCAAGAAGCAGAGGGGCGTTGGCCTCCGCCGGTGCCGTGCGGAAGTGCTCGTCGACGAGGCGGAAGCCGTCGAGGAGCTCACGGAAGCGGTCGGGCCCGACGGCGATCATCAGGGAGAGACCGATGGCCGAGTCGAAGGAGTAGCGGCCGCCGACCCAGTCCCAGAACTCGAACATGTTGGCCGTGTCGATGCCGAAGTCGGCGACCTTCTCGGCGTTGGTCGACAGGGCGACGAAGTGCCTGGCGACGGCGCTCTCGTCCCCGCCGAGCCCGGCGAGCAGCCAGGAGCGGGCCGCCGTGGCGTTGGTGATCGTCTCGATCGTCGTGAAGGTCTTGGACGCGACGACGAACAGCGTCTCGGCGGGGTCGAGGTCGCGCACGGCCTCGTGCAGGTCGGCGCCGTCCACGTTCGAGACGAAACGGAACGTCAACTCCCGTGCGGTGTACGGGCGCAGCGCGTCGTACGCCATCGCGGGGCCGAGGTCGGAGCCGCCGATGCCGACGTTCACGACGTTCTTGATCCGCTTGCCGGTATGGCCGGTCCACCGGCCCGAGCGGATCCGCTCGGCGAAGGCGGCCATCTTGTCGAGGACGGCGTGCACCTTGGGCACGACGTTCTCGCCGTCGACCTCGACCACGGCGTCGGCCGGGGCCCGCAGCGCCGTGTGCAGGACCGCGCGGCCCTCGGTCGTGTTGATCTTCTCGCCGCGGAACATGGCGTCGCGCTGCCCGAACACGTCGGTGGCGGCGGCCAGTTCCTGGAGGAGGGCGAGCGTCTCGTCCGTGACCAGGTGCTTGGAGTAGTCGATGTGCAGGTCGCCCACCTGGACGGTGTAGCGCCCGGCGCGGCCCGGGTCGGCGGCGAACAGCTCGCGCAGGTGCGTGCCGTCGAACTTGGCGCGGTGGTCCTCCAGGGCGGTCCACTGCGGACGGCGCGTCAGGAGGGGGGTGGTGTCAGGCATGTTGAACGGACTCCTTGGTGGCGGTACCGCCGGAGGCGTCTCCGTGCAGCGCCACGGCGTACATCTCGTCGGCGTCGAGGCGGCGGAGCTCTTCGGCGATCAGCTCGGAGGTCGAGCGGACCTTCAGGGCGAGGGTGCGCTCGGGCTGACCGGGCAGGGACAGGGTGGCGAGGGGGCCCTCGGGGCGGTCGATGCGGATCTCTCCGTTCGCCGTGCCGAGGCGGACCGCGGTGACGACGGGCCCCGCGGTCGTGACGCGCTCGACCGGGACGCCGAGGCGGGCGCCGAGCCAGCGCGCGAGGAGCTCGGCGCTGGGGTTCTCGGCCTCGGACTCGACGGCCGCGGAGACGATGTCGGCGCGGGCCTGGTCGAGGGCGGCGGCCAGCATGGAGCGCCACGGCGTGAGCCGGGTCCAGGCCAGGTCGGTGTCGCCGGGCGCGTAGGACTTGGCCCGGTCGGCGAGGGCCGCGAGGGGGTCCTCGACGGCGTACGCGTCGGTGATGCGGCGGGCGGCGAGCGCGCCGAGCGGGTCCTTCGCGGGCTCGTCCGGGGCGTCGACCGGCCACCACACGACGACCGGGGCGTCGGGCAGGAGCAGCGGCAGGACGACCGAGTCGGCGTGGTTGCCCACTTCGCCGTACAGCCGCAGGACCACCGTCTCGCCGGTGCCGGCGTCGGCGCCGACCCGGACCTCCGCGTCGAGGCGGGTGCCCTGGCGGTCGCGCGGCGAGCGCGCCGTGCGCCTGATGACGACGAGGGTGCGCGAGGGGTGCTCGCGGGACGCCTCCTGGGCGGCCTTCGTGGCGTCGTACGCGTTCTCCTCGTCGGTGACGACCACCATCGTGAGGACCATGCCCACGGCCGGGGTCCCGATGGCGCGGCGTCCCTCGACGAGCGCCTTGTTGATCTTGCTTGCCGTGGTGTCGGTCAGATCGATCTTCATGGCCTGCGCCAGCTCCGTCCGTCTCGTGCGAGCATCTCGTCCGCTTCCTTCGGGCCCCAGCTGCCCGAGGCGTACCGCGCGGGCCTGCCGTGGGCGTCCCAGTGCTCCTCGACCGGGTCGAGGATGCGCCAGGACTCCTCCACCTCCTCCGTGCGCGGGAAGAGGTTGGCGTCGCCGAGCAGAACGTCCAGGATCAACCGCTCGTACGCCTCCGGGCTGGACTCCGTGAACGACTCGCCGTACGCGAAGTCCATGGACACGTCGCGGATCTCCATCGACGTACCCGGCACCTTGGATCCGAAGCGCACCGTCATGCCCTCGTCCGGCTGGACGCGGATGACGACCGCGTTCTGGCCGAGTTCCTCCGTCGCGGTGGAGTCGAACGGGGAGTGCGGGGCCCGCTGGAAGACGACCGCGATCTCGGTGACGCGGCGGCCGAGCCGCTTGCCGGTGCGCAGGTAGAAGGGGACGCCCGCCCAGCGGCGGTTGTCGATCTCCAGCTTCACGGCGGCGTAGGTGTCGGTCTTCGACCTGGGGTCGATGCCGTCCTCCTGGAGGTAGCCCTTGACCTTCTCGCCGCCCTGCCAGCCCTCGGCGTACTGGGCGCGGACCGTGGACTCCTCCAGGTCGGCGGGGAGCCGCACGGACTTGAGGACCTTGAGCTTCTCGTTGACGAGCGACTCGGCGTCGAACGCGGCGGGCTCCTCCATCGCCGTGAGGGCGAGGAGCTGCAGCAGGTGGTTCTGGATGACGTCGCGGGCGGCGCCGATGCCGTCGTAGTAGCCGGCGCGGCCGCCGATGCCGATGTCCTCGGCCATGGTGATCTGCACGTGGTCGACGTAACTCCGGTTCCAGATGGGCTCGTACATCTGGTTGGCGAAGCGGAGCGCCAGGATGTTCTGGACGGTCTCCTTGCCGAGGTAGTGGTCGATGCGGAAGACCTGCTCGGGCGCGAACACGTCGTGGACGATGCGGTTGAGCTCGCGCGCCGACTCCATGTCGTGGCCGAACGGCTTCTCGATGACGGCGCGCCGCCAGGAGCCCTCGGGGGCGTCCGCGAGGCCGTGCTTCTTCAGCTGCTGGACGACCTTCGGGAAGAACTTCGGCGGTACGGAGAGGTAGAAGGCGTAGTTGCCGCTCGTCCCCCGCTTCTCGTCCAGGTCGTCGACGGCATCCCGCAGCTGCTTGAAGGCGGTGTCGTCGTCGAAGTCACCGGGGATGAACCGCATGCCCTCGGCGAGCTGCTGCCAGACCTCCTCGCGGAAGGGGGTGCGGGCGTGCTCGCGCACGGAGTCGTGGACGACCTGGGCGAAGTCCTGGTCCTCCCACTCGCGGCGGGCGAACCCGAGGAGCGAGAAGCCCGGCGGGAGCAGGCCGCGGTTGGCGAGGTCGTAGACCGCCGGCATCAGCTTCTTGCGGGACAGGTCTCCGGTGACGCCGAAGATGACGAGGCCGGAGGGGCCCGCGACGCGCGGCAGACGGCGGTCGCGGGGGTCGCGGAGCGGGTTCAGCCACTCCTTGGCGGTGACGCTCACTTGGTGTCGGCTCCCTTGGCGGTCAGGGCCGTCGAGACGGCGCCGAGCAGGTCGTTCCAGGCGATCTCGAACTTGGCGACGGCCTCGTCCTCCAGCTGCTGGACGACCTCGTCGTAGGAGATGCCGAGCTTCTCGACGGCGGCGAGCTCCGCGCGGGAGGTCTCGTACGTGCCGGTGACGGCGTCGCCGTGGATGTCGCCGTGGTCGGCGGTGGCCTTGAGCGTGGCCTCCGGCATGGTGTTCACCGTGCCCGGGGCGACCAGTTCGTCGACGTACAGGGTGTCCTTGTACGCCGGGTCCTTCACGCCGGTCGAGGCCCACAGCGGACGCTGCTTGTGGGCGCCCGCGGCCGCGAGCTTCGCGGCGCGCTCGGAGGAGAAGACCTCCTCGTAGGCCTCATAGGCGAGCCGGGCGTTGGCGAGGGCGGCCTTGCCCTTGAGGGCCCTGGCCCCGTCCGTGCCGGCCTTGTCGAGGCGCTTGTCGATCTCGGAGTCGACGCGCGAGACGAAGAAGGAGGCCACGGAGTGGATCGTGGAGAGGTCGATGCCGCGCTCGTGGGCCACCTCAAGTCCCTTGAGGTAGGCGTCCATGACGGCCTTGTAGCGGTCCAGCGAGAAGATCAGGGTGACGTTCACGCTGATGCCGAGGCCGATGACCTCGGTGATGGCCGGGAGGCCCGCCGTCGTCGCCGGGATCTTGATCATGACGTTCGGGCGGTCGACGAGCCAGGCCAGCTGCTTGGCCTCGGCGACGGTGGCCTCGGTGTGGTGCGCCAGGCGCGGGTCGACCTCGATCGACACCCGGCCGTCGCGGCCGCCGGTGGCCTCGTACACGGGGCGCAGGACGTCGGCGGCGGCGCGGACGTCGGCCGTGGTCATCATGCGGACGGCCTCGTCGACGGTGACGCCGCGCACGGCCAGGTCGGCGAGCTGGTCCTCGTAGCCCTCGCCGGAGCCGATGGCGGCCTGGAAGATCGACGGGTTCGTGGTGACGCCCACGACGTGGCTCTTCTCGATGAGCCCGGCGAGGTTGCCGGACTCGATGCGGGTCCGGGACAGGTCGTCCAGCCAGATGGAAACGCCCTCGTCGGAAAGGGACTTGAGGGGTTCGACGGCGTTGCTCATGGTGTTCGTCATCTTCTTTCGGTGGTGCTCGGTACGGAGTGGTCAAGCGCGGGCGGCGGCGAGGCCCCTCACAGAATCAAGAGAGGCCCGGGCCTTCGCCGCGACGTTCTCGGCGGTGAAGCCGAACTCCTCGAAGAGGACGTTCGCGTCGGCGGAGGCGCCGAAGTGCTCCAGGGAGACGATGCGGCCGGCGTCGCCGACGTAGCGGTACCAGGTGAGGCCGATGCCTGCCTCGACGGCGACACGGGCCTTCACCGCGGGCGGCAGAACGCCGTCGCGGTAGTCCCGCGGCTGCTCCTCGAACCACTCCACGGACGGCATCGACACGACGCGGGTCGCGACGCCCTCGGCCTCCAGCGTCTCGCGGGCGGCGACGGCCAGCTGCACCTCGGAGCCGGTGGCGATCAGGATGACGTCCGGCGTGCCGGTGGACGCCTCGGCGAGGACGTAACCGCCCTTGGCCGCATCGTCGTTGGCCTCGTACGTGGGCACGCCCTGCCGGGTCAGCGCCAGGCCGTGCGGGGCCGGCTCGACCGATCCGCGGCGCAGGATCTCGCGCCAGGCGACGGCGGTCTCGTTGGCGTCGGCCGGACGGACGACGTTCAGGCCCGGGATGGCGCGCAGCGAGGCCAGGTGCTCGACCGGCTGGTGCGTGGGGCCGTCCTCGCCGAGGCCGATCGAGTCGTGGGTCCAGACGTAGGTGACGGGCAGCTGCATCAGCGCGGACATGCGGACCGCGTTGCGCATGTAGTCGGAGAACACGAGGAACGTGCCGCCGTAGATGCGGGTATTGCCGTGCAGCGCGATGCCGTTCATCTCGGCGGCCATCGAGAACTCGCGGATGCCGAAGTGGACGGTGCGGCCGTACGGGTCGGCCTCCGGCAGCGGGTTGCCCTTCGGCAGGAAGGACGAGCCCTTGTCGATGGTGGTGTTGTTGGAGCCCGCCAAGTCGGCGGAGCCGCCCCAGAGTTCGGGGATGACCGGGCCGAGGGCCTGCAGGACCTTGCCGGACGCGGCGCGCGTGGCGACCTTCGTGCCCGCGTCGAAGACGGGCAGGGCCTGCTCCCAGCCCTCGGGGAGGCGGCCCGCCAGGATGCGGTCCAGGAGCTCGGAGCGCTCGGGGTTGTCGGCGCGCCACTCGGCGATCCGCTTGTCCCAGGCGGCGTGGGCCTCCGCGCCGCGGTCCAGGGCCTTGCGGGTGTGCGCGACGACCTCGTCGGCGACCTCGAAGCTCTGCTCGGGGTCGAAGCCGAGGACGCGCTTGGTGGCGGCGATCTCCTCGGCGCCGAGCGCGGAGCCGTGCGAGGCCTCGGTGTTCTGCGCGTTCGGGGCGGGCCAGGCGATGATCGTGCGCATCGCGATGATGGAGGGCCGCCCGGTCTCGGCCTTGGCGGCGGCGAGCGCCTCGTACAGGGCCCGGACGTCGATGTCGCCGTCGGCGCTCGGCGTGATCCGCTGCACGTGCCAGCCGTACGCCTCGTAGCGCCCCAGGACGTCCTCGGAGAACGCGGTCTCCGTGTCGCCCTCGATGGAGATGTGGTTGTCGTCGTAGAGGAAGACGAGGTTGCCGAGCTTCTGGTGTCCGGCGAGCGAGGAGGCCTCGGCGGAGACGCCCTCCTCCAGGTCGCCGTCGGAGACGATCGCCCAGATGGTGTGGTCGAAGGGGCTCGTGCCCTCGGGGGCCTCGGGGTCGAACAGGCCGCGCTCGTAGCGGGCGGCCATCGCCATGCCGACGGCGTTGGCGGCGCCCTGGCCGAGCGGCCCCGTCGTCGTCTCGACACCGGCGGTGTGCCCGTACTCGGGGTGGCCCGGCGTCCTGGAGCCCTGCGTGCGGAACGCCTTGAGGTCGTCAAGGTCCAGCTCGTAGCCGGAGAGGAACAGCTGCGTGTAGAGGGTGAGGCTGGTGTGACCCGGCGACAGGACGAAGCGGTCGCGTCCCGTCCACTCCGGGTCGGCCGGGTCGTGCCGCATGACCTTCTGGAAGAGGGTGTACGCCGCGGGCGCCAGGCTCATGGCCGTGCCGGGGTGTCCGTTGCCGACCTGCTGCACGGCATCGGCCGCCAGGAGGCGGGCGGTGTCGACGGCACGCCGGTCGAGTTCGGTCCACTCGAAGGGACCGAGGGCGTCCGGTGTCTGCGTGCTCATCTGAAAGAATTCCTTCGCATCCGTTGTGCATCCGTGGTGCCGAAAGGCACCGGCGGCCCGGGTCCAAAGCCCCTGGTCCAGCCAGACTCGAACTTAAAGGTCATACTTTTGGCGAGGTAGGTGCCCCCGTGTCAGCGTTCGGTGAAAATGGGACACCATCACAGGTCGAAGTCGGTCGAGGTCGAGGAACGCGGATGACGGAGCGGGGCAGCGCACATCCGAGCGCACATCTGGGAGCCGCGGAGCACATCCGCACGTACCCCTTCGACCCGAGCGCGAGCGTCTCCGGGGTCGGGATACAGGTCGGCCCGATGGGCACGGACGGACCCTGGGCGGGCGGTGTCGGCCTCTCGCGGCGCGTGCACCGGATCGACTTCCACGTCCTGCTGTTCTTCCGCGAGGGCCCCGTCCACCACATGGTCGACTTCACCGAGTACGAGGCCGGGGCGGGCGACATCCTGTGGATCAGGCCCGGCCAGGTGCACGGCTTCTCGGCGACCGACCGGTACGCGGGCACGGCGCTCACGATGCAACCCGGCTTCCTGCCGCGCGCGACCGTCGAGTCGACGGGCATGTACCGCTACGACCGCCCGCCGCTGCTCCACCCCGACCAGGCCCAACGCGCGGCGCTGGAGGCCTCGCTGGCACAGTTGCAGCGCGAGTACCTCGACACGGAGACCCTGCCGCTGAGCCTGCACGCGTCCGTGCTCCGGCACTCCCTGACGGCCTTCATGCTGCGGGTGGCGCATGTGTCGGCGCAGGCCGCGGCGGACGAGTGCAGGCCGCAGCCCGACACCACGTTCACTCGGTTCCGCTCGGCGGTGGAGCAGGGCTTCACCACCAATCACAGCGTCAGCGCGTACGCCGACGAGCTCGGTTACTCGCGCCGCACCCTGGTCCGTGCCGTGCGCGCCGCCACCGGTCAGACGCCCAAGGGCTTCATCGACCGGCGCGTCGTCCTGGAGGCGAAGCGGCTGCTCGCGCACACCGATCTGCCGGTGGGGCGGATCGGGGCGGCGGTGGGCTTCGCGGACTCGGCGAACTTCTCCAAGTTCTTCCAGCTGCACACCGGGGTGACGCCGGCGGGGTTCCGGGCCGAGCAGGTCTGAGGGGTGCGGGTCCCCGCCATCTGCCGCGAGGGGCCGCGAGGGGCGCACCCGGTCCGATGCCGTCGCCGTTGACGCCCTGGCAGCCGGTGAGCAGCAGCAGCGAGAGAAACGAGCGGTGGATGGTGTCGGAGTGGAACCAGTGGTCGGCGCCCTGCGCAACAACCGCCCGGCCGCGAAGGACCGTTCGGCCGCGTCCGACGCGATCCGCTCCGCCTTGGCCCTGCCACGTCCCACGCCACGGACTCCCCTCGGGGACGGGCACGCCGGAGGGGTCTCCTCCGGCGTGCTCCTGTCGATGGACGAGGGACAGACTGCCCTGGTCACGGCGGCGCATGACGCGGAGCGGACCTCCGGATGAACTTCAGGGTCCGGTCGCGTAGCGCGTGCCGACATTTCCCACGTGCCATTCGTGGTTGCCGCCCACCCAGTTCGACAGGCCGGCCACGAAACGGGACAGGAGCGGGTCGGCGGTGGCCAGTTCGGCCGCCTGCTCCTCGAAGCGGTGGACGATGTCGTTGTGGACCTCGATCGCCTGCTGGAAGGCGTCCTCGACGGGGCAGCCCTCCTCGGCGGCGATCACGGTGGGCAGGCTGTAGTGGAAGCGCCCGCTCTGCTGCTCCTTGCGCAGGGAGTACAGGTCGTTGCAGATCGTCGAGGCGTTGGAGGACAGCGCGACGGCGCGCTGCACGGCGGGCAGCGCGAAGAGGTGGGCGGGCAGTTCGTAGCCGCCGATGGCGTCGGTGAGGGTCAGGCAGGGGCGGAAGCTGTTGAACTGCCGCTGCACCAGGTACTCCCACACCGCGGGGGTGCGCCGCCTGCTGATGCAGTCGCCCTCGGCGTTGTAGCCGAGGTAGAGGCTCGCGATGTCGTGCCGGAAACGGTGCGCCTGCGCGGGGCTCGCCAGGGCGCGGAAGTGGTCCATGGCCGACCGCATCGAGCGCAGCGCCGGATGGGATTCCATCCCGGAGCGCCAGTCCGCCTCGTAGCGCGGGGTGTTGTGCGCGGGATCGATCGCGGACTGGGCGAGGGCGAGTGCCGCGCCGCGCCGCTCGGCGGTGCCGCCGTACTCCGCCTCGCAGAAGTAGTCGTCCACGGCGTTCTCGCCGACCAGGAGGCGGGCCGCGGCCATGAGGTGGTCGATGCCGGGCGCGTCCGGGTGGCACAGGACGACCGACCTGCCCGGGTCGAAGCCGACGAGCGCGTCCCGCAGGTCGGCGTCCGGATAGAGCTCCACCTCCTCCTCGGCCCACGCGACGAGCCGGGCGTTGACCTCGTCGGCGAGCGCCCGGTCGTCCCGCACGGCAGGCGGGCAGTAGAGGCCCTCGATGCGCCGTGACGACGGCTGCCCCTCGGGCCCCGACGCGGTGGCAGGGGACGGCGGTCGAGCGGGTGACGCCGGGCGCAGGGAGCTCGTCCCGAGCCCGGAGGGACCGGACAGCAGATCGGTGAGCACCCGGGCGGAGGGGGCGGTCGTGGGCACGTCCGTCGCACCGGGAGGTGTGCCGGGGGGCGTGCCGGGGGTCGGCTCCTGCATCCGCAACTCCGTTGACGGGGAGGTGTGTTCGACTCCGTACCCGCCGAAGAGAAGCACGCCCGGCGAGGGCGGCACAAGAACCCCCCGATCCTCCCGGTCCCGGGCGTTCCGGGGTGCTTCGCTGGATTCCAGCCGTAGTGGGACAGGCCTCCCGGCACCCTCAGAGGTGCCGCCACGCCGCTGGGCGTGGGTTGCGCCCCTTCCAAAACCGTGGCGCAAACACGGCGCGTGGGCCTCAGGTCACTCTCGACCCCGCTCGTCGGCCCCTGTTTCACTTGCGGCGCGCGGCTCCTGGGACAGCCGGACTCGCCGCAGGAGCCTCTCGTGCCGTAAGCCCCCCATGCCCGTCGGAAGGGAAGCAGCATGACGACCGCAGCGTCACCGGAGGGTTCGGAACAGCCAGACCAGAGCGCGGGACAGGCACAGTTGAGCCTGGGCGTCGCGGCCGCGCGCAATCTGACGACCACCACCAAGACCGTCCCGCAGATGCAGGCGATCAGCTCGCGCTGGCTGCTGCGGACGCTGCCCTGGACCGAGGTGGGCGGCGGCACGTACCGGGTGAACCGGCGCCTGGTGTACGCGGTCGGCGACGGGCGCGTGAGCTTCGTCCAGGAGGGCGCCGAGGCCCGGGTCGTCCCGGCGGAGCTCGGTGAACTACCACTGCTGCGGGGCTTCGACGAGGCCGACGCGCTGCGGGCCCTGGCCGAGCGGTTCCAGCAGCGGGAGTACGAACCGGGCCAGGTCATCGTCGAGGCGGGCCGCCCCGCCGACCACGTGTACCTGATCGCCCACGGCAAGGTGGAACGCGTCGGCACCGGCAAGTACGGCGAGGAGACCCGGCTCGGGACGCTCGCCGACGGCGGGTACTTCGGCGAGCGGGTGGTCGGCGAGGACCCCGGCGACTGGGACTTCACGGCCCGCGCAGTGACGGCGTGCACGGTCCTCGCGCTCCCCCGGCAGGCCTACGACGAGGTCGCGGACCGGAACGAGGCGCTGCGCTCCCATGTGAGCCGACGCGCCACCGAGGGCGAGCGCCCGCAGAACAGGCGCGGAGAGGCCGACATCGCCCTCTCCGCGGGACACGCGGGCGAGCCGCTGCTCCCCGGCACCTTCGTCGACTACGAACTGGAGCCCCGCGAGTACGAGTTGAGCGTGGCCCAGACCGTCCTGAAGGTGCACTCGCGCGTCGCCGACCTCTACAACGACCCGATGAACCAGGTCGAGCAGCAGCTGCGGCTGACCATCGAGGCGCTGCGCGAGCGCCAGGAGTACGAACTGGTCAACAACCGCGAGTTCGGGCTGCTGCACAACGCGGACTACGGCCAGCGCATCTCCACCCGCTCCGGGCCGCCCACACCGGACGACTTCGACGAGCTGCTGAGCATGCGGCGGCAGACCAAGGCGTTCTTCGCGCACCCGCGGGCCGTCGCCGCGTTCGGCCGCGAGTGCAACAAGCGGGGCATCTACTTCGGGGAGACCGACGTCGACGGCCATCGTCTTCCCGCCTGGCGCGGCGTGCCGATCTACCCGCTGGGCAAGCTGGAGGTCTCCCCGGAGGGCGCCACCTCGATCCTGGCGATGCGCACGGGCGAGGAGATCCAGGGCGTGGTCGGGCTGCGCCAGACCGGGATACCCGACGAGTACGAACCGGGCCTGAACGTACGGTTCATGGGCATCAACGACCAGGCCGTGATCTCCTACCTGGTCAGCGCGTACTACTCGGCGGCCGTGCTCGTCCCCGACGCGCTCGGCGTCCTGGAGAACGTCGAGGTGTCACGATGACGATGACCCCGCAGAGCTCGGCCGACGTGGTGCGCACCGCCTACCAGAGGGCGGTCGCGGAGTACTGGAACAACGAGAAGGACCCGGTCAACCTGCGCCTGGGCGACGTCGACGGGCTCTACCACCACCACTACGGGATCGGCGACTGGGACCCCGCGGTCCTGGACGGCCCCGAGGGGACCCGGGACGTCCGCGTCACCGAGGAACTGCACCGCCTGGAGTCGGCCCAGGCGGACGTCCTCCTCGACCACCTGGGCCCGATCGCGCCGGGCCACCGCCTCCTCGACGCCGGCTGCGGCCGCGGGGGCACGAGCATCATGGCCAACCGGCGCTTCGGCTGCGAGGTCGACGGCGTCTCCATCTCCGAGGCGCAGGTCGACTTCGCCAACGCGCAGGCGCGCGGGCGGGACGTGGCCGCGAAGGTGCGGTTCCACTACCGCAACATGCTGGACAGCGGGCTGCCCGACGGCGCCTTCCAGGGCATCTGGAACAACGAGTCCACGATGTACGTGGACCTCTTCGAGCTCTACGCGCAGTACGCGCGGCTGCTCGCCCACGGCGGGCGTTACGTCTGCATCACCGGCTGCTACAACGACGTGACCGGCGGCCGCTCCAAGGCGGTCAGCCGCATCGACGAGCACTACACCTGCAACATCCATCCGCGCAGCGCGTACTTCAAGGCGCTCGCCGCCAACGGGATCGTGCCCATCAACGTCGTCGACCTGACGGCCGCGACCATCCCCTACTGGGAGCTGCGGGCCAAGTCCTCGCTCGCCACCGGCATCGAGGAGCCCTTCCTCACCGCGTACCGCGAGGGCAGCTTCCACTACCTCCTCATCGCCGCCGACCGCGTCTGACGCCCGGTCCGACCCCGAGGGCGTGCGGGGCCGGTGGCCCACCCGGCGCTTCACCGGGTGGGCCACCGGCCTTTTGGTGCGCTTGTGAGCAGGTGCGAACGGAATCGCCGCACCGGCTCCACACCGTCCGCACAACGATCTCTGCCCAACAGTTGAGGCTTTGACCAATTCCCTGTTCAGGGACGCTTATTACTCATTCTTTGGCAGATTTTTGCCCTGTCATCAAAGGTTAATGCGATGGCAAAGTGAGAGTCACGACGGCCGTTCAGGCTGTCTCCGGGGCAACGGGCGTCCGCAGCGCAGCGGACCGACCCGCCCCGCAGTCACCATCGACCCGACCACACCGCGTCCCGGCTCCGGCCGCAGCGACGCAGGAGGCAGGCCACCTTGAAGTCACTGATCGACAACGCCCGTTCGTTCGCCGCGACCCATGTCGCGGACCCCCGCAACGCCGAGGCCTTCCAGGCCCTGGGGGCCGGGCAGTCTCCTGAAGCCCTCTTCG
Source organism: Streptomyces sp. NPDC025651 (assembly GCF_055558735.1). Taxonomy (NCBI): domain Bacteria; kingdom Bacillati; phylum Actinomycetota; class Actinomycetes; order Kitasatosporales; family Streptomycetaceae; genus Streptomyces; species Streptomyces sp. NPDC025651. The sequence goes on from NZ_JBVHLZ010000003.1 coordinate 634,722, forward strand.
TCACGTGCTCCGACTCACGTGTCGTCCCTTCCCTCATCACCGGGGCCCGCCCCGGTGAACTCTTCGAACTCCGCACCGCGGGCAACGTGGTGCCCCGGTACCCCGCCCGCGGTCCCGTCGACCGCGAGGGCCACCCCATGAGCGAGGCGGCCACCATCGAGTACGCGGTGTGCGTGCTCGGCGTCCGCGACATCGTCGTCTGCGGACACTCGCACTGCGGCGCCGTCGGCGCCCTGGTGCGGGGCGAGGACCTCTCGGCCGTCCCGGCCGTGCGCGACTGGCTGGAGCACTCCGTCGCGCCCGACGCCCCGCTGCGCGCCCTCACCCCGACCTCGGACGACGTGGCGGAAGCCGTGCAGACCCATGTGCTCGCGCAGGTCGAGCGGCTGCGCGGATACCCCTGCGTGAGGGAGCGCACCGCCGACGGATCGCTCACCCTGCACGCCTGGTACTACGAGGTGCACACCGGCACCGTCACCGCCCACCGCCCGTCACCCGACGGCCGGCCGGCCTTCGGTCCGCTGTGAGAGCCGCCGCGCCCCACCATCCGGCCCGCTCCCACGACAGGACCCCCCACCCTCATGTCCTCCACCTCCTCCCCCATGCGTTCCTCCTTCAGCGCGCTGCGTGAACCCGGCGTCCCGCGCCGGGACTTCCTCGCCTCGCTCGTCGTCTTCCTGGTCGCCCTGCCGTTGTGCGTCGGCGTGGCGGTCGCCTCGGGCGTGCCCGCCGAACTGGGCCTGATCACCGGCATCGTCGGCGGCATCGTCGTCGGTTGCCTGCCGGGCAGCGCCCTTCAGGTCAGCGGCCCCGCGGCCGGACTGACCGTGCTCGTCTTCGAGGCCGTACGCGAGTTCGGGCTCGGCATGCTCGGCGCGATCGTGCTGCTCACCGGCGCCCTGCAGATAGTCCTCGGCCTGCTGCGCTGCGGCAGGTGGTTCCGCGCGATCTCCGTCTCCGTCGTCCAGGGCATGCTGGCGGGCATCGGACTCGTGCTGATCCTCGGTCAGCTCTACACCATGGCCGGGGCGAAGCAGCCGCAGTCCGGCATCGACAAGATCGCGGGACTGCCGGGTCTCCTCGCCGACACCCTGCAGTCCACCACCGCGCTGACCGCCGCCGCCATCGGCTTCGGCACCATCGGCGTGCTCGTGCTCTGGCCGAAGCTGCCCGCGGCCGCCCGTGTGGTGCCCGCCCCGCTCGCCGCCGTCGCCCTCGCGACCGCCGTGACCGCGGGGCTGCGCCTCGACGTGGCCAACGTGACGGTGCAGGGCCTGGTCGACTCCATCCAGCCGCCCGGGCTCGGCGACCTCGCGGACCTCGCCGGCGTGGCCGTGCTCGGCACCGTGCTCGCGTTCACCCTGATCGCTTCCGCGGAGTCGCTGTTCAGCGCGGCGGCCGTGGACCGCATGCACGACGGGCCGCGCACGCACTACGACAAGGAACTCGTCGCCCAGGGCGTCGGCAACACCGTGTGCGGCGCGCTCGGCGCGCTGCCGATGACCGCGGTCATCGTCCGCAGCTCCGCCAACGTCCAGGCCGGTGCGCGCACCCCGCTCTCCCGGATCCTGCACGGCGTGTGGCTGCTCCTGTTCGCCGTGCTGCTGCCCGGCGCGCTGGGCGTCATCCCGCTGGCGGCGCTCGCCGGTGTCCTGGTGCACGCCGGCTGCAAGCTGATCCCCGTCAAGGAGATCGTCCCGCTGGCCCGCGCCCACCGGGGCGAGGTGGTGATCCTCGCGGTCACGGCCATCGCCATCGTGGTGACCAACATGTTCGAGGGCGTGGTCCTCGGCCTAATCCTCGCGGTCGTCAAGTCCGCCTGGGAGACCTCCCACGTGCATCTGGACGTCAAGGAGCTGACCGACGGGCGACTGGTCGTGACCCTCACGGGCAACGCCACGTTCCTGCGGCTGCCCCGCATCCTCGAGACCCTTGAGGCCATGCCCAAGGACCGGCCCATCGAGCTGGACCTGACCGCCGTGCGCCATCTGGACCACGCCTGCCGTACGACGCTGGAGAACTGGGCGCTGCGGCACAACGACTCCGGCACGGAAGCGGTCCGCATGAGGACCCTTCCGGTGTCCGGTGAGAGCGCCGAGGAGCCCGCGACGGCGCGGGCCGGGCGCTGAACGTCAAGCAAGTTCCCCCTTTTCACCAACTACCGCATCACTGTGGAGGTTTCACCATGGAGAAGCTCATCGCGCGCATGACGGAGGAGTCCGTGTGGCAGAAGTGGGTCGCCGCCAACTCGGCCCAGGGTGCCAAGGACGGCTGTATCAGCGCGGCTCCCAAGAGCGGCTGCATCAGCGCCACCGGCAAGACCGGCTGCATCTCCTGAACCGCTGAAGGACTCCGGGGGCGGGGCGCCACCGGGGGGCGCCCCCCCCCCCCGTTGGACCCCCCCCCCCCCCCCCGCCGCCGGGGTGCACCCGCCCGC
>NZ_JBVHLZ010000003.1:637168-893446 GCF_055558735.1 Streptomyces sp. NPDC025651
GGGTGTTCGCGGGGCCCCCCCCAGCCGGGGGGCAGGCCCCCCCCCCGACCCGCGGGGCGGATCCACCTACCCCGGGCCGGCCGGGGGGGGGGGGCCCCCCCGGGGGCCCCGCCCCGCCCCTCCTTCCCCCCCCGCCCCCACCGGAGCCCTCTTGAACCGCCTGCCCGGCTCGAACCGCCTGCCCGGCTCGAACCCCCTGCCGAGCACCGATGTCCTGGACCGGATCCGCGACATCCCCCTCTACCGCGCGTCCGTCGAGCGCGGCGACTTCCCGATCCTGGAGAAGCCGGAGATCGCCCGGGACTTCCCCGCCAACTGGATGACCCCCGAGCTGTCCCGCGCCCTGGAGACGGGCGAGGCCGAGTTCGTCCTGTCCACCGGGACCAACCACGCCCGCATGCAGCTCATCCGGCCGCCGTACTTCCTGCTCCGCTCCTACTACCGCCTGTGGAGCGAGCACCCCGACCTCGGCGCCCTCTGGCACGAGGGTGCCCGCCGAGTCTCCCTGACCACCGTGCTCGCCACCGAACACGTCGCCCGCGTCAACGCCGCCAAGCCGGGCACGACGCCGGGCGAGCGCTGGCTCGACGACCGCACGCTGTACCTCAACCGCCGTCTGGACCCGGCCGGTTGGGAGCGTCCCGAGGTCGAGCGCATCCTCAAGGAGATCCGGGAGGCGGCCGCCGCGCACCCCCGGGGCGCGTACCTCCTCGACTGCTCCGGCTACCACCTGGCGCACCTGGTCGGGAAGGTCGCCGAGTGGGACCTGTGGGACGCCTTCCCCCGGCCGTCCGGCATCATCCACGCGTACGAGTACACGCCGCTGAACGTCCGCGCGTATCTGCGCGACCACTTCGACTGCCCCGTCGTCGACCTCTTCGGCAGCACGGAGCTGGGCTACCTCTTCTACAGCGAGGCGGACGGCCGCTACCGGCCCTATCTGCACGACATGAGCGTGGAGTTGATCCCGGTGGAGCAGGGCAGCGGCATCCACAGCCTGATCGTCACCAGCGTGCGCAACCCGTACATGCCCCTGGTGCGCTACCGCTCCGGCGACTGCGTCCGCACCCACGACGGCGGCACCGACCCGGAGAAGATCGCCTCCTTCTGCGGCCGCGAGAAGGAGCTGCTGCCCACGCCCGCCGGACCGGTCGCCCAGGCCGATCTCGACACACGCGTCGCCGCCGTCTCGTCCCGCGTCTTCCTGCACCAGCTGCACCTGACCGGCGAGGACCACGCCCGCCTGTGGTGCACGACCTTCGACGGCGCACCGCTCACCCCCGGCGAGGAAGCCGAACTGGCCGCCTCGGCCGGGGAGTTGACCGGCCGCCGCTGCCGCGTCGAGCACCGCACGCACATACCGATCGGACGCTCCGGCAAGTACGCCTGGCTGACCACGCCCTAGCGACGACCGACAGGAATCCCCCATGCACACGACCGCACCGCCCGCCGACACCACCGCCGCCGCGGCCCCCACCGCCGAGGAGCTGCTCGGCGCCGAGCTCCACGAGGAAGTGGTACGGCACTTCGCGACGAAGCCCGTCGCCCCCAGCATCCCGTACGTCACCCACCAGGTCCGCGAGTGCCTCCGCTACCTCTACCTGGTCTCCCGCCACCCCGACCGGCTCGGCGGCCTGTTCCTCCCCGTCGAGCAGGACATCGACGAGATCTGGCACTACCTCATCCTGCAGACCCGCGAGTACCGCGAACTGTGCGAACAGCGGCTCCCCGGCGGCCACTTCATCCACCACCGCAGCATCTCGTACGACGCCTACCAGGAGGCGCCGGGGCGCGCGACGGCCGCGGAGGAGGCGCTGCGCTGGATCCCCCTGTACACCGCCGCGTTCGGGCCCTTCGACGAGGACGCGCTGCCGCACTGGACCGTCGTCCGGTTCCTCCACGACGAACTGGGCCTGTCCCTGGCGGAGATCGCGGCCCACGCCGAGGGAGCCGGAGGATCAGAGGGCTGACCCGCCCGAACCGGCGGCGCCCTCCAGCCCGGCCGCCCTGGCGAGCAGCCACGACGTCAGCCGCCCGACCCTCTCGTCCTGCTCGGGCGGGCGGCGGCTGAGCAGGTGGTAGCTGGTTCCGTCGGGCACGAAGCCGAAGGGGGCGACGAGTTGCCCCCGCGCCAGGTCGTCGTGGACGACGGCGTACGGGGCGATCGCGACGCCGACGCCCGCCGTGGCGGCCTGGAGCGTCAGATAGAAGTGTTCGAGGGTCTGCTCGGAGCCGGGCTCCGCGCTCAGACCGGTGATGCCGCGCCAGTCGTCCCAGGCCCGCGGCCGCGTTCCGGTGTGCAGCAGGACGGCACCCGTCACCCCGGCGCCGGAGGTCAGGCGCGGGGCCAGATCGGGACGGCAGACGGGCCCGATCCGCTCCCCGAACAGCCGTGTGCGGCTTGCCTCTTCGGGCAGCGGGAAGTCGTCCCTGCGGATCGCGAGATCGATGCCGTCGCGCTCGAAGAAGACGGGGCCGCCGCCCGCCGACAGATGGACGGTGACCTCCGGCACGCTCTGGGTCAGATCCGGCAGCCGCGGGATCAGCCAGCGCATCAGGAGCGTGGGCTCGCACGAGAGGGTGAGCGGCCCTTTGGGCGTACGCCGCGAGATCTGCCGGGCGGTCCCGTCGATCTGGTCGAGCGCGTCCCTGACGACCGCGGCCAGTTGACGCGCCTGCGGGGTCGGCCGCAGGGTGCGTGCCCCTCGCACGAAGAGCGACACGCCGAGAGCCCTCTCCAGGTTCTGTATCTGACGGCTCACCGCGCCGTGCGTCACGTGCAGTTCCCGCGCCGCCGCGGTCATGCTCGCGTGGCGGACGGTCGCCTCGAAGGGCAGCAGGGTGTTCACAGGGGGCAGGGCCGGCCAGCGCATCCGTGAACTCTAGTCACGGCTCCTGTGACAATGAATCGTTTGTCCAGGCCTTTTGGCTGCACGACCCTTGATTCCGTCACAGTCGTCCGACGACGGAGAGATGGGGCATGACAGCGCTCGACGGTCCCCGGCACGGCGGCATCGCCGTCCTCGCGGACGATCTCACCAGCGCCGGGGACGGCGCCGCGCCCTTCCGCCGGGTCGGCCACACCGCACGCATCCTGTTCTCCGCTCCGGCGGCACCGCTCCCGGGCGGTCCGGGCGTGACCGCGGTGGACCTCGGAACCCGGCTCCTGGGCGAGACGGCGGCCGCGGCGCGCGCCGAGCGGGCGGCGCGCCTGTGCGCCGGTTCCCGGCTCCTCCTCAAGACCGTCGACTCCACCCTGCGCGGGCATGTCGCCGCGGAGGTCCGTGCGGCGTGGGCGGGTTCGCGGCGCCGCGCCGTCGTCCTCGCCCCGGCCTTCCCCGCCGAGGGCAGGGAGACGGTGGCGGGGGTCCAGTACGTACGCGGTGTGCCGGTCCACGAGAGCGCGTACGCCCGCGATCCGGCGCACCCCGTGCGGTGCTCGGACCTCGCGGCGGTGTTCCCCGAAGCCGTGCCCGCCGAGCCCGACGGCGTGGCGGAGCTGCCCCGACTCATCGACAGGGGCGCCCTGATCGTCTGCTCCGCCCGCACCGACGCCGACCTCGACCGCCTGGTGGCGGCGGTGCCCGACGTCGCCGACGTGCTCTGGGTCGGCTCGCCCGGGCTCGCGGCCGCCCTGGCCCGGCGGTGCGCGCGTACGGACGGCGGCGCGGTCGCGACGCCCCCGCCCGCCCGGCGGCCGCTCGTCGCCGTCGGCAGCGCCAACCCCGCGACCAGACGGCAGTTGGCGGCGCTCCGCGCCCGCGCGGAGGTCCAGGGCATCACCGTCGGCGGCGACCCGGCCGCGGAGGCCCGGGCGCTGCGGTCCCTGACGGCTCCGGTCCTCACCCTTCAGACGCCCGACGCACGCCGCCCCGCGCCCGTCGCGCGGGCCCTCGGCCGCTCGCTCGCGCGACACGTCCGCGCCCTGGCCGACGAGCGCCGCGTCGACGCGCTCGTCGTCACCGGCGGCGAGACCGCCGCGACCGCGCTCGGCGCCCTCGGCATCACCGGCATCGACCTGACCGACGAGCCCGAGCCCGGCGTCGCCCGCGGCACCCCGCTCGAACGGCCCGGCCTGCCCGTGCTCGTCAAGGCGGGCGGCTTCGGCGACGACGACCTGCTCCTGCGGCTGTGCCACCTCGTCCGGCACCCCGCCGCCCCACCCCCGCGACCGCGAGGAGAGCACGCGTGACCCCGATCGCCCTCACCATGGGGGACCCCTGCGGCATCGGCCCCGAGATCACGCTCAAGGCGTGCGCCGACCCCCGGCGGACCGTGCCCGTCGTCGTCATCGGCGACCCCCACGTCCTCGCCCGCGCCGACGCGTTCGCCGGCACCGGCCTCACCCCGCGCCCCGTCGCCTCCGTGGCACAGGCGACGTACGCACCGGGCACGGTGGACGTCATCGCCGGGAGCGACCTGCCCGCCGACCTGCCGTGGGGCGCCGTCGACGCGCGGGCGGGCGCCGCGTCCTTCGCGTACGTCCGCCGCGGCGTCGAACTCGCCCTGGACGGCGCGGTGCGCGCCCTGGTGACCGCGCCGATCAACAAGGAGGCGCTGCGCCTGGGGGGTGTCCCCCACCCCGGGCACACCGAGATCCTCGCGGACCTGTCCGGCACCCGCGACTACGCGATGATGATGGTCAACGACGACCTGCGGGTGGTGCTCGTGACCGTGCACCAGTCCCTGCGCACCGCGATCGACGCGATCGACACCGAGCGGGAACTCGGCGTCATCCGGCTCACGCATCGCACGCTGGTGCGCGGCGGCCTGTCCGCGCCGCGCATCGCGGTCGCGGGCCTGAACCCGCACGCGGGCGAGAACGGCCTGTTCGGCCGCGAGGACCTGGACGTCATCGCCCCCGCGGTCCGCGCGGCACAGGGCGAGGGGATCCTGGCCAGCGGCCCGTGGCCGGCCGACACCGTCTTCATGCGCGCCCGCGCCGGGGAGTTCGACGCCGTGGTCGCCCAGTACCACGACCAGGGCCTCATCCCGGTCAAGTACCTCGGCCTCGAGCACGGCGTGAACGTCACCGTCGGGCTGCCCTTCGTCCGCACCAGCGTGGACCACGGCACGGCCTTCGACATCGCGGGCCTGGGCAGGGCCGACCCCACCAGCCTGCTCACCGCCCTGCGGCACGCCGCCCGCCTCACCGCCGTCTGAACCGTCCGAGCCGGAGGACCACCGTGGACTTCATCTTCATGCTCACCCGCGACGACCGCACCGTCACCGACTGCCTCGACGTGCTCGACGCCGTGCGGGGCCTCGACATCACCCACATCGGGTTCAAGGACGTCGGGGTCGACCGCGGGACGCTGTCCCGCCTGCACGCCTCACTCAGGAAGTTGGGGGCGACGACCTACCTCGAAGTCGTCAGCACCGACCGCGAGCAGGCCCTCGCCTCGGTGCGCACCGCCGTCGAACTCGGCGTCGACTGGCTCATGGGCGGCACCTGGATCGAGGAGACCCTCGCCCTCCTGGAGGGCACGTCCGTCCGGTACCTGCCCTTCGCCGGAGAGCCACTGGGCCATCCCACGCGCCTGGCAGGTGATCCGGCGCGCGTCGCCGACGACTGCCGGCGGGCCGAGGCGGCGGGCTGCGCGGGCGTCGACCTGCTCGCGTACCGTGCCGTCGACGCCGAACCGCTCGCCCTGGTCCGCGCCGCCCGCGCCGCGACCACGGGCCGTCTCGTCGTCGCCGGTTCCATCACCGGCACCGATCGGATACGCGAACTCGCGGCGGCCGGAGCCGACGCCTTCACGATCGGCTCCGCCGCCTTCGACGGCTCCCTGCGGCCCCGCGCCGGAACCCTCAGGTCCCAACTGGCCGCGGTGGCCGCCGCGAGCGACCGGTCCTGACGGGCCTCGTCCTGGTAACCGGTCCTGGTATCTAGTCCTGGTACACCTTGTCCGTGCCGGGGCCGCCCGAGAGGGTGTCGTTGCCCGGACCGCCGTGCAGCAGGTCGTCGCCACTGTTGCCGTAGATGACGTCGTCGCCCGCCTCTCCGTACAGCTTGTCGTTGCCGCGGCCGCCGAGGATCTTCTCGCCGTCCTTGCTGCCGCGAACCGTGTCGTTCCCGTCGCCGCCGGTCAGGGTGTGGTCCTGGCCGCCCGAGACGCCCGTCAGGGTGTCGTTGCCCGCGCCGCCGTCGCAGTCGTAGCGGCAGCGGGTCAGCGTGTCGTCGCCCGCGCCGCCGAAGGAGCCCTCTCCATAGACGCCACCGCCGCCCTCCAGACGGTCGGCGCCGTCCTCGCCGTACTGGGAGGTGCTGCCGTCCCCCTTGAGGACGTCGTTCCCGGTGCCGCCGTGGGTCTGGAGGTAGGCGTGGTTGCCCGCGGCGACGGTCAGCCTGTCGTCCTTGTCCCCGAGGTAGCTGCCGAGGGTGATGAGGTCGGACGCCCTGTCGCCGGGGTCCGCGATGGTGCACTTCACGGTGGTGCGGTCGGCCGCGTTCGGGTAGGCGCACTCGGCGCCCCCCGTCACGGTGATGGCCACGCGGTCGTCGATGGTGACGTCGTAGACGCCCTCCCACTCGTCGATCGCGCGGTACTTGGTGGTCACGGTCACGTCGTTGACCTGGCCCGGGGCCGCGGTGTAGCTCAGGCGCGAGCCGGAGACGGCCTCCACCGTCGCGGTCGTGGCGTCGGCGGCCCGCGCCTGCGGGCCGGTGAATCCGAGGACCGCGGCCGTACAGGCCAGCGCGGCGGCGACGCCGAGCGGGCGGAGGCCGTGGGTCCGTGACGAACGAGCGAACATGCCGGTGTCTCCAGGGAGTTCAGTGGCGCGTACGGCACTGCGTGTGCCGCCGGTGGCGTTCCCACCTCACCCAGGTCAGACGCGTCCCTCCGGAGTCCGTTGCGCGAGGGCGCCGCTTGTTCACCAGGGGTTCATCGCCCGACGCGCAGGGTTCATCGCGGGGCCGCGGTCACTTTCCGGTGGCCGCCCAGTGGTCCAGCGTGCCGTGGTCGATCTTGCCGTTGGGCAGGCGAGGCAGCGCGGGCACGGCGATGACGCGGGCGGGCAGCGCGGTCGTGGGCAGGGTCCGCAGGAGCTGGGTGCGGATCCGCTGTACGTCGAGCGCCTCGTCGGCGGCGGTGACGACGAAGCCGACCGGGCGCGGCCGCCCCGTCGTAGTGACGCCGACGCCCGCCTCGACGACGCCGTCGCACGCGGTGAGGGCCTGTTCGATCTCGCCGCGCTCGACGCGCAGGCCGCCGAGTTTGAGCTGGTGGTCGGAGCGTCCGTGGAAGAGGAGTTCGCCGCTGTCCCCGACCGTCACCAGGTCCCCGGTGCGGAAGCAGCGGGTGCCGTCGCGGGTGACGAAGCGGGTCCGCGCGCGGTCCGTGCCGATGTCGGCCAGGCCCGGGCCCGCGAGGCACAGCTCCCCCGGGCCGCCGTCCGCGCCCGGATCGAGGTGGGCGGAGACTCCCGCGACGGGCCGCCCGATGGGGACCGTGCGGGCGCGTGCGTCGGCGGCGGTGCAGGTGTGGACGGTCGCCCACACCGTGCACTCGGTCGGCCCGTACTCGTTGTGGAGCCTCGCGTGCGGGAGTTCGGCCAGGTGCCGGGCCACGAGGGCGGGCGGGCAGCTCTCACCGGCCACGATCACGGTGGTGAGCGTCCGCAGGCGGGGCGCGAGCCCGCCGCGCAGCGCCGCCCCGTACAGCGAGGGGACCATCAACAGGTGTGTGGCGCCGTGGCGTTCGGCCGCGCGGGCCGTGGCAAGGAGGTCCCCCGGACGCCCCGCGGGAACGACGAGCAGCCCGCCGGTGGCGAGGGTCCACCAGATGCCCGCCATGGAGCTGTCGAAGGAGATCGACGAGCAGAGCAGGAACACGCCGACCGGGTCCGCATAGTGGCTCAGGCGCGCGGCGGTGGACCAGCCCAGGGCGGTCGCGGGCACCGTGACGGGCTCGGGCAGGCCGGTCGAGCCGCTGGTGAAGCACGTGTACGCGCGAGTGCCGCGCCGCCCGGTGAACGTGTCGTCGGCCGCGGAGTCGAGGTCCGCGGGGCCGCAGGGGACGCACTCGGGACCGTCCTCGCCCAAGCGGGACTGCTGTGCACCGGACTCCCCCGGCACGTCCGGTACGAGCGCGACGCGGGCGCCGCTCCGCCGCGCCATGTCGCGCTGGCGGCCCTCGGGGAAGCCCGCGTCGACGGGCACATAGCGGCTGCCCGCGCGCAGCACGCCGAGCATCGTGGCGACCGTCCAGCGGGAGGCGGTCGCGTGCACGAGGACCGGCTCGTCGCGCCGCACACCGCGGGCGAGCAGCAGGCGGGCCACCGCACGGGACGCCGCGTCGAGGGCGCGGTAGCTGAGGACGCCCTCGCTGTCGGCGACGGCGTCCGCGGCGGCGCCGAGCCGTGGTTCGACGAGGTCCAGGATGTGCGGCGGGCTGCCCACGAACGACGGCCCCCTCAACCACCTTCCCGTGGAGGGGCGTTCTTCGCCGACGGGCGGCCGTCCCACCTCAACGGACCAGTTCGGTCAGGGCGTTCAGATAGGTCTCCACCGCCCGCTCCATCCACGCCGCGCCGAACAGGTTCGCGTCGTAGGTGACGTACCCGCCCGGCTCCTCGTCCCAGCGCATGGTCCACAGGAAGGTCAGCGGGACGGGCAGCGGAGGCTGGGCGTCCAGCGGCACGCGGTCGAGCGTGAGGGCGGGCGGCCGGTCCGACGCGCGGGTCGGCGGGCGCACGATCATCTGGAACGCCGGGGCGACGCGGTCCCGCGCGGTCATCCGCTCCAGGAGCTGCGGGCTCTGGCGCAGGACGGGAACGAGCGGGATGTCGTTCGCGTACGCCTCGCGGCACCGCCGGTCCACGCGCGGACACAGTTCGGCCAGGCCGCCGGGGCCCGGGTTGTCGACGCGGATCTGCAGGACGTTGAGCAGGAAGCCGACGGTGTCCCACTCGGACGGGATGCGCCCCGCGGTGATCACGGGGACCATCGCGTCGCCCGGCGGCAGCAGCGCGCCGACGAAGGCGGTCAGGAGCAGCGTGAACGGCGTGGTGCGCCCGCGGCGGGCGGCGGACCGCACGGCGTCGCGCAGCCCGTCGTCGATCCGGAAGGGGTGCACCGCGGTCGGCCCCTGCGGCGCGTTCGGCCGCTCGGCGGGCAGGCCGAGGCCTTCGGCACCGGCGAGCCGGTCGCGCCAGTACGGCAGCGCCTCGCCGATCCGGGCCTGCCACTTGTCGCTGCGGTCCTCGGCGGCGATGTCGGCGTACTGCATGATGTCGACGGGCAGGGGCCCTTCGCCGTTCAGCCGGGCGGTGTAGGCGGCGGCGAGATCGCGGGCGATGACGTCCTGCGACCAGGCATCGGCCGCGATGTGGTGTGCGACGAGCACGAGCAGCGCCGTTCCGTCACCGCCCTCGCGGCGGCCCAGGTGGGCCCAGAGCAGCGGGGGTTCGTCGCACGGGTGCGGCCGGGTGGTGACCGCGCCGATCCAGTCGTCGTCCGACTGCTCCGGGGCGAGGCGGTCGACGGTGAGGCGGGCGGGCATGGGCGGCATGACGCGCTGGCGAAGGACGCCGTCGCGGTCGCGCAGGAGCAGGGTGCGCAGCGCGCCGTGGCGGGCGACCACGTCGTCGAGTGCCTGCCGCAGCACCTGTTCGTCGACCGCTGCGGCCACCCGGTAGGCGGCGCGGACCAGGAAGCCCGGCTGCAGGACGGACCCCGGAAGCAACGTCTCGACCAGGTCCAACAGGTCCTGGGCGTACGTCGCTTCGAACATCCCCTGGGTCGCGCGGCCTTCCGCGCCGGCTGTCCCGTGGCCTGTCCCGTCGTCTGTCCCGCGGGGCGTGGCTGCCATCACCGCGCCACCTCCTTCCGCCTCGGCCGAACGCGTACGGGCAGGTGTGTGATGCCGCAGAGGAACGTGGAGCGCGCCCGCCGCGGCGCGCCCGTCACCTCGATCTCCTCGTACCGGGCGAACAGTTCCGCGAAGAACAGCCGCAGGGTGACCCGGGCGATGCTCGCGCCCGCGCAGTAGTGCGGGCCCGCGCCGAACGCCAGATGGCGGTTGGGGCGCCGGGACGGGTCGAGGACTTCGGGGTGCGCGAAGACCGCGGCGTCGTGGTTGGCGGAGCCGAGCCACGCGACGACCGCGTCGCCCCGCGCGACGGGCACGCCCGCGAGGTCGAGCGGGCGGCGCGCGTGCCGCATGAAGTGGCTGGCGGGCGAGGCCCAGCGCAGCGCCTCCTCGACGCAGCCGTCCAGGAGTTCGGGGCGCGTGGCCCAGTGGGCGTACCGGCCGGTGCGGGACAGTTCGAGGACGGTGGCGGGCGGGACGTGGGCGAGGGTCACGCTCGCGCCGAGGAGCAGGCTGTAGCAGTTGGACAGGACCTCGCCGGGGGTGAGGCGCTCCCCGTCGACCTCCATGGAGAGGAGGACGTCGACGAGGTCGCCGTGGCCGTCCGCCGGCTTTCCTCCGCGGCGCCGGGCGCGCACCACGTCGGCGAAGTACGCGAACAGTTCGCGGTGTCCGCGCTCCAGGGTCGCCGCCGGGCCGCCGGGCAGCTGGTGCTCGGGGTCGTCCTCGGCCGCGCACATCATCGCCAGGCGCACCAGGCGGGGCCGGTCGGCGGCGGGCAGGCCGAGCAGCGGCCCGAGCACCACCAGCGGAAGCTGGGCGCAGGCCGCGGAGAGGTCGAAGGTGAACTCCTCGCCGGGCGGGACCGCGGGCAGGAGTGCGCGGACGCCCGCCCGGATCAGGTCGGCGTGCGCCTCGGCCGAGCGCAGGCGCAGGGCGCGGTGCAGCGGCGCCCGCATCCTGTCGTGGCGGGGCGGGTCGGTGACCGCCATCTGGCGGCCCGCCGCCGGGTCGTCGCGGCCCAGGAGGCTGAGCAGGGTGCCCTGTTCGGAGGTGAAGTCCGCGTGGTCCTCCAGGACCCGTTCGACGTCCGCGTACCGGGTCACGGACCAGAAGCCGAGGGTGTCCGTGACCTGCTGCCAGTGGACGGGCGCGCGCTCGCGCAACGTGCGCCAGGCCGCGTGCGGGTCTCCGTAGGCGTACAGGTCCGGATCGGCGAGGTTCACCTCGGGGAGCCCGGTGCTCACCGGGTCGGCTCCGGGTGCGCGCCGTTCCTCGCCGCCGCTTCCACGGCCTGCGCGAGGGCGGCGATGGTGGGTGTCAGGAACAGCGCGGCGGCGGGCACCTCGACGCCGAACTCCCGGTCGATGGCGAGCTGGAGCTCGGCGGCGAGCAGGGAGTCGCCGCCGAGTTCGAAGAAGTCGTCCTCGACGCCGATGGGCGCGATCGCAAGACCGGCGTTCCAGAGCGCGGCGAGTCTGTGCTCGGTGGGCGTACGGGGCGCGACGTAGTCGGTCGTCATGCCGAGCGCGTCGCGCCCGCCCGTGCCGTCGGTCGCGAGACGGTCCTCCACCGGCATCAGCCTCCCCCAAGGCAGAGCGGAACGGCGTTGGTCGATGCTGACATCGCTGTGGTGACGCGGCCACGGCGCTTTCCGGCCAAAGGGCAATCGGTGACGAACCGGACGAACCGCTTCCCGCTCAGGGGGATTTCGTCCGCTCGGGCGCCCGCCGATTCAGGTGTCCGCCACTCGGGGTACCGCTACTGGACATACCGCTGCTCGGGGGCGTCGAACGTCCACACGGCGGTGGCTGCGGGGCCCTCGACCAGCGTCGACCGGCCGATCCGCTCCGTGTGCCGCTTCTTCGCGGGCTCGTTCAGCGAGAACGTGATCTTCTTCAGGCCGGCCTGGTCGCGGGTCGTCGCGTCGAGCCGGATCGTGGTGCCGCCCCGCACCGCGACGGCGCCGCCACCCGGTACGTCCCGCACGACGAACCCGCCGGCCCGCAGCAACGGCACCGTGCTGGCGACGTCGCGCCGGGACATCGCCAGGTGGACGGAGGTCACGTCGCGCATCCGGTGGTCGCGGTACTCGTCGGGCAGGTAGCGCTCGCGGCCCACGTCACCGGGGTAGTTGGGCGGCTCGGTCCTGCCGCGCGGGTCGGCGAAGTACTCCGGCCGGTACTCCATGGTCCAGGCCCCGAAGGAGTCGTACTCGTTGGCGGGGAAGGAGAAGAAGCCGTCGAACCACGGCACGGGGACGCCGTCGCCGAAGTCGCGCGTCTGGAGGAACTCGCTCGGGGTGATCCCCAGGTCGCGTACGCGTTGTTCCACCGTCTCCAGGTCGCCCGCGCGCTCGACCGAGAGCCCCATCCCCGTGGAGCCGAAGGCGCCGTCCTTGCCCGCCAGGTCTCCTACTCCGAAGAGTTCGAAGTAGGTCTCGCGGCCCATCAGATAGCGGCCTTTCCATGTCCGCCCGTCGGACCCGGTGGTGGTGCGGACCTGGAAGTTCGCGAAGTCCCGCAGATAGGCGGAGTGCTCGATGGCGTCGGCGGTCTCACGGTCGACCACGCCATAGGCGTGGTTGTAGAACAGCAACTGCCGTTCGGGAGAGGGCTTCTCGTCCTCGGCCGGTGCCGCCCGGGCGCTGCCCCCGACCGCCCAGACGAGGGCGGCGGCGAGCGCCACGACGAGGGCCATGACCATCCGCAACTTCCGACGCAGCAGCATGCACGCGATCGTAGGGCGGACAGAATCGCGGACGCTGTCGCTCCGGCCAGGGTGGCGCAAAACCGTCGGTGTGGCGTCTCGCCCTCTGTGACGCGACAGCCCCCTGGGGCCGATGGAAGCCATGGGACAAGAGATGCCCGAGGTCGCCTCCATGGGGCGCGCGGGCGAACTCAACGTCTTCGCCTGCCCGGCCGACCCGGGACATCCGCACCGCCACAGCATCCAGTAGCGGCCGATTTCCCCGCGGCCCCGTCCCTGGGGTACGGTCGTTCCCGAGCTCGCCGCCGAACTCACGGCAGCGGGCCCGGCGTTGGTCGTCCAAGGAAAGACGCCCCGCTTCCTGCGGGGAAATGCAGGTGCAAGGCCTGCCCAGCGCTCGCGACGCGAGGCCCCGGATTCCACCAGGAATCCGGGGCCTCGCGCATACTCCGGTCCGGCCACAGTGCGGCGTGCGACGACGCCGGTCCCCTCACGGCGCCATCCTCCTCGCGGCGCCTGGCCCGGAGGCGTACGCGGCCGAAGAGACCTCCCCGGTCGGCTGAACCACCGGGCTACCGGTGTCCACGCGAGGGCCACGAGTGGTGCTCCGGACTTCAATCGGTGTGGGACTCGTGCCAGGGGTAGTCGTGGGGGGAGGCACTTTCGACAAGGGCCCCTACGTGGGCGCCATCGACCGGATGCTCCTGTCGTCCTCGGTGAACTCCCGCGCATCGAGGCGATAGTTGAGGCGGGTCGGCCGCGCCAAAGGGGGGAACCGGGCGCGGCCGCGCCTGCATACTCCTTCCCGCCCCCGGCCGCCCCGAGCGGCAGGGGGTCGTCCCCTGTCAGCGCAGCAACCCGGCGCGTCCCGCCCGTGCCGTGGAGACGAGCTCCGCCACCGTGGCCAGCTTGACCCTGGGGCGGCCCGCGTCGCGGCCGCGCGTCACCTCGGCCCGTTCGATCAGGGCGAGGCCCTTGGCGTCGACGACGTGGCGGTTGCGGCGCCGCGCCAGGCGGTGGAACGCCCTCGGCGCGTGCCGCGGGGCGGGGAGCGCGCCCGCGACCGCGTCGGCCAGGAGCGTGGAGACGGTCTCGGCCGCGCAGGTGCGGTTGGCCCCGATGCCGCCGCTGGGGCCCCGCTTGATCCAGCCCACCACATAGGTGCCCGGCAGGCCCGCGACCCGGCCGCCCTCGTGCGGCACGGTACCGGTGGCCTCGTCGAAGGGCAGCCCTGCGACGGGGAGGCCGCGGTAGCCGATCGCACGCAGCATCAGGCCCGCCCGTATCGTCCGCTCCCCCGCGTCCGCCGCCACGCGCACGCCCTCCACCCGGTCCGCGCCGATCACCTCGGCGGGTTCGCAGTGGAAGCGCAGCACGATCCTGCGGCCCGGCTCCGGCGGCGCGTCCCAGTCGGGGCGAGCGCGCGTGACGCCCCTCAGGACCGCCGCCTTGTCCTTGGCACCGGCCGCTTCGACGGCGGGCGCGACGCGGGGGTCGCGGTCGTCGACGACCAGGTCCACGTCCGGCAGGTGCTTGAGGGCAAGGAGTTCGGACCTGGTGTACGCGGCGTCCTCCGGGCCGCGCCGGGCGAGCAGGACCACTTCGCGCACCCTGCTCCCGCGCAGGGCCCGCAGCGCGTGGTCGGCGATGTCGGTGCGGGCGAGGCTGTCGGGGTCGGCGAGCAGGATCCTCGCCACGTCCAGGGCGACGTTGCCGTTGCCGACGACGACCACGCGCTCCGCGGACAGGTCGATCGCGTCCGGCGCCGCGTCCGGGTGGGCGTTGTACCAGGCGACGAACGCGCTCGCGGAGATACTGCCGGACAGCTCCTCGCCGCGGATCCCCAGACGGCGGTCGGCGGACGCCCCGACGGCGTAGATCACCGCGTCGTGGTGGGCCGCGATCTCCTCCGGGGTCACATCGGTGCCCACGTCGAGGCCCAGGTGCATCCGCACCCTCGGGTGCGCGTGGAAGCGGGCGAAGGTCTCGCCGACCTTCTTGGTCGCGGGGTGGTCCGGCGCCACGCCGTAGCGCACCAGCCCGCCCGCCACCGGCAGCCGGTCGATGAGCGTGACCTCGGCGCTGGTGTGAAGGAGCAGGTCCTGGGCGGCGTACATGCCGGCGGGTCCGGTGCCCACGACGGCGACCTTCAGCGGCGCGAAGTCGGCGGGCAGGACGCGCGGGAAGGACGGCTCGCCCCAGGCGTGGAAGTTCGGGCCCGTGGGTTCCTGTCGGAGCGCCTCGTCCGCCGGGTCGCCCTCGAAGTAGGCCGCGTTGATGTCGGCGTACTCCTGCTGCGCCAGCGGCAGGCTGTCCACCGGGAAGATCGCGTCGACGGGGCAGGCGTCGGCGCAGGCCCCGCAGGCGATGCAGGTCTTCGGGTCGATGTGCAGCATCTCCGTGCTGCCGAACGCCCGTTCCTCGGGGGTGGGGTGGATGCAGTTGACCGGGCACACGGCCACGCAGGTGGCGTCGCTGCAGCAGGTCTGGGTGATGGCGTAGGTCATGTCCGTCGTCCCGGCTCGGCTCAGATCAGGTGGGCGCGCTTGTAGAAGACCAGGGCCGGCTTGGTCAGCAGACCGCACGACGCCAGGAACTCCATGAGGCCCGAACAGCTGGAGCGCATCATGGACTTGTGGTGCTCGTTGGCCTTCGCCTCGGCGACCGCGCGTTCCTCGTCGAGCCCCGCGTTCGCGTAGACCTTCCGGTTCACCATGCTGGTGACGATGACGTACGACGCGATGGCGATGATCAGGGCGTTGATCTGGCGGCGTGCCCGGCCCGCGCCCGCCAGTCGCCTGCGCGTCTGGTCGCGGGCGAACTTCATGTGCCGCGACTCCTCGACGACATGGATGTTGTTGATGGTGCGCACGAACGGCACGACCCGCTCGTCGCGCATCCAGTCGCGCTGCATGACGTCGAGCACTTCCTCGGCCACCAGGATCGCCGCGTAGGCGGCCTCGCCGAAGGCAACGGACTTGAAGACCCTGCCCAGTTCGGTGGCGAACCGGTGCGGGCGGTAGGCGGGGGCGCCGAGCTTCTGGGCGCCGCGGGCGAACATGATGGAGTGGCGGCACTCCTCGGCGATCTCGGTGAGCGCCCACTGGACCTCGGCGCTGGTCGGGTCCTTGGCGTAGACGTCGCGCAGCACCATCTGCTGCAGGATCATCTCGAACCAGATGCCCGTGCTGGCCACCGACGCGGCTTCCTGCCGGGTCAGTTCCTTGCGCTGCTCGTCGGTCATCTCGCGCCAGTAGGCGGTGCCGTAGAGCGTGCTCCACTCCGGGCTCGCGCCGTGGCAGTCGCGGTCCAGCGGCGTCTCCCAGTCGACCTCGGTCGCCGGGTCGTACGCCAGCACGGCGGCCGAGTCGAGCAGCCGCCGGGCGACGTCGCCCTCCGGGGAGGCCTCGTCCTGCAGGGAGTGGCCCTTGGCACTCGGCCGAACAGTGCTGTTTGCCATGCTGCGGCTCCTTGACTCAGACGTCCGGGCAGCGGGCACGGCACCTCGTCGCACGGCAGGCCGCGACCCCGTTGTTAGACAGAACGTATAACAACGGGGTCGGGCGCGCCTACCCTCGGGTAAGTACGAGATTGAACGGACCTCCGGTGGGGCTCATTCGGACAGGGCCGACTCCGGGACGGTCTCGGCGGCCCGCTTGCCCGGGGCCGGCCACGTGATCCGCGTACTGCACGCCGACACGATCAGCGCGGACGCGGCGACGGCCGCCAGGCCCCACACCAGGCTGCTCGCGTTCGCGATGAACCCGATGAGCGGCGGCCCGGCCAGCAGGCCCGTCGTCCCCATGGCGGCGACCAGGGTCAGCGAGTCCGAGCCCTGTCCGGCCGCGGCCACATAGACGCACGGGGTGACGGCCGCGATGCCGAGTCCGACACAGGCGAAGCCGAGCAGGGCCGGCACGAGGCCACCGCTGAGCAGGGCGAGGGCCAGACCCACGCCGGCCAGCGCGCTGCCGGACAGGACGATGCGGCCGTCGCCCCAGCGGCTGCGCCAGCCGTCGGCGAAGAGGCGGGCGACGACCATCATTCCGGAGACGACGGCGATGCCCAGGGGCGCCAGTTCGGGCGAGGCGTCGACGACGTCCTTGAGATAGAGGGCCGACCAGTCGTTCATGGAGCCCTCGGTGACGGTGCCGAACGCCATGGCCACGCACATCCACAGCGTCACGCGGGTCGGCATGGTCCACTTGCGGGACTTCTTCTTCGCCGCCTGCTCCTGCTCCCCCTCCGCCGCCTCCCCGGTCCGCGCCCCCGCGGACCGATCGTCCGTCAGAAGGCCGGTGCGCGCGAAGCCCACCAGCAGCAGCATCAGCAGCGCGGCCGCGCCGAAGTGCACGGCCACCGTCGAGGTCACCGCGTTCATGCCGGAGGCGACCAGCGCGGCGAGCAGGGAGCCGCCGCTGAACGTCGCGTGCAGCCGGGCCATGGCGTTGCGCTCGTACCGGCTCTCCAGCGCGGCGCCCTGCGCGTTCATGGCCACGTTCAGACAGCCCACGAGGACGCCGTCGACGCACATCACCAGGAGCGCCACGGGGTAGTTGGGCGCCGCGGCGAGCGCCAGGAGGATCAGGGCGAGGAGGAGCGCGGAGACCAGCGCCAGGCGCTGCGAGCCCAGGCGCCTCATCAGCACCGCCACCACGGGGAACGACACGGCCGCGCCGACCCCGGCGGCCATCAGGAGCACGCCGACCTCCGCCGCGGTCAGGTCGAGGTCCGTCTTGATGGCGGGGATCCGCGACGCCCAGGTCGCGTACTGGAAGCCGAGCGAGCAGAACAGGGCCGCGATCGCCAACTGGCCGCGGTGGAAGGGATCACGCACGCGAAGCACCCGCATCAGCCCACATTTCCGTTTCTCCCGGCGACGGCACACCGGCCGTCACCGTCTTGGACATATACACGGCGGTCGGGCCGTAACCGGTGGGGGCGGCGCCCTCCCGGGCGGTGAAGCCGCGGGCCGACCAGAACGTCTCGCTGCCGCCGACGGCGATCAGGGAGATCCGCTCGTACCCCTGCGCCAGGGCCGTCGTGGTGAGGTGCCCGAGGAGATGGCGCCCGAGCCCCCTGTGCCGCACGTGCTCCGCGACGACCATGTCGTGCAGGTGCAGATTGCGCGAGGGAAGCGCCGCTCCCCCCTCGGTCCCGCGCAGGTCCGGGTACTCGGACTCCGGGTAGGGCAGGGCCAGCACATAGCCCGCGAACTGCCGTCCCAGGTCGAGCGCGAAGCACGTGGAGGGCGACGCGCGCATCCGGGACTCCAGCTCGGCCCGGCCCTCGGAGAGGCCGAGGGGGCTGTAGGCGCGGGACTCCAGCGCCGCGATGCCGTCCCAGTCGCCGTCGGCGATGGGACGTACGCGTATGTCGTCGATCATGCGCTCTCGCCCTCGATCCAGGTGTACGGAAGCGGGCTGAAGCCGTTGAAGCCCTGCGTCATGTAGCTCGTCGCGTACGCGCCGCTGGAGAGCACCCACACGGGGTCGCCCGACGCCAGCTCCTTGGGCACCGGGATCAGTCCGTGCTCGTGGGAGTAGGCGTCGTCGCTGTCGCAGGTGGGGCCCGCCACCACGGCGGGGACGGACTCGGCGTCGTGGTGCGAGGGGAAGACCAGCCGGTACTGCAACTGGTCCATCTCGTAGAGGCCGTTGAACTTCCCGCAGCTCAGGTAGAGCCAGTACCGGCGCTCGCCGTCGGGCCCGCGCCGCGCGGACAGACGCGAGACGTGCGCGCGGATCGCCCCGTGGTCGGCCACGAGATGGCGCCCCGGCTCGACGACGAAGTCGAGGCGGTGGCCGGGGATCCCGCCGAGGCGGGCCATGCCCTCGCGGATGACGGCGAAGATCTTGTCCATCGGGGGGTCGAGCGGCGTGCCGTGCTTGTCGCGGTACCCGCGCGCGGGCAGCCCGCCGCCGAGGTTGACGTGGTCCAGGGCGATCCCGCGCGGGGCGAGGGCGTCGAGGACCTCCGCGATGAGGTCGAAGGCGCCGCGCCAGGCCTCGGCCGTCATCTGCTGGGAGCCGACGTGCACGGAGAGACCGGCGGGCACGAGGCCCAGGTCGCGCGCCGTCTCCAGCACCTTCACGGCGTCGTCGGGCGAGCATCCGTACTTGTTGCTGAGTCCCCAGAGCGCTCCCTCGCCGCTCGTCGCGAGCCGGCAGAACACCCGGCTGCCCGGGGCGTGTTCCGCCACGGCCCGCACGTCCTCCAGGCTGTCGGTGGCGAAGTCCCTGATGCCGAGCCGGAACGCGTCGGCGATGTTCCGGTCCGACTTGACCGTGTTGCCGTAGTGCATCCGGTCGATCGGCACACCGGCGGCCAGCGCCTGCTCCACCTCGCGGGGGCTCGCCGCGTCCACTCCGCAGCCGCGCAGCGCCAGACGGGCGAGCACCTCGTCCACCGGGCACGCCTTCATGGCGAAGCGGACGGCGACTCCCGGGAGTTCGCGGCGCAGCGCTTCGTAGCGTTCCTCGATGCCCGTCAGGTCGAAGACGATCTGGTCCTCTTGGGCGGCCGCCAGGGCGTCGAGGAGCGGCGCGGCGTCGTACTCGGCCAACGAGCCGTGGACCTCCCGCGGCCCGCGGGCCGTCGTCGCGCTCATCCGGAGTGCTCCACCGTGGGGAGCGGTCCCGTGTCCCTGCTCGCGCGCACCAGGGGTTCCCACGCCTCGACCAGCAGGGCGAAGTCCTCGATGTCGCCGCGCGCCTCGTCGAGGAGGCGTTCGCGGCGCGCCGCGAGGTGGTCGGCGAACTCGGCGTACCTGCCGCCGAGTCGGCGGTAGGACGTGTCGAGGCGGTCCAGGCGGTCGATGTTCTCGGACTGGTCGAGCAGGGCGCTCTCCCGGGCGAACCCGGCGACGACGGGCGCGCGGACGTGCCCGTTCTCGTCGAGGAGTGCCTCGCCGGCCGCGGTCATCCGGTCGTAGACGTGGTTGAAGTAGAGCATCGAGAGGAAGAACTTGGCGAAACGCGTTTGGTACGCGAGGAAACCGGCGTCAGTCCTGCGTTCCGCGGTGTAGAAGTTGACGATGTTGCGGTTGTGCAGGACGCCGGGCAGCGCGGCGTCGTGGACCAGGTGGATGAGGAAGTAGTCGCTGCCGATGGTGTCGGTCGCGGGCGGCAGCGGAACGCGTTCGTGCACGCCGTGGAAGCTGATGTTGCACATGTCGACGCGCATCGGGTCGACCAGGGTGAGCGTGGCGTGGTCGCGGGCGAAGGGCTCGGTGCCCGCTCCGCGGAAGGACTCCTCGACGAGCTCGCGCTTCTGTTCGGCGCTCCAGTCGGTGGGCGCCCAGAGGCTGACCACGTCGTGGTAGACGTCCGGGTCGATGCGCTGGATCTCGCCGATGTCGACGGAGAGTTCGCCCACGAAGGAGCTGCCCACCATCGCCACGCGCTTGTGCGCGTGGCGGTCGTCGAGGACGGTCTCGGTGACGCCGCGCGCCGCCTCCGCCGCGGGCCTGCCGAGCGACATCAGTTCGTGGTGGACGGGGAAGACGGGCTCGCCGTCGACGCTCTGGTAGCGGCTGTCGGAGTCCCTGCGGTGGACGGACTCGCAGCCGAGGGCGGCGGCGATGAGGAAGGCGCGGTTGGTGCAGGCGCCGTAGGAGAGGCCGTCGGGGAGCATCAGGTCGAGGACCAGGTCGGGCTTGGCGACGCCGGCCGCGGCGATCGTCCTGCGCAGGAAGTCGCGCTGCGTCGGTTCGTCGAGGTGGTGCACGACGACGCCGGGCACGGCCGGAAGGGCGCGTGCCGCGCGGGCGTGCCCGGCGAACGTGGCGGCGTCGGAGGAGTCCAGGACCAGCAGGTGCACCTCGACGTCGAAGTGCGCGGCCGCGTACGCGGCTTCCTCGCCGATCGCCGCGATCGTGTCGGGGCAGGCCCTGTTGGTGGGGAGTGTCAGGCAGATGCGTCGCATGCGGCTTCCCCGTTCCAGGACTTGAGGCCGAGCAGCTTGGCCCCCAGGTCGTTGAGTGCCGCGGTGCCGTACCGCAGGGACTCGTGCTTGTGGGCGTCCCCGAGGAGCGTGGCGTTCCACTCCGGGGTGCTCAGGTTGCTCCAGGAGTCGACGCGGGAGCGGCGCAGCGTCTCGTGGGACTCCAGGGCGGGCATCATCGAGAGGTACTGGACCGCGCGGACGCCGTCCTTCGAGGTGTTGGGCGCGACACCGTGGGCGAGCAGGCCGTTCCAGATCAGCAGGTCACCGGCTGCCAGCTCCGGGCGGACCACGGGCATCTCGTCGCGGTCGATCGCGGGGCGTATGGGGTCGCGGTCGTCGGGCTGGAGGGCCTTCCACCGGTCGAACTGCCGGAACAGCTCGGGGCAGCACTGGAAGCCGCCGTGCTCCTGCCGGGTGTCGTCCAGGGCGATGATCCCCTGGACGCGCTGGGGCAGCACGCCGAGGGTGGTGTCGACGTCCCAGTGGAGGTTGATGTCGAAGCCGCGCTCGGTGGGCGCGATCAGGGAGCGCGAGCGGTTCCTGACGTTGGGCGGGTTGAGGTTGAGCCGGTCCAGGGTCACCCAGAGCTCTTCGCAGTCCCACACGTCGACGAACGCGTCGTACACCCGCTGGGTCTGGCGGCTGTCCCAGATGAGCTGGTGGTGGTAGGCCTCGACGAAGCCGTAGACGTGCAGTTCGCGGTCGAGGTCCGAGCGGAACTCGCGGTCCTCGTACCAGGTGTCGGGGCGGCCGCGGTCCAGGCCCTGGAACTCCCAGGCGAAGTCGAGGAGGTCCTTGGCGGCCTCGGACGAGATGGCCTGCTTCACGACGACGTAGCCGTACGTCTGCCAGTGGGCGAAGTCCTCTTCGGACAGGACCCTGAGCGGGCGCGTCTTCTTCAGGTCCCTCAGCTGTGTCTGCGCCAGGTACGTGTCGGCGTCCGCGCTGAAGTACGGGACGTCCGAGGGGGCTCGGTGGAGGTAGCGGTCGCTCGCTGCCATGTGGTGCTCCAAGGTCGGGTTCTCTCTTCCGGCGGCAGGTCTCCACGCCGTGGTTGGCCGGGACCACTTCAGGTCCGCCGGGGCAGCGCGTGTCGCGCCCGCCCCCAGTCGAACTTGCGTACCACCAAAATGGACTAGACCAACTCCAGCTGTCAACAATTGAATTGGGCGCCTTCATAGCCAAAATGGCGATATTTACGCCCAGTTCACTCCCCCGTCACGCCATGCCCACGCAAAGAATCCACAGGGGCAACTGCCGCCCGACCGACGCTAGTTGGTCCAGACCATTGATCGGTACGGCCGCCGGGTCCGACCGCTCGGGCACCACCCCTGACCGCTCGGACACCGCGCATGGCCCGTCCGGGTCAGGCCGAACGGGCACATCGCACCGTCGGGCGACCTCCGTGACGCGCACGGGTGAACCCGATCCGCGAATCCCGAACACGGAGCCGCGTCGGTGGCTGGATGGCTGTCATGCCCTCCCCCACCGGACGCCGCCTGCCCTCCCCCACCGGACGCCGCCTGCGCGCCGCCACCGTCGCCGTCGCCGCGGGCGCCGCGCTCGCCACCGCCCTGCCCGCCGCTGCCGCACCGCTCCCCGCCCCCGCGAAGCCCGCAAAGCCCGAGAAGGCGTACGAGGAGTACGTGGCGCTCGGCGACTCCTGGTCCGCGGACGTCGCCCTCCTGACCAACGTCTCCACCGAGCACACCCCGTACGCCTGCTTCCAGTCCACGTGGAACTACCCGAAGAAGGTCGCCGGGGCGCTCGGCGTGAAGACGCTCCGCGACGCCACGTGCGGCAGCGCGACGACCGAGGACTTCGACAAGGCCCAGGACATCAACCACCTGGGGGTGATCCGGGGCACCAACCCCCGCCAGTTCGACCGCCTCTCCCCCACCACGGACCTGGTCACGATCGGCATCGGCGGCAACGACGCGGGCCTCGCGAGCGCCGCCGCCTCCTGCTTCAACCTGCTGCCGTCCCTGGAGCTGGTGCCCGGCCTCGCCCTGCCCGCTCCCTTCGGCGGCCAGTGCAAGAAGGGCTGGGTCGACCGCGGCGTCGACCGGATGTCACAGCGGATCTCCACCGTCGACGACAAGGTCCACGAGGCCCTGAGGCGCACCCACGCGCTCTCCCCCGACGCCACCGTCCTCGTCGTCGACTATCTCGCCGGGGTGCCCCTCGACCGCGGCTGCTACCCCTACGTCCAGGTCAACGACGGCGACCTGATGTGGCTCGGCGAGAAGCTCAAGGAGATCAACGGAGCGCTGGCCGAGGCCGTGCGGCGCGCCAAGGCCGACATCAAGGACTTCGACGTACGCCTGGTGGACACCTACAGCGGCAGCGTGGGGCACGACGTGTGCCAACTGCCCGGCACCAAGTGGGTGGAGGGCTTCGTCCCGCTGACCACCAACCCGCCCGGCCTCGCGGTCCCCCTGCACCCGAACGAACTCGGCGCCGATCACCAGGCGGCGACGGTCCTCAGGACGCTCGGGCAGAACTAGCACCCGCGTGCATTGACGCCTCACGGGGCTCGGTTCAGGGTGTTGCGCACCCTGAACCGACCCTCCTGAGGAAAGGCCCCTCCATGGCATCTCCCATGACTTCGCCCACGGCGTCTCCCCTGCGAAGACGCGCCTTCGTCCGTGGACTGGCCGCCGCAGGCGCCGGGTTGGCCCTGCCCCTCCCGCTCGCCGGCACCGCCGCCGCGCGGCCGTCGTCCACCGCCGGGTCCTGGCAGGAGGTTCCCGCGCCCGTCGGGCAGCCTGCCTCCCATCTGGTCTCCGTGGCCGCCGCGGGCCCCGACCTCGCCTGGGCCGTGGGCGAGCACAACCGCTACGGCGGCACCGACGGCACCCCCATCTCCCTGAGCTGGAACGGCACCGTCTGGACCCGGGACGACCTGTCCCACCTCGCCTACAAGGGCGCCTTACGCGCGGTCGCCGTCGCCCCCGCGGGCTCCGCGGCCTGGGCTCTCGGCACCGACACCGCCGGGCACGACCAGCTCCTCGCGTGGGACGGCGCGACCTGGCGCGAGGCCGCCTTCCCCGGGCGCGGCGAGCCGGGGACGCGGCTCACGGACGTCGCGGCGGGGCCCGACGGCGCGTTCTGGGTGTCGGGGCGGCACGGCGACCGTGCCGGGCTGCTGCGCGGCGGCGGCTCCGCCTGGCGCTGGTGCAGGCCGCTGCCGGACACCACCGCGCCGACGCCGTCCGGTGTCACGGTGACGCCCGGCGGCGAAGTGTGGGTGTTCGGCGACGTCATCGCCCGCTGGGACGGGGCCTGGACGGTGGTGCCGCGTGCCGTCGGCATCCGCGCCTCGGTGACGGGACTGCTGCCGGTCGCGCACGACGACATCTGGCTGACCGGCTTCGCCTACGGCGTGGGAGGCCCGCCCGGCAAGCCGCCGGGCATCAGGCTCGAACACTGGGACGGCACTCGGTGGACCAGCCCCGGAGCGCCGTTCGGCGTCGGCCTGTTGAGCGGCATCGTGGGCGACGACCAGGGGCGGCCCGACGTGATCTCCGGCTGGGACTTCTGGGACCAGAAGCGCGCCCACTACCTGCGCTGGAACGGCACCGCCTGGGTCGGCGAGCGGGGCCCCGAGACCCCGGACGCCTACATGCCGGAGGCCATCACCCGGATTCCGGGGACCGGCGGCTGCTGGTCGGTGGGCACGACCTCCTTCTCGCCGTACCCACCGGCCCACCTCCGCGTGGAGCGGTTCGGCTAGCGCTCGGTCCCGCCGCGCGGCGCGATGTCGAAGTCGAACGCGACCGTTCCCGGGTCGACCGCCGTGACACCGCCGTCGACGGTCAGCGCCGCGCCGTTGACGAACGACGCGGCGGGCGAGAGCAGCCAGGTGATCGCCTCGGCGACCTCCTCCGGCTGCCCCGGGCGGCCCGTCGGGATCAGCCGCGTCGCCTCGTCGTACGCCGCGTCGGCGCCGCCGTCGCCGTCGCCGAGTCCGGCCTCCTCGGCGAAGCGGGTCATCCTGCGGTCGGCCATCTCCGTGCGCACCCAGCTCGGGCAGACGGTGTTGGCGCGCAGCCCGTCCTTGCCGTAGTCCACGGCGACGGAGCGGCACAGTTGGAGGAGCGCCGCCTTGGACGTCGCGTACGCGGCGTTGGCGACGCCGTTGCGCAGCGCGGCGACCGAGGCGACCGCGACGATCGAGCCGCGGGTCCTCAACAGGTGCGGGAGCGCGGCGCGCAGCAGCAGGAAGGGCCCGGTGAGGTTGGTGCGCAGGACCGTGTCCCAGTCCTCGTCGGAGAGGTCGCCCACGGCGCCGCTGCGCCCGACCCCGGCGTTGAGCACCAGGCCGTCGACGCGGCCGTACGCCTCGACGGCCGCGGCGACGAGACCGGCGACCGCCTCGGGGTCGCCCGCGTCCGCGGGGTGGGCCAACGCCCCTGTCTCCTCGGCGAGTTCACGCAGTGGCTCGGGGCGGCGGCCGGAGATCACCACGTGGTGACCCGCCGCGCGCAACTGCCGCGCGGTCGCGGCACCGATGCCGGTTCCGCCGCCCGTGACGATGACGACTCGGCTCTCTGTCATGTCTGATCAGCCTCCGAACGCGGTCGTGAGCACATGCCGCGATCATACGGAGCGGCCTGCTCACGACCGCGTTCGGAGCCCTGCCGGGCGGGTGCGGCACCACGTGCCGAGCGAGCACGACCACGCGCCTCCCACGAGGGCGGCACCGCGTCCCACGCAAGGGCGGCACCACATCTCACGCGAAGGCAACACCGCACCGGACAAGGGTGCGGCCACTCGCCCCACACGAGGGCGGCGCCTCGCTACACACGAGGGCGCCCACCCTCGCCTCACCCGAGTGCGGCTACTCGTCGATCGCCTCGCCGAACGCCGCTCCCGTGCCCGGTGCCCCGAGCGACGCGGCGCCGTAGGTCCAGGCGCCCGACCCCGTCACACCGCCCGATCCCGCGGAGAGGACCCACACCACGCCGTCCCCGGCGTTCTCGCCGGGCGCGGCGGCGAGGAGGCCGAAGCGGCCGTCGCGGTTCGGGTCCGAGAGCCGCACCTGCGCGCCCCACTTGTCGCCCTTCTCGGCCACGCCGGGGATGCCCGTGGAGTCCTGGTCGAAGGATTTCGCGCCGGACGCCGTCACGCCGTACTCCCCGCCGCGCAGCACCCAGACGGCGCCCGCGTCGACGACCGTGCCGATGTCCTCGCCCGGCGCGCCGATCGCGACGTCCGCGTAGCCGTCGCCGTCGGTGTCCGCGACGGACAGGTCGGCGCCCCATCCGTCGCCGCGCTCGGCGGTGCCGGGCACGCCCGCGGAGTCCTGCGTCCACCACTTGGCCTCGTCGACGAGGCCGTCCGCGGTGCCGTAGCGCACACCGACCAGACCGCCGGTCATCGTCTCGCCGCCGTCGTCCGGGGAGGCGGGCTCGCCGGTCACCAGGTCGTCGTAGCCGTCGTTGTTGATGTCCCCGGAGGCCGCCGCGGGGCCGCCGCGCAGGTCGTTCTTGTACGTGAGGCCGTCGGCACCGCCCGCGAACTGCACGGACCAGCCGTGACCCGGCTCGTCCCCCTCCGTCACACCGGAGGCGACGAGGTCCGCGTAGCCGTTGTCGTCGTAGTCGCCGGTGGTCAGCGACTTGGACACGATCTGGCTGGCGTCGGCCGACCTGCCGAGCCGCTCGGTGGCCTGCCGGCGCAGCGGCGCCTCGCCGCGGGCCTGCGGCGCGGGGTCGTACACGAAGAGCTCGACGTTGTCCCGGTCGAGCACGGCGAGGAGGTCGCCTGGCGTGTCCGCGGTGAAGTGCGCCGCGGCGAGGCTGAGGCCGAACCGCTGGCCCGCGGCGGCCTGTTCGCTCTGCAGCCAGCTGCTGGCGGCTCCGGTGAGTCCCGTCTTCGAGCCCCAGAGAACGGCGACGCCACCGGCGTCCGCCCCGGCGTCGAGGTCCTCGCCGGGAATGCCGACGATCGCGTCGTCGTAGCCGTCGCCGTCGAGGTCGCCGGTGGCGACGGCCTTGCCGAAGCCGTCGCCCGCCTCGGCGGCGCCCGCGACACCCGCCGTCGACTGGCTGAATCTGGCGACGTTGCTGGTGCCGATGCCTCTGGTGGACCCGTACTGGACCGTGACGAGTCCCGCGCCCTTCTTGCCGCTGACCGTCGCGCCGGGGGCGCCGACCAGGACGTCTTCGTATCCGTCGCCGTTGAAGTCGCTGTTGCGGTCGTCGGCATGGGTCCCCCCAGGGGTGCCGGCGTAGGCGGAGGGGGCGGCGGCGATACCGGCCCCGGTCAGCAGGAGGAACGATGCCGCGGCGAGGGCGGCCGAACGGTTCTTGCGCACGAGCGGCTCCTGTGAAGGAAAGGTGGCCGGGCAGCGCGGGGGGTGTCCGGAAAGGGCCCGTTCCTTGTCCGGCGCCCTGTTCGACACAGGATGAGGCGCGAGGGTTGTACGGGGTTCACCAATCGGCGGGTACGGGGTTCACCGACAGGTGCGGGGGCGCGAACTCGCGGGCGCCGAGCGTCACTTCCAGCCGTACGCGTACGCCGCGACCCAGGTGACCTCCAGCTGTGCGCTGCTGCCGGGCTCCGCGCCCGGTCCCTCCAGGGCGCTCTCGTTCTGCAGGACCCAGGACAGCGGCTGGTCCGGCACACCCCGCGTGTCGTGTCCCGTCTCACGTCCGTCGACGAAGAAGCGCACGTGGCCCGGGGTCCACTCGGTGGACACGGTGTGCCATTCCGTCCAGTCGTCGGCGCCACGGAACGAGCCCTGTTCGCCGCCGCCGCAGGGGTGGTGGAAGGCGCTGAGCGGGCCCGTCCACTCGCCTTCGGGGTGGTCCATCTCGCAGCCGCCGCCGTAGTGCAGCCAGGCCGACTTGTAGCCCGGCGCCTGCTTGGTCACCTTGATACGGGCGCTGTACTTGCCGTACTTCATCTGCATGACGGCACGTGGTACGACCGCCGCGGCGTGGACGGGTCCTCCGTCGTCGGGCCGCCACATGCGGATGCGCATGCGGCCGTCGCCGTTGGCCGCAGGGCCGACGCTCACGGTGTCCTCGGGGTGGTAGACGCCGACCACGTCGCGGTCGCGGTCGTTGGCCGTGTCACGCCAACCCGTGGGGTACGCCCACCAGTTGTCGCGGTAGGCACCGTCGAGGCCCGCGCAGTACGCGGCGGAGGTGTCGGCGTGGTGGTCGCAGTCGCTGAACGCGCCCAGCGGCACCCGGTCGCCGTTGAAGTCCTCGGCGAGGACCTGCCAGAACGGCCCGCAGTCACCCCGCGGCAGGTCGGCGCCCGCGTCCCGGCAGGCATCCGCCGAGACCGGCGCTCCTCCCGCGCTCGGGATGCACAGCAGGGCGGCGAACAGCGTCGCCCCGAGTGCCCCGAACACGACCGGGCGTCCGCGCCGCCGCCCCGTAGCCGCGTGTGATCCCATCGCGCTGCCTCCGCTCCACGAGGACGCCCCGCAGGAAGGGGTCATCCTCGTGGAGCGCGCGGCGCCCCGCCAGGCCCCGGGGCAGTCCGCCGCCCGGTGCGTCCGCTACAGCCTCGCGGCCAACAGCTCCTTGGTGTACGGCTCTTGGGGGTTGTCGAAGACCTCGTCCCGGGTGCCGGTCTCGACGATCTCGCCGTGGCGCATCACCGCGACGCGGTCGCACAGATGGCGTACGACGGCGAGGTCGTGCGAGACGAACAGGAGCGAGAGCCCGAGCTCGCCCCTCAGCTCCATCAGGAGGTTGAGGACCTGTGCCTGCACCGAGACGTCGAGGGCGGAGACCGGTTCGTCGGCGATGATCAGGCGCGGGCGGGGCGCGAGGGCCCGTGCGATGCCGATGCGCTGGCGCTGGCCGCCGGAGAACTCGTGCGGGTAGCACGGCAGATGGGCGGTTGCCAGGCCGACCTGTTCAAGGAGCTCGGCGGCCCGCTCGCGGCGCTCGGCGCGACTCATGTCGGTGTGTACGCGCAGGGGCGTGGTGACGATCTCCTCCACGGTGCGGCGCGGGTTGAGCGAGGCGTACGGGTCCTGGAAGACCAGTTGGACCTCGCGGCTGAGCGTGCGGCGCAGGGCGGTGTCCTCGGCGGCACGCGAGATGTCCCGCCCGTCGAAGCGGACGGTGCCGCCGGTCGGCCTCTGCAGTCCGGCGAGGACGCGGGCGGTGGTGGACTTCCCGGACCCCGACTCCCCGACGAGCCCGAGCGTCTCCCCCTCCGCGACGCTCAGACTCACCCCCCGCACGGCGTGGGTGCCGGGGCGCCGCCGCCCGAGCAGGCTGCGCCCGGACCCGAACTCGACGTGCAGCCCGCTGATTTCGGCGAGCGCCCCGCGGCCCGACGCGCCACGCACGCCGGGAGCCGCATCGGACACGGCAGGGGCCCCACCGGTTCCGCCCGCCACCCCACCGCTTCCGCCCGCCACCCCACCGCTTCCGCCCGCGCCCCCACCGGTTGTGCCCGAGCGCCCCCACACCCGCGCGTTGCCACGAGCCTCCGGCTCCGGGGCGTCCACCGTCGGGAGCCGTGTGCCGGGCACCGTGTCCAGGGACGGGGCCGCGCCGATCAGGGCGCGCGTGTACGGATGCTCGGCCGCGGTGAGCAGGCGGCCGGTGGGGCCGCTCTCCACCACGCGGCCGTGGCGCATGACCAGCATGCGGTCGGTGGCGGCGGCGACCATGTCGACGTCGTGCGTCACCAGCACCACGGCGGTACCGAACTCGCGCTGCAACTCCGCGAGCAGGTCGAGGACTTGGCGCTGCACACGGGCATCGAGCGCGGTGGTCGGCTCGTCGGCGATCAGCACGTCGGGGTGGTTGATCAACGACATGGCGATCATCACGCGCTGGCGCATCCCGCCGGAGAACTGGTGCGGGTAGTCACGGGTGCGGGCGGCCGCGATGCCGACCCGCTCCAGCATCTCCACGGCCCTGGCCCGCGCCTGCCCCCGGCCCGCCTCCCCGTGGTGCAGCCGGTACGCCTCGGCGAGCTGGTCGCCCACGGTGTGGAAGGGCGAGAGCGAGGCGAGGGCGTCCTGGAACACCATCGCGATGCGCCCGCCGCGCAGCGCCTTCAGCTCGGCCTCGCCCGCGCCGACGACATCGGTGCCGCCGACCTCGACGGCGCCCCCGACCGTCGTACGCGCGGGATCGTGCAGCCCCATCGCGGCGAGCCCCACGGTGGACTTCCCCGACCCCGACTCCCCCACCAGGCCGAGGACTTCGCCCCGCGCCAGGTCGAAGGAGACGCCCTCGGCGGCGGTGACGGTGCCGCGCGGTCCGGTGAAGGACACGGTCAGATCGCGTACGTCCAGGACGACTTCCCGCCGCGTCGCGCCGAGCGGACCCTCCCGCCGTGTCGCGTCCAGCACGTCTTCTCGCCGCGTCATGCCAGCCTCACCCTCGGATCGAGCCAGGCCACGACCAGGTCGGCGACGGCCACGAACACCACCACGAAGAACGCGGCGATCAGTACGGTGCCGACGACGGTCGGCAGGTCGTTCTGGGTGACCGCGTCGACGGCGAGCTTGCCGACCCCGCTGAGCCCGAAGACCGTCTCGGTGATGAACGCGCCGCCCAGCAGCGCCCCGACCTCCAGGCCGAGGAGCTGCACGATCGGCGCGGCGGCCCCGCGCGCCGTGTACTTCAGATGGGTGCGCAGGACACCGAGCCCCTTGCCGCGGGCCGTGCGCACGTACCCCTCGTGCATCACTTCCAGGAGCTGGGCGCGGGAGAGACGGGCGAACACGGCCGCGTTGACGAAGCCGAGCACCAGGCAGGGCAGCAGCAGTCCGGAGAGCCAGGCCGCGGGGTCCTCGCCCGGCGGGGTGTAGCCGGGCAGCGGCAGCCAGCCCGTGGAGTACACGAGGAGGTACTGCAGGGCGTAGCCGAGGAAATAGATCTGCACGCTGGCGCCGATCAGGGTGAAGCCGGACAGGAACCGGTCGCCGAGGCTGCCGCGGCGCAGCGCGGAGACGAAGCCCGCCCCGATGCCCGCCACGAGGATCACGACGAGCGCGCCGCCGGCCAGCGACAGCGTGACCGGGAAGCGGCTGGTGATCGCGGAGAGCACCGGCTCGTGCAGGGTGTACGAGTAGCCGAGGCAGGGCGCGCCGCAGGCGATGGCGCTGCCGTCGACGTCGCTGATGGTGCGGCCCACGACGAGGCCGCGCAGATAGTCGGCGTACTGGGTGAGGATCGGCTGGTCCAGGCCCATGCTGTGGCGCACCGCGGCGATCTGCGTGGCGTCGCACTTGGGCCCGCAGGCGATCGTCGCCGGGTCGGACGGTGCCGCGTAGAAGAGGGCGAAGGCGGTGGCGGAGATGGCGAACAGCACCACCACCGCCTGAAGGCCGCGCCTCGTCAGGTAGATGAGCATGGGTCAGGACTTCTTCAGGTACAGCCAGGCGGGGCTGATGGTGCCGTAGATGGGGTGGATGAAGGCGCCGCCGACGTTCTCGCCGCGGGCCTGCTGGACGCGCTGGTGCAGGAACGGCACGAGCGGCACGTCCTTCATGATGACGTTCTTCTCCAGCGCGACGAGGGCCTCGGCCTTCTGTGTCGCGTCGCCGATCTTGGCGATGCGGTCGAGTTCCTTGTCGACGGCCGGGTTCTTGTAGCGCGGGTCGTTGTCGAGGCTGTCGCGGCGGCTGTCGAAGCGGTAGGGCACGCCGGTGGCCGGGGTCGGCCAGTCGACCGAGCTGCCGGACATCCACAGGTCGTACTTCGGGTCGGCGTTGCGCGCGACCTCGTTGGTGAACGCGGGCAGCGGCATCGGCTTGGTGACCAGGGTGATGCCCGCCTTGCCGAAGGCCTCGACGAGGACCTGCGCCATGCGGTCGTTGGCGGCGGTCGCCTCGTAGGCGTAACTCAGGCTCTTGACCGGCTTCTTGGCCCTGGCGAGGTGCTCCTTGGCCTTCTTGATGTCGCCGGTCGGGGCGACGGGGTAGTTGTCGTACTTCTCGTAGCCGACGATCGCGGGCGAGGAGTACGTGGTGGCGATGTCGCCCATGCGCGGGCCGCCGAGCGCCTGCCGGGCCTGCTGCCGCGGGAAGAGGTAGTGGATCGCCTTGCGGACCTCGGGGTCGGAGACCCGGTCGTTCCTGGCCACCAGGTGGTACGTGAAGGCGCCGCGCCGCCCGTCGACGACGAGGTCCTTCTTCTTCGGGTCGCGGGTGGCCTCGCCGTACAGCTCGGGCGGCAGTTCGTTCTTGGTGGTGACGGTGTTCGCGCCGTCGCCGCGCCCGTTGAGGATCTCCTGGGCGGTGTTGAGCTCCTTCTTCTCGAAGGTGAACTCGAACCTTTCGGCGTACTGGTGGCGGATCGGGTCGGTCTCCGCCTTCCAGTGCGGGTTCCGCTCCAGGGTCATGCTCTGGTTCTGCCTGTGCTCGACGATGCGGTACGGGCCGGTCGCGAAGGGCTTGAGGTCGTACTTCGCGCCGGTGTCCTTGTCCGGGCGCACGGGCGAGGAGGACGACTGCGCGGCCATGAACGGCACGTCGGACTGGGGCTTCTTGAAGTGGAAGACGATGGTCTTGTCGTCCGGCGTCTCGATGCCCTTGAAGTCGCCGTCCTTCTCGGGGCCGCCGTAGACCTTGCGGGCCTGGGCGAGGTCCTGCTTGCCGGTGAGCCACTGCGGCCAGTAGGGCGGGCCGAGCTCGAAGCCGGGCGCGAAGGTGCGCTCGATGCCGTACTTGACGTGCTTCGAGGTGATCGGCCTGCCGTCCTCCCAGGCGATGCCGTCCTTCAGCTCGTACGTCCAGGTGCGGCTGCCGTTCGAGGACTTTCCGGTGTCGGTGGCGAGGTCGCCGACCAGCTTGGGCTTGCCGTCCACGACTTGGTACTGGGTCAGCTGGCGGCCCCACAGGAGCGAGGTGTTGTACGCCTCGCCCGCGTAGATCTTCTGCGGGTCCAGGTGCGAGTAGTCCCTGAGGTTCGCCACGTGGAGGGTGCCGCCGCGCTTCGCGTCCTTCACGGCGGGCGCGGGGCCCGCGCTGTCCTGCGCGGTGCCGATGCCCGCGGTGAGGTTCGCCTCCTCGCTCACCGACGGGGCGTCGTCGCCCTTCGCCCCGGCGCCCGACGAGCACGAGCAGAGCACGAGCATGGCGGAGACGGCGGCGACGGCCGGCAGGGCTGTGCTGCGCGGGCTGATTCTGGGCATGGCGAACTCCCTTGGGAGGGTGGTGAGTTGATGAGAGAGGAGAAGGCGTGGGGCGTGACTCAGCGGCGCGTACGAGGGTCGAGCGCGTCCCGCACCGAGTCGCCGAGCAGATTGAAGGCGACGACGAAGACGAGGATGGTGACGCCTGGGAAGAACATGTACGTCGGGTCGTCGTAGAAGACCTCGGCCCCGCGGGCGATCATGCGCCCCCAGTCGGGGATGGGCTCGCTGATGCCCACGCCGAGGAAGGAGAGCGCGGCCTCGGCGGTGACGATGCCCGGCAGGGCGATGGTGATGTGCACCAGGACGGGCGCCCAGACGTTGGGCAGCAGTTCACGGAAGACGATGTGCCTGCGGCTCGCGCCCACGGCCCGCGCGGCGTCGACGAACTCCCGCTCCCGCAGGGACCGTACGGTCGTGCGCAGCATCATCGCGAGCGGCACCCAGCCGAAGGCGGCGAAGACCAGGACGAGCACGGTGAACTGCATCCACGCGGGTTCGTTCTCGCCGGGGGAGACGAAACGGGTCTGGATGATCGGGCTCAGCGCGAGGAACAGCAGGAGCGCGGGAAAGGCGAGCAGGACGTTGCAGACGAAGGTGAAGGCCCGGTCGGCGAGCCCGCTCAGATAGCCGACGGTCACCCCGAGGACGACGCCGACGACGGCGATGAGCACGATCGACGCGAGCGCGACGAGCAGCGAGGTGCGTATCCCGTACAGCAGTTGGGTCAGCACGTCGCGGCCGAGCCCGGGCTCGATGCCGAACCAGAAGTCTCCGGAGATCCCGCCGTTGGGCAGCACAGGAAGGCCCTCCTCGCTGAGCAGCCCCGGCTCGTTCTGGCCGTAGTGCTCGGTGGGGTTCTTGCCGTAGAGGGCGGCGACCAGCGGCGCGGCGAGCGCGAGCACGGCGAAGAGGAGGACGACGCCGAGGGAGGCGAGGCCGAGCCGGTCCCTGCGGAACGCCTCGAAGGCCACGGCGAACGGGCCACGCGAGGCCTGCGTCCGGCCACGCGGTTCCTGCGTCTGTAGGTCGGCCATGGGCTGCCGTGCTCCTGGTGCTCGTGCCCGCTCCGGGTCACGGATGCGGGCCTTGGAATGCGTTCCGGCGTCGCGGAAAGGGTGGTCCGCGCCGGGTTGCGGAGAATTACAACACCGCCGAAAGCCGCCCTGCCACAGGCGCTGACGGCGTTCACGGCGAACGTGTTCGGTACGTTTCAGGAGCCTTTCGCGGGGGCGGGAATTGTTCATGAAGCGGCAACAACGGCGGGAATTGTTGCGGACGAAGCGGGACATACACTCCGCCACCTGGAATCCTTTCGTTACCTTGTGAACTCGCCCACACTCCTTCACATGACAGATGTTATTCAGGTGGCGCCAATGATTCGAAGATCATGAGCGGACATCGCCCTCTCAAGCCCCAAGGCACCCGCACCTGTCCCGGGCGTGTCCCCCATGCCCCGGAACTCATCCTTTGCAGTGCTCTTCCTATGAAGCTCGGATCGGTTGAAAGGATCCGGGCGCCATTCGTGCGAGCCTCCTCCACGTCTCTTTGACCATGTGAGGAGCTGATGTGCACGTGACCTTCCCCTCCCTCGTCCATTCCGGGATGAGGTACCTCTGTCTCCTCGGGATGGTGGCCGGCACAGGGCTGTCCGCCGCCCCCGCCCTCGCGCACACCTCCCCGGGGCCGGGCCCGGCCCCGGGCAAGCCCGCCGCCGCTGCCGCCGCGAAGCCGCTGCCCGGCGGGCTCGGCCCGTGTGTGCCCGGCAACTGCCCGAGCGGTGGCTACCCACCCATCAACAACGGTTCGATCCAGTACCGCGACAACGCCATCAACGTCTACGTGGGCCAGGACTTCCTCGTCCGCGAGAAGGCCGCGGAGACCGAGGGCCGCGTCGTCGTCCTCGGCGACTTCGACCAGGACAAGGTCGACGGCGTCAGCGGCATCTACAACGTGGGCGAGGCCGGTGTGGGCTCGCGGGTCACCCCCGACGAGGGCACGGACTGGCTCACCACCGGCGGCAACGTCACGATCGGCACCGGCGAGCGGCTGCTCGCCGAGAAGGGCGTGGTCCGCCACGCCGGTACCACGTCCGGCACGATCGTCGGTACCGTCACCCAGGACGACAACGCCGCAACCCCCTACGTCCCCCTGCGCGACCAGCTGACCGAGGCCAGCCAGTGCTACGCCCACCCGACGGGCGGCTCCAGCACGCGCCCGTCGACCGGCACCGCCGTCCACGCGGGCGGCGAGACCCTGTTCACCGGTGACGGCACGTCCAAGATCCAGGTCTTCAACGTGGACTTCGACCTGATGGGCGGCTCCGGCGGCCAGGAGGGCATCCGCTTCGAGAACATCCCCGACGACGCCACGGTCCTGGTCAACATCCTCGGCACCAACCGCACCATCAACACCTACAGCGGCACCATCGACGACAGCAGCCAGCTCAACAAGATGCGCAGCCGCCTGCTGTGGAACTTCCCCGACGCCACGTCCGTCGAGATCAAGGGCACGGGCCAGTTCCAGGGCAGCGTCCTGATCGGCAACCAGGGCTCGATGGCCACGGTCAGCGTGCCCGGCATGAACGGCCGCTTCTTCACGACCGGTTCGCTCACCCACACCAGCTCGGCGTCGGGCGGCGGCGGCCAGGAGTTCCACAACTACCCCTTCGAGGGGGACCTGCCCGACTGCGCCATCGCGCCCACCGAGGGCGAGGTCAAGGTCGTCAAGACCGACGCGGACGGCGGCAAGCCGCTGGCGGGCGCCGAGTTCGAACTGTGGCACGAGACCAACGGCGTCGACGGCCTGCAGACCGACGGCGCGGACCCGGACACGAAGACCGGCAGCCCCTGCACGACCGACCGGCCCGGCGAGTGCGTGCAGACCGTGCCGCTCGGCACGTACTACTGGCGCGAGACCAAGGCCCCCGACGGCTACGACCTGCCCGACCCGGCGGTCTTCGGCCCCCTCGAACTGACCGAGGCCGACGCCGACAAGGGCGTCTCGGTGACCGCCACCAACAAGAAGAAGCCCGTCGTCATCAAGGGCGACGTCACCGTCGTCAAGAAGGACAAGGACACCGGAGCCCCCCTGCCCGGCGCCGTCTTCCAACTCTGGCGCGAGACCAACGGCGTCGACGGACTCCAACAGGACGGACCCGACCCCGACACGGCCGCAGGACAGCCCTGCACCACAACCGCCACCGGCACCTGCCGCAGGAACGTCGAGACCGGCACGTACTACTGGGTCGAGACCAAGGCCCCGAACGGCTACGACCTTCCCCTGCAGCCCGTCTTCGGGCCCCTCGAACTGACCGCGGCGAACGCCTCGAAGGGCGTCTCCGTCGAGGCGCGCAACACGATCCACCGCAACCCGGGCGTCACGGGTGAGCTCACGGTCGACAAGAGGGACAAGAAGACGGGCAAGCCGCTGGCCGGGGCCGTCTTCCAGCTGTGGTGGGACAACAACGGAACACCGGGCCTGCAGACGTCCGGTGCCCGTCGCGACGCCCTCGTCGACCCGGGCTGCGCCACGGACAGCCGGGGCCGGTGCGAGTTCCGCAAGCTGGAGCTCGGCTCGTACTACCTCAAGGAGACGGCCGTTCCCGACGGATACGTCCTGCCGAAGAACACCGTGAGCGGCCCGCACAAGGTCACCGCGGGCAACGCCGGCAAGGGCGTCACGGTGAAGCTGACCAACCAGCGCGGCGGAGGCAAGAAGGGCAAGTAACCACCTCCCCCACTCCTCCGGGCACGGGTCGGCGTCAGCCGCCCGTGCCCGGCTTCGTTCCCCAGATGTAGAGGCGGTCGCCCTTCTTCAGCAGGGCGTAGAGCCGCTTGGCGTCCCCCACGGCGAGATTGACGCACCCTCCCGAGCCCGAGGAGAACAGGTCGTGGCGCGTGCCGTGCAGGGCCTGGCCCCCGTTGAAGAACTGCGCGTACGGCATGGGGACGCGGTAGATCGTGGAGAAGTGGTCGCGGTTCTTCCAGTAGATCCGCTGCCAGCCGCGCCGGGTCTCCAGACCGTCCCGGCCCGTGCGGATCGGCACGGGGTCGAAGACCAGCCTGCGCCCCTGCTGCACCCACAGGATCTGCCGGGTCAGGTCCACGCACGTGACCCGGTGGGACTTCGCCGGGCAGCCGCGCCGGGCACCGGGATCACGCCGGACGTGGTCCGCGACGACGAGTCGGTAGGTGCGCAGGGTCGCCCTGCCGTCGGCGGGGCGGATGCGGAGCCGCTGCTGCAGCCGCCGGATCGCGACGCAGTCGGCGGCGGACTGCCGCCCGTCGACCGGGAGGCGCAGCTCGCGCTCCAGCTCGCGTTGGTAGGGGGCGGTACCCGCCCTGCACGGTGGTTCGGCGGTTCCGGCCGGTCCGGGGGCCGCCGTCGCCTGCGACGACGGAACGGTCAGGGACAGGACGGCGATCGACGTGATGAGCCAGCGCATCGCCCCAGCTTCGCCCCTGGGCACTCCGGCACCCGGCGACACGACCCGACAATCCCACGATTGGTCCACGCGCGGCCCTGCCGCCGTCTCGCAACCCTGTTGCAACGTGCCGGGCGCAAGAGTCGGCGCATGGACCGCCCTGAGACGAACGACGACACCGCGCGCGTGGAGCTGACGCCCGCCGCCGCCGAGCTCGTACGGCGGCTTCGCGAGGCGCACGGGCCGCTCATGTTCCACCAGTCCGGCGGCTGCTGCGACGGCAGCGCGCCCATGTGCTATCCGGACGGCGAGTTCCGCACCGGCGACTCCGACGTGCGCCTCGCGTCGCTGACGGTCGAGGGGGTGGCGGAGCCCGTCGCGTTCTGGATGTCGAGGAGCCAGTACGAGGTGTGGAGCCACACCCGGCTGATCGTGGACGTCGTGCCGGGGCGGGGCAGCGGCTTCTCGCTGGAGGCACCCGAAGGCGTACGTTTCCTCATCCGTTCCCGGGTGGTCGGGACATAGCCACCAGCCCCTGGTGAACTCCCTTGGCCACTGGGACAGTTGGGTGGCCAAGCCGACCCCAGGGGGGATCTGTGACACGGCACAAGCAACGCGGTGGACGGTTCAGAGCGGCCTGCACGCTCGTCACCGCGCTCGGCACGCTGGCCGGTGCCGCTCTTGTGGGAGCGGTGCCGGCCAGCGGCGCTGTCGGGGACGCCGAGCGGTCGGCGGTCACCGAGATCGCGCCCGGCGTGGAGTACCGCTACTTCGAC
Source organism: Streptomyces sp. NPDC025651 (assembly GCF_055558735.1). Classification (NCBI taxonomy): domain Bacteria; kingdom Bacillati; phylum Actinomycetota; class Actinomycetes; order Kitasatosporales; family Streptomycetaceae; genus Streptomyces; species Streptomyces sp. NPDC025651. The sequence continues at coordinate 674,971 of NZ_JBVHLZ010000003.1, forward strand.
ATACCCGCCTCGCGCGGCACGGCCCGCGCCCACGTCCTCGACGTGGACCTGCGTGATCCGCGCACCAGTGTGGACCTGCTGTATCCCGGCAAGGTCGCGGCGCGCGCCCCCGTCTCCGCGCTGGCGGACGGGGTCGGTGCCGTCGGCGGGATCAACGGCGACTTCTTCAACATCACCGAGACCCAGCATCCCGGCGTCGCAGCGACCGGCGCGGCCGTCGGCCCGGCGATAGCGAGCGGCCACGCGCTCAAGGCCGCCGTTCCCGACGGTCAGCGCTTCGGGCCCGCGATGCCGCCGGGCGTGACCACACAGGCGGTGCTCGGCGTCGGCTACGACCGCAGGGCGCGCCTGGACGACATCGCCCTGGACGGGCGGATACGCACCCCGGACTCCCGGCTTCCGCTGGGCGGTCTCAACCAGTACGCGCTGCCGGTGGGTTCCGTCGGCGCGTTCACCGACGACTGGGGTTCCGTCTCGCGGGTGCGCGCGACCTGCGGCACCGACACCAACCGGGGCGCGCCGTGCAGCACGGACACCGCCGAGGTGACGGTCCGCCACGGGCGCGTCGTGGCCACGGCCGACACGCCCGGCGCCGGTCCGATAGCCCGCGGCACCACGGTCCTGGTCGGGCGTGAGGCGGGCGCGCAGGAGCTGCGGAAGCTGTCGTCGGGCGACCGGGTGCAGGTCAGGCACCGTCTGGTGGCGGCCGATTCACGCATCCCGTTCCGCTTCGCGCTCGGCGGCTACCCCGTGCTGCGGGGCGGCGTGCCGCTGCCCGGCCTCGACCCCACCGTCGCGGCGGTGCGGACGGCGGCCGGGATATCCGACGACGGCCGCCGTCTGCTGCTGCTCTCGCTCGACGGCTCCCCGGAGTTCCGCACGGGCCTGACGATCGCCGAAGTCGCCGAGACGCTGCGGGGGCTGGGGGCCCGTGACGGCTTCAGCCTGGACGGCGGCGGCTCCTCGACCCTGGTCTCCGCCACGGCCACGCTGGTGGCGCGGGCGCCGGGCGCCGATGCCGTGACCGTGCGCAACAACCCCAGTGGCGGGGCGGAGCGCCCGGTACCGAACGGCATCGGCGTGTTCTCCTGGCCCTGATCCCTCACTCCGTGTCGCGCACCGCCACGAGCCCGTTGAAGACGCCGACATAGGCCGTCCCGTCGGGGCCGAGCGTCACGGGCGCCCAGTTGTTGTCGTACGCGATGCCCGTACCGGCGAGCCGCTTCCACTTGGTGTCGCCGGTACGGAAGTCGACCGCGGTGAGGTACCAGGCGTCGATGCCGAGGCGGTTGGGCTCCTTCGTGTAGAAGTACAACAGGCCGTTCGCGGTGGAGAGTTTGGGCACGGTGGAGGGGGCGCGTTCGTCGCTCTCCCACACCGTGTCGCAGCCGCTGCCGTCCTCGCGTACGTCGATCCTGCTGACGCCGCCGACGACGCTGCGGCCGAAGGTGAGCGACGTGATGTTCTCGTAGCCGTAGTTGTTCTCGACGACGATGCTGTCGCCCCAGGTGATCAGGGAGTTGTCGGTGGTGGACGCGCCGGAGCCGAAGACGGGGACCTTGCACACGAGGCGCTCGTCGTCCGGCACGTCGGCGCCGCGCCGGTAGACGAGGACGTTCATGCGGTCGTCGGCGTTGTCGGTGATCGCCACGTAGGCGTCGCGCTCGCCGAAGAGGTCGGGCGTGGTGCCCGAACCCTGGTTCACCGAGCCGGGCTTGGTCCGGTGCCGCGGTCGTAGGTCTGGCGCCAGACGGCCTTCGGGGTGCCGTCGGCGGCGGCGCGGAAGCTGTACAGCGCGTGGTCGGAGACGATCGAGACGCCGTCCTCGGCGACGGAGAAGGAATTCTGGATCTCCTCGCCCTTCAACCGGATGGAGCGGATGTCACCGGACTCCGGGTCGACGGTGCCGATGCGGCCCTGCCGTGTCACCCACCAGACGCGCCCGTCCCAGTCGGGCATCACGGACGTGACCGGGTCGCACTCGCCGCTCGGATGGAGGTTGGTCCAGCTGACGCAGTCGTGCGGGACGTGCGCGGTCAGATCCCACTCCTTGTCGACGACGAAGCGCCAACTTCCCTCCGCGGTCCGCTCGTGGGCGAGCCGGACGATGTGCTGCCGGGAGTCCGCGAGCACCAGCCGGTCCTGATCGTCGAGGTAGGAATAAGCGCCGCCCGACGTGTCCTTGAAGATCTTGGAGAAGTCGAGCCGTGTGATGGCCTCGACGGTCGAGGGCCGCTGCGGCAACTTGTACTCGGCGAGCGTGTCGAGGCTCTTCGGGTCGAGCAGCTTGACCAGGAAGCCCGTGAAGGTTCCGCACACGGTGACGATGCGTCCGTCGCGGTCGAAGGTGACGGTCGCGCACTCGCCGCCGAGCGCCGCCATCTTCTCGCTGTCGACCGCGGGCTTCCTCCCGAGCGGCCCGCTCCAGGGGTACGTGCCGCTGCCCGCGGCGTCGGCGTGCATGCCGCTGCGGCCGTTGGCGGCGAGGAAGGGGTGCTGGGGCGGCGGGGTGCCGGGCAGCGGGCGGGCGTCGGCGGGCGCGCCCTGGTAACTGTCGACGAGCCGGTGGCCGGGGGCCTTGGGGATGTCGTCGGCGTACGCGGGGCCCGCGAGGGACACCGTCAGGGCCACGGCGGTGGCGCAGGTGAGGCGGCGCAGTCTGCTGGACATGCGCCGAAGCTAGGGCCGCCCTCTTCAAGAGTCCATGAAACAGCGTCAGTTGTTCATGAAGCCGCCCGGTTGTTCATGAGGACGCAAAGAACGATCACGACCGGATCTCCTCCGCCACGCGACACCGCGACTCCCGGCCGTCGGTGCGGCGCAGCGGAGGGCACGGGACGGGGTCAGCCGCCGTGCGCGTCGAGGAAGGCCTCGAGTCCGGCGAGGTCGTCGGTGTTGAGGTGGTCGACACCGGCGGCGAGGAGCTCGCCCCAGACCGCGTCACGCTGCGGCCCCGGCAGATCGGGCGTCGCCCAGAAGCGCACCCGCTGCCCGCGCGCGTGAGCCCTGGAGACGATCCCGCGCAGCTTCTCGCGCTCGGCCGCCGGGATCGGACCCGTGCCCTGCCAGCTGAAGTTGAGGGACCAGTTGTCGCTGATCAGCGGGATGAGCGAGGCGGGCGCCGCGGTGCCGAGGTCGGCGAGACGCCCGTCGTAGAAGGCGTGCCGCACCCGCTGCGCCTCCATCGGGGCACGCGCCGCGCGGTCACCGGAGACGACGGCGGTCACCGCGCCGCGGCGCACCTTTCCGTATGCGTAGGACGTGAACAGGTGCCGGTAGGGCCGCAGATGGCGATGGAGTTCGGCGTACGTCGAAGCGCCCTCGGTCTTGATGTCGATGAGCAGCTGGAAGGGGGTGCGGTGGTAACCCCGGTACACGGAGCCGTGGTTGGCGCGTATCCGCGCGGCCAACGGCTCCAGATAAAGGGACTCGAGGGTACGGCGGGGGTCGAGGTCCACCGGATCATGGGCGACCAGGAGCTGCCCGTCGACGAGGAAGATGTCGGCCTCGACGCTGCCGAACCGATGGTCGAGCGCGTCGAGGAGGGGCCGGCGGTGTTCGTAGTCGTTGTGGGCGTGGGCGCGGATCAAGGGCTTGGGGTGGTGCCCGCGCCCGCTCGCATGCGCGTACGCGGGCATCGCGACACTGCCGGCGAGTGCGGCACCGAGGGTGGTGAGGGCTCTGCGACGGGTGGTGAGGACCATGTCTGCCTCCCGGAGGACGAGTTCGGCCACAGGACCGAGTACGACGACGGACGGAACCTCAGTGAGTATGCGACCCCACCCCCGCCAGGAAACCCACCTCACCCGGGAGTTGGCACCATCGACGCCCGGCGTTCACGCCGCCTCGCGCGCCTCGGCCTCAGCCAGCGACGTTCTCGCGGTGCCAGGCGTAGAACGGTGCACGGTGGTCGCCCCAGTCGGCGACGGCTTTCCCTGCGAGGGTGTCGGCCGCCTCGGCCAGGTGAGGGGTCGCGTCGGGCTTGGAGCTGACGGCGACGGTGCCCTCGGCGGTGACGTGAATGTGCCCGTGCTCGAAGAGCTCGTCGCAGCCGAGGACGCAGGCGGGCATGATGTTGGCCATCTGGCGGCGTTCTTCACGCGTGGCCTCGGAGCGGCGCTTGATGTGGGCCGCACGCAGGAAGCGGAGGGGTAGGAGACGCCCGCAGAGGGCGCAGGTGTCCTGTGTCGCGTTCCCGAAGAGCTTCTTGCGGATCTTGGCCTGCTCCCGGCGGACGAGGACCTGGGCGACCACGCTGTCCTCCCCATCGTGGTCGACGACGGCGTCACCGGCAGGCCGGTCGACGGGCGGCAGCGCCTCGGCGAGCCGGGCGACCGCGGTGGTACCGGGGTGCAGAACGGGCGCGCCCTGCTTGTTCGCGGAGAGGCGGAGGGCCTCCATGGCGTCGGCGCCCAGTGACGGGCCGGGGACATCGCTCGCCTCGGTGATGAAGTCCATGCCTATTCGTTCGGGGAAATCCCCGTCGGGCCAGACCGGATCAGCGGCGGTGAAGTACGGGCGGGTCACTTGGCAGACGATGACCCGCCCCAGGCCGACGTCGGCCCATCCGCCGGGCGCCACACGGGGGTTGGGGCCCTTGTGGGCGAGGACGACGAGGTCCCCCTTCTTCAGGGACTCGACGTGCTGACGCGCTTCGCCTCGACTGAGGGCACTTTCGCGCCAGCCCCAGAGGCCCCGGTCGAGACCGATCTTGAGGTTTCCCCGGGAGGGCAGAGGGACGTAGATGTACGCGGTGCTGGGCATGGGCCCTCCGTCACTCGGCCCCTGTACGGGAGCGTGCAGTGGGATGCGGTACCAGGGAGTCACCGGACAGGAAGGGCCGCAGTGTCCCCCGGATCGAGACGGCGGAAATCGTACACCATTTCGACATGCAGCCAGCGGGGGCTGCCGACTGCGGTGACTCCGACCGATAAGGGCGGTTGCGGCGGTGCGTGGACGGCTCGTCGGACGGCTCGCCCTCACTCCCGTCCCGCGAACACCTCCGGATTGGCGCAGTGCGCCAGCGGCTCGCCCCGCAGGTAGCGGGCGACCTCGGCTGCGACGATTCGGGACGCCTTGTGGGCCACCTCCTGGCTGGCGCCCGCGATGTGGGGGGTCATGACGATGCCTGGGGTGCGCAGGAGGCGGGAGGCGGTGGGGACGGGCTCCTGGGGGTAGACGTCGAAGGCGGCGCCGGAGAGTTGGCCCGCGTCCAGGGCGTCGCAGACCGCCTCGTAGTCCAGGAGGGCGCCGCGGGCGCAGTTGACGAGGACCGAGCCGCGGGGCATCCGTGCGAGCTGAGCGGCGCCGATCATGCCCTTGGTCTCGTCCGTCACGCGTGCGTGCAGGGAGACGATGCGGGAGCGGGTGAGCAGTTCGTCGAGGGAGACCTGCTCGGCGGTGCCCGCGAGCGACTCCGGCTTCACGTACGGGTCGTGGACCAGGACGTGCGCGCCCATGGCCAGCAGGACCTTCGCGACACGGCTGCCGATCGCGCCGTAGCCGATGAGGCCGACGGTGGCGCCCTCGATCTCGATGCCGCAGTTGTCGTAGTCGTAGTAGTCGCCCCGCCACACGCCCGCGCGCAGGTCGGTGTGCGTGTCGCCGACGCCGCGCGCCGCGGCGAGGAGCAGCGTGAGGGTGTGCTCGGCGGTGGCGACGGCGTTGCGCCCGGGGGCGTAGCAGACGGCGACGCCGTGCCGCGTGGCCGCCGCCAGGTTGGCGTTGACGGGGCCGCCCCGGCTGACGCACATCAGCTTCAGGTCGGGGCAGTTGGCGAGAATCCGCTCGGTGAGGGGCGCCATCTGCGTGACGCAGACCTCGACGCCCTGGAGGGCCTCGATGAGCTCGTCCTCGGTCCCCGAGGCCTCGATGACCTCGGCGACGGGCCCGAAGGGGGTGTGCGGCCAGGGCAGGGTGAGCTCGCGCACCTCGACGGCGTCCGCGGTGGCCGCGCGGACCTCTTCGGTGAGCAGGCGCGGGAGGACGAAGTGGTCGCCTGCGGCGAGGACTGTGGTGCTCATGGGGGTTCTTCCTTTTGTGGGTCGGATCAGACGGCGGGGACGGGTGCGGCCGCCGCGGGAGCGTTCAGGCGCAACAGCGACATCCGGCCCTCGCGCAGCCGCAGTTCGGTGAGGGCGCCGTTGTGGAGCGCGGGGAAGACCCGCCGGTAGTCGGCGAGCGGAATGCCCAACTCGCGGCACAGCAGCAGCCGTACGAGGGTGGAGTGGGCGACCACGAGGACGCGCCCGTCGGGGAAGGCCTCGGCGAGGTCGGCGAGGGCCGCGCTCGCCCGCTCGGCCGCGGCCCGCGGGTCCTCGCCGCCCGGCAGATGGTGGGCGACCGGGTCGCGCAGGAACGCGGCGAGCTCCTCGGGAAAGCGTTCGCGCATCTCGTCCCTTGTCAGCCCCTCGCCTCGGCCGAAGTCGACCTCCAGAAGCCGGGGTTCGACGCGCGGCACCAGACCGAGCGCCTCCGCCGCGGGCTGCGCGGTGAGGCGCGCGCGGGTCAGCGGGGAGCTGACCACGGCGTCGATCCGCTCCCCCGCGGCCCAGGCGCCGAGCGCGGCGGCCTGCAGCAGGCCGCGGGAGGTGAGGTCCACGTCGGTGCGCCCCGCGTACCGGTTGCCGTCGTGCCAGACGGTCTCCCCATGGCGTACGAGGATGAAGTCGGTCACTGGCCTGCCCTTTCGTGGTGATGAGTGCCGGGAGCGCCACCGGCACGCCGCCTCGCGTGCGCGGCCACGGCCCCGTCCAGCCAGCCCCGTTCGACCAGCGCGTCGACAAAGGCGAGGTAGACGGGCGTCCAGCGGGCCGTGCGCGCCGGGTCGGGGAGGATCTCCTCGCCGACCCGGACCATCGCGGCCGCGGCGTCCTGGACGCAGATCCCGTCGGAGGTGGCGGCGAGGACCGCCATGCCGACGGCGCCCTCGGCCTGTTCGGGGATCCACACGGGACGGCCGAGGACGTCGGCGCGGAGCCTGCTCCAGTAGCGGTTGCGGGCGCCGCCGCCGGTGAGGGTGAGCGGCCCGTCGACGGGCGCGCCGATCAGGTCGAGGTAGTCGAAGCAGAGCCGCTCGACACAGGCGACGCCGAGCAGGTGCGCGTGGAAGCGTTCGGCTTCGTCCGCGGGCTCGCCGAGGACGAAGGGCCGTGCGTCCGGGGCGCGGAAGGGGAAGCGTTCGCCGCCGGTGGACACCAGCGGGTACGCCACCGCGTCGGAGTCGGACTCGGCCGCGAGGACGGTGAGTTCGTCGAGATCGGCCCCGGGGAACTCGCGGCTGACGACGCCCGCTCCGCTGCCGGAGGCGCCGCCCGGCAGCCAGCTGTCGCCGGGGCCGCGGTGGCAGTAGACGACGCCGCCCGGGTCGCGCACCAGGTGCGGGCTCATGCCCTTGAAGACGAGGGTGGTGCCGAGCACCGAGTTCCAGGCGCCGGGCGTGAGGGCGCCCGCGCCGATCTGGGCGGCGCAGCCGTCGGTCATCCCCGCGACGATCGCGGTGCCTTCGGGGATGCCGGTCGCCCCGGCGGCGTCCGCGCAGACCGTGCCGAGGACGGTTCCGGGGCGTACGACATCGGGCAACAGGCTCTCGGGGACGCCGAGTTCGGCGAACTCCTCCGACGGCCAGCGCTCCTCGGTGAGGTGGTACCCGCTCTTCAGGGCGTGGCTCGCGTCGCTCGGCACCTGGCGCCCGGCGAGCCGCCAGGTGATCAGGTCGGGCTGGTGAAGCAGCCGGACCGCCGTGCCGGCCGCCGCGGATTCGTGCTCCCGGAGCCAGAGCAGCTTGGGCAGCGCCCAGGACGGCTGCATGGTGCGGTAGCCGAGCTCCCGCCAGACGTCGGCGCCCGCTTCGTTGGCGCGCGCGGCCTGCTCGGCGGCGCGCCCGTCGTCGTACATCAGGCCCGGCGTGAGCGGTGTGCCGGACGCGTCGGCGAGGAGGATCGTGCCGGAGGTGCCGTCGATCGCGAGGCCGCGGATCCGGCCGGTGTCGATGCCGGACAGCGCCTCGCGGCAGGCCCCGGCGAGCGCGTCCCACCACTGCGCGGGGTCCTGCTCGTGACGGTTGCCCTCGCGGCGGCTGGTGAGCGGCCGGGACGCGGCGGCGAGCACCTGCCCCGTGGAGTCGACGGCGACGCAGCGGGCGCTCTGGGTGCCGAGGTCGAGGCCGAGCCAGACGGCGTCGTCCGTGGGCGGTCGCTCAGGCACGGGGGGCTCCTTGTTCGTGAGCCGTACGGGATTCTGGTGCAGTACGGGATTCATGCGTCGTCCGGGATTCGTGTGCCGTACGAGGCCCAGGGACGGGACCGCCGGCCGGGGCGGGGAAAGGGGCGGATGCGGCCGCGCTCCAACCCGCCTCGCGCGCCAGGCCCCGCCAGCCCAGGAACGACTCGTACAGCCCCGCGTAGTACGCGGACCGCTCCGGGTCGGGCTCCCAACTGGTGCGCATCCGTACGTACTTGGCGGCGGCACTGTGCATGCTGGACTCGGCCCCGCTGAGCACGAGGCCGGTGAGGAAGGCCCCCTTGGCGCCGAGTTCGGTGTCGCCGGAGCGGGCCGTGGGGACGCCGGTCGCGTCCGCGATGAGCGCGCACCACTCCGCGCTGTTGGCGCCGCCGCCGCACAGCCGCAGCTCCGTGACCGCGGTGCGGGAGGCGGCGAGCGAGTCGCGCAGGACGAGGGAGAGTCCGTCGAAGACGGCGCGGGCCAGGTCGGCCCGGGTGTGCTCCAGGGACAGCCCCCAGAACGAGCCGCGGGCGCGCGGGTCGAGGAAGGGCGCCCGCTCGCCGGCGGGCGAGAGGTAGGGCAGGAACATCAGACCCCGGGCGCCCGGTTCGGACGTGAAGGCCAACTCGGCGAGCTCCGGCGGCCCTTCGAGGTGGAGGGTCCGCGCGGCCCAGGTGAGGACCTCGGCGCCGTTCAGGGTGGGGAAGGCGCGCAGGATCCGCTCGCGGCCGCGGTAGGCGATGTTGATGCCGGACGGCTCGCCGCTGGTGTCGACGTCCTTGCGGACGATCTCGGTGCACAGGGTGGTGCCGAGGATGCCGCACGCCTGGCCGGGGTTGACGACGCCCGCGCCGCGCGCCGTGGAGGCGATGTCGTACGGCGCCATGACGACGGGAAGCCCCGCGGGCAGGCCGAGTTGGGCGGCCGCCTCGGAGGTGATCTCGCTGATGCGCTCCTGCTCACCGAGGACCTTCGGGAGGAGGCGGGCGCAGGAGGCGAGGCCGAACAGGTCGACGATCGCCGGGTCGTAGTCGCCCGTGGCGTGGTCGAGGAAGGGCGCGGAGGCGTCGGACTCGTCGGTGGCCGTGACGCCGGTCAGGCGCAGGAACAGCCAGCCCGCGGCGGTCAGCGATGCGGCCGAGCGGGCCAGGCGCCGCGGATCGTGGGCGCCGAGCCAGCTGAAGATCGCGTTGGGCATGCCGCTGCAGGTGAGGGAGCCGTTGCGCCGGAAGGCCTCGTCGAGGACGCCCTCGCGCTCCCAGCGGGTGAGGATGTCCCCCGCGCGCCCGTCGGACCACAGGATCGCGGGCCCGGTGGGGCGCCCGGCGGCGTCGACGAGCCAGGCCCCGTCGCCCTGCGCGGTGAACGTCACCAGCCAGACGGGGTCGGTGACGTCGGACAGGGCGTTGCGGACGGTGTACACGACGGCGTTCCACACCGTGTCCATGTCCTGCTCGGCCCAGCCCGGGTGGCGGCGGTCCACCTCGGTGGCGAGCCGCGCGACGGCGAGTTCCTTGCCCTGGTCGTCGAAGACGACCGACTTGATCATCGTGGTGCCGACGTCGATGGCGAGTACGGACATGGTCACAGTCCCTTCGGGGCGGGTGTGCCGACGAGTCCCTGGGCGTCGGCGGGAAGCGGCTGTGGCAGGCGTACCGCGGAGTCGGCCGCGGGGGTGGACGCCCCGGAGGCGGCGTCGGGGGCGGTGGTCCTCAGGAAGAGCGTGAGCAGCGCGCTGATCGCGTGGAACCCTGCGAAGATCCACACCACGCCGCCCACCCCCAGCGGGCCGAGGAAGAGACCGACGACAAGGGGTCCTACGAAGGTGGAGGCACCGGCGCCCAGGTTCAGCGCGGCCATGGCCTGGCCCTTGTGGGTCGGCGCGATGGCGGTCATCAGCGCGGAGAGCGGGACGTACCCGGAGAGGGTCGCGCCGTAGAGGACCGCGACCAGCACGCACAGGGCGTACTGCGGACCGGCCGCGGACGGGACGTAGTACAGGACGAGGGTGGAGAGCGTGCAGCCCACGCCGCCGAACCAGGCGACGGTGGTGCGCCAGCCGACCTTGTCGCCGACCACCCCGAAGAGGAGGTTCGTGACGATGTTGGTGGCGAACATCAGGGCGAGCAGCCGCAGCCACTGCGCGTCGGAGAGCCCGATCTCCTTGACGAACCAGGTGGGGAGCATGACCAGGAAGCCGAACTGCGACGCGGTGTTGAGCATGCGCACGGCCGCGCCCGCGCCCACCCTCGGGTTGCGGCTGAGGATCGTCAGGCTGCCGACGAGCCCAGCCATCGGGCTCTCCCCCGCCGGGGCGAGCCGCCCGGACCCGGTGGGCTCCCGGATCAGGAGGAGCGGCACGAGCCCGCCGACGACGACCACGCCGAGCGCGGCCCACAGCGTGCCGAGCTCCCCGACGTGCGGGATGAGGAGGCTGGCGGTGAGCGAGCCGAGCGTGGGCAGCCCGGCGGAGAACGCCGACCAGAACCAGCCCATGGCGCTGCCCATCTGCCGCTGCGGAGCGACCGCCGCGATCCACACCAGGAAGGCGTACGCGAAGAGCGGGAAGGCGAGCCCGCGCAGTCCGTAGCCGAGGAGCAGCAGGGGGTACGCCTTGCCGGGGATCGCCACGGTCAGGAAGAACACGTGCGTGACGGCGAAGGCGACGAGACCGAGCCACATCACGCGGCGCGGCCCCCACAGGTCGGAGAGCGCCCCGGCGAACCAGGCGGCGACGGCGCCCGTGACGCCGTACACGGTGAAGACCATCGCGACGTCGGAGGCCGGGATGCCGAGGCCCTCCAGATACGGCGCGAGGTAGCCGGCCTCGACGCCGACGCCGGTCATGAAGATCAGGAGGCCCAGGTATCCCCAGGAGAGGGCGGGCGGAATGCCGAGTCGTGTGAAGACGGAACTCGGGGTGTTCGTCATTGAAGCTCCCCTGCGGCAAAGGCGGCGACGAGTGCGCGACGAGTGGGCGATCAGCGCTGGCAGGAACGAGCTAACAGCTGGCTGAAAATCCACGTCAATCGCTGGCCGACATCTCCCGTGACAAAGGACTTCCGCCGTGTGAGAAGGACTTGGGTCCCCCGGCTCCCAGCAGCACGGCGGCCCGGTGGCCACCCGGGCGCCCTGTGAAATCCATGAGATCATCACTCGGAGACTTCACACGGCGCGGCAGACGGTGCGGCAGGCGGAGCACGGTGCGGCAGGCCGGAGAGCGGGGAGAGCGGCATGGCGACGGCGGACCGGGCGGACGTGCGCGAGGCGCGGCGCGTACGCATCCGCGAGGCGGTGGTCGCAGGGGGCTTCGTGCGCGCCGCGGACCTCGCCGACGCGTTCGGCGTCAGCCTGATGACGATCCACCGCGACCTGGACTTCCTGCAGACGCAGGGCTGGCTGCGCAAGGTCCGCGGCGGCGCGACGGGACTGCCGTCCGCGCAGTTCCACGGCAGCGTGGCCGAGCGCATGTCGACGATGGCGCAGACGAAGCAGCAGCTCGCCCGGGCCGCGGCACATGAGCTGGTGCCGGGGCAGACGGTGCTGCTCGACGACAGCACGACGTGTCTGCACCTGACGCGGCTCCTGACCGAGCGCACGCCGCTGACGGTGATCACCAACTCGCTGCCCGCGATCACGGCGCTCGCCAAGGAGCCCGGCGTCTCGCTGATCGCGCTCGGCGGCAGCTACTTCCCGGCGTACGACGCCTTCATGGGCCTGCACACGGCCGACAGCGTCGAGGCGTTCCGCGCGGACGTCCTGTTCATGTCGACGACCGCGGTGACGCGCGGCCGCTGCTATCACACGTCACCGGAGACGGTGCAGGTCAAGCGGGCGATGATGGCGGCGGCAACGCGCCGCGTCCTGCTGGCCGACCACACGAAGTTCACCCGCGACGGCCTCTACGCGCTGGCACCGCTGTCGGACTTCGACCTGCTGGTGGTGGACGACGGGCTCGGACAGGAGGACATCAGGGCGATCCGCAAGGGCGGTACGGAAGTGCGGGTCGTGCCCCGTCCCTGAGGGGCAGCGCCCCTGAAAGGGGCGCGGGGAACTGCGCGACCAGCCACGAACGACCCGCACCCCGAAGCCAACAGACCACGGCGCCCCCTACTCGGACAGCTCCTCCCACCGAACAGTCCGATCACACCACCGCTCAAGAAGAACGCGGTCATGCCCCACGGCCAGCAACCCCGCACCGGACCGGGCCCGGTACTCCTCCACGGCATGAACCAACGCGGCAGTCGTCGACGCATCCAGCATCGCCGTCATCTCGTCGCAGATGAGCCACCGCGGCCGCAGCACCAACGCCCGTGCCAGGCAGGCCCGTTGCAGCTGACCGTCGCTGACCTCGTGCGGGCGCCGGCCCATCAGGTCGACGCCGAGCCCGACGACCGGCGCCAACTCCGCGACGCGGGCGGCGACTTCGCAGGCCCGCCCCACGGCCCGCAGCGGCTCCGCGATCAGGTCCGTGAGGGTGAGGCGCGGGTCGGCGGACAGCCGCGGCTGCTGGAAGACGACGCCGAAGGCGGTCCGCTGCTCGCGGGGCGCGCGGTGGCGCCAGCCCTTCGCGGCCGCCCCGTCGATGACGACCTGCCCGGCGTCGGGCCGGTGCAGCAGCGCCGCGACCCGCGCCAGGGTCGACTTGCCGCAGCCGCTGGGGCCGAGAAGTCCGACCGACTCGCCCGGGGCGACGGACAGATCGATGTCCCGCACGACGGGGGCGCGGCGGTCGTATCCGGCGGTGATGGCGCGCAGTTCAAGCACGGGGCGCCTCCAGCACGTCCGCGTGGGGATGGTGGCAGGCGGCCCCGCCGGTGAGCGCGGGCACGGCCGCGCACGCCTCGTCGGCCCGCTCGCAGCGCGCCGCGAACGCACATCCATCGGGCAGCGCGGACAGTTCGGGCGGCATGCCGGGGACGGGCGTGAAGGCGCGCTCGGGCAGGGCGTTCAGGAGCCCTCGGGCGTAGGGGTGCCGGGGGCCGGGGGCGCCGAAGAAGTCGGCGGCGTCGGCGAGTTCGACGACGCGGCTCGCGTACATCACGGCGACGCGGTCGGCGATCCGCTCCGCGGCGGCCAGGTCGTGGGTGATCATCAGCAGCGCGCGGTCCTCGCCGACGTGCCGGCGCAGCTCGTCGACGGTGCGGTCCACGAGGTCACGGTCGAGTCCCGTGGTCGGCTCGTCGGCGAGCAGCAGCGGCGCGTCGCCGACGAGGGCGAGGGCGGTGGCGGCGCGCTGGGCGAGGCCGCCGGACAGCTCGTGGGGGTAGCGGTCGAGGTGCCCGACGGGGAACGCGGCGCGCTCGGCGGCCTCGACGGCCGCGGCCCGCAGCTGAGGCCGCCGGACGCCCACGAGCTCGCGCAGCGTCTCCTCCAGCTGCGAGCGCACGGTCCGTACCGGCGTCAGGTGCGCGGCGGGACTCTGCGGTACGAGGCCCACGCGCCGCCCCCGCACGGCGCGGGCGAGAGTGCCCTCGTCGGCCGTCAACAGGTCGAGGCGGTCCGTGCCGCCGGCGCCGCCCAGGAGCGCGGACCCGGCGGTCTCCGCGTTCTGCGGGAGCAGGCCGAGCAGCGCGGAGGCGAGCACGGACTTGCCGCAGCCGCTCTCGCCGACCAGGGCGAGGCACTCCCCCGCCGCGAGGTCGAAGGTGGCGTCGGTGACGGCCGAGACATGGCTGCCGCCGCGCATGCGGAAACGTACGGAGAGGCCCTGCACGGACAGCACGGGCGCGGAGTCGGTGACCGTCACAGCATGAGCTCCGATCGGCGCCGCGGATTGATCCGTTCCCGCCAGGCGCCCGCGAGGCCGGCGATCGCCAGGGTGGGCACGATGATGAACAGGCCGGGGAACAGCGTCGGCCACCAGTCGCCCGCGAGCAGCGAGCCGCGCGCGCTCTGCACGAGCGTGCCGAGGCTGGCCTGGTGGGTGGGCAGACCGAGGCCGAGGAAGGACAGCGCCGACTCGTGCCAGATGGCGTGCGGCACCATCAGGACGGCCGCGAGTCCGGCCTGCGGCAGGACGCCGGGCAGCAGATGCCGCACCGCCACGCGCAGCCGTGAGGCGCCGCCGGAGATGGCCGCGTCGACGTAGGGGCGCGAGCGCAGGGAGAGGACCTCGGCGCGCACGATGCGGGCGGTGGACAGCCAGTGCGTGAGCGCGACGGAGACGACGACCGGCCACACCCCGGGGCGGAACATCGCGACGATGAAGATGCCGAGCAGCAGGTGCGGCACGGACGAGAAGACGTCCACGAGCCGCATCACGATCCGGTCCACCCAGCCCCCTGAGGCGGCGGCGAGGGCGCCCACGGCCGTGCCGATCACCGTGGCGACGACGGCCGCGACGACACCCACGAGCAGCGAGACCCGCAGCCCGTAGACACAGCGCAGCAGCAGGTCACGCCCGACGTCGTCGGTGCCGAAGGGGTGCTCCCAGGACGGCGGCCGGAGTTTGGCCGCCAGGTCGACGGCCTGTTCGTCGAGGTGCGCCAGCGGCGGCACGACGAGGACGGCGAGGACGACCGCGGCGACGATCACCGCGGAGGAACGCACCCGCCACGCGCGCGTGGAGCGGCGTACGCCACCCTGGGCGCGCCATGCGCGGTCAGCCGTACCGGCTCCGGCGACCGCCTTGACCGTCTCAGCCATCGAATCCCACCCTCGGATCGGCGAGGCCGTACAACAGGTCGGCCACGAGGTTGCCCAGGAGGACCGCGACCGTGGCGAGCGCGGTCAGCGCGGCGAGCAGCGGGAAGTCCACGGACGTCGCCGCCTGCACGGTGGCCGCCGCGATGCCGGGCCAGCTGAAGACGGTCTCCACGAGCAGCGCCCCGGTGATCAGTTCGGGCACGCGCGAGCCGATGAGCGTGAGCACGGGCAGCATTCCGGAGCGCAGGGCGTGCCCGAGCAGGACGGTCCGTTCGGCGAGGCCACGCGCGCGTGCCCCGCGCACGGGGTCGTCGCCGAGCGCGTCCCCGACGCCCTGGCGCACGTACAGCACGAACCAGGGAAGCTGCGAGATCGCGAGGACGCCCGCGGGCAGCACGAGATGGCTCGCGACCTGTCCGGCCGTCACGGTCGAGCTCGCGGTGTCGGTGAGGCCGCCCGAGGGCAGCACGCCGAGCTTCAGCGCGAACAGCCACACGGCGAGCAGGCCGAGCCAGAAGGGCGGCGCCGCCTCGAGCGTGTACGCGAGGGACGTCACGACGCGGTCGAGCCAGCCGCCCGGGCGGCGCGCGGCGAGCACGCCGAGCGCGGTACCGAGCAGGATCGCGACGACGAACGCGGTCGCGGCGAGCAGCACCGACCAGCCGATGCGCTCGCCGATGGCGTCGGCGACGGGCTGGCGCAGGGTGCTGGAGTTCCCGAGGTCACCGGTGAGGGCCGAGGTCAGCCAGTCCCACCACTGCCCGGCCAGCGGCTTGTCGACGCCGAGGTTGGCGCGCAGCTGGTCGAGGTTCTCCTGCGACGCGGTGAGCCCCGCCGTGCCCGCGTAGGCCTTGACGGGGTCGAAGGGCGAGGCCGCGGCGACGGCGAAGACGCCGAAGGTGACGACCAGCATGACGGGGACGGCGAACAGGGCCCGCCGCCCCACGAGCCGTGCCATCGGCCCCCAGGGAAGGCGACGGCGCGTCGCCTTCCCCGGGTCCTTCGATATCGCCGGTGTCACTTCTTCGGCTGCCAGTCCTCGACGTTCCACCAGGGACCGGACGCGAGGCCGTGGTCGTGCGGCTCGACCTGCGTGGACAGGTCGCCGAAGCGCTTGTCGACGACGTAGAGGTGGTCGATGTGCGTGAGGAAGGTGTAGCCGGGGTCCTTCACGAGCTCGCGCTGGATGGTGTCGTACGCGGCCTGGCGCTTGGCGTGGTCACCGCTCTTGCGGGCGTCCTCCAGGGCCTTGTCGACCTTGGGGTTGTCGTAGTGCGCCATGTTGTTGAAGCCGTCGCCGGCGAGCGAGGACTTCAGGAGCGTGTACTGGTCGAAGTCCGGGTCGGCCGGGGAGCCGCCGCCCGCGAGGACCGCGTCCTTGGGCATGCGGGGCTCGATGACCTCCCACGTACCGGACTGCACCTCGACCTTGATGCCGAGCTTCTTGGCGTCGGACGCGTAGGCGAGGGCGTGGTCCTGGCGGAGCTTGTCGCCGGAGAGGTACCAGAGCGGGAACGTCGCCCGGACGCCGTCCTTCTCGCGGATGCCGTCCTTGCCCGGCTTCCACCCGGCGTCGTCGAGGATCTTCTTGGCCTTACCGGCGTCGAACCCCCGCTCGGTGCCCTTGGTGAACCAAGGGCTGTCGGTCGGGACGGGCCCGTAGGCCTCCTTGCCCTCGCCGTACAGGATCGAGTCGACCATCGCCTTGCGGTTCACGCCGACGTCGAGGGCGCGCCGGACGTCGGTGTCGCCCGCGACCTTGTTGCCGGTCGGCAGCGTCACGACGCGGTAGTCGAAGGTCTTGGCGGCGTACGTCTTCTTGTCGCCGTCGTTCTTGTACTTCTTGGCGAGGTTGGGCGGCAGGATCGCGCCGTCGAGCTCTCCGGCGTCGAGCCGGGTGGCGCGGATGTCGTCGTCCTTGATGATCGCCATCGTGAAGTTCTTGATCTTCGGCGCGCCGCCCCAGTAGTCGGGGTTGGCCTTGAAGGTGAGCTTCTCGCCCTTGGACCACTTCACGAGCTCGTAGGGGCCCGTGCCGATCGGCTTGGTGGTGAAGTCCCCGGTGTTCACGTCCTGCTTGCCCGCGACGTGCTCGGGGGCGATCGGCAGCACCGTGCGCTCGGCGAACGGCGCGTACGGGTACTTCAGGTGGAAGACGACGGTGTCCTCGCCCTTGGCCTCGACGCTCTTGAGGGCGTCGAGCTCGGTCTTCGAGGCGTTGTTGGTCTTCTTGTCGAGGATCGTCTCGTAGGTGAAGACGACGTCCTTGGCCGAGAAGGGCTTGCCGTCGCTGAACTTGACGCCCTTGCGCAGCTTGTACGTGTAGGTCCTGCCGTCGTCGGCGACCTTGGGCAGCTCGGCCGCGAGCGCGGGCCGGAGCTTCATGTCGGCGTCGTGCGTGAGCAGCCCGTCGAAGATCTTCGAGTTGCCGTCCTTGCCGTAGCCGAGGAGCGGGCTGAGGGTCTCGGGCTCGTACGCGATGCCGACGACCGCCGAGTCCTTCGCGCCGCCCGCGCCGCCGCCGTCGCCCGGCGCCGAGCAGGCGGAGGCCGCGACCGCTATCGCGGCCGCCGCCGCCAGCGCGCCTGTGCCCCGTATCGATCGGGCCCTCATGCTCCACATCCCTACCGGAGATCATCTGTTGTTGCGAACGGTTCGCAATTATGCCTCACGTAAGGAAGCGGTAAAACGCGCAGCCCGCACGTGGTACGTGCGGGCTGCATGGAAAAGGGGAACCGGTGGCTCAGGGGGCCGCGAGGTCGACGAGACCGGCCAGTGCCTCGCGGTGCCGGCCTGCCGTGCCGCAGCCGATCGAGTCGGCCTTGGCGCGCTTCAGATACAGGTGGACGGGGTGCTCCCAGGTCATGCCGATGCCGCCGTGCAGCTGCAGCGCCTCCTCGGCGGCGTGCACCGCGACGGACGAGGCGTAGGCCTGCGCGAGGGCGGTCGCGACGTCGGCGTCCCGGCTCCCGCAGGCGAGGGCGTCGGCCGCGTTCCTGGCGGCGGCGCGGGTGTTGACGACCTCGAGCCAGAGCTGGGCGAGCCGGTGCTTGAGCGCCTGGAAGGAGCCGACGGGCCGGTTGAACTGGTGCCGCTCCTTCGTGTGGCGGACGGTCTCCGTCAGGCACCAGTCGGCGAGGCCGAGTTGTTCGGAGGCGAGCAGTGCGGCACCGGCGCGCAGCCCGCGCCGCACGGCCGCGTCGGCGTCCTGGGTGAGCGCACGCGCGCGTGCCGCGTCGAAGGTGACCGTGGCGAGCGGCCGCGTGAGGTCGAGGGAGGTCCGCGGCGTGACGGTGACGCCGTCCTGGGCGGTGTCGACCGCGTAGAGCGCGCCGTCGGCGGGGACGAGCAGCACATCGGCGCAGGACGCGTCCGCGATGCCGGTCAACTCCCCGCGCAGGGCGCCGCCTTCATGGCGTACGGATGCGAACGGGGCGCCGGGGGCGGCCGCGAAGGCGACCGCGAGCACGCCGACCGTGCGCCCGGAGGCCAGGGCGCCGAGCAGCTCGGCGGCCTCGCTCCCGTTGCCCGGGTCGCAGGCGAGCAGCGCCTCCGTGGCGACGACGGCACTGGTCAGATAGGGCACGGGCGCCACGGCCCGGCCCAACTCCTCCAGGACGACGGCCGCTTCGCGGTGCGTGGCGCCCTGGCCGCCGAGCTCCTCGGGCACCAGGAGGCCCGCGAGTCCCATGCCGTCGCCGAGGGCCTTCCACAGCTCGCGGTCGTGCGGCTGGTCGGTCTCGACGCGCGCGAGGACGGCGGTCGCGCCGCAGCGGTCGGCGAGCAGGCCGCGCACGGCCGAGCGCAGCGCCTCTTCCTCTTCGGAGTAGAGCAGGTCACTCATCGCGCGAGGTCCTTCCAGGCGACGTCCTTGTCGGTGCGCGGCTCGGCGGGCAGGCCGAGGACACGCTCGGCGACGATGTTCAGCAGGACCTCGCTGGTCCCGCCCTCGATGCTGTTGCCCTTGGACCGCAGATAGCGGTAGCCGGCGTCGCGGCCCACGAAGTCGACCAGTTCGGGCCGCCGCATCGTCCAGTCCTCGTACAACAGGCCCTCCTCACCGAGGAGTTCCACCTCCAGGCCGCTGATCTCCTGGTTGAGGCGGGCGAAGCCGAGCTTCATGCCGGAGCCCTCGGGGCCCGGCTGGCCCGCGACGAGCTGCTGGCGCAGCCGCTCCCCGGTGAGCCGGGCGACCTCTGCCTCCACCCACAGCTTCACCAGGCGCTGGTGGAGGTCGTGGGTGCGCAGCTCGGGGCGCTCGCGCCAGGTCGCGGCGACCGGGCCGATCATGCCGCCCTCGCGCGGGATGCGCATGCCGCCGATGGAGACGCGCTCGTTCATGAGCGTGGTCTGCGCGACCTTCCAGCCGTCGCCGATCCCGCCGAGGCGGTGCGCGTCGGGGATGCGTACGTCGGTGAGGAAGACCTCGTTGAACTCGGCCTCGCCGGTGATCTGGCGCAGCGGCCGCACCTCGACGCCCGGGTCGGTCATGTCGCACACGAAGTACGTGATGCCGCGGTGCTTGGGCTGCTCCGGGTCGGTGCGGGCGATGAGGATGGCCCAGCGGGCGTTGTGGGCGCTGGAGGTCCAGACCTTCTGCCCGTTCACGATCCAGCCGTCGCCGTCCCGCTCGGCACGCGTGCCGAGCGCCGCGAGGTCGGAGCCCGCCCCCGGCTCGCTGAAGAGCTGGCACCACACCTCCTCGCCGGTCCACAGCGGGCGCAGGAAGCGGCGCTTCTGCTCCTCGGTGCCGAAGCCGAGGACGGTCGGCGCGGCCATGCCGAGGCCGATGCCGATGCGGCGCGGGTCGTTGTCGGGCGCGCCCGCGGCCTCCAGCTCGGCGTCCACGACGGCCTGCAGGGAGCGCGGCGCGCCGAGCCCGCCGAGGCCCTCGGGGTAGTGCACCCAGGCGAGTCCGGCGTCGAAGCGGGCCTTGAGGAAGTCGGCGCGGTCCGTGCTCGCGGGCGGGTGCGCGGCGAGGAACTCCTGGGTGCGGCTGCGCAGTTCGGCGGCGTCCGTCACGCGGCACCCCCGTGCGGAAGGACCGCCACGCGGCCGGTCGTGACGCCGTCCGCGACGCGCTGCACGGCGGCCGCGGCCTCGGCCATCGACACCCGCTCGCTCACCAGCGGCTTGACGGCCCCCTTGGCGGCGAGCTCGGTCAGCGCCTCGTGGCAGCGCAGGACGGCCTGCGGGTCCTTGGTGTTGTACAGGCCCCAGTGCAGGCCCACGATCGAGTAGTTCTTCACCAGGGCGTGGTTCAGGGCGGGCGAGGGGATCGCGCCGCTGGCGAAGCCGACGACGACGATGCGGCCCTCGAAGGCCACGCACTTCGCGGACTTGGCGTACGCGTCGCCGCCCACGGGGTCGTAGACCACGTCGGCGCCGCGGCCGCCGGTGGCTTCCTTGACGGCCGCGATCACGTCGTCCGCGCGCCGGTCCAGGACGACGTCGCAGCCGAGTTCGCGCGCGACCTCCGCCTTGTCCCGGCCGCCGACGACACCGATGACCTTGGCTCCGGCCGCCTTGCCGAGCTGGACCGCGGCGCTGCCGACACCGCCCGCGGCCGCGTGCACCAGGAGGGTCTCGCCCGCCTGGAGGTGCGCGCGGCGGTGCAGGGCGAACCATCCCGTCTGGTAGCCGATGTGCAGCGCGGCGGCCTCCGCGTCGTCCAGCGCGTCGGGGGCGGGCAGCAGGGCCGCGGCGTCCGCGACGGCGTACTCGGCGAAACCTCCGTACGGCAGCGCGGGGTTGGCGATCACGCGGCGGCCGTCCTCGGTCTCGCCGCAGATCTCCACGCCGGGCGTGAACGGCAGCGGGGGCCTGACCTGGTACTGGCCACGGCAGAGCAGCGCGTCCGGGAAGTTGATGTTCGCGGCGCGGACCTTCAACAGGACCTGGCCCTCACCGGGCTCGGGGCGGCCCACCTCCGCGAGGCGCATCACCTCGCCCGGCTCGCCGTTCTCGTGCACTTGCCATGCCTGCATGCGGGGCCTCCACGGGGCTGTCGTAGACCGTGCTCGACCGCATACTAAGCGGTCGCTTGCCCCTAGGGGAACAGTGCGGGGAAGGTCAGTCCGCGCTCCCCTCGCCGCCCTTCTTCGCGGGGCGCGCCCGGACGTGCATCCGCTCGCCCTGCGGCCCGAACAGGCTGATGAACTCCGCCCCTCCCTCGCTCGTGGCCCCGAACCAGTGCGGCACGCGGGTGTCGAACTCGGCGGCCTCGCCGGGGCCGAGCACCACGTCGTGGTCACCGAGGATCAGCCGCAGCTTTCCCGAGAGCACGTACAGCCACTCGTACCCCTCGTGGGTCTGCGGGTCCGGGGCCGCCGCCGTGCGGGCCGGCTCGACCACCTTGTACGCCTGGAGGCCGCCGGGCTGGCGGGTCAGGGGCAGCATGGTGCGGCCGTGCCGGACGATCGGCTTGGCGCGGACCCGAGGGTCGCCCACGGGCGGGGCGCCGACCAGCTCGTCCAGCGGGACCTGGTGGGCGCGGGCGATGGGCAGCAGCAGTTCGAGGCTGGGCTTGCGGTGGCCCGACTCCAGGCGGGACAGGGTGCTGACCGAGATGCCGGTGGCGGTGGACAGGCCCGCGAGGGTGGCGCCGCGCTCCTTGCGGATGCGGCGCAGCCTGGGGCCGACCTCGGTGAGGACCTGATCCACCTCCTCCGGCGCTTCCGTCTCTTCGCTCATGGCTCCACTATGGCGCATCTTTTGCACTATCGGCAAAGGAGCTTGTCGAAATCGCATCCATGGGGCGATGGTCCTGACAGAGGCGGTCACCGCGCCCGGAACGAGAACCCGAAGGAGAAGGCCATGAGGAACGTTCTGAAGAACGCGACGCGGAACGCTGCGGAGAAGGCTGCGGAGGACGCTGTGGAGAAGGAGACGGCGTACGACGTGGTGGTCGTCGGAGGCGGCGCGGCGGGCCTGAGCGCGGCCCTCGTGCTCGGCCGGTCCCGGCGGCGCGTCCTGGTGGTCGACGCGGGCGATCCGCGCAACGCGCCCGCCGCGCACATGCAGGGCTACCTGTCGCGGGACGGCATGCCCCCCGCCGAGTTCCTCGCCGAGGGGCGCGGGGAACTGGAGCGCTACGACGTGGAGATCGTGCGCAACCGCGTGACGGCGCTGTCCCCGGACCCGGACGGCGAAGGGGGGTTCGAGGTCGGGCTCGCGGACGGCGGGGCGGTGCGCGCGCGGCGGGTCGTCCTGGCGACGGGCGTCGTGGACGAACTGCCGGGCGTGCCGGGGCTCGCCGAGCTGTGGGGCCGCGACGTGCTGCACTGCCCGTACTGCCACGGCTGGGAGGTGCGGGACCAGGCCTTCGGCGTGCTCGCCTCGGAGCCCTTCAGCAGTCACCAGGCGCTGCTCGTCACCCAGTGGTCCAAGGACGTGACGCTGTTCCTGGACGCCGTGCGGGAGCTGCCCGACGCGGAGTGGGAGCGCCTCGCGGCGGCCGGGGTCCAGGTGGTGGAGGGCGAGGTCGCGGGCCTGGAGGTCGTGGACGGCCGCCTGACGGGCGTGCGGCTGGCCGACGGCCGGGTCGTCCCCCGCTCGGTGCTGTTCGTCGCCTCGAAGCCGGTTCCGCGGGAGGACCTCCTGGACACGCTCGGCGCGGAGTTCCGGGACACCCCGT
The DNA here is from genome assembly GCF_055558735.1 of Streptomyces sp. NPDC025651. Taxonomy (NCBI): domain Bacteria; kingdom Bacillati; phylum Actinomycetota; class Actinomycetes; order Kitasatosporales; family Streptomycetaceae; genus Streptomyces; species Streptomyces sp. NPDC025651. The sequence continues at coordinate 697,478 of NZ_JBVHLZ010000003.1, forward strand.
TCGGCCCGTACCCGGCGGTGGACGAGGCCTTCCGCACCACGGTCCCCGGCGTCTGGGCGGTGGGCAACGCCGCGGGCCCCATGGAGCAAGTGATCAACGCGGCGAGCGCCGGCTACCGGGCGGGCACGGTGATCAATGCCGAGCTGGTGATGACGGGCATCGAAGCGGAGGCGGCCCGGCGGAGGGCGGGCCGGACCAGCGCGCCGTAAAGCGCGCGGGGAACTGCGCCCTGTAAGGGGCGCGGGGAACTGCGCCCTGTAAGGGGCGCGGGAACTGCGCGACCAGCCACATCAAACCCGCACCCGAACACCACCCCCAAACGCACTCCCGGCACTCCCGGCACCCCCACCACCCCCTCAACAGGCATCGCCCTGAACCAGGGCATGCAGGTGCTGGTCATGCCACCCGTCCGCATGCAACAACGCCCCCCGCATCGTGCCTTCGAACCCGTACCCGGCCTTGGCCGCCACCCGGCACGACGCCGCGTTGGCCACGGAGTGACACAGCCGCAGCCGGTGCAGGCCGAGGTCCAGCGCCCAGCGGCTCACCCGCCGCACCGCCTCCACGGCGACACCGCCGCCGCGCGCAGCCGGAAGCAGCCAGTACACGATCTCGGCGCTGCCGCCCTCCAGGTCGATGTCCCCCCACCCGATGAGCCCGATCGCCGCGCCGCCCTCCGGCCGCGCGACCGCCCAGATCGCCCCCGTCTCGGCCCGCCAGCGCTCGTGCATGCGCTCGATCCTGCCGGCCGCCTCCTCCCGCGACTCCACGGGCAGGAGGTTCCACCGGCTGATCCCGGGATCCTGCCCCGCGGCCCCCAGCGCGGCCGCGTCGGCGTCGTCCACGTGCCAGGGACGGAGTTCGAGTCCGCAGGGGAGGTCGAGCACGGGCTGCCGGACACCAGCCATGCGACCCGCGGGAACGACCGGCGGTACGGGCAAGTTGGAGATCATCGCGGCATGCTGCCACAGCCCCGCGGCGCACGGAATCGGATATCGGGCATGGAGGTTTCGTCCCGTACGCGGTATCGATGCGCGCATGACGGACGACGAAGCCCCACGGCCCTCCGCGCCCGGCCGCGCGCTGCCCGGTCTGCCCGCTCCTCCCCCGCCGGGCGCGAGCGCGCTGCCGCCCGGCACGTACGACGGGACGGTCGTCCTCGTCACCGGCGGCGGCACGGGCCTCGGCAAGGCCGTCGCCGCGGAGTTCGCGCGGCTCGGCGCCGACCTGGTGATCGCGAGCCGCAAGGAGGAGCGGCTCAAGGCGGCCAGGGACGAACTGGCGGCGCTGGGCGGGCGGGTGACGGCCGCGGTCTGCGACGTCCGGGACGCCGAGCGCGTCGCGGAGGTCTTCGACGCGGCGCAGGAGGCATACGGCCTGCCCGGCGTCCTGGTGAACAACGCCGCCGCCAACTTCCCCGTACCGGCCGAGGACATGTCGCCGAACGCCTGGCGCTCGGTCGTGGACATCACCCTCACCGGCACGTTCCTGATGACGCGCGAGTTCGGCCGCCGCCACCTGGCCGCGGGCACCCCGGGTTCGGTCATCGACGTCGGCGCTTCGTACGCCTGGACGGGCGGCCCCGGCTTCGCCCACAGCGCGGCGGCCAAGGCGGGCGTCAAGAGCCTGGTGGAGACCCTCGCCGTGGAGTGGGGGCCGTACGGCATCCAGGTCAACGGCCTCGTGCCGGGCCTGATGCCGCACGGCGACATGACCGCGGACATCCGCGGCAACCTCGACCGGGCCCGCGACACGGCCGCCCGCCAGCCCGCACTCCGCGTCGGCCTGCCCCGTGAACTGGGCTGGGCGGCCACGTTCCTGGCCTCCCCTTACGCCCGCTTCATCACGGGGCACACCTTGGTGGTGGACGGCGCGAACTGGCAGCGGCGCGCCGTGGTGAGCCCGCCGGTGACGACGGTGCGCGAGCAGCTGGGGCGGGGCGAGTTCACGCCCTGAGCCCCCCTCCCCCCGCTCCGCGCCCTGAACCGACGGCCCGCTCTCACTTCCCCTCGAACGAAGCTCCCCGCCCCGCCGCCTGCGCCCCGTACCCCTCACGCGAGTCCTCCGACGTGAGCGTGATCGCCGCGTTCATCGCCACGCGGTCCAGCGCCCCGGCCATCCCCGCGTCGGCGTACGCGTCGATGCCGCGTTTGATGCCCTGCACGGCCAGCGGCCCGTTCGCCACGATCTCGGCCGCCAGCGCGCGGGCCGTCTTCGCCAAGTCGCCGACCGGGACGACCTGTTGGAGCAGCCGGAGCCGCTCGGCCGTTGCGGCGTCGATCCGGCGGCCCGTGAGCGCGAGCAGCTTCGCCCAGCCGGCCCCGGCCTCGCGGGCGATGCGCAGATCGCCGCCCGCGTCCACGGCCACGCCGAGCCGCGCCTCGGGCAGCGCGAACACCGCGTCGTCCGCCGCGATCCGCACGTCCGCCATCAGGGCCAGTTCGAAGCCGAACCCCAGGCAGTACCCCTGCACGGCCGCGACGACCGGCTGCGGCAGCTCGGCGAAGACGCGGAAGCGCTCGTGGACCCAGCGCATCGCCTCGTAGTAGTTGCGGGCGTGCTCGGCGCCGGAGCGGCCCGTGATCGCGCCGCCCGGCGCCGTGATGTCGATGCCCGCGCAGAACGCCCGGCCCTCGGCGCGCAGCAGCACCGCCCTGACGGAGTCGTCGAAGCGGATCCGGTCGGCGAAGAGGCCCAACTGCCGGGTGGATTCCCAGCTCCACGCGTTCAGCTTGCGCGGGCGGCAGAGGGTGAGGACGCCGAGCCCGTCCTCGACGTCGAGGCGCAGCCGCTCCTCGCCCTCCGGGATGTCCGTGCCGATGGTGTCGATCATGCGCGCGCTCCCCTGCGCCGACGGACCTGATGACCCGTCAGGCTAAGGGCGCGGGCCCGTCGGCAGAAGACGCCTGCCGGATGTCGGCAGAGGACGCCCACCGGCTGAGGGCACCTACCGGCTGAACACCTCGAACCCCACCGCGGGCTTCCCTCCGAAGCGCGGGGCCAGCGCCTGCGCGTTGCCCGTGAGGAACGTACGGCAGTACTTCTCGGGGTCCTCGTCCGTCAACGCCTCGATGTAGCTGCGGTGTTCGAGGAGCGAGGCCACCGAGCGGTCAAGGCCCGCCGACGCGTCCGCCGCGTGCGTGGGCGTCGACGAACCGGCGACGGCGACCCACCGCACGCCGTTCCAGGGCTCGAGGCCCTGCTCCTCGATGAGTTCCGGGAAGATCCAGCGGTTGCCCGCGTCGGCCGCGGCGTCCAGCGTGGCGCGGCCGACCGCCACGTGGTCGGGGGTGTTCCAGGCGACGCCGCCCCAGGTGTCGCGGTGGTTGAGGGTGATGACGAGCTCGGGGCGGTGCCTGCGGATCGCGGCGGCGATGTCGCGGCGCAGCGCGATGCCGTACTCGATCACGCCGTCCTTGTGGTCGAGGAACTCGACGGTGTCCACGCCGACGACGGCCGCGGAGGCCCGCTGCTCCCGCTCGCGCAGCGGGCCGCAGGTGGCGGGGTCGATCGTGTCGATGCCCGCCTCGCCGCGGGTCGCGAGGAGATAGGCGACCTCGCGGCCGCCGTCCGTCCAGGACGCGATGGCCGCCGCGCAGCCGTACTCCAGGTCGTCCGGGTGGGCGACGACGGCGAGCGCGCGCCGCCAGTCCTCGGGCATGGGCGCGAGCTGGTCGGCGGGCGCGGCTGTGGTCTGCGGCTCGGTCATGATCCCCACTCTATCGCCGGGGTCCGACGACGAGTTGGGCCCGATACCCCGGAGCTACGCCTCGCCCCGCGTCATCGCGATGAGCCGGTCGAGCACGCGCGGCCCGCCCACGCGCAGCCCGTCGTGCTCGAACTCGTCGGTGACCCAGGTCCGCAGGCCCCGGATGGCGCGGGCGGTGCGCAGGGAGTACTCGACGTCGACGTACATGTCGTCGTGGTAGACCGACGCGGCCGCGGGCACCTCGTTCGCGGCGAGGCGGTCCAGGTCGTACAGGCGCGGCCAGTCGGTGCGCGCGGCGAGCAGTTCGGCGGTCTCGCGCAGCGGGCGCAGCGCCGGGTCGCTGTCGAACATCCAGCGCTGCACGGCCTCACCGGTGAACAGCAGCGGAGCGTCGCCCGTCAGGGCCTTCTCCGTGTCGAACTGCGGGAATTCGGTGCGCACCCGCTCGGCCGCCCATGCGGTGGGCCGCTCGCCCTGGCCGTAGATCGCCTCGTGCAGGACGGCGAAGAGCGGGTTGGCCGCGTACGAGAGCTGGGTCGCGACGTTCTCCTGGAACGCGTCGGAGAGCACGCTGCCCGCAGGGGTGCGCACGAAGGCGTCCTCCAGGAGGTAGTGCAGGCGGTGGCTGCCGTCGCCCGTGCCGAGCAGCATGCCGAGCGACTGGAAGGCCGGCACGGTCAGCCGGTAGCCGTTGGGGAGCACCGGCTCGTGCTCGGCGAGGTACGCGGCGACGCGGCGGGCCCGCTCGACGTCCTGGGGGTAACGGGCGTAGTGCGCGGCGGTCTTGCGCTCCATGCGGGGGTAGGTCGCCCGGTACACGTCGTCGGCGTGGCCGTCGAGCGAGGGCAGGCCGCCGGTGATCAGCGCGGTCTCCAGGCCCTCGGGCGCCGCCGACAGGTAGTGCGTGGCGCAGAATCCGCCGAAGCTCTGCCCGAGGACGCTCCAGGGGGCGCCGCCCGTCACCTCGCGGCGGATCGCCTCGCAGTCGCGGACGATGGAGTCGGCGCGGAAGTGGACCAGATAGTCGGCCTGTTCGCGGGGGCCGCCGCGCAACGGGAGCGTCTGGCGGTTGGCCGGTGTGGAGCTGCCGGTGCCGCGCTGGTCGACGAGCAGCACACGGAAGTCCCGCAGGGCGCGGCCGAGCCAGGACTCCGTGCCGCTGAAGCGGGTCGCCCCGAAGCCGGGGCCGCCCTGGAGGTAGACGAGCCAGGGCAGGTCGGCGCCGCCCCGGGACGCGGAGACCACCTCGCGGGCGAAGACCTCGATCCGCTCCCCCGCCGGATCGTCGTGGTCGAGCGGCACGTCGAAGCGGCGGTCGGTGAGGACGACTCCGGGCTGGCGGTACGTGTCGGACAAGGCTGCTCCCGAGCGGTGGTGTGCGGATCCTTGTCCTCCAGTCCAGCACATCCGCCGATCCGGCCGTCCCCGGGGCCACGGCACCGCGGGCCCCGTACGCCCGGACGACTCCCGCAACGCTCCTCGCCCGCGTACGCTGCATCCATCCGATGATCGACAAGGAGGAACCCGCGATGCGTGTCGCCCTGTTCCTGACCTGCGTCAACGACACGCTCTATCCGGACACGGGCCGCGCGGTGGTGAAACTCCTGACCAGGCTGGGAGTTGACGTCGACTTCCCGATGGACCAGACCTGCTGCGGGCAGGCCCACTACAACACGGGCTACCGCCACCAGGCGGAGCCCCTCGCGCGGCATTTCTCCGATGTCTTCGGTTCGGATTCCTACGACGCGATCGTGACGCCCTCCGGGTCGTGCGGGGCCATGGTGCGCGAGCTGTATCCGCGCATGGGCGAACGGGCGCGCGCCGAGGGCCGCGGCGACGGCCTCGCACGCACCCTCGCCCCGGTCGTCCCCAAGACGTACGAACTCACGGAGTTCCTGGTGGACGTCCTCGGCGTCACCGACGTCGGCGCGTACTACCCGCACAAGGTCACCTACCACCCGACCTGCCACGGCCTGCGCTCCCTCGGCCTCGGCGAGCGGCCCACCCGACTCCTGAGGGCGGTCAGGGGACTTGAGCTCGTGGAGCTGCCGGGGGCCGAGGAGTGCTGCGGCTTCGGCGGCACCTTCGCCGTGAAGAACTCCGATGTCTCGGCAGCCATGGGCGCGGACAAGGTGCGCCACGCCGAGTCGACGGGCGCCGACGTGCTGTGCGCGGCGGACAACTCCTGTCTGATGCACATCGGCGGCACGATGACCCGGCTGCGCACGGCCGTGCGGCCCGTCCACATCGCGGAGATCCTGGCGAGCACGGAAGAGGAGCCCCTGTCATGAGCGGCGGCACGTTCGTCGGCATGCCCGCGTTTCCCGCGGCGGCGCACGAGGCGGTCGGCGACACGACCCTGCGCGCGAACCTCCGCCACGCCACCCGCACCATCCGCGACAAGCGGGCCCGCGCGGTCGCCGAACTCGACGACTGGGCCGAGCTGCGCGAGGCGGGACGCCGCATCAAGGACCACACGCTGCGCCATCTCGACCGTTACCTGGTGCGGTTGGAGGAGTCGGTGGAGCGGGCCGGCGGCACCGTGCACTGGGCGGCCGACGCCGCCGAGGCCAACCGCATCGTCGCCGACCTAGTCAAGGCCACCGGCGAGACCGAGGTCGTCAAGGTCAAGTCGATGGCCACGCAGGAGATCGGCCTCAACGAAGCCCTGGAGGCGGAGGGCATCCACGCCTACGAGACCGACCTCGCCGAGCTGATCGTGCAGCTGGGCCACGACCGGCCCTCACACATCCTCGTACCGGCCATCCACCGCAACCGCGGCGAGATCCGCGACATCTTCGAGAAGGAGATGGGCAGTTGGGGCCGCCCGGCCCCGGAGGGACTCACCGACAGCCCCGCCGAGCTCGCCGAGGCCGCCCGCCTCCACCTGCGCGAGAAGTTCCTGCGCGCCAAGGTCGGCATCTCGGGGGCGAACTTCATGGTGGCCGAGACGGGCACGCTCGTCGTCGTGGAGTCGGAGGGCAACGGCCGCATGTGCCTCACCCTGCCCGAGACGCTGATCTCCGTGGTCGGCATCGAGAAGCTCGTCCCGACCTGGCGCGACCTGGAGGTCTTCCTCCAGACCCTGCCCCGCTCGTCGACGGCCGAGCGCATGAACCCGTACACGTCGATGTGGACGGGCACGACCGACGGCGAGACAGCCGACGGACCGAGCACCTTCCACCTCGTCCTCCTGGACAACGGCCGCACCGACACCCTCGCCGACGAGGTCGGCCGCCAGGCCCTGCGCTGCATCCGCTGCTCGGCGTGCCTGAACGTGTGCCCGGTGTACGAGCGCGCGGGCGGGCACGCCTACGGCTCGGTCTACCCGGGCCCGATCGGCGCGATCCTCAGCCCCCAACTGCGGGGCACGCAGAGCGAGATCGACGCCTCCTTGCCGTACGCCTCCTCGCTCTGCGGCGCCTGCTACGAGGTGTGTCCGGTCGCCATCGACATCCCCGAGGTCCTCGTGCACCTGCGGGAGCGCGTGGTGCAGGGCGGCGAGGTCACGCGGCGCGGCGTGAAGGTGACGCTGAAGCCGGCGAAGGGGCACGCGGCGGAGCGGGCGGCGATGCGCGCGGCGGGTCTGGCGTTCGCCCGCCCCGGTGCGCTGCGCGCGGGCCAGCGCCTCGCCTCGCGCACCCGGCGGCTCCACCCGCGCACGCTGCCGGGTCCCGGCCGGGCGTGGAGCGCGACACGAGCGCTGCCGAAGCTCCCCCCGGAGCCGTTCCGCGACTGGTGGCAGCGGACGGACGGCGGCAAGGACAGCGGAAGGGACGGCGCCGAGTGAGCCAAGTGAGCAGCAGGGACCGGATCCTCGGCCGGGTGCGCCGGGCACTCGCCGACCTGCCGGACGACGAAGCCGCGTACGACACGTACGAGACGGCGGTGGACCGCGGGTACGCCCGCGAGCACGGCGCCCGCACCACCGAGCAGACCGTCGACCTGCTCGCGGAGAACCTCGCGGACTACCGCGCGCTCGTGCATCGCTGTACGGCCGACGAGCTGTCGGAGCTCCTGATGCGCCTGCTGGCGGAACGTGGCGCGCGGACCGTCCTCGTGCCGCCCGGCCTGCCGCCGTACTGGCTCGAGGCGGCGGACCCGGTCCGCGTCCACGACCGCGCCGCCAGTACCCCGCACCAGCTCGACGAGGTCGACAGCGTCGTCACCGGCTGCGCCCTCGCCGTCGCCGAGACCGGCACGATCGTCCTGGACGGCTCCCCCGACCAGGGCCGCCGGCGCATCACCCTGGTCCCGGACCACCACATCTGTGTCGTACGCGTGCCCGACCAGGTCGTCGGTTCCGTGCCGCGGGCCCTCGAACGGCTGGACCCGGCCCGTCCGCTCACCTGGATCTCGGGACCCTCCGCGACCAGCGACATCGAGCTGGACCGGGTCGAGGGGGTGCACGGACCGCGCACCCTGGAGGTGGTGCTGATGAGCGGAGAGTGACGGGCGCGGCTAGCGTGAGGGAATGATCCGGTTCGAGCAGGTGACCAAGCGCTACCCGGACGGCACGACGGCCGTGGACGACCTCTCCTTCGAGGTCGCCGAGGGCGAACTGGTCACGCTCGTCGGCCCCTCCGGCTGCGGCAAGACCACCACGATGATGATGGTGAACCGCCTCATCGAGCCCACCTCGGGCCGCATCTTCGTGAACGACGAGAACATCGCCGACGTCGACCCGGTGCGCCTGCGCCGCCGCATCGGCTACGTCATCCAGCAGGTCGGCCTCTTCCCGCACCGCACGATCCTCGACAACACGGCGACCGTCCCCGCCCTCGTCGGCTGGAAGAAGGCGAAGGCGCGGGCCCGCGCGGCGGAGCTCCTCGACCTGGTGGGCCTGGACCCCAAGACGTACGGCTCGCGCTACCCCGAGCAGCTGTCGGGCGGCCAGCGCCAGCGCGTCGGCGTGGCACGGGCGCTCGCCGCCGACCCGCCCGTCCTCCTGATGGACGAGCCGTTCGGCGCGGTCGACCCGGTGGTGCGCGAGCAGTTGCAGGACGAGTTCCTGCGGATGCAGGCGGCCGTGCGCAAGACGGTCCTGCTCGTCACCCACGACATCGAGGAGGCGGTCCGCCTCGGCGACCGCATCGCGGTGTACGGGCAGGGGCGCATCGAGCAGTTCGACACCCCGGGGGCGGTGCTCGGGGCGCCCGAGACGCCGTACGTCGCCGAGTTCGTGGGCGCCGACCGGGGCCTCAAGCGTCTCTCGGTCACCGAGATCCAGACGGACGACCTGGAGGAGCCGCCGATCGCCCGCCTCGAAGAGCCCGCCGCGCAGGCCGCGGCACGGCTGCGCGAGGAGGAGGCGCGCTGGGCGGTGGTCCTGGACGCGGACGGCGATCTGCACGGCTGGGTCGGGGTCGACGAGGTGGCCCTCGCCGGCACCGGCGGCACGGTGGGCGACCTGGCCCACCGCATGAACTCCTGGGTCCCGGTCGGCGCCCCGCTCAAGCAGGCGTTCGGCGTGATGCTGCAGCACGATGCGGGCTGGGTGGCGGTCCTGGACGGCGCGCGCTTCCTCGGGGTCCTGACCCCGGCGAAGCTGCACGAGGCCTTGCGGCGCTCGGTGGACGCGGACGCGTTGGGCGTGACGCGGGATCAGGTGGAGTTCGACTCAGTGGCAGACGCGTAGCAGCCCCCGTCGGCAGGCGCCCCCGTAAGGGGCGCGGGGAACTGCGCGACCAGCCAGGACGAACCCGCAGACAAAAAGGCCGCCCCTCAGACAGCACTCAGAGCAAACCCTTGCTGTCCAGATAGGCCCGCGCAACGTCCTCGGGCAGCCGCCGCCAGCTGTCCACCTGCTCGTTCATGGACGCCAGGTCCTCCGTCGTCAGCACGGGGTTGAGCCGCCCGAGCGCGGCCGCGACGCCCTCGCTGCCCGCCCGGGAGCGATTGACCACCGGCACGATGTAGTCGGCGTTCTGGAGATGGCGATCGTCCTCCAGCAGCACGAGCCCGAAGTCGTCCAGAGTCGCGTCCGTCGAGGTGGTCAGGACCATCTGGTCCTGACCGCTCTGCACGGCCTTCTTGGCCTGCGTCGTCCCGACGCCCTTGGGATCGACCCCGGTGACGTCGATCCCGTACACCTTCTTCAACCCCGGGGCGCAGTACGGGCGTTGTACGCACTCGTCGCCCGCGGCGAGCCGCACCTTCAGGCCCGACGTGCCGAGGTCGCTCAGCGTCTTGAGCCCGTGCTGCTCGGCGTACGACGCGGCGACCGCGAAGGCGTTCTGGTCGACGGCCTTGCCGGGGTCGAGGACGCGGAGGCCGCGCGGGGTCGCGAGGCGGCGCAGGGCCTTCATGGTGGTGTCGAGGTCGGGTGAGCCGACGGGCGTCGCGTCGGCGCCGTTCTTCTTGGCGTTCAGCCAGTCCGCGAAGGTCGCCGCGTACTCGGGGACGACGTCGATCTGGCCGGACTCCAGGGCGGGTTCGTAGAGTTCGCGGTTGGCCACGGAGAGGATCTCCGCGCCGTATCCGGCCTTCCTCAGGAGCAGCGCGTACATCTGGGCGAGCAGGTCGGACTCGGTGAAGCCCGCGGAGCCGACGACGAGGTGCTTGCTGTCGCCCGGGGGCGCGGTGACCTCGCCCCGGTTCTCCAGCGAGGGCCCGCCGGCACAGCCGGTGAGCAGGGCGAGAAGGAGCGCCGCCGACGCCGCGCGCCGCCTCATCCGGCCCTCCCCCGCCCCCGCGCCCAGCCGGGCGCGAACCGTTCGGCCAGCTCGAAGACACCCTCGACGAGCAGCGCGAACACCGCCACGAGGACGGCACCCGCGACGACCTGCGGGGTGCTGGCCAGGTTGAAGCCCGCCGTGATGATCCGGCCGAGCCCGCCGCCGCCCGCGAGCGCGGCGATGGTGGCGGTGGCGACGAGCTGCACGGCGGCGATGCGGACCCCGCTGAGCACCAGCGGCAGGGCGAGCGGCAGTTCGACCTTCCACAGCATCTGCCGCCCGGTCATGCCCATCCCCCGCGCCGCCCGCACCACGTCGCGGTCGACGGCGCGCATCCCCACGTACGCGTTGGTGAGCAGCGGCGGCACGGCGAACAGGACGAGGGCGACGACGGTCGGCCCCTCGCCCCACGTGCCGATCGGGGTGAGGAGCAGCAGGACGAGCACCGCGAACGTCGGCACCGCGCGCCCGACGTTGGAGATGTTCACCGCGAGCGCGCCGCCCTTGCCGAGGTGGCCGAGGACGAGCGCGATCGGCAGCGCGATGAGGCAGCTGATCAGCAGGCAGACGACGGTGAGGAGGAGGTGCTGGGTGAGCCGGTGCCAGATGCCGTCGTCGCCCGCCCAGTGCGCGGAGTCGGTGAGCCAGGCCCAGGCGTCGCCGAGCGTCTTCATGGGCTCACCGCCCTCGACGCCCGCTCCCAGGGGGTCAGGATCCGTTGGACGCCGAGGAGCAGCAGGTCGGCGGCGACGGCGATGACCACGCACAGGACCGAGGCCGTGAGCACCTGCGCCTTGAAGTAGGTGTTCATGCCCGCGTAGATGAGGTTGCCGAGGCCGCCGAAGCCGACGATCGCCCCGACGGTGACCAGCGAGACGGCGGAGACCATGGCGATGCGCAGCCCGGCCATGGCGGCGGGCAGCGCGAGCGGCAGTTCGACGGTGAGCAGCAGCCGGATCGGGCCGTAGCCCATGCCGCGGGCGGCCTGCCGGGTCTCCTCGGGGACGGCGCGCAGGCCGGCGAGGATGTTCCGCACGAGCAGGGTGAGCGAGTACAGGACCAGGCCCGCGACGACGAGGGACGCCGAGAGTCCGTACACCGGGAGCAGCAGCGAGAACATCGCGAGCGAGGGGATGGTGTACAGCACGGTGGTGAGCGCGAGGACGGGGCCCGCGGCCCAGCCCCAGCGGCGGGCGAGCACGGCCAGCGGCACGGCGACGACGAGCGCGATCAGGACGGAGACGGCGGTCAGCTGAAGGTGCTGGACGACCGCGTCGATCAGGATCTGGCGGCGGGTGCTCAGATACTCACCGCAGATCCACTCGTTGCGCGCGAGGCAGTCGTCGGGGGGCGCGGTCACCCGTCCATTCAAGGCTCGGGAGGCGGGGGACGGCGCGTTCTGGTGACCCGTACGGGTCCGACCCTGAGACATCCCCCATCTGTCCCGGATATGTGTCAGGAATCTTTGACAGCATCAGGGAGGCATGTCAGCGTTTCTTGACAGGCGTGAAGGAGAGGCGGCGATGGCCGAGGAACCGGCTCCGGAGCCGACCGGCGACGAGTTGCTGAAGATGCTCACCGCCCTGGGCAATCCGCACCGCCTGCGGATCGTCGCGGCGCTCACGGAGCGCCGCAACTACGTCAGCGCACTCGCCCGCGAGCTGGGGATGGGCCGTCCGCTGCTGCACATGCACCTGAAGCTGCTGGAGGGGGCGGGCCTCGTCATCGGTTCGCTGGAGGCGGGAGAGGACGGAAAGACCATGAAGTACTACGAAGTGGCGCCTTTCTTCTACGAGTTGACACCTCATCTCGTGCACCGCGCGATCCCCACCCTCACCGAGACCCGAAGGAAATCCGCGAAAGAGGAAGCGAAGTGAACGGACAACTGGTGACGCTCGCCGCAGGCGGTGACGTGGGCGACTGGGCCGGAGCGGTCGGCGCCGCCGGGTTCTTCCTCCTGCTGATCGTGATCGTCTGGCAGATCGCCGCGACCTGGCGCGCCAGGATGCTGGCCGCCCGCGAGGAGCAGTACAAGGCCCTGGCGGCGAAGTACGCGCAGCTCCTGGAGGACGACGTGGAACTGCACCGGCGCTCTCTGGAGGAGCTGCGGCAGACCCGCGAGGAGCTGGCGCAGACCCGGTACTCGATCGGCTCGATGGAGAAGATGATGCGCGAGATCGAATAGCCCGCCCGCGATCCGGGACGCACGTCCCGGACCCACCGTCCCCGCACCACGGCAGGTCCTCACGACGACGTCAACTCCTCACGCCCGCTCGGCCTCGTCGGCGCGGTCCGCGTGGAGGGGCCGGCGTCAGCCGGGCCCTTCGCTCGTGGTGCGCGCGGGCTGCGCGCGCAGCGCGTCGACGGCGATGCGGGCGGCGGTGCCGATGACGGCGTCGGCCGCGGGCAGGACGGCCGCGGTGGCGGCGGAGCGGGTGAAGACCGCGACGGCGTAGCGCCCGCCGTCGGGGTATTCGATGACGCCGACCTCGTTGCGCAGCGTGGGCAGGCTGCCGGTCTTGCCCGCGACGTGGACGTCGTCGAAGGGGAAGCCGGAGGCCATCCGGTGCGGCCAGACCTGCAGGCCGAGCAGGCGGCGCATGGCGGCGCCGTGCTCGGGTGCGCAGGCCTCGTCGCGCCAGACGGCGCCGAGCAGGCGGGTCATGTCGCGCGGTGTGCTGTGGTTGGTGCGGGCCGGGTCGAGCGCCCGCAGCCGCGCGATGACGTGCGGATCGGCGAGGGCCTGTGCGCCGCCGGGGCCCGCGTCCTCCTTCACGGTGGCGAGGAGTTCGCTGAAGCCGTGCGTGGCGTGGGTGCGGTCGAGGCCGAGCCGGGCCGTGGTGGCGTTCACGGCGTCGAGGCCGACGCGTTCCAGGAGGACGTCGGCCGCGGTGTTGTCGCTGACGGCCATCATCAGGAAGGCGATGTCGCGCAGGGACATGCGCACGGGGTCGAGCATCGCCGCGAGCCCGGTGGGGCCGGGGGTGCGCCCGTCGGCGGGGCACTCGATCTGCTCGGTGAGGTCCAACTGCCCGGCCGCGGCCTGCTGGTGGAGCGCGACGAGCAGGCAGAGCTTGTGCACGCTCGCGGTGACGACCGGCTGGTCCGCGCCGTCGTCGAGCTCGGCCCCGGAGTCGATGTCCAGGGCGTGCAGCCGGCCCGTGACGCCGGCTGCGGCGAAGGCCTCGCGCAGGAGGCCGAGGGTGTTGGTCACAGGTAGTACTCCGCCGCCGGGCGCAGATGGACCGGGCGGGAGTTCGCCGGCACGTCGGTGGTCACCGCGGCAGTTTTCCACATGGCGTGCGTGGTCGCCTCGGCGTAGGCGGTGACGGCGGCGTCGCTGCGCCCCTGCGGCCAGGCCACCGAGTGGCGCAGAGCCAGGGGCGCGCCGGCCAGGGGGCGCCACACGATGTCCGGGTCGTCGCCCGCCGCGTCCGCGGGGCGGGCCTCGCGCGGCCGGAAGGCGACGGAGCCCGTGGAGCGGATCAGGCCGCGGATGAAGCTGGTGCCCTGGCCGTGCCGGATGGCCGCGGGGGTGTAGCCGTTGCGCGCGCAGGTGGTCAGGAGGTCGTCGTGGAGGGCGGGGGCGCCCGCGCGCGGGAAGAGGATCAGGTCGTGGTCGCGCAGCGCGGTGAGCGGGACCTCCGCCAGGGCCGCGGCGGGCGCCTCGCGCGGCAGCAGCACGCCGAGCTCGCGGCGCAGGACCGGGCCGAGCCCGAGGCCCGTGACGTCGCAGGGGTGGTGGATGAGTCCGACGTCCAGGTCGTGCGAGGCGAAGCGGGCGAGCTGTTCGGCGGTGGACAGTTCGTGCAGCTCCAGCTCCACGCCCTCGTGACGCCGCTGGAACTCCGCGAGGATCTCGGCGACGGTCTCGCCCGCGATGTCGGGCGGCAGCGCGGCGCGCAGCAGTCCCGCGTCGCCGTCCCTGATGCGGCGGCTCGTGGCCATCAGCGCCTCGGCGCGCGCGAGGAGTTCACGGGCCTCGTCCAGGAGGAGCGTGCCGCCCTTGGTGATGGTCACCTGGCGGCTGTTGCGCTCGAAGAGCCGCACTCCCAGCTCGCGCTCAAGGCGCTGGATGCGCTGCGACAGGGGTGGCTGGGCCGTGCCGAGACGGGCCGCGGCACGACCGAAATGTGACTCTTCTGCAACAGCCACAAAGCACCTCAGGTGCAGTATCAGGTCCACGAGCAGGAACGATATCCCAGTTTGATGATTGCGGTGTCCATATCCATCTTGGACATGAGCAAGAGGGAACTGCTCTCATCAGGCGATGAACAGGACAATGAGGCACATAGCCGTCTTCTGCGGGGTCCTGGTGATGTCCCTGCTGGTGCGCGCCACCTGGGTGCAGTTCGCCCGGAGCGAGGACCTGGCCACGCACGAGCGCAACCTGCGCGTCAAGATCGACGCGTTCTCCCAGCCGCGGGGCGACATCATCGTCGGCGGCGACCCGATCACCGGGTCCGTGGCCACACCGGGTTCGAACTTCAAGTACAAGCGCACCTTCAAGAACGGCCCGATGTACGCGCCGGTCACCGGCTACTTCTCGCAGGCCATGGGCTCGACGTTCCTCGAAGGCGTCGAGAACGACGTGCTCAGCGGCAAGGACCGCAGGCTCCTGGGCGGCCCCCTGGACGTGCTGACCGGTGCGAAGCCGCGGCCCGGCGACGTCATCACCACCATCGACCCCAAGGCGCAGAAGGCCGCGTACAAGGGCCTCACCGACCTGGACGCCAAGGGCGCGGTGGTCGCGCTCGATCCGCGCAGCGGCAAGATCCTCGCGATGGCGAGCACGCCCTCGTACGACCCGTCCGTGTTCGCCGGCATCTCCCGCAAGGAGAGCGAGGCCTTCCAGAAGCTGGACAAGCGGAAGGACAAGCCGCTCAACAACCGGGCGACGCGCGAGACCTACCCGCCGGGGTCGACCTTCAAGATCCTCACCGCGGCCGCCGCCCTGGAGCACGGCACCGTCACCGACATCGACGCCAAGTCCGGTGCCCGCGCCCCCTACCGGCTGCCGCTCAGCACCACCGAGATCGGCAACGTCGTCCCGAACTCCATGTGCGACAAGGTGTCCTTGAAGACCGCCATGCAGTGGTCGTGCAACAACGTCTTCCTCGACGCGGCGCTGAGGACCGGCAAGGACAGGATGCGGGAGACGGCGGAGAAGTTCGGCTTCAACAAGGAGCAGTTCACGCCCGTGCGTTCGGCGGCAAGCACCTACCCGGAGCGGCTGGACAAGCCGCAGACCGCGCTGACCGGCATGGGGCAGGGCAGCGTGACGAGCACGCCGCTGCAGATGGCGATGACCGTCGCCGGGCTCGCCAACGACGGCAAGGTGATGAAGCCGTACATGGTCGACGAACTGCGCGGTCCCGACCTGGGGTTGATCGAGAAGGCCGAGCCCGAGGTCCTGAACCAGGCCGTCTCCGCGGACACCGCGAAGAAGGTGCAGGCCATGATGGAGCACACGGTGACCGACGGCACCGCGGACAAGGTGAAGATGGAGGGCGTCACGGTCGGCGGCAAGCCCGGCACCGCGCAGCACGGCGCCGACGTCCGCGACGAGCGCCCGTACGCCTGGTTCGTGTCGTACGCCAAGCAGGCCGACGGCACCTCGCCCGTCGCGGTCGCCGTCCTGGTCGACCCCGAGGACATGGACATCTCCCGCTCGGAGATCGCGGGCGGGCGGCTCGGGGCGCCGATCGCGAAGGCGGTCATGGAGGCGGTCCTCAAGCACTGAGCGCTCCGCCGGAAGACTCCGCAGGAAGAACAGTGCCGCATCCGCGGGCCGGACACGCAGCCGCCCGCGCCCCGTTGGGGGCGCGGCACCCCGCGGCACTTCGGCGAGACCGCGCAACTCCCTTGCCCATCGGCCGGATTGCCGACCTCCACCGCGCGCACCGAGGTCGACAGCGGCGGGCGCAGACACCATCATGGGTGCGTCATGGAGACTTCGGGTCCGGTGCTTCGTCCTCGGCCGCGCGGCGGCCGGGTGCGGGCTGCGTCGCCGACGGCGGCACGGACCGCGGTGCTCTTCCTGGCGGGCACCCTCCTCGCCGTCGCCCGCCGGTGGTGGCGGATCCAACTGGCCCACGGCGTCCCGGTCGACACCGCCCGCCACGACGTGCTGCGCCGCGTCGGCCGCGAACTCCGGCTGGCCTGCGGCGCCTTGGCGCGCCTGTTCCGTCCGGTGCGCGAGCCGTTCGCGCTCCCGCCGCCGCGCCCTGCCCCGCCCCTTCCCGCGGGCCGGGCCCACGCGTCACCGCTCCCTCGTCTCCTCCTCGCGGACGCGCTCGTACGGCGGGGTCCTCCCGCACATCTGCCGCTCGCCGTCTGAACCGTGCCCAGGCACGGGGACGTGAGCGGCCGCGGCATGCCCGCTTCCGCGCGTTCGCCACCCCAGCCGATGCATGCGCCGCACCCGTGCCCCGCCCCTGAGGGAGCACGAGGGACGTCGGCGCCCAGGAGGGACCCCCATGGCCACCCTGTCCAAGACCGTCGTCATCGGGGCGGGCCCGTACGGCCTGTCCACCGCCGCGCACCTGCGGGCGCGCGGTCTGTCCGTCCGGGTCTTCGGCTCGCCCATGGCGAGCTGGGCCCGTCGCACGCCCGTCGGTACGCTCCTCAAGTCGCCGTCCGCCGCCTGCGCGCTGGCCGCGCCGCGCGAGGGCTTCACGCTCGACGCCTACTGCCGCGAGGTGGGCGGCGAGCCCCGGCTCGGCGCCCACGACCCGGTGCCCGTGGGCCTGTTCGTCCGCTACGGCAAGTGGTTCCAGGAGCAGCTCGTGCCCCGCGTCGAGGACGAGGAGGTCGCCGTGGTCGACCGGGTGCCGGACGGCTTCCGCGTCAAGCTCTCCTCGGGCGAGGAGTTCCGGGCCGCCGCCGTGGTCGTGGCCACCGGGCTCACCGGCTTCGCCCACCTCCCGGCACCGCTCGCCGCGGCCGCGCCCGGGGGCCCGTCCGCGCTGGGGCCGATCTCGCACAGCTCGCAGCACACCGATCCGGCGCGGTTCGCCGGGCGCCGCGTGACCGTCGTCGGGGCGGGGCAGTCCGCTCTGGAGAGCGCCGCGCTGCTGCGCGAGGCGGGTGCCGACGTCCAGGTGCTCGCACGCGGCGCGGGCGTACGGTTCGGGGCCGCGCCGCCGGCCCGTGCGCGCCGGAACCCCGGCCTCCCGGAGGACCGGCCCCGAGGGCTGTACGCCGTCGCCCGCCATGCCGCCGCCTTCCGCCACCTGCCCGCGGCCGCCCGGCTCCGGCTCACGCACAGGACGTTGGGGGCGCGCGGCGCGTGGTGGCTCAAGGACCGGTTCGAGGACCGGGTGCCCGTGCTCGCGCGGCGGTCCATCGCCGCGGCTCAGGCGTACGCGGACGGTGTCACCCTGCGGACCACGGCGGCGGACGGGAGCCAGGACTCCGTCGAGACCGACCACGTCCTTGCCGCCACGGGCTACCGCGTCGACGTCGAAGCCCTGGACTTCCTCTCCCCCGAGCTCCAGGCGTCGCTGTCCAGGACCGGTGGATTCCCGCTCCTGGACAGGGGGTTCGCCTCCAGCGTGCCGGGCCTGTACTTCACCGGCGCCTCGGCGGCCGCGACCTTCGGGCCCCTGCTGCGCTTCGTCTGCGGCACGCGGTTCGCGTCGCCGCGCCTGACGTCCTCGGTGGCCGCGCACTGCGACGACTGAGGGCCGCCGGTACGCCGGTTCATCGCGACACGAGCAGCGCCACGAGCCGCTCCGTCTGCTCGCGCGGGTCCGGGGCACCGGCCCAGCCGGTCATCAGGAGGTGGTGGACGGTGCCGACCAGCGCGAGCGCCGTCGCCGCGGTGTCGGTGCCCTGGGCGAGGCGCCCGAGCTCCACCTCGGCGTCCAGGTAGGCGGTGAGCGCGCCCTGGATCGCGCCGAAGCCCGGCGCGCCCTGCGCCATCGCGTCGCGGATGCGCTGGGAGGTGCCGTTGCTCGTCATGGCGAGGCCGACGATCCGCGGGTCGAGGGAGTTCAGGAGGCCGAGCGCGACCGCGGTCAGGTTCTCCGCCACGGTGCCGCGGCCCGCCCGTCCGGGCAGCCCCTGGGCGTCGGCCGCGGCGCGCGCGAACCGGTCGAGCACCAGCTCGGCGACGAACGCGTCGACGCCCCCGAAGTGCGTGTGCAGCACGCCCTTGGCGCAGTCCGCCTCCGCGGTGACCGCCCGGCTGGTCAGGGCCGCGGCCCCGTCGCGGGCGACGATCCGCTCCGCGGCCCCGAAGAGCCGCTCGCGCAGGTCAGGGATGGCAACTCCACGCGGTGACATCGGCTTCTCCTGGGGCGAGTTCACGGGTTCGCGCATTCTGCCATTGCCAGAATGGGCGCCCGCCCATACTGTTTGGGCGAGCGCCCATTCTATCCGGAGGCGCCCGGCCATTCAGGGGGTACAGCGTGCTGAACATCGTCAACACCGAGCAGGCCCAGGCATGGAACGGTTACGAGGGAGAGCACTGGGCCGACAACCAGGACCGCTGGGACGCGGTCAACGCCGGCTTCAACTCCCCGCTCCTGGACGCCGCCTCGATCGGGGAGAACGACCGCGTCCTGGACGTCGGCTGCGGGGCGGGACAGACCACCAGGCTCGCCGCGCGCCGGGCGGCCGGCGGCCACGCCCTGGGACTGGACCTGTCCGCCCCCATGCTGGCGCGCGCCCGCGCGACCGCCGAGGAGGAGGGCCTGCGCAACGTCTCCTTCGAACAGGGCGACGCCCAGGTCCACGCCCTGGCACCGGCCTCGCGCGACGTGGCGATCAGCCGCTACGGCGTGCTGTTCTTCGCGGATCCCGTGGCCGGCTTCTCGAACATCCTGCGGGCGCTGCGGCCCGGCGGGCGGGCGGCGTTCGTCTGCGGCGCGTACCCCGAGGACAACGAATGGCTCCGGGCCTTCAGGGCGCTGCGCGACATCCTTCCCGTCGGCGGCTTCGGCGAGCCCGGCGGGCCCGGCATGTTCTCGCTCGCGGACGTCGACAGAACCCGCGGGGTGCTCGCCGCCGCCGGGTTCGGCGACATCGAGGCGGCGCGCGTGGAGACGTACGGAGTGTGGGGGCGGGACGCGGCCGACGCCGCCGGCTTCCTCCTCGGCTCCGGCCCCGGACACCATCTGACCGGCCGGGTCGCACCGGAGGTCAAGGACCGCGCCCGCCGGCGCCTGACGGACCAGCTGCGTCCTCACGAGGCGGACGGCGTGCTGCGGCTGCGCAGCACGGCCCTGCTGGTGACCGCCGTCCGGCCGCGCTAGCTCCGCCCGCGCATCGGGGCCGCCCACAAATGCGGTGAACGAAGATCGCTGGAGCGGCAGACTCCGCCCATGACCCGATCAGACTTCAAGGCCGACCTCCGGACCTACCTGCAGGACGCACGCGACGTACTGCTCTGGAAGCTCCAGGGCCTCTCCGAGTACGACGTGCGCCGCCCCCTGACACCGACAGGCACCAATCTGCTCGGCCTGGTCAAGCACGTGACCAGCGCGGAGGCGCTGTACTTCGGCGCCGCCTTCGGGCGGCCCTTCGACGCGCCGGGCCTGTGGATCACGGGGGACGCGGAGACGAACTCCGACCTGTGGGCGAGGGCCGACGAATCCCGGGAGCGGATCGTCGGGCTCTACCGGTCGGTGTGGGTCCACTCGGACGCCACGATCGACGCCCTGGAGCTCGACGCTGTCGGCCACCTGCCGACGGAGGAACGACCCGAGTTCACCCTGCACCGCATCCTCGTCCACATGATCGCCGAGACCCAGCGCCATGCCGGACATGCCGATGTCGTACGGGAGTTGACCGACGGGACCGCCGGGTTGCGGGACGGCGGCGACAACATGCCGTCCCGCGACGCGGCGTGGTGGCGCGAGCATCGCGACCGGGTGGAGCGCGCGGCACGGGACGCCGGTGCCTGAGGGCCGCGGACGACCGGCACACGGAAGACCACTCGCGCGCCGGTCGCGTCATTTCCCTCAGGCCACGGCGGGTTCGGCCGCAGGGGCCGTGCCGCTCAGGCGTCCCGCACGGTGCAGTGCGTAGAGGGCTCCCGAGCAGGCCAGGCCGAGGACGAGCAGCGCGAGCCAGGGCAGCGCCGACATGCCGGCCTCGCGCGCCGCGTCGAGGGAGGCGCCCGTGAGCAGGTTGCCCAAGGTGATGCCGACACCGCAGACGGTGTTGTAGAAGCCGTAGTGCGTGGCGACGAGCCGGTCCCCCGAGAGCTGGACGATGGTGTCCATCTCGAAGGGGTACGCGATCATCGTGCCCAGGGCGAGCAGCAGCGCCGCCAGCATCGGCGGGACCGCGGCGAGCAGCCAGCGCCCCGCTCCCCCGTCGGGCACCGGCACCGCCGTCGCCGCGAGCAGCGGCACGAACGCGAGCCCCATCGTCAACAGCCCCCAGGCCAGGGCCGATCCCGCCGTGAGACGTTCCTTGCAGCGGGCGGTCACACGGGTCTGCGCGAGGATCGTGGTGAGCCCCGACACGGCGAAGAGCAGGGCGACGGCCACGGTGCCGGACTGTCCGTCGCCGCCCAGGCGTTTCACCTCCAGCGGCAGCGCCAGATAGACCTGGAAGGTCAGCACGTACGAACCGATCATGGCCGTCGAGAAGAGCAGGAACGGCCGGTTGCGCACGACGCTTCGCCACTGCGCGAGGATCCCCTGCCCCGCGCCCTTGCCGCGGTCCTGCGCGTCGTTCCCTCTGCGGGCGGGCAGCGACCGGATCTGCACGACGCTCAGCAGCGCGAAGACGGCCGCCGCGACGACGCAGGTGATCCTGAAGTCGACCCCCGTCAGGAGCATGCCGACCAGCGGGCCGAGCAGGATGCCCGCCTGGTAGAAGACGTTGAACAGCGCGAAGGCCTCCACGCGGCGCTCCCCCGCGTCGGCGGCGAGATAGGCCCGGACCGCGGGGTTGAACAGCGCCCCCGCGAAGCCGGCGGCCGCCGACGCGAGGATCAGCGCGAGGACGGAGTCGACGAGTCCGAGCGTCGCGAAGCCGACGGTGCGCAGGACGCATCCGGCGACGATCAGCGGCTTGTAGCCGAACCGGTCCGCGAGGGTGCCGCCGACCAGGAACATGCCCTGCTGGCTGAAGTTCCGCACGCCGAGGACGAGTCCGACGAGCCAGCCCGCCATGCCGAGCGTGCCGGACAGGTGCTGCGCCAGATACGGCATCAGCATGTAGAAGCCGAGGTTGATGGTGAACTGGTTGATGAGGAGCAGCTGGACGCTCCGGTCGTAGGACCGCAGCTGCGCGAGGGTCGTCTTCACCGTGCCTCACCCTCCGTGCCCGCGCCCTCGGGCAGGGCGAGCAGCGGGTCACCGGCGGCGGACGTCGGCTCGTGCGGGCCGGACATCGGGTCGCGGACGGTGGAGCAGCGGGTCCAGCGGGTGACCTCCTTCTCGTCGGGGCGGCCCACCACGTCCGGCTCGGGTGCCGGAGGCAGGTCCAACAGGCCGTGCCGGGCGCAGAACTCGTCGTCGTACACGGTCTCCAGATAGCGCTGGGGCCCGTCGGGGAAGACCGCGACGACGCGCGTGTCCCCGGGCAGGGTCCTGGCGAGCCAGCCCGCCACGAGCGCGACCGCGCCGACACTCCAGCCGCCGGTCGCGTAGTGGGAGGTCGCCAACTGCCTGCAGGCCCAGACGGATTCGGCGGGCGAGACCCAGTGCACCTCGCTGAAGTTCTCGTACGCGACGTTGCGCGGATAGATGCTCGACCCCAGGCCGCGCATGAGCCTGGCCCTGGCCGGCTGGCCGAAGATGGTCGAGCCGACGGTGTCCACGCCGACCAGGCTCAGTCCGGGGTAGAGCTGCCGCAGGACGCGGGAGATGCCCGCGGAGTGCCCGCCGGTGCCGACGCTGCACACGAGGACGTCGATGTGGCCGAGCTGCGCGGCGAGTTCGAGGGCGAGCGGGGTGTAGGCGGTGACGTTGTCGGGGTTGTTGTACTGGTCGGGGCACCACGATCCGGGGTGTTCCGCGAGGAGTTCGGCGACGCGGTCGCGGCGGGCCTGCTGCCAGCCTCCCGTCGGGTGCGGCTCGGGCACCGTCTCCACGGTGGCGCCGTAGGCGGCGAGCAGCCGGATCATCGAGGCCTCCAGGCCGGGGTCGGTGACCAGGGTGACCGGGTGCCGGTGGACCGTCCCTGCCAGTGCGAGGCCGAGGCCGAGGGTGCCGCTCGTCGACTCGACGATGCGGCAGCCGGGCCGCACGTCGCCCCGGGCGCGGGCGCGTTCGACCATGTGCAGTGCGGGGCGGTCCTTGATGCCGCCGGGGTTGAAGCCCTCCAGCTTGGCCCAGAAGCCCCGTCCTTGCGGGGTGAAGGGCCGGGAGACATGCAGCACGGGGGTGTTGCCGACGAGGCCGGGAAGGGTGGACCCGGCAGGGGTGAGGTCGTGCGCGGTGGGAGAGTTCATCTCTTTCGCTTCTTCGCTCTCGGTCGGTGTGGGCGCATACGGGAGGCTCGTCTCGCGCGCCGCCGCGAGTGCGCGGCGCGCGGCGGACCGGCAAAGACGCCGGTCACGGTGCGGCTCCTATATGCGCCACCGACACAGGGAGTTGAGAGCCGACCGCCCTCCGCCCGCGACCGCCCGCGGCACGACGCCCGGTGCGCGGAGCACGGGGGCGCCCACCGGGTCCGCCGGTGACTGCGACGTCACGGCGGCCACGAGCGGGAGGACACGGGCCGACGACTGGACGGCGGCCCCGGGAGCGGGCTCATGGCAGTGGTCCGGGGAGGCGGGCGCGTCGAGCACCACGCGCTGCCCCTCGTGGATCTCGGCGGGGGCGTGCAGGCCACCGCCGAAGCAGGTGAGGAGCATGAGCAGCAAGACGTGCGACGCGGCATGAAGACACAGGCGAGGCAGCACAGAACCTCCGCGCGGTGGGGGTGTGGTGAGCAGTGCGATGCCGCCAACCGTCCCCGCGCGGCGCCCATACGCGACGCTCATGCGTGGCGCCGTGCGCGGGAGGTCGGACGCGATGAACCGGCCGACGGCGCGGAGCCGGGCCCGGACGTGGATCCGGGGCGGTCAACCACCGTTGGAATCGGGCACGTTCAGATGAGGCGTCGACCTAGATGCGCAGGATCGCGGAGTCCGCCGCGTGCGCTATCGGGACCACGAAGTCCCGTCCGGCCCGATGCGGGGCGCCCGTCAGCGCGGGGGCACCGTCGCGCCGGTCCGAGTCGAGCGGGGAGAGGCAGGGCGTGTCCACGCCGGGGCTCTGCGGAGGCTGCCCGAGGGCGCACTCCTCGACGGCGTGCTGCCGGTGGTCGCGGTGATGCCCGCCCGGCGCGTGAAGCCCGTCCGTCGAGTGAAGCCCGTCCGTCGAGTGAAGCCCGTTCGGCGCTTGAAGCCCTTGCGCCATTCGAAGCCCTTGCGGTGCCTTAAGCGCCTCCGGCGCCCCGGCCACGGCGTTCCCCACGACGGCGTTCCCGACCACGGCCTTCCCTGCCGCGAGGTGACGGCCCGTGACATCCGGGTCGGCCACGTGCGTGAACACCAGGCTGAAGAGGAACAGACCCAACCCCACAACCCGGCACAGAACCGCTGTCGAGCGGCTCCGACGTGCACCGGGAGGAGACCAGGCCGTAATCACGCCGTGATCCTAACCCGATCTCGCGGACCCCGACATCCCGACCCACAAGAACACAGCGTGATCAAGCCACCCACGCACCCCCTCGTCACGTCACGCCCCTCAACTCCCCTTACCCGCAGGGCAGTCACCGGAGATACGAACACTCAGCCGAAGGCAGAGCCCGAGCACCTGACGCAGCAGCACCAGCTCGGCGGAGCCGAGCCCGCAGACCTTGGAGCAGGAGCCGGACACGCCACTGGAAGCCGTCTGCTTGACCGTGAGTTCCATGAGCCTCACCATACCCCTTGGGGGTATGCATGACTCAAGGGTGGGACTTCAGCGCTCAGAGCGGGAACCCCGTGCCGAGGGTGTCGTACGGGTCCAGGGCGAAGAGGTGCTCGCCGGTGCGGTGGGCGTTGCCCGTGACGTCGGTGACCAGGCCCTCCGCCGTGCTCGCCTCGGGCACGGCCCGCCCGGTGAACACCGTTCCCACGAGGGACTCGTGAGTCAGTGTCAGGCGGCTGTCCGCACCCAGGCGCCCCTCGTCGGCGAGCAGCGCGATCCGCGCCGAGGTGCCGGAGCCGCAGGGCGAGCGGTCGATCTGCCCGTCGGCGAACACCGTGACGTTGCGCTGGCGCGGCCCTTCGGGGGCGTCGGGGAGATCTTCGTGGAAGATCACGCCGTAGACGCCGGAGAGGAGGGGCCCGTCGGGATGCCGGGTGGCGGGGTGGGTGTCCAGGGCGGCTCGGATCTCCCTGCCCGCCGCGAGCAGCGCGGGCAGCGAGGCCCGGTCGACGGCCGCCCCCAGATCGCGCGCGGCGACCGAGGCGTAGCAGGCGCCGGCGTACGCGATGTCGACGTCCACCGCGCCGAGACCGGTGGTCACGGGCACCCGGCGGGCGGTGACCCGGGCCGGGACGTTGCGGAAGGTCACGCCGGTGGTGCGGCCCGCGGTGCGGTGCGCGGTCGCGGTGACGCGCCCCGACGGCACGTCGACGCGGACCTGGACCTCCCCATCGTCGCGGGCGGCGACGAGTCCGGAGTCGACCGCCCAGGCGCCGAGCGCCATCGTGCCGTGGCCGCAGGCGGTCGAGTAGCCGTCCTTGTGCCAGAACAGCACGCCCAGATGCGCCCCGTCGTCGTCCGGCGGGACGACGAATCCGCCGTACATGCCCGCATGCCCGCGCGGCTCCTGGACCAGGAACCTGCGTACGTCGTCGAGGGGCCCCGGGCGCGGAGCCGTGCCGGACCCACCGGGACCGATGACGGTGGCGCGCCGCTCGGCCACGCTGTCCCCGGGGAGTGGCGGCAGCCCGGCGGCCGCCGCGTCGACGATGCGGAAGGGTTCGCCTCCGGCGTGGTAGTCGACGGTGCGCACGGTCGTGACGGCGGGGGCGGCGGGGGCGGTGGTGCCGGTGGCGGCGGGGGTCGTCGCGGTGGTGCTCACAGCAGGAACCCTCCGGGAAAGGGGTCGTCCGGAGCGCTCGTGGAGCGGCGGCCGGAGTACTCGTGGAGCAGTAATATGTCACATTCCTCTTCTGTCGCCCAGTCAGGCCTCCGGCAAACCCCTTGCCGTGAGGGGGAGTTGGGCGGTCGCGGCGGAGCCAGGGGCCGCGGCCTCGCCCGTTACGACACGAACCCGCGGGTGATGTGCGTCCCCGCCCCGGCGTTCTCGGCGCGGTAGCCGGACTCCCCCACGCAGTCGCTGTACTCGTGGTTGGCCCGTGACGTGCCGGTGAGGCCGCCCGCGTCGGTGGAGGTGGGGCCGCCGAAGACGACGTCGGAGCGAGGCATCTCGGCGCAGCCGGGAATGCCCGCGTAGTACTCCACGAACCCGCCCTGGGAACCCCGCATGTTGCCGCTGCCCGCCGGCAGCGTCCAGGTCCCCAGGTGGGTCTCCTTGCCGCTGACCGTGTCCCGCGCCGTCCCGGTCCAGGTGTCGCTGCCGCCGCGCTCCACCGTGATGTCGTAGCGGTGGCCGTACACGGCGTCGAAGTCCACGGCACAGGTCACGCCCGGCCCTCCGTCCGCGCCCTCGTGGCAGAGCGGGTCGGAGGTCGTGGTCCCCGCGACGAAGCTGGAGAAGCGGGCGGACAGCCGCTCCTTTCCTCCGCTGTTCGCACGGGGCTGGAGTCCGGTGTACCCGACGTCCGGGGCGTTGGTGAAGCCGAACTGCTGGGCGAAGTAGATCCCGCTCCTGTGGGCGGTCGCGTGGTTCACGGTGATGGGGAAGGTGATGTCGGTCAGCCCGGCCGACGGGGCGCCCGCCACCTGCCAGCTCACCGAGACGTTGCCGCCTCCCACGTCCGCGGACGCGGCTTGCGACGTGACCATGACAAATCCTGCGGCCGCGGCGACCGCGGCGCATCGACGAAGGACCGGGAAGGACATGTGCCGTTCCTCTCTGGGGGGGGGTGCCTCAGGACCGGTTGTACGCATCCCGAAGGAGCCCCGCCATGGACGAACGCGCGGGCGGACTTGGACTCTTCACGACCGCCGCCGTCCACCGGCCGAAGCTCCGTCGAGCCCCCTCGGCGAGCCCGTCAGGGCCCACCGAGGGGGCTTGTGCCTCACACCTGCGCGACGGCCTCCAGCGGCTTCATCGCCGCCGCCCGGCGGGCCGGCAGCGCCGCGGCGACCACGCCGGCCGCCAAGGACCCCAGGCACACGGCGAGCAGCGTCCCCCAGGGCAGCGCGAACGCGTACTGCTCCACGGCCCCGCCCGCGAGCGCGCCGACCGCCCAGGCCCCGAACAGCCCGACCGCCAGGCCGAGAAGGGTGCCGAAGGCTGCGACGGTCACCGCCTCCGCGCGGATCATCCGCCGGATTCCGGCGCGGTCCATGCCGACGGCGCGCAGCATGCCGAGCTCACGGGTCCGCTCCGAGACCGACATGGCCAGGGTGTTCACGATGCCGAGCACGCTGATCACGGCGCCGATGGCGAGCAGCCCGTACATCAGCGTCAGCAGGTCGCCCATGGTGCCCGCGGCCTCGCGGACGAGCTCCTCGCGGTCCTGCACCGTGAGCAGCGGGCTCCTGCCCACGGCCGTACGCAGTCGCTCCTCGGTGGCCGCCGAGATCGATCCGTGGTCGGTGCGGACGAGGATCCTCTGGACCGAGCCCGGCATGAAGCTGTGCCGCTGGACCTCGCTGCGGGCACCCAGCGCGTCATGGGCGGTGGGGTTGTCCTCGTAGACGCCCACGACGGTGTACCGCGTGAAGTCCTCGTCCCCGCCCGCTCCCATACGGGCGTTGAGCTTGTCGCCCGTGCCCACTCCCTGTTCCCGGGCGACGGTGCTGGACAGGGCGATCCGGCCCGGCCCGAGGTCCTTGAGGGAGCCGCTGACGAAGTCGAGCTTCATGGTGGCGCCCGCGGTGCCGGGATCGACGCCGGTGAGGTCCCGCACCTTGCCGCCGGTGAACAGCGTGGTGTCCGTGACGGCGGCCGCGGTCCGTACCCCCGGGGTCTCGGCGACCCGGCGCACGGCGGCGGGGTCGACGCCGGTCGTGGTGGAGCGGGTGCCGATGACGTAGTCCGCGCCGAGGCCGGCCGCGGCCTGACGGTCGAGCGCCTGCCCGGTGGAGTGGCCGATGACGGCGAGCCCGGCGACCAGGGCCGTGCTGATCAGCAGGGTGGCGGCGGTGGCCGCCGTGCGCCGCGGGTCGCGCAGCGCGTTCTCCCGCGCGAGGCGTCCTGGGACGCCGAAGCGGTCCGTGAGGCGCCCGGTCAGCCGGATCACCGGGGAGGCGAGCAGCGGCGCGAGGACGATCACGGCGACGACGAGGAGGGCGCAGCCTGCCATCGCGCTCCGCAGGTTCTCCTCCGAGGCGTCCTTCGCCCCGGTGAGGGACACCAGCAGACCGGCGCCGAGCGCGAGCAGGACGCATCCCACCGCGCCACGGATCCTGGACCGGCCGGCGGAGGGCGGCTGTTCGGCCGTGCGCAGCGCCTCGATCGGCGCGATCCCGGCCGCCTTGCGGGACGGCAGCCACGCGGCGAGCACGGTGACGCCCACGCCCACGGCGAGCGCCGCCACGACGGGGCCCGGGCCGATCACCAGCGGCCCGTCGGGCTGCGGATCGGCGTCGGTGCCAAGGACGTCGGGCAGGACGGAGGCGACGCCGAGGCCGAGCAGGAACCCTGCCGCCGACGCGGCGAGGCCGACGAGGAGGGCCTCCAGGAGGACGGAGCGGACCACCTGGCGGCGCGAGGCGCCGATCGCCCGCAGCAGGGCGATCTCGCGGGTGCGCCGCGTCACGAGCATCGTGAAGGTGTTGATGATGAGGAACGAGCCGATGAACAGGGCGACTCCGGCGAAGACCGTCGCCGTCTTGGCGCTGCCCCGGGTCAGGGTGTCGACGAGGACGGACTGCTGCGCGGCCTGGGCGGTCCCGGTCGTGGCCTCGGCCCGGCCCGCCGGGAGCACCGCGGCGACGCGCTCGGCGAGCTCGGGCTCCGCGATGCCGGGCGCGGCGGACAGGTCGATCCCGGTGTAGTGCCCGGGGGACGCGAAGAGCCGCTGGGCCGTGGCCTTGTCGAACAGGACGAGGGTGCCGCCCGCGGTCACCCGGGTGTCCTGGGTGGAGACGATGCCCACGAGCCGCTTGGTCATGACCGGCCCTTCGGTGGCCACCGTGACCTTGTCACCGAGGCGGAAGCCGCCGGCGTCCGCGGTGCCGCCGTCCACGGCGATCTCGCCGCCGTCGCGCGGGGCGCGGCCCTCGAGCAGCGGGTAGCGGCTGTCCTTGCCGTCCTTGCCGGGTACGTACGCGGATCCCTGGTGCGCCCATGCGGCGTCGGCCCGCATCGGGGTGCCGTCCGCGTCGTTCAGGACGGCCGAGCCGTCGGCGGTCGGGCGCACGGCGGCGACGCCGGGCACCCCGGCGAGCTTCCTCGCGAGCGCGTCGTCGACCGCTCCGGCGCGTCGGTCGGGGGCGGTTCCCGCGGGAGGGGCCTTGGGGGTCACGGTGACGGCGATGTCCGCGAAGCTCTTCGACGCGGCGGCGCGCTGGGCGGCCGCGGCGGAGTCCATGAAGACGAGGGTGCCGGACACGAAGGCGACCCCCAGGCAGACCGCGAGGACGGTCATGACCAGGCGGGCCTTGTGCGCGATGACGTTGCGCAGGGCGGTACGGAACATGGGATGCGGGTCCTGGGGTGGTGGGCTCGATGGGTGCGGGCGGGCAGCCGGGACGGGGCTCGGCCGGCGCGGGCGGCGGGTCAGCTCGTGCGCGCCGCGGCGTCGTACTCCTTCATCCGGTCCAGGACCCGGTCCGGCGTGGGCCTCGCCATCTCGTCGACCAGGCGGCCGTCGGAGAGGAAGACGACGCGGTCGGCGTAGCCGGCGGCGACCGGGTCGTGGGTGACCATGACCACCGTCTGGTCCAACTCCCGTACCGAGTCGCGCAGGAAGCCGAGGACTTCGGCGCCCGCTCGGGAGTCGAGGTTGCCGGTCGGCTCGTCGCCGAAGACGATCGCGGGGCGCGAGACCA
Source organism: Streptomyces sp. NPDC025651 (assembly GCF_055558735.1). Taxonomy (NCBI): domain Bacteria; kingdom Bacillati; phylum Actinomycetota; class Actinomycetes; order Kitasatosporales; family Streptomycetaceae; genus Streptomyces; species Streptomyces sp. NPDC025651. The sequence continues at coordinate 726,934 of NZ_JBVHLZ010000003.1, forward strand.
GGGCGCGGGCCACGGCGACGCGCTGCTGCTGCCCGCCGGACAGCTGTGCGGGCCGGTGGCCGAGGCGCTGGGAGAGGCCGACCATGGACACCACGTGGTCGAGCCACTGCCGGTCGGGGCGGCGCCCCGCGATGGTCAGCGGCAGCGTGATGTTCTCCAGGGCGGTCAGCGTCGGCAGCAGGTTGAACGCCTGGAAGACGAAGCCGATCCGGTCGCGGCGCAGCGCGGTGAGCCGCCGGTCGTCGAGCGTGCCCAGCTCGGTGGTACCGATGCGCACGGAACCGGAGCTGAAGGAGTCGAGGCCCGCGGCGCAGTGCATCAGGGTGGACTTGCCGCAGCCGGAGGGGCCCATGATCGCGGTGAACTCGCCCTCCCGGAAGGCGAGGCTGACGCGGTCCAGGGCCACGACGCGGGTGTCGCCGCTGCCGTAGACCTTCGAGAGGTCGGTCACGGCGGCCGCGATACCGCTCGGGCGCGGCATGAACGTGTCCAGGGGTGGGGCGGTCACGAGGACTCCTCTTCGGGTGCGGACGGTGCACACCAAAGGTGTCCGCAGGAGGTATCGGGACCTCGGCTGCGATGTATCGGCCGCCGCTTCGCCTCGTATCGGTTCCGCGTACGCGGCTGCCGACCCGTCAGTCCGGCAGCCGCACGGTGGCGACCGCGCCGCCGTCCAGTGCGTTGTCCAGGCGCAGTTCGGCGCCGAGGAGCCGGGCCTGGCCCAGGGCGATGGTCAGCCCGAGGCCGTGCCCCGAGCCGCGCTCCTTCGCGCCCGTGTGGAACCGGCGCGGTCCCTCGCGCAGCAGGTCCTGGGGGTAGCCGGGGCCGTGGTCGCGTACGACGACCGTCGCGCCCTCGACGGTGACCCGTACCGGAGCGGTCCCGTGCCGATGGGCGTTGACGACGAGGTTGCCGACGATCCGTTCGAGACGGCGCGGGTCGGTCTCCACCACCCGCGCGTCGGTGGCGGTGACGTCGGTGTCGAGCCCGGTGCGCGCCACGGCCTCGGAGACGACCGCGTCGAGCGGGACCCGGGCGTGGGCCGGCTGTTCGGCGCCCGCGTCGAGGCGGGAGATCTCCAGGAGGTCCTCGACCAGGCCGCGCAGGTCGCGCACCCGGGCCCGCAGCAGGTCCTCGGTCTCGCCGGGCGGCAGCAGGTCGGCGGCGGCGAGCAGGCCGCCGACGGGGGTCCGCAGCTCATGGGCCACGTCCGCGGTGAACTGGCGCTCGGTGCGCAGCCGTCGGCCGAGGCTGTCCGCCATGAGGTCGACGGTGGCGGCGATCTCGGCCACCTCGTCGCGCCCCTTGGTGGGACCGGTCCGCGCGTCCAGGTCCCCGGCGGAGATCCGCTCCGCGGTCTGCGACACCTGCCGCAGCCTGCGGCCGAGCAGCCCGGCGCCGTAGACCGCGAGCGGCACGGCCGCCGCGAGGGCGGCGAGCGAGGCGACCGCCATGGTCGCGTCGAGCCTGCGCAGCGTGGAGCGCATCGGGCCCGCGTTGAGCGACACGGCGAGGACCTGGCTGCCCGGCCCGGCGACCCGCTGGGCGGCCCAGGCGGTCGGGCCCACCCCGTACCTGTCGACGGAGTCGTCGTAGGCGGTGTGCCGTTCGCCGTCGGACGGGTCGCGCAGCGTGGCGGGCAGGTCGGCGGGGTCGAGTTCGGCGCCGCCGACGAGGGTGCCGGTGCGCCGGTAGACGTCCATGGCCTCGTACAGCGTGTTCGTCACCTGCATCTCGGCCCGGGAGCGGATGTCGGACGCGGTCCACACGTGCACCATGACGCCCACCGCGAGGGCGACCAGGCAGGCCGTGGTCGCGGCCAGTGCGGCGATCTTCCAGCGCAGGGGCACACGGACCTGCCGCGGCCGGGGCGGGCGTCGCACCGGCCTCAGCGCCTGAACTTGTAGCCGAAGCCGCGGACCGTCTCGATCCGGTCGCGGCCCAGCTTCTTGCGCAGCCGCTGCACGCACAGGTCCACGACGCGGCTGTCGCCGTCCCAGCCGTAGTCCCACACGTCCCGCAGCAGGGTGTGCCGCTCCAGCACGACACCCGGGCGTGCGGCGAGCGCGAGGAGCAGCTTCAACTCGGTCGGGGTCAGGGCCACCGGGCTTCCGGAGAGGGACACCTCCATGCCGCCGGTGTCGATGGTCAGGTCGCCGAAGACCAGCACGTCCGCGTCGGCCGCCCGCGTCCCGTCGGCCGTGTCCCGTCCGGGGCCCGGGGCGGGCGCGTAGGAGGCCCGCCGCAGCAGCGAACGGATACGGGCCACGAGCACTCCGGTCTCCACGGGCTTGACCACGTAGTCGTCCGCGCCCGCCTCCAGGCCGGCGACGACGTCGACCCCGTCGCCGCGGGCGGACATCATCAGGACGGGCACCAGGCTGGTCTCCCGGACCCTGCGGCACAGGCCGATCCCGTCGAGGCCGGGCAGCATCACGTCCAGGATCAGCAGGTCGAAGCGCTCGTCACGGAAGAGGTCGAGACCCGCGAGCCCGTCGGCCGCGGTCCTCATCTCGTATCCGTACCGTTCGAGGGCGACGCCGAAGGCCCGGCGCATCAGGTCGTCGTCCTCCACCAGCAGCACGCGCACGGGCCGCGGGGAGGCCGGATCCGGTTCGAGGTCGCCTTCCATGCGAAGGAACGATATGCCAGACATCGCACGAGGCAGCGCAGCCAATGAGGGACGGGGCACCCTCTGATGGGCAACAGAGCGCTCCTCGATACTCGCCCGATACAAACCCCGGCGTCAGCCCTCCGTGGTGTAGTAGCGGTAGAACAGCGAGACGGCCGTGCACGCGGCGATGATCAGCCCCAGGACCGCGGACCACAGGACGCTGGTGTTGGCGAGGCTGTGCAGATAGCCGACGGCGAGGCCCGCGAAGGCGCCCCAGGCGGCCGCCCGCAGCCCGCGGGGCAGGCGGGGCGCGAGGATCCGCCGCAGCGTGTAGTACGCGACGGCGACGACGACGCCGGTCACGACGCCCAGGAGCACGTCCCCGCCGGAGACCGCCTCTCCACGGCGCTGGATGTTGGTCGCCCACAGGCCATAGGCCAGGCCGAGCAGGACGGGGCCCGCCCAGTGGACGGAGCCGAGGTGGACGGTCGGGCGCGTGGGCGCGGAGACTGCCATGGCGGAGGTCCCTTCTTCACTGATCCCCGCCTTCCAGAGCACATCGCCCACAGCCGTACGGCAACTCGAGACCCCGTGCGCCCCGGCACGCGCCAGGCCCGCCACGGCCCGCCGGGTCCGTCACGTCGCGCACGGTCCGCCCGCGCGCCTTCGCCGTCGGCCATCCGCTCGGGCCGCTCGTCCTCGGCCCGCTCTGCGACACCGTCGGCCGCAGGACCATGATCAGCGGGACCCGTCCAGGATCCGGGGCGCGGGCCGCTGCCACGACCCCCTGCGCCGAACGACGGCACGCCTCGATACTGGCCTCAGGTTCGCACGGCTCAGCAGTTCACCTGTCTCAGCAGGAGGTACCGATGAGGATGCTGATCAATGTCGCCGAGACCGTCGTCACCGACGCGCTGCGCGGGATGGCCGCCGCCCATCCCGAGTTGACGATCGACGTCGAGAACCGCGTGATCGTCCGCAGGGACGCCCCCGTCGAGGGGAAGGTCGCCCTCGTGTCGGGCGGCGGGTCCGGGCACGAGCCGCTGCACGGCGGGTTCGTGGGGCCCGGCATGCTGTCGGCCGCCTGTCCCGGGGAGGTCTTCACCTCGCCCGTGCCGGACCAGATGGTGCGGGCCGCGGCCGCCGTGGACAGCGGTGCGGGCGTGCTGTTCGTCGTGAAGAACTACACGGGCGACGTCCTCAACTTCGACATGGCCGCGGAGCTCGCCGAGGACGAGGGCGTCCAGGTGGCCAAGGTGCTCGTCGACGACGACGTGGCGGTGACCGACAGCCTCTACACCGCAGGGCGGCGCGGCACCGGCGCCACGCTCTTCGTGGAGAAGATCGCGGGGGCCGCCGCCGACGCGGGCATGCCGTTGGAGCGGGTCGAGGCCGTCGCGCGGCGGGTCAACGAGAACTCCCGCAGCTTCGGCGTCGCGCTCAGCGCGTGCAGTACGCCCGCCAAGGGCAGCCCGACCTTCGAACTTCCCTCCGGAGAGCTGGAGTTGGGCATCGGCATCCACGGCGAGCCGGGGCGTGAGCGTCGCCCCATGATGACCGCGCGTGAGATCGCCGACTTCGCCGTGAACGCCGTGGTGGACGACCTCCGGCCGCGCAATCCGGTGCTCCTGCTCGTCAACGGCATGGGGGCCACTCCCCTGTTGGAGCTGTACGGCTTCAACGCCGAGGTCGAGCGGGCCCTCGCCGAGCGCGGCGTCGCCGTGGCACGCACCCTCGTCGGCAACTACGTGACGTCACTGGACATGGCGGGAGCCTCCGTGACGCTGTGTCAGATCGACGAGGAGACACTGAGGTTGTGGGACGCGCCGGTCCGCACGCCCGCGCTGCGCTGGGGAACCTGAGGCCCTGTCCGGTACGCGATCACATCACCGCCGACGCAAGGAGACCCCGTGCTCGACGCCCCTTTCTTCCGTCGCTGGCTGACGGCCGCCGCGGCGGCCGTCGACCGTGAGGCGGACCGGCTCACGGAGCTGGACTCGCCCATCGGAGACGCCGACCACGGCAGCAATCTGCGGCGCGGCTTCACCGCCGTCGTGACCGCGCTGGAGAAGGAGGAACCCGACACGCCGGGGGCCGTCCTGACGCTGGCGGGGCGGCAGTTGATCTCGACGGTCGGCGGGGCGTCGGGCCCGCTGTACGGCACGCTGCTGCGCCGCACCGGCAAGGCGCTCGGCGACGCCCGCGAGGTCGGCGAGGCGGAGTTCGCCGAGGCCCTGCGCGCCGGAGTCGACGCGGTGGCCGCGCTCGGCGGCGCGGCGCCCGGCGACAAGACGATGCTGGACGCGCTCGTCCCCGGCATCGACGCGCTCCCCGGCTCCTTCGGCGCGGCACGGGAGGCCGCGCTCCACGGCGCCCTCGCCACCGTCCCCCTGCAGGCCCGCAAGGGCCGCGCGAGCTATCTGGGCGAGCGCAGCGTCGGGCACCAGGACCCCGGCGCGACCTCCTCGGCCCTGCTCTTCGAGGCGCTCGCCGAGACCGCGGAGCGCGCCGCGCGGGAGGACGGCCATGGCTGACGGCCAGTTGGTCGGCATCGTCCTCGTGTCGCACAGCGGCCCCGTCGCCGAAGCCGTGGCCGCCCTCGCCACGGGGCTCGCCGGCGGCGGCGACACCGCGCCCGTGGCGGCCGCGGGCGGCACCGAGGACGGCGGGCTCGGCACGAGCGCCGGGCTGATCTCGGCGGCCGCCGCGCGGGTCGACCGCGGCGCGGGCGTCGCCCTGCTCACCGACCTCGGCAGCGCGGTCCTCACCGTGAAGGCGCTGCTCGCCGAGGGCGACGAACTCCCGGACGGCGCACGCCTGGTGGACGCCCCGTTCGTGGAGGGCGCGGTGGCGGCCGTGGTCACCGCGTCGGCCGGAGCCGACCTCGCCGCCGTGGAGGCGGCGGCCGAAGAGGCGTACACCTACCGGAAGGTGTGAGCCCTCCCGAGGAAGGGGCGCTAGTTCCGTCGCACGAACTGCCGGGCCAGCGCGTCGCCCCGCGCGACCGCGGCCCGGTGGCTCTCGATCGGCTTCGCCCCGGGTCCCTTGAAGAGGATGTACGTGACGCCGGATCCCGTGCCGCCCGTCTTCGGGTCGGGCCGGATGCCGAGCGCCTTGGCGGTCGCGTAGGACGCCTCTCCGACGAGGTCGGTGGGCCCGGTGTCGCCGACCACGGCGTACTGGACCCTGCCGCGGTGGATCACGGCGGCGACGGTGCCGCCGGTGACCCCGTGCTCGGCGTGGTTCCAGCGGCGGCTCGGGCCCGGCACGACGACGTAGGGCAGGCGTTCCGCGTTCAGCTGGCGGCCGTCGGACTGCTGGAAGGCCGTGGCGTGGAAGAAGAGTGGGTCGGTGCGGCGGCTGCAGGCCTTGGTCGGCTGCCCGTCGCAGTCGATGTCCATGTCGGCCTTCCAGAAGACCGCGCCCCGCGCCCCGCACACGGGCACCGTGGCGCGGGCGCCGTCGTCGGTGCGGAACCTGCCGTGGGAGATCTGCTTGCAGGACCGCGTCGCGGCCAGCAGGTCGGCGGCCCGCACCGAGCCCTCCCCGACCGGAGCCGCCACTGAACCAGCCCTGCCCTCCGGCGCTGAACCCACCCTGCTCTCCGGCGACTTGGCGACCGGTTCGACCATCGGCGGCTGCGCCGCGGCAGGGTACGAGGCAGGGGCGAGGAGAGCGGCTCCGGCAGCGGTGGCCAGGGCCACCGTTCTGGTACGCACGTGAAGAAACCCTTCGTAGGGGACGACTGACGGCTTGTAGGCCAGATATCCCAATCTGTGCCCGGTCGTACCCGCCGTCCACTGTTCAGGGCCCGTACGGCGCACGCCCCACCTCTTGATGTGCCCCCGTCACCCGTGTCAAATAGGTCCGGACCAATGCCGTCGAGTGGAAGGCAGCGCCGTGCGCCGGATGCCCCACCTGTCCACCCCCGTGGCCCTGCTGGCCGCCACGGCCGCGACCACGGCCGTGCTCGGCGGCTGCGCGTGGGGCGGCGGGGACAGCAAGGACACCAGGCCCCCGGCGGCGCCCCGGGGCCTGACCGTGCAGGCGGGCAGCGCCACCACCGCGCACGTCATGTGGAACCAGGCCACCGACGACACCGAGGTCACCGGCTACGAGGTGTACCGGAACGCCGAGAAGGTCAAGGAAGTGCCGGGCGCGGAGCACATGGTGGACGTCGTCGGCCTCAAGCCGTCCACCACGTACACCTTCACCGTGCGCGCCCGCGACGCCGAGGGGAACGTCAGCGAGGACAGCAGGAAGCTCTCGGTCACCACACCCGCCGCGGCCGCCGCCGACCACAGGCCACCGACCCGGCCCGCGGACCTGAAGGGCGAGGCCGAGGGCAGCCGGGCGGCGATGCTCTCGTGGCGCAAGTCGTCGGACAACAGGGGCGTGGCCTCGTACGAGATCTTCCAGGGCGGCTCGAAGATCCACAGCGTGGGCGGGCAGCAGACCGCGACGCTGGTCACGGGGCTGCGGCCCGGCACCGACTACACCTTCACGGTCAAGGCGCGCGACGCCGCCGACAACTTCTCGCCCGCGAGCGCCGAGGTCCGCGTCACGACCGCGGCGGGCAAGGACTCCGGGCGCGGCACGGCACCCACCGGCTTCCGCGCGAGGACGCACAGCAAGGACGGGGCGTACTACATCGACCTGTCCTGGACGCCGCCGCGCACCGGCGGCGCGGTGACGGAGTATCAGATCCAGCTGGACGGCCGCACCGCCACCTCGCTCGTCTTCGGCGGCACGGCACCGCAGGACGAGGCCGAGCACAGCTTCTACATCGGCAGGCAGTCCGGCGAGCGGCACCGCGTGCGGATCCGCCCCAAGCTGCCGGACGGGACCTGGGGCGGCTACTCCCCCGAGCGGACGGTGACCACCGGCCGCCCCTGAGGCTCAGCCGCGCCGGTCCGCGGCGGCGGCCCGCTCGCTCAGCAGCTCCGCCGCGCGCCGGCACCAGTCGCGGGACTCGCGCTCGAAGGCGAGCCCGCGCAGACACGTCAGATAGGGGCCGACGCGCTCGCCGGTGCGCAGGAAGTCGCCCTCGTCGGCGCCGCCGCGCAGCTTCACGAGGAGCTTCTCCAGGACCTCGATCTTCGCGTCGGCGACCGCGGCGCGCTCCGTGAGCTGCTCGATCACAGGACCGGCGGCGACGCCGTCCACGGCCTGCACCTTCACCAGCAGGTCGTCGCGGATGAAGGACGGCTTCGCGGCGCGGGCGGCGAAGCGCTCCATCTCGGCGAGGCCCTCGTCGGTGACCGTGAAAAGGCGCTTGTTCGGGCGCCCCTCCTGGACCACCTCCCGCCCCGCGACCAGACCTTCGGACTCCAGCTTGGCCAGCTCGGCGTAGAGCTGCTGGGGCAGCGCGTGCCAGAAGTTGGCCACACCGATGTCGAAGCCCTTGGCCAGCTGATAGCCGCTGTACTCACCGTCCAGCAGTGCCGCGAGCACCGCGTGCCGCAGAGCCATCGCCCGACTCCCCTTCCCTTGCGCCGCCTCGTACCCCCATCATAGTCATCGATCTGACTACTCAGATTCTTGACTATGAAGACCACGGAGACGCGGCCCTCCGCCGCGCCACTCGGGAGGAACCATGACGCACCCCACCGCCGCACGCTTCCGCACCGCCGTCGAGCAGGGCGACCTCGACGCCCTGGAGGAGCTGTTCACCCCGGACATCCGCTTCTACAGCCCGGTGAAGTTCACGCCCTTCGAGGGCCGGCCGATGGTGCTCGGGCTCTTCGGCGTCCTGCTGCGGACGTTCGAGGACTTCCGGTACGTCGGTTCGTACGCGGGACGGGCACGCACGAGCGCCGACGGCAGCGAGGCGGAGTCGGACGTCCTGCTCTTCCGTACGACGGTGAACGGCAAGGAGATCCACGGCATCGACCTGCTGCACTTCGACGAGGACGACCGGATCAAGGAGTTCACCGTGATGGTGCGCCCGCAGTCCGCGGTCCTGACGCTCGGTCAGGCGGTGCACGACGGGCTCGTCGCGGCCGGCCTCGTCCCCGCCCCCTGACGCACGCGAGGTGACGGTCAATCAGGTCTCCGCTGCGCCGGACGATGGATTCCGTCACCTGCCCGGCGGTCGTCCGCATGCGGGACCCCGCGCGGGCACGTTGGCTCTTCGTCAGGTAGCACGGGCGTTCCCCGATTCTCGGCGGCGCATGGGTTGTACCGCCTCCCGTGCCACCGGAGGGCAGACTCATGCGTACTACTCAGATATGTGTCCGTGCCGGCCTGACGACGGCCATCGCCGCGCTGCCGCTGGTCCTTGGTGCTCCATCGGCGTTCGCGGGCGGCGGGATCAGCGTGACCGCCACCGGTTCGACCGTGCAGGCCACCACCGCCGCGTGCGTCAACGGCGGCACGGCGTCGCTGATGGGCGGCGCCGACGCCAGCTTCGCCGGCGGCCGGCAGACCGAGCTCGCGAACGGCAGCGCCACTTGGCGGAACGTCAGCGCCGGCACCTACACCGTGCTCGTCATGTGCCAGGACAAGTCGGAGGTCGGACCTCAGACCGTCACCGTCGGCACCACGCCGACGGCTTCCTCCACGACGGCGCCCTCGCGCGGCGTCCGCGGCGGACTCGGGGGCGGAACCGAGGACCGGGGCACGCTCACCCTCGTCGGCGGCGGGGCCCTGGTGGCCGCGGCCGCGGGCGGCGGCTTCTGGTACCTGCGGCGCCGCGGCGCCGCGGGCCGGACCTGATCCCGGGCACCGGCGACAAGAGCACCACCACTGCCGCCCATCCGCCGTCACGGCGGGTGGGCGGCAGTGTCGTGCGGCCGGTGGGCGGCAGTGTCGCGCGGCACCACCTGAACCACTGGACGCACCGAGCGCACCGAACGCACCGGTGAACACTCCAGGCACTCTTGTCCCACCGCACCGAACCGACTTACCGTCCTTCCAGCCGACAGGGAAGGGCGCGCCCATGACACGACCGCTCAGCGTTCAGCTCTACAGCGTGCGCGAGCAGTTCACCGCCGACCGGGAGGGGACACTGCGCCGCCTCGCCGGTCTGGGGTACGGCGCGGTGGAGGCGTACGACGTCCTGGGCGACCCAGAGGGGCTGCGGCGGATCGCCCGCGACCTCGGGCTCATCGTGTCCGGCACGCACGCCGTCCAGCTCCTCGACCCCGAGCCGGGACCCGTCCTCGACGCGGTGGCCGCGCTCGGCACCGACCTCGCGATCGTCCCCGCGGGCATCCCGCCCGAGGAGTTCACCTCCCACGACGGGCTCGCACGGACCGCGGAGCGGCTCAACTCCCTTGCGGAGCGGGCAGATCGGCACGGCATCCGCATCGGCTACCACAACCACTGGTGGGAGATCGAGCCCCGGTTCGACGACGGGGACGGCCGGGGCGGCGCCCGCCATGCCGTCGAGGTCCTCGCCGAGCTCCTGGACCCCGCCGTGTTCCTGGAGGTCGACACCTACTGGGCGGCGGTCGCGGGCGCCCAGGTGCCCGGGCTGCTGGGCCGCCTCGGCGACCGTGTGCGGGCCCTGCACCTCAAGGACGGGCCCGGCACCAAGGAGGACGCGAACGTGGCGGTCGGCGGCGGCACCATGCCGGTGCCGGAGATCCTCGCCGCCGCGCCGGACGCCTGGCGGATCGTCGAGTTCGACTCCTGCGCGGGCTCCGCGGACACCCTCTTCGACGAGCTCGCGGCGAGCCGCACCTACCTCACTTCCTTGGAGACGGCATGAGTTCGGAGGCGGCATGAGTACGGAAGCGGAAGCCACTGCGGGATCCGGTCCCGTCGGCGTCGCCGTCGTCGGCGCGGGCGTCATCAGCGCCCAGTACCTGCGTACGCTCAGCGGCTTCCCGGACGTCCGGGTCGTGGCCGTCGCCGACATCGACGAGGCGCGGGCGGCCGCCGTGGCCCGCGCCCACGGCATACCGATGTCGGGCGGTCCCGCGGCGGTGCTCGCCCTGCCCGACGTCGAACTCGTCGTCAACCTCACCGTGCCCGCCGCGCACGCGGAGGTGGCGACGGCCGCGCTGCGCGCCGGGAAGCACGTCTACGGCGAGAAGCCCATCGCGCTCGCCCCCGCCGAGGCGGAGAAGCTGCTGGCCGAGGCGTCGGAGCGGGGCCTGCTCGTGGGCAACGCCCCGGACACGTTCCTCGGCGCGGGCCTGCAGTCGGCGCTGCGGACCGTGGCGGCAGGGCACATCGGCGCCCCGGTGGCGGTGACGACCGTGACGCAGGGCCTGGGCCCCGAGGCCTGGCACCCCGACCCGGCGTTCTTCTACCAGCCGGGCGCGGGACCGCTCTTCGACCTCGGCCCCTACTATCTGACCTCCCTCGTCGCCCTGTTCGGCGGTGTGTCGCAGGTGGCCGCGACGGCCGCACGCGCGCGCGTGCGGCGCACCGTCGGATCCGGCCCCAAGGCGGGGCTCACCTTCCCCGTCGACGTGCCGACGCATGTCTCGGCGCTCGTCGAGTTCGCCTCCGGGGTGCGGGCCGAGTCGACGTTCAGCTTCGACTCCGCGCTCCCCCGCGTCCGCTTCGAGATCACCGGGACCGAGGGCACCCTCGCGGTGCCCGACCCGAACACGTTCACCGGGCCGCTGAAGCTGCTGCCGAGCGGCGAGGCGGAATGGCGTGAACTTCCGGTGCGGGGGCGGACCGACGGGCGCGGCCTCGGCGTGGTCGACATGGCGCGTGCCCTGCGCGGCGGCGGCGCCCACCGGGCGTCCGGCGCGCTCGCCCTGCACGTCCTGCAGACCATGACGGCCATCGAGCACTCGGCCCGGCACTCGGAGTTCGTCCCGCTCACCGCGGAGTTCGTGACCCCGCAGCCGCTGCCGGTGGCATGGGATCCGACGGAGGCGACGCTCGGCTGAGCCCCACCCGCGGCCAGGGGGACACCGGCTAGTCCGGGGCCTCGAGCTCCTCGATCGCCCGTGTGAGCCACTGCGTCCAGAACGTCTCCAGGTCGATGCCCGCCCGCAGCACCACATGCCGCAGGCGGTCCTCGACGGCGTCCTTCCCGGGCGGGAAGTCGCGCCGCTCGATCTCCTCGTACTCGGCCAACTGGCGCCGATGCAGGGCGAGATGGCGGTGCAGGTCCTCCTGGATCCCCTCCGTGCCGACCACCGCCGCGGCGCGCAGCCGCAGCAGGAGGGGGTCGCGCGGCGGCCTGGGGTCCTGGCTCGCGGCCGTCCAGCGGGCCAGTTCGGCGCGGCCCGCGGGCAGGACCTCGTACTCCTTCTTCTGTCCGCGCGTCGCGCCCTGCCGGGGCAGCGCGCGGATCGCCCCCTCGCGCTCCAGTTTGCCCAACTCGCGGTAGATCTGCTGGTGCGTGGCCGACCAGAAGTAGCCGATCGACTTGTCGAACCTGCGGGTCAGTTCCAAGCCCGACGACGGCTTCTCCAGGAGGGCGGTGAGGATCGCGTGCGGGAGTGACATGGGGGCAATCCTAGGGACAGGGCGCCCGGCACGCGGTGGTGCCGGGCGCCGGTCTCACAGGGCGGCCGCCAGCTCCGTGCCCTGCTTGATGGCGCGCTTGGCGTCCAGTTCGGCGGCGACGTCCGCGCCCCCGATGAGGTGGGCGTCGACCCCGGCCGCGACGAGCTCCTCGTACAGGCCGCGGCGCGGTTCCTGCCCGGAGCACAGGACGACGGTGTCGACCGGGATGACCGAGGACTCGCCGTCGACGGTGATGTGCAGGCCCGCGTCGTCGATGAGGTCGTACTGCGCGCCCGCGACCATCGTGACGCCGCGGTGGCGCAGTTCGGTGCGGTGGATCCAGCCCGTCGTCTTGCCGAGCCCCTGGCCGACCTTGGACGTCTTGCGCTGCAGCAGGTGGACGGTGCGCGGCGGCTTCGGCCGCCGCGGCGCGGTCAGGCCGCCGCGGCCCCGGTAGTCCATGTCGACGCCCCACTGCCGGAAGTACGTCGCCGCATCCAGGCTCGCCTTGTCCCCGCCGTCGGTCAGGAACTCGGCGACGTCGAAGCCGATGCCGCCCGCGCCGATGATCGCGACGCGCTCGCCCACGGGCGCTTCGTCGCGCAGCACGTCGAGGTAGCCGACGACGCTGGGGTGGTCGATGCCGGGGATCTCGGGGGTGCGGGGCGTGACGCCGGTGGCGACGACCACCTCGTCGTACGCCGCTCCCTTGAGCGCTTCGGCGGTGACGACGGTGTTCAACTCGACGCGCACGCCGCGCAGTTCGAGCTGGGTGCGGAAGTAGCGCAGGGTCTCGTCGAACTCCTCCTTGCCCGGGACCCTGCGGGCGACGTTGAGCTGACCGCCGATCTCGGACGCGGCGTCGTAGAGCGTGACGTCGTGGCCGCGCTCGGCCGCCGAGACGGCGAAGGCGAGCCCGGCGGGGCCCGCGCCGACGACGGCCACGCGCTTCCTGGTGCGGGTGGGCGAGAGCACGAGCTCGGTCTCGTGGCAGGCGCGCGGGTTCACCAGGCAGGAGGTGATCTGCAGGTTGAAGGTGTGGTCCAGGCAGGCCTGGTTGCAGCCGATGCAGGTGTTGATGGCGTCCGCCTGCTCGGCCTTCGCCTTGGCGACGAAGTCGGGGTCGGCGAGCAGCGGGCGGGCCAGGGACACCATGTCGGCGGCGCCGTCGGCCAGCAACTGCTCGGCGATCTCCGGGGTGTTGATGCGGTTGGTGGTGACGAGCGGGACGGAGACCTCGCCCATGACCTTCTTCGTGACGAAGGTGTAGGCGCCGCGCGGCACCGACGTCGCGATGGTGGGGATGCGGGCCTCGTGCCAGCCGATGCCGGTGTTGATGAGGGTGGCGCCCGCGGCCTCGATCTCCTTGGCGAGGTGCACGACCTCTTCCAGGGTGGAGCCGCCGGGGACCAGGTCCAGCATGGAGAGGCGGTAGATGATGATGAAGTCCGCGCCGACGCGCTCGCGGGTGCGGCGGACGATCTCGACGGGGAAGCGGATGCGGTTCTCGTAGGCGCCGCCCCAGCGGTCGGTTCGCTGGTTGGTGGGGGCCGCGATGAACTCGTTGATCAGGTAGCCCTCGGAGCCCATGATCTCGACGCCGTCGTACCCGGCGAGCTTGGCCAGCTCGGCGGCGCGCACGAAGTCCTCGATGGTCTGCTCGACCTCGTCGTCCTCCAGGGCGCGCGGCACGAAGGGGCTGATGGGCGCCTGCAGGGCGCTCGGCGCGACCAGCTTGTCGTGGTAGGCGTACCGCCCGAAGTGGAGGATCTGCATCGCGATCTTCCCGCCCTCGGCGTGCACGGCCGCGGTGATGCCGGCGTGCTCCTTGGCCTCCGCCTCGGTGGTGAGCTTGGCGCCGCCGTCCCAGGGGCGGCCGAGCTCGTTCGGGGCGATGCCGCCGGTGACGATGAGGCCGACGCCGCCGCGCGCGCGGGTCGCGTAGAACTCCGCCATGCGCTCGAAGCCGTTCGGCGCCTCTTCGAGGCCCACGTGCATGGAGCCCATCAGGACCCGGTTGGGCAGGGTCGTGAAGCCCAGGTCGAGCGGGTTCAGCAGGTTCGGGTATCGGCTCATGCGGCCCCTCCGTACGCGATGTCCACAGGACAGTTGTAGACCAGGCCGAAGCCGTTGTGCAACTAGTTGCATAAAGCGTGAGCGGAGTCTCCCGCCGTGCCGGTGGACGGCGGCGCGGAGCTCAGCGCGATGTCCGAATCCCGCCAGCCGCGCCCTCGCGCGAGACGCAGAATTGAGGCAGCAACCAAACGCTTGGATCGCTTGAGGAGAGTCCGATGACCGTCTGCACGACGATCGACAGCCCGCTGGGCGAGCTGCTGCTGGTGGGCGAGGAGTCGGCCACCGCCAAGGGCGGCACCGCGCTGGCCTCGCTCTCCATGCCGGGCCAGAAGGGCGGCGCCGTCGTCCGGGACGGCTGGGTCCGCGACGACGGGGCGTTCGAGGCGATCACCGCGCAGCTGCGCGCCTACTTCGCCGGGAGCCTCACCGCATTCGACATCGAGTACGCCGCCGGGAGCGGCACCGCGTTCCAGCGCAAGGTCTGGGACGCCCTCGACTCGGTCCCCTACGGCACCACGACCACCTACGGGCGGCTCGCCGAGCGGCTCGGACTCTCCCGGGCCACGGTCCGCGCCCTGGGCACCGCCATCGGCCGCAACCCGCTGCTCGTCGTGCGCCCCTGCCACCGGGTGATCGGCGCCGACGGCTCCCTGACCGGGTACGCGGGCGGCCTGGAGCGCAAGCAACGGCTCCTGGACCTGGAGGCGGCATGAGCACCACCACGCGGGCACGGCGCGCGGCGGTCGACGCGGCGGACTGGACGGCGCTGGCCGCCGAGCTCGACGCGCACGGCTGCGCGCTCACGCCCCGTCTGATCGACCCGGCCGAGTGCCGCGAGATCGCGGGGCTGTACGGCGACGACGCGCTGTTCCGCTCCACCGTCGACATGGCACGGCACCGCTTCGGCTCCGGCCAGTACCGCTACTTCACGCATGACCTCCCCCGCCCGGTCGCGGAGTTGCGCGCCGCCCTCTACCCGCGCCTGCTGACCGTGGCCCGCGACTGGGCGGCCCGCCTGGGCCGTCCCGCACCCTGGCCGGACTCCCTGGAGGAGTGGTTGGAGCAGTGCCACGCGGCGGGCCAGGCCAGGTCCGCGCAGATCCTGCTGCGCTACGAGGAGGGCGACTGGAACGCCCTGCACCGCGACCTGTTCGGGGACATGGTCTTCCCGCTCCAGGTCGTCATCGGCCTGGACGAGCCGGGCACCGACTACACGGGCGGCGAGTTCCTGCTGGTCGAGCAGCGGCCACGGGCCCAGTCGCGGGGCACGTCGACGGTCCTGCGGCAGGGCCACGGCCTGATCTTCACCACCCGCGACCGCCCGGTCCGCTCCGCGCGCGGCTGGTCGGCGGGGCCTGTGCGGCACGGGGTGAGCACGGTGCGCTCGGGGCTGCGCAGGTCGCTGGGCCTGGTCTTCCACGACGCCGCCTAGCCCACCGCTGCCGCCGCGCTCCCCTCACGCGCCGTCGATCAGACCGCTGACCCGCAGCGTGATGTTCAGCCGCCCCGTGAGACCGAGCTCGGGCGGAGCGGTGTCCGGCAGCACCCGCGGCACCCCGTGGAAGGCCAGCCGCGAGGCACCGCCGAAGACCACGAGGTCGCCGCTGCGCAGCTCGACGTCCGTGTACGGCTTCGCGCGCGTCCGCGTGTTGCCGAAGCGGAAGACGCAGGTGTCCCCGAGGCTCAGGGACACCACGGGCGCACCGGACTTCTCGTCGCTGTCGCGGTGCATGCCCATGCGGGCGCCGGCGTCGTAGAAGTTGACGAGCGCGATGTCGTACGCGAGGTCGTCGAGGTCGTCATCCTCCGCTCCCCCGTACCCGGCCGCTTCGGCCGCCGTGCGCCCGAGATCCGCGAGCCAGGGCGGCATCGGCTTCACCGGGGCGCCGTCGCCGTCGACCGCGCTGCGCGCATACCCGTACGGATACCAGTGCCAGCCCAGGCCGAACTGCCGGGCGGTCATGGCGCCACCGCCCGGTGTCCTGACGAGGCGCAGCCCGGCGGGCGGCCTCGCCCACTCCCGGCAGGCGGCGAGCAGCCGCCGCTGCGCCCCGGGCGTCAGCCAGTCCGGCACGTGCACCGCGCCGGGGCCGAGCGCGGAGCGGGTCCGCGGAAACAGCTCGTCGGCCACTGCCCTGCGCGCCCTTCGCTCGTCCCACCTCTCCTCACACCGTGCCACAGGGGTCCGACAACGGCCTCAGTAGGGCCAGGCCCACGCGGCGACCTCGGGCAGGTCCGTGCCGTGCTCGCGGATCCAGGCGTGGTGGCGGGTGCGGGCGTCGGCCATCGCCTGGCGCACGGCCGTGGCGCGGACGGCGAGGCCGGGGACCCGGTCGACGACGTCCATGACGAGGCGGTACCGGTCCAGATCGTTGCGGACCACCATGTCGAACGGCGTGGTCGTCGTGCCCGCCTCCTTGTAGCCGCGTACATGGAGGTGGGGGTGGCCCGCGCGGCGGTAGGCGAGGCGGTGGATCAGCCACGGATAGCCGTGATACGCGAAGATCACCGGCCGCTCGCGGGTGAAGAGGGCGTCGTACTCGAAGTCGGCCATGCCGTGCGGGTGTTCCTCGCGCGGCATCAGACGGGCGATGTCGACGACGTTGACCACCCGGACGGCGAGTTCGGGCAGGTGCTCGCGCAACAGCCCCGCCGCGGCGAGGACTTCCTGGGTGGGCACGTCGCCCGCGCACGCCAGGACCACGTCGGGGTCACGCGAGCCGTCGTCCGTCCCCGCCCACTCCCACACGCCCGCGCCGCGCGCGCAGTGGGCCCGCGCCTCGTCCAGGGAGAGCCAGTCGAAACAGGGCTGCTTCCCCGCCACGACGACGTTCACGTGGTCGCGGCTGTGCAGGACGTGCTCGGTCACCGACAGCAGGGTGTTGGCGTCCGGCGGCAGATAGACGCGTACGACATCCGGGCTCTTGTTGAGCACGTGGTCCACGAAGCCGGGGTCCTGGTGCGAGAAGCCGTTGTGGTCCTGGCGCCACACGTGCGACGTCAGCAGGTAGTTGAGGGACGGCACGGGCGCGCGCCAGGGCAGCGAGCGGGCGGTCTTCAGCCACTTGATGTGCTGGTTGACCATCGAGTCGATGATGTGCACGAACGCCTCGTAACAGGAGAACAGTCCGTGCCTGCCGGTCAGGGTGTAGCCCTCCAGCCAGCCCTGGCAGAGGTGTTCGGACAGGACCTCCATGACGCGGCCCTCGCGCGAGAGGTGCTCGTCCGTGTCGAGGGTCTGGTCCTGCCAGGCCTTCCCGGTGACGTCGAAGAGCGCGCCGAGCCGGTTGGACTCGGTCTCGTCCGGGCCCATGACGCGGAAGTCCCTGCGCCGCGCGGTGTCGGCCATGACCTGGGCGAGCAGCCCGCCCGCGACCCTCGTCGGCTCGTGCAGGGTCGTGCCCGGCTTGTCGACGGGGACGGCGAAGCGCTCCAGCGGCGGCACGGGGAGCGGGCGGGTGAAGACACCGCCGTTGGCGTACGGGGTCGAGCCGAGACGGCGGCGCCCTTCCGGGACGCAGGCCAGGACCTGCCGGCTCGGGCCGCCGTGCGCGTCGAAGAGCTCGTGCGGGCGGTAGGACCGCAGCCAGTCCTCCAGCTGGGCCAGGTGGTCCGGATTGTCGCGCACTCCGGCGAGCGGGACCTGGTGCGCGCGCCAGGTGCCCTCGACCTGCCGGCCGTCCACGGTCGCGGGCCCGGTCCAGCCCTTGGGCGTGCGCAGCACGATCATCGGCCGGCGGGGGCGGCTGTGCGCGCCGCCGCCGCGGGCGGCCTTCCGGAGGGCGGCGATGCGGTCGAGCGCCTGGTCCATGGCCTTGGCCATCGCCAGGTGGACCCGGCGCGGATCGTCGCCGCTCACGTACAGCGGCTCGTGCCCGAACCCCTTGAGCAGCGCGTCGAGTTCGGCCTCGGGCAGCCGGGCGAGCAGCGTCGGGTTGGCGATCTTGTAGCCGTTGAGGTGGAGGATCGGCAGGACCGCGCCGTCGTGCGCGGGGTCGTGGAACTTGTTGGCGTGCCAGGAGGCGGCCAGCGGTCCCGTCTCGGCCTCGCCGTCGCCGATCACGCAGGCCACGAGGAGGTCGGGGTTGTCGAACGCGGCACCGTAGGCGTGCGCGAGGGAGTAGCCGAGCTCGCCGCCCTCGTGGATCGATCCCGGCGTCTCGGGAGCGACGTGGCTGGGCACGCCGCCGGGGAACGAGAACTGCCGGAACAGCTTGGCCATGCCTTCCACGTCACGGCTGACATCGGGGTACGTCTCGCTGTACGAGCCCTCCAGCCAGGCGTTGGCGAGCACGGCGGGGCCGCCGTGCCCCGGCCCCCAGACGCACAGGGCGTCCTGCCCGCGCTCCTTGACGACGCGGTTGAGGTGGGTGTGGACGAGGTTGAGGCCGGGCGACGTGCCCCAGTGGCCGAGCAGCCGCGGTTTGATGTGCTCGGGCCGCAGCGGCTCGGTCAGCAGCGGGTTGTCCATCAGGTAGATCTGGCCGACGGCCAGGTAGTTGGCGGCACGCCAGTGGGCGTCGAGTGCCGCGAGGTGCTCCTTCGACGGAGGTGCCATGGAATCTCCTCGGTCTGCTCTCAAGGGGCGGGGGTGCCGCACGGGTTCCACGGGAGGCGCGGGTCAGTCGTGCGGGACGACGGCCACCGGGCACGCCGCGTGGTGCAGCACCGCGTGGTTGACGGGGCCGAGCTGCATGCCGAGGTGCCCCTTGCGGCGGCGTGCCCCGACCACGAGCAGCTCGGAGGTGCGGGCGGCGTCGAGCAGCGCGGTGCGGGCGTGCCCCTCCAACACGTCGCGGCGCACCATGAGGGTGCGGTGGGCCCGGAGGGGTTCGCGCAGGGCCTCGTCCAACTCCTCCTGGGCCCGCGCCTGATGGGGGTCGGGGAGCGCGGCGGCCCGTGGCCGGTCGGGCACCTCGTGCGCCGGGCACCGCCAGGTCCGCACGGCGCGCAGGGCGATCCCGCGCCGCTCCGCCGCGTCGCAGGCGAAGGCCACCGCCGCGGCGGACTCCTCGGGGTCACCGACTCCCACGGTGACCTCGGCGACGGGGCGTGCCGCGTCGGTGCCCCGTACGGATTCGGGGTCCGGCGCCGCTTCGGCGCCCCCTGCGGACTCGCCGTCCCGTACGACGACGACCGGCGACGCGGAGTGCGCCGCCACCGACAGGCTCACCGACCCCAGCAGCAGCCCGGCGAACTGCCCCCTCCCCCGGCTCCCGACGACGACCGCGCCCGCCTGCCGGCTCTCGCGGATCAGCGCCGCCGCGGGATCCTCGGGCAGGACGGCGCCGGTCACCTCGGCTCCGGGCGCACGGCGGCGGGCGTGCTCCAAGGCCCCGGCGACCACGTGGTCCGCCGCGGCACGCACGGACTCCCCACCGATCCCGAAGGACGGTTCGTGCCCCTCGTACCACTCCCAGCTCGACGCGTACACGACGCGCAGCGGCGCCTTTCGCCGCACGGCCTCGTCGACGGCCCAGTCAAGGGCCCGCAGACTCGCCGGCGAGCCGTCGGCACCCACGATCAGAGGGAGCTCCACGGTTCCTCGTCTCCTTTCCGTTTTCCGTGCCACACCGTTCCCGGATGTCCGCTGTTCCTGAACTGTGCGCTGGTCCCGAATTGTCTGCCGTTCCTGAACTGTCCGCTCGTTTCCGCGCTGTCCGTCGCTCTTCGACGCTGCCATCCCGCGAGCGCCCGCGGGAGAGCCGAACAGGCCCTTGGACAGGGCCACTTGGCCCCTGCCCAACGGGCCACCCGTGGCCTGATGCTGTACGTGGACCACGGCACCGGACCACGCGACCGACCGGAGGAGGCCCGTCGTCGGGCGGGGGCCGCCAGGAGCACCGGAGGGGAGTCTTCCTGTCGACCACCGCCCATTCCGGGTCCACGTCCCGGCGCCGTACGACCGCACGTCCGTGAGCGACCAGCCCCAGGGAGCCGCCATGCAGGAGGACCAGCGCGAACCGTCGGCCGGTGGCCCGATCCGGGTCTTTCTCCTGGACGACCACGAGGTCGTACGCCGGGGTCTGCGCGACCTGCTGGACGCCGAACCCGACATCGAGGTGGCCGGGGAGGCCGCGACCGGCGAGGAGGCACTGATCCGCGGGCCCGCGCTGCGCCCCGACGTCGCCGTGCTCGACGTACGCCTCCCGGACGGCGACGGCATCACCGTCTGCCGCGAACTGCGCTCGCGCCTCCCGGAGGTGGCCTGCCTCATGCTGACCTCCTTCGATGACGACGACGCCCTGCTCGACGCGATCATGGCGGGCGCGGCGGGCTATGTGCTGAAGCAGATCAGGGGCTCCGACCTCGTCTCGGCCGTCCGCACGGTCGCCGCGGGCCGCTCGATGCTCGATCCGGCGACGACGGCCCGGCTGATGGCCACCTTGCGCGGGCCGGAGGACGACGGCGAACCGGCCGAGGACCGGCGTCTGGCCGCGCTGTCCGCGCGCGAGCGCGAGATCCTCGCCCTCATCGGCGAGGGCTTCACCAACCGCCAGATCGGCCGGCGCCTCTACCTCTCCGAGAAGACGGTCAAGAACAACATCTCCCGGCTCCTCGCCAAGCTCGGCGTGGAGCGCCGGATCCAGGCCGCGGTGCTCGCCGCCCAGTTCCCGCTGCCGGGCAACGAGCACCACTGAGGGACAGGGTGAGGAAAAACGGACGCCCTCACCCTGTCCGAGGCCTCAGCCCTCACCCTGTCCGAGGCCTCAGCCCCCACCCTGTCCATCGCCCTCCCCCTGTCCGAGACCTTCGGAAACGTCCTGGGACCGCGCGCGTCACGACAGCGGGACCTGCCACTCGAGGCACGTGCCGCCCACCTCCCGTGTCCGTACGGTCAGTTCGCCGCCGAGGCGCTCGGCCCTGTCGGCCAGATTGCGCAGCCCGCTGCGCCGCCCCTCGCCGATGCCGACCCCGTCGTCCACCACGCTGACCGTCAGCCGGCCCTTGCGCACCACGAGGGCCGCCTCCGCGGACGAGGCCCGCGCGTGCCGCCCGACATTGGCCAGCGCCTCGACGAGGACGGCCACCACGTCGTCGGCGACGGCGGCCGGCACGTCGACGTCGAGCAGCCCCTCCATGCGCAGGGCGGGCGTGAAACCGAGCACCGGCACCGCGTCCTCCACGGCCCGCACCGCCCGGACCCGCAGCCCGGGCCCCGCGGGCGTCGCCTCGTGGGCGCGCAGGCCGAAGATGGTCGACCGAATGATCTTGATGGTGCTGTCGAGGTCGTCGACGGCCCTGCCCAGGCGCTCGGCCGCCTGCGGATGCGTCACGAACCTCTGGGCGCTCTGCAGCGTCATGCCCGTCGCGAAGAGCCGCTGGATCGCCAGGTCGTGCAGGTCACGGGCGATGCGGTCGCGGTCCTCCAGCACGGTCATCTGCTCGGCGTCCCGCCGCCGGTCGGCGAGTTCGAGCGCGACGGCGGCCTGCGCCGCGAAGCCGGGCAGCGGCGCCGTCTCCGCCACGCTGAACGGCACCCGGCCCTCCGTGCGGGCCAGCAGCAGGACGCCGCGCAGCCCTCCCCTGGTCCCCATGGGCACGGCCACCGCGGGCCCGAGACCGTCCCACCGCTCAGGCACGTACGTCACCCGCGGGTCCTTGCGCACGTCCGGGGTGGACACGAGCCGGCCCGCGCGCAGCGCCGCCCCCACCAGCGTGCCCTCCCTGGGGAGCACGATCCCCCGGTGGCTCTCGGCGTGGAACCCCTGCGCCAGCGCTCCGCGGAGCTCCTTGCCGCCCTCGACGAGGAGGTTGACGACGCCGAGGTCGGCGGAGGTGATCTCGCGGGCCCGCGCCACCATCACGTCGAGCACCTGCGACTCGGGCACCCCGGACAGCAGACCGCTGGTGACCTCGGCGCCCGCCTCCAGCCAGCGTTCGCGCAGCCGGACCTCCTCGTAGAGCCGGGCGTTCTCGATCGCGACCCCGGCGGCGACGGCGAGCGTCGAGAGGACCGCCTCGTCCTCGGCGTCGAACTGGCCCCCGCCCCGCTTCTCCGTCATGTACAGGTTCCCGAAGACCTCGTCGCGGACCCTGATCGGCACCCCGAGGAAGGAGTGCATCGGCGGGTGGTGGGCCGGGAACCCCGACGACGCCGGATGGGTGGCGAGGTCGGCGAGGATCAGCGGTTCCGGATGCCGGATCAACTCGCCCAACAGGCCGTGCCCGGACGGCAGGTCACCGATCTGCGCCCGGAGTTCGGCGCTCATCCCGACCGGCAGGAACTCGTCGAGCCGCTGGCCCTGCCCGATCACCCCGAGCGCGCCGTACTCGGCGTCGACCAGGACGACCGCGGCCTCGGCGATGCGCCGCAGGACCTGCGGGAGATCGAGCTCCCTGCCCACGGACAGCACGGCTTCGAGCAGGCCGTGCAACCGGTCCCTGGTGCCGCGGACCGCGCTGATCCTCACCTGCAACTCGTCGAGCAGTTCGTCGAGGCGCAGCTTGGGCAACTGCCCCGCGCCCCCGGTGCCGTCCCCACCCATGCAGACCCTCCGCCCGGTGAGCCGACCGCGGCGTCCCCATGCGCTCCACGGTACCCGCGGAGCACGGGAGTCGGACCGGCCTTGCCGCGGACAGTGTCAGCTGCCGCCCTTCACCGCCCGCAGCACCACGAACTTCGGGTCGCTCGCCACGACTTGGGCGTTGCCGAAGAGCTTGCGGAGCTTGACGTGGTAGCCGAGGTGGCGGTTGCCGATGACCCACAGCTCGCCGCCGGGGCGCAGGGCGGCGCGGGCGCCGGAGAACATCCGCCGCGCGGTCGCGCCGGTGGTGGCCTGGTGGCTGTGGAAGGGCGGGTTGTTCAGGACGAGGTCCACCGTCCCCGGTGGCACGGCGGCGAGGGCGTCGCCGGCCGTGAAGTGCGCCTTGGCCCCCTCGGCGGCGTTGGCACGGAAGGTGGCCTCGGCGGAGGCGACGGCCTGGAACGACTCGTCGATGAAGGTGACCGTGGCGTCGGGGGCGGCGACGGACACGGCGGTGCCGAGCACGCCGTTGCCGCAGCCGAGGTCGACGACGTGAGCGCCGCCGCGGGCGCGCGGCAGGTGCTTGAGGAAGAAGCGGGTGCCGATGTCGAGCCGGTCGGCGCAGAAGATCCCCGCGTGGTTGACGACGGTCAGGCCCGCGCCGGCCCCGGAGTCGGCGGGCAGGACGTAACGGCCGGGCCAGGGGCTGGCTCCGGGGGCGCGCGCCGGGTCCGGGGCGCAGAAGACGAGCCGCGCCTTCTGCCGGGCCAGCGAGGTCCTGGTCGGCCCGATGATCCGCTCGAAGAGCTCCAGCGTCGACGTGTGGATCTCGGTGACCATGCCGGTGCCGACGACGACGGTGCCCTCGTGCACGGCGGGCGCGATCCGGTGCAGCTGGTCCTCCAGGAGCGCGAGGCTCTTGGGTACGCGCACGAGGAGCACGTCGACGCGCGCGGGCGGAGTGTCCCTGGTCGTCAGGAGCCGCGCCGCGTCCGGCGCGTGGCCGGCCCGCGCCAGATTGGCCCGGGTCGCCTCCTGGGCGAGGTAGGAGTCGGTGATCTGCACCGGCACGCGCGCGTGCCCGGCGAGCGCGGTGGTCAGGGCGCCCCAGCGGTCGCCGACGACGGCGACGGTGCCGGAGAGGTCGACGGCGTCGGTCCCCTCCTCGCCCGCGAGGTGCCGCAGCAGATAGGCGTCGGCCGCCGACCAGGCGCGCAGCTGGTCGCGGGGGTCCTCCGGGAAGCGGGTGAGGTCGTACGCACCCCATGACGTGCTCAAACGGTTCATCGTGCCCTCAGGCTAACGGAGAGCCGGGCAGCCACAGGGTTCAGCCCACGAGCCGCGCGAGCGCGGTCACGACCACCGCGGCGTCGAGCGCGCTGAGCGCGGCCACCGCCCCCGCCGTCGCGCGCTGCGGGAAGCGCGCGGACAGGAACCCGAGCGGTGGCGCAGCCCTCGCTGTCGCAGCGCCACCGCACCGACGTGGGGTCTGTGGCTTACTGCGTGGCTGCGGCCGGTTCGAACCACGTGGGCCCGTCCGCCAGCGCCTGCTTGATCCGGGACATCGAGAACTCGTGCAGGTCGGGCAGTGCGTCGACCGCGAACCAGGCCACGTCGAGCGACTCGTCGTCGTTGACGCGCGCCTCGCCTCCGACGGCGCGGCAGCGCAGGGTGACGTCCATGTACTGGCACGTGTCGCCGTTGGGGTACGTGACCGGTTCGAGCGCCTGCACCAGGACCACGCGCTCGGCCACGCAGCGCACCGCCGTCTCCTCGTACACCTCGCGCACCGCGCACTCCGCGGGCTGCTCGCCCGGGTCCGGGATTCCGCCGATCACCGACCACCTGCCGTTGTCGGAGCGCCGCCCGAGCAGCACTCTTCCCTCGTCGTCGAAGACGACGGCGGTGACTCCGGGGAGCCAGAGCAGTTGCTGGCCGGCGTCGGCCCTGATCGTGCGGATGAAGTCAGGAGTTGCCATGGCCCGACCCTAACGGTGCATGGCCACCGTCCTTGCCGGGGTGGGTTGTTACTCCCGTTACTCCCGCCGCCCCCGACTCCCGCTCCTCCCGACTCGCGCTACTCCCCGTCTACTCCCCCGCCGTCCGCTTCGCCCGCACCGCCCGCGTGGCGGCCCAGCCGAGTCCGCCCGCGGCGATCAGCACCAGGATCCCTTCGGGCAGCACGCCGAGGCGGGTCGCGGGCGTCTGCGAGGAGCGCAGCGGCACCTCTTCGACGAGCGAGTCGGCGGTGAACCACTTGGTCTTCGCGACGACCTCGCCGTCCGGCATGATCACGGCGCTGACGCCGCTGGTGACCGGGACGGCGACGGCGCGGCTGTGCTCGACCGCGCGGATCCGGGACATCGCGAGCTGCTGGTAGGTCATCTCGCTGCGGTCGAAGGTGGCGTTGTTGCTGGGCACCGAGAGGATCTGCGCACCGTTGGTGACGGTGTCGCGCACCGCCCAGTCGAACGCGGCCTCGTAGCAGGTCGCGATGCCCACCCTGGTGCCCGCCATGGTGAAGACGCCCGGCTCGCCGCCGCGGCTGAAGTCCTGGCGCACCATGCCGACGTCGCTGCTGAAGACGCTGATGAGGGAGCGCAGCGGGATGTACTCGCCGAAGGGCTGGATCTGCCGCTTGTCGTAGGTGTCCGTGGGGCCCTTCTTCGGGTCCCACAGGATCTGCTCGTTGTAGAGCTTGCTGTCCTTGGTCTCGACGACGCCGCCGACCGAGACGGGTACGCCGATGGCCTTGACCGCGTCCTCGATCTCCTGGCGTGCGTCGGGGTTGGTGAACGGGTCGATGTCGGAGGAGTTCTCCGGCCACAGGACCAGGTCGGGCCGTGCGACCTCGCCCGCCTTCACCCGCGCGGCCAGGCGCTTGGTCTCGCGCACGTGGTGGTCGAGGACGGCGCGGCGCTGTGCGTTGAAGCCGAGCCCCGCGCGCGGGACGTTGCCCTGGATCGCGGCGACGGTCACGGTGCCGTCCTCCGCCGTGTCGCTGACGAGCGGACGCGCGGCGAAGGCGCCGACGAGGGGGACGGCCACCGACAGCAGCGCGACGGCCGCGGCCCCGCGGCGCACGACCCGGCCCTCGCGTACGTCGCGGACCTGCCGTACGAGCTCGTGGACCCCGAAGCCGCACAGGACGACCGCGAACCCGAGCACGGGCGTGCCGCCGAGCGCGGCGAGCGGCAGGAAGACGCCGTCGGCCTGACCGAAGGCGAGCTTCCCCCAGGGGAAGCCGTTGAAGGGCACACGCGCGCGTGCCGCCTCTCCCGCGATCCACAGGGCCGCCGCCCAGAGCGGATACCCGGGCAGGCGTGAGACGGCCGCGATGCCCGCGCCCACCAGGGCGACGAAGACCGCCTCGACGGCGGCGAGCGCCAGCCACGGGCCGGGGCCGACCTCGACGCCGGTCCACACGAGAAGCGGCAGCAGGAAGCCGAGGCCGAAGAGGTAGCCGAGGCCGAGGCCCGCCTTCCAGGTGCGGCCGTGCAGACACCAGGCGAGGACCGCGAAGGCCGGGAGCGCCAGCCACCAGAGGGTGCGTGGCGGAAAACTGACGTAGAGCAGCACTCCGGAGAGGGCCGCCGCGGCGGCGGGCACGAGCCGTCGCAGGATCCGCAGGGCACGGGAGGCCTGCGCGGGCTGCGGATCGAGCTGGGCCGGCTCGTCTACGGGAGTGGTGGTGGCGGTCACTCGGGGAGTGTACGGCGCGTCACCTGGGGCCGGACAGCGTGGTGGCCCGGGGCTGCGGGGACCCCGGGAAGCACGTCCGCCGTATCGTTCCTGCACAACTGGTCCCCCAGCGCGGCACCAGCGGTTAGCGTGTGCCCGAGTCCCTGACGTACGACCGGTTCGCGCCACGGAGAACCGGATCGCGCCGTTCGGGGCCCGTCATGGACCGGGGGGCGACGGGGTGAGGTCAACGGGTACGGCCGCGACGGCCGGTCCGGCGGGGGCGCGCGAGCGGCGCGGTGCGTCCGACGCCGCGGGCGGGGCGCTCCTCGGCGTGTGCGCCGCCTGGTCGCTGATCACCGCGGGAGTGCACGGCGGACATCCCGAGGGGATGCTCCTCGCGATCCTCGCCGTCGCCGCGGGCTACGCGGGCGGACGGATCTGTGGGGCACTGCTGCCGGTCGCCGCCCCGTGCGTGGGCGCGCTCGCGGGGCTCGGCCTCGCCGTGGCGGCACCCCGCCTGACGCTCGGCCCCGCCTCTCCCCTCGGGCACACCGGTGCCACGGCGGCGCTGCTGATCCTGGCGGCGGGCGCGGCCTGCTGTGCCGCGTGGGCGGCGAGGACCGCGGGTGCCCGCCTCACCCTGCGGCTGCTGGCCGCGGGCATCTCCGGTGCCGCGGCGGCGCTCGGCTCACCGGCGGGCTTCGCCGGATGCGTCGTGGTACTGCTCTGCTCGCTCGCCGCGGCACGGGTGCGCGCCAGGGCGCTGGGCATCGCCGGGCTCGCGGCAGCGGCGGTGCTGGTCACCGGGGTGTCCTTGGCCGTGGCCGAGGACACGCTGCCGGACGGTCTGACGGCCCCCTTGGAGGGTCAGCTGGGCCGCCAGCGCGTCCTGCTGTGGCGGGACGCGGCGGGGCTCGCGGAGCGCGAGCCCGCCATGGGGGTGGGGCCCGGCCGGTTCAGCGAGGTCAGCCCGGTCGTCACCGACGATCTCCTGGCGGACGGGAAGCCGCACTCGGCGCCGCTGCAGCAGGCCTCGGAGCAGGGCCTCGTGGGGATGGCACTGCTGGCGGCGGTCTTCTGCTGGCTCCTGTACGCACTGTGGCGCTCGCCCCGCTCGACGCAGGTGGTGCTGTCGGCGGGCGCGGCGCTGACTGCGCTGACGGCCGTGGCGGCGGTGGGCAACGCGCTGAGCGTGACGACGGTGACGACGGCGGCGGGGCTGCTCGCGGGCATCGCGACGGCGCGGCCGCTCGGCGACGAGCCACCACCGGACGGCGGGGCGTCACGTTGGACGTGAGGGCGTGGCCAGGAGCCGGTCGTGAAGGCGCGACCAGGAGCCGTCGTGAAGGCGTGACCAGGAGGTTCAGGCGGCGTTGCCGGAGAGGGCGAGACGGTGTCTGATGGCGCGGACGGCCGCCTCGGCGTCGTCCACCGTCACCGTGAACTTGTGGCCGTCGCCCAGACTGAGCACCAGGCCCTCACCGCGCCGGACCACGACGGCGGTGCCCTTCTCGGGCCGCCAGCGGTAGCCCCAGCCGCCCCACTGCCGGGGCGTGACGGCGGGCGCGAAGTCCGCGCCGACGACGTGGGAGAGCGGGATGTGCCGGCGCGGCAGGCCCAGATGGCCGCAGCGCACCTCCAGGGAGTCCTTGTCGACCTTCACCGCCACATGGACGAAGGCGAGCGTCCCGAAGAGCATCAGGAGCCCGGCGGCGATGCACCCCACGACGGACATGACCAGAGGCGCGATGCCCGAGGTCCACATGGAGTCCACCGCGAGCTCGATGCCGAGCGCCATGCAGGCGGCACCGGCGCACGCCAGCAGCCACTGCACGCGGTTGGTCGCGCGGCCGGTCCAGACGTCGGGCGGGCTCTCGGCCACGGCCCGCTCTTCGGGGGCTTGGTCCCTCATGCCTTCGAGACTACTCAGATATCGGTGTGAGGGCACCGCGTCGCGGTGGGTTACCACCTGTCCGGGTAACGGCGTCCCGCAAGAGCTCAGCCCCGGAATCCCGGGGCGCGGTCACGGCGCGCGCCGGGCTTCGCAGCTCAGAGCGCCGGACCTCGCGGCTCAGAGCGCCGGGCTGACCGCCGCGAGCGCGCGCCCCTCCGCGTACGTGAGCGCCGCGCGCGGGAGCTCCTCCTCGCGCCCGCTGAGCAGCACGGTGAGAGCGGGCGTCGCGGCCGTGGCTTGCGCGACGGGCCGGGCGCCGGTCCTGCGCAGCGCCTGGGCCGCCACCGCACCGGCCGAGCCGTGCAGGACGAGGGGCGGCAGGCCCGGCTGCTGAAGGGCGGCGCGAATACGCTCGGCGACCAGCTCGTAATGGGTGCAGCCCAGGACGACGGCCCTTACGTCGGGCGGGGTGAGGGCAGCAGCGGCGGCGATCGTCTCGTCGATGGCCTTCTCGTCCGCGTACTGCACGGCGTCGGCGAGGCCCGGGCAGGGCACCTCGGTGACCGCGACGCCGCTCGCGAACTCCTCGATGAGGCCGCGCTGGTAGGGGCTGCCGGTGGTGGCGGGCGTGGCCCAGATGGCCACGGGTCCACCGCTCGCGGCGGCCGGCTTGATCGCGGGCACGGTCCCGATGACCGGGATGCCGGGCTCGAGCCGGGCCCGGATCGTGGGCAGGGCGTGCACGGAAGCGGTGTTGCAGGCCACGATCAGCGCGTCGGGGCGGTGGGCCGCGGCGGCCTCGGCGACGGCGACGGCACGCTCGGTGAGGTCCTGCGCGGTGCGCGGTCCCCACGGCATGCCGTCAGGGTCCGAGGAGAGCACGAGATCGGCGTCGGGCCGCAGGCGACGTACCGCGGCCGCCGCGGCGAGCAGTCCGATGCCGGAGTCCATGAGCGCGATCTTCACCCGGTCACCATAGTCGATGCGCCCCACAGGCACCGTCCCGTGGGGCAGACTTCGGCGGATGAGCGCCGTTGCGTGGATCGCCACCGGATCGCTTGCCGCGTGGCTGTGGCTGCTGTTGGGGCAGGGCTTCTTCTGGCGTACGGACGTGCGTCTGCCACCGCGCCGGGATCCCGAGCGGTGGCCGTCCGTCTGTGTCGTCGTGCCCGCGCGGGACGAGGCGGCCGTGCTGCCGGACAGCCTGCCGTCGCTGCTCGCGCAGGAGTACCCGGGGCGGGCCGAGATCTTCCTTGTCGACGACGGCAGTTCGGACAGCACGGGCGAGCTGGCCCGCGCGCTGGCCGAACGGCACGGCGGCCTGCCGCTGACCGTCGGCTCCCCCGGCGAGCCGCCCCCGGGGTGGACCGGCAAGCTCTGGGCGGTGCGCCACGGCATCGGCCTGGCACGCGCGCGTGACCCCGAGTACCTGCTCCTGACCGACGCGGACATCGCCCATGAGCCGGACAGCCTGCGGCAGTTGGTGGCCGCGGCGGGCACGGGCGGCTTCGACCTCGTCTCACAGATGGCCCGGCTGCGGGTGGCCTGCGTGTGGGAGCGCCTGGTGGTACCCGCCTTCGTCTACTTCTTCGCGCAGCTCTATCCCTTCCGCCGGATCGCCCGCGCGAACGGGCGGACGGCCGCCGCGGCGGGCGGCTGCGTGCTGCTGCGCGCGGAGGCGGCGGAGCGGGCGCGGATCCCCGACGCCATCCGGCACGCGGTGATCGACGACGTGGCGCTCGCCCGGGCGGTGAAGCGCTCCGGCGGCCGCATCTGGCTCGGTCTCGCCGAGCGCGTCGACAGCGTGCGGCCCTATCCACGCCTGGGAGACCTGTGGCGGATGGTGTCCCGCAGCGCCTACGCGCAGCTGCGGCACAACCCGCTGCTCCTCGTCGGCACGGTCGCCGGACTCGCGGTGGTCTACCTCGCTCCCCCGGTGGCGCTGGCCGCGGGCCTGGCCACGGGGGACGCGGCGGCCGCGGCGGCCGGTGGACTCGCGTGGCTGGTGATGACCGCGACGTATCTGCCGATGCTCCGCTACTACCGGCAGACCTTCTGGCTCGCCCCGCTGCTGCCCGGCACCGCGTTCCTGTACCTGCTGATGACGGTGGACTCGGCGGTGCAGCACTACAGGGGGCGCGGTGCGGCGTGGAAAGGACGTACGTACGCACGACCGGACACCGCCGCGGAGCCCGCGCCCGAGCAGCGCTGAGGGGTCACTTCCTGCCGGGCGTCCAGTTCATGCCCCAGCCGTAGGCGTAGTCGATGGTGCGCTGCGGGCTCACCCCGCGCTCGGGGACCAGGTAGCGGGCCTCGCGCTGGACGACGAGGTCGCCGCCGTTGTTGGTGAGCAGGGCGAGGGCGCACACCGTGGAGGGGACCGTGCACTCGTCCAGCGAGAAGTCGACCGGGGCGCCGTGCTGGGGCTGGAGGGTGACCGTCGCGTTGAGGTCGGCGAAGCTGCGGGCGCCTTCGTAGATCGTCACGAAGATGACGATGCGGCGGAAGTCCTTGATGTGGTCGAGGTTGATGGTGAGGTTCTCGCCGGTGGCGACGGCGCCGGTGCGGTCGTCGCCGTCGAGCAGGATGTACGGGGGCTGGTGCAGCGCCCCGAAGGCGTTGCCGAGCGCCTGGACGACTCCCTTGCGGCCGTCGGAGAGTTCGTAGAGCGCGCAGAGGTCGAGATCCAGGTCGGCGTGCATGGCGACGGCCCTGCCGAGCTTCGCGCCCCAGCCCTTGAACTGCTTGCGCACCTCCCAGTTGAGGTTCACGCGCATGCCGCCCGATGTGCCGCCCTGCTTCGTCAGCGAGACGGACGGGGCGTCCTTCGTCAGGGTGACTTTGGTCAGGCGCACGGGCTCGGCGGGGGCGGCAACCGGCGGGGCGGGCGGCGGCGGTGGGGCCGGAGCGGGGTTGACGGCCGGGGTCGCGGGAGCCGGTGGCGGAGGGGCCGGAGCGGCAGCGGGGGCGGGCGCCGCCTGCTGTGGCTCGTCCACCGAGATGCCGTAGTCCGTCGCGAGGCCTTCGAGCCCGCTGCCGTACCCCTGCCCGACCGCGCGGAACTTCCACGCGCCCTGGCGGCGGTAGAGCTCGCCGAGGACGAAGGCGGTCTCCACGGTCGCGTCCGCGCTGTCGTAGCGCGCGAGTTCGGCGCCGCTCGCCACGTCGAGCACGCGGATGTGGAGGCCGGGCACCTGCCCGAAGGTGCCGCCGTCGGCCGACGCGGCGAGCACCACGGTCTCGATCTCGGGCTCCACGCGCGCGAGGTCGACCGTCAGCACGTCCGTGACACCTGCGCCGGAGCGCTGTTTGCCCTCGTGCCGCACCGCCCCGGAGGCGTGCGCCGGCTGGTTGTAAAAGACGAAGTCCGCGTCCGAACGCACCTTTCCGGAAGAGGCCAACAACAGCGCCGACGCGTCGGCGTCCGGTACTCCGCCTCCGGAACCCCATCCCAATTCGACCCGTACCGCAGGTGCCGGTACGGGAACATTCGATCCTTTAGGCATTGTCATGTCCGCCCCCATCGCAAGTCGCCGCGTCCGGCAGGGCCGCCGTTTCCGTTCATGGCCAACCTATTACCCGGACCGCGAAGGGGCCCATGGCCGTGTCCCGCGGCCCCCGCGGTCAACCCCCGGTAACCCTCCAGGAACTCGGCCTTTACACGATCCCAACACCGTCCGGCGACCGATTTTCCCACGTTCGCTCGCATTGGGGATCCGCAGTCCCTGCCGACACGTAAAACAACCCTCTTATCGGTCTCCCCAACCAGCACATCAAGGGCTTAACTTATGGAGCATGACCTCCCCCCGCTCCACCTATGGCGGCGGTTACTACTCCGCGCCGTCCTTCCCGGACACTCCGATCTACGACTCGCTCGTCGCCGAGCGGGGCACGCCCCAGATCGCCCCGATTCGGGTCCCCTCCGCGTACGACACAGGCAGTCATCTGCCCGCGCTTCCGGCCGCGCTGCCCGCGCTCCCGGCCGCGCCCTCCCACCCCAACCCGGCGTACGGCTACGCCCAGGCCCCGCAGCCCGCACCGCTGCAGCAGGCCCCCGCGCCGTACATCCCGCAGCAGGCCGCGGGCCCGCGCGGCTACCCGGGCGCCCAGCCGCAGCGGCCGGCCACCGGTACCGGTTACGAGGCCATGCGCCCCGCGGCGCCGCGCCCCGCCCCGGCCCCGTACGAGGATCCGTACAACCGCCAGCAGTACCGCGGGTACTGATCCGGCCGCGGGCTTCCTGTCGGCGCGCGCCGGCAGGGTGACCGCATGTCGCAGCCGGCGCTGCGGTCCATCCACGTCCACCCGCCCAAGGCGGCCAGGGGGCACGCACCGCGTGAGGCCGTCGTGGAGCCATGGGGACGGACTCGCGGGTGACCGACGACGGATGCCGGCCGACGACGGACTTCGTCTCTCAACGGCCTCGTCCCACGGCCGTGTCCGACGGCCGCGTCCGCGCACGGCCTTGGTCGCCGCCGAGCTGTTGCCCGGCGGCGGCCTTCGCGTGTCCGCGCCCGCCGACGCCCCCGCGACCCGCCGTCCGGCCGATCCCGCGTACGGCGAGAAGGGCGGGACGGTCGCCTTCGCGGACGGCTTCCCGCTGCCGCTCACCGCGCTCTTCTCGCGTGAGGCGCTGAACTACCCACACCGCCCCGGGCCGAGGACGGCTGGCGGCGCGTGGCGCGGCAAGGAGCCGACGCGCACGCTCGCGCGCCGCCGCCGCCGCGTCGGCGGCCGGCTCGTCTTCGGGCAGAATCTGGTGCCCGAATCGACCGGTGTCATTCGCGTCGGCGACACGTTCACGGTCCTCGATTGATCGGCGCCCGGCGGGGGAACTCGACTGCGGGGCACGGACGTTGAGCCTCGTGGACGTGAAGGGTGATTTCGCTCTCCCTTCTCGCCACCCGCGCGTGGGCCGTGCCGTTCCTGGTGAAGACGGACGCGGAAGGGGGTGCAGGGCAGTGCGAGCAATCGTCGGACTCTGGCGGTGGCGGCACAACCCGCTGCGCCGCAGGACCGACCTCGTCGAGGCCTGGCTGGCCTTGGCCGCCCTGGTGGCGATCGTCGTGGCCGTCCCGGTCGTCGGCGCGCTCACGACGAGCCTGTCGCGGGAAGCCCTTCTCGCCTCGGTGCGCCAGCAGCGCGAGGAGCGCCACGCGATCACCGGCACCGTCCTGCGCAAGGCCGAATCTCCCCCGCTCGACCCCGACCCCGAGACCTCGTCGGCGCGCGACGCGCACAGCCGCGTGCACGCGCGCTGGACGGCGCCCAACGGCGCGGTGCGCACCGGTGTCGTCCTCTCCGACCTCAAGTCCCCCACCACCGGCGACCACTTCAGGCTGTGGACCGACGAGGAGGGCCGGGTCGTGGGCCGCCCGCTGGACAGCGCGACCGCGACCACACACGCGGTCATCGCCGGATTCGGCGCGGCCACGATGAGCGTCGCCCTCGTCGAGGGCGCCCGCAGGTTCGTCCTGTGGCGCGTCATGCGGGGACGCTACGCCCGGCTCGACCAGGCCTGGGCCAAGGCGGGCCCCGACTGGGGCAGGACCGGCACCGGTTCCTGACCGCTCACGAGTGCTCCACGGCCCGGCCACGCAGGTGAGAGCCTGCCCATCGGGTCAACTCCCCGCCCTCGCGCGCGCTACGGTGGTCCGGCCGAACCCTTCGGCTCCTTGCGCATCGACACGGCACATCGACGCAGGATCCCGCGTACGACGAGGTGGGGGCAGAGCAACTCCATGGCACAGGGCACGGTCCAGGTGACGCACACCGGCACGTCGCGGTGGCGGCGCCGCACCGGCGAATACGCATCGCTCGCCGCCGCCTTGGAGGCCGCGGGCGACGGGGACGTGTTGACCGTCGCCGCAGGCACCTACCGCGAGAACCTCGTCGTCCAGCGCGCGGTGACGCTGCGCGGCCCCGAGGGCTCACCGGGCTCCGTGCGCATCGCGCCGTCCGACGGGGTGCCGCTCACCGTCCGCGCCTCCGCGGTCGTCCAGGACCTGCACGTCGAGGGCCAGGACTCCTCCGCGCCCGCGCTGCTCGTCGAGGACGGCGCCCCCGAGCTCGCCGACATCCGCGTGGTGACCCGCTCCGCGGCCGGCATCGAGGTGCGCGGCGGCGCGCGCCCCACCGTGCGCCGCTGCACCGTCGACAACCCCGGCGGCATCGGCATCGCGGTGCTCGACGGCGGCGGCGGTGTCTTCGAGGAGTGCGAGATCGTCGCGGCGGGCCAGTCCGGCGTCGCGGTGCGCGGCGGCGCGCACCCCCGCCTGGAGCGCTGCCGGGTGCACCACGCCTCGGGCGCCGGGCTCGCGGTGACCGGCGAGCACACGGGCCTTGAGGCCATCGGCTGTGAGGTGTACGAGGTCAAGGGCTCGGGGGTGCAGATCAGCGCGCGGGCCGCGGCGCACCTGACGGACTGCGCCGTGCACCGCACCACGTCCGACGGCGTCACGCTCGACACGGACGCCGTCCTCACCCTCGCCGACTGCACGATCCACGACATCCCGGAGAACGCGATCGACCTGCGCTCGCGCTCCGTGCTCACGCTCACCCGCTCCACGGTGCGCCGGTTCGGGCGCAACGGCCTGTCGGTGTGGGACCCGGGCACGCGCGTGGACGCCAACCAGTGCGAGATCCACGACAGTACGGGCGACTATCCGGCGGTCTGGGTCAGTGACGGCGCGACCGCCGTCCTGGAGTCGTGCCGGGTGCGCGACGTGCCGGACGCGCTGTTCGTCCTGGACCGCGGCTCGCGCGCCGACGTCGTCGACAGCGACCTCTCCCAGGTGCGCAACACCGCGGTGTCGGTGAGCGACGGGGCGACCGCCCAGCTCGACGACTGCCGCATCCGTGAGGTCGCCACGGGCGCGTGGTTCCGCGACCACGGCAGCGGCGGCACGCTCGCCAACTGCACGATCGACACCGTGCAGACGGGCGTGATCGTCACCAAGGGCGCGGACCCCACCATCGAACGCTGCACGGTCACCTCGCCCGCCGAGGCCGGGTTCTACGTCTCCGCGGGCGGCCGCGGCAGCTTCCACGGCTGCCGGGTCAGCGCCAGCGGCGGCTACGGCTTCCACGTCATCGACGGCTGTCGTACGACGCTGAAGAAGTGCCGCACCGAGCGGTGCGCGCGCGGCGGCTTCGAGTTCTCCGAGGAGGGGCCGCTCGTCGAGGACTGCGCCAGCGACGAGAGCGGCGGCCTGCGCACCCCCGCGCCGGCCGCGCAGGAGACGCCCGCGGTGCAGACGGCCACGCAGACCGTCGGCCTGCTCGGCTCGGTGCCCGCCCAGCAGGCGCCGCAGCCGGCGCCGCCCTCGGCCGAGAAGGCCTCCCGCGACTCCAAGGAAGTTCTCGGCGAACTCGACGCCCTGGTCGGCCTCGACAGCGTCAAGCGCGAGGTGCGCGCCCTGACCGACATGATCGAGGTGGGCCGCCGCAGGCAGCAGGCCGGGCTCAAGGCCGCGTCCGTGCGGCGCCATCTGGTCTTCACGGGCTCCCCCGGCACGGGCAAGACGACCGTCGCCCGCCTCTACGGCGAGATCCTCGCCTCCCTCGGCGTCCTGGAGCGCGGCCACCTCGTGGAGGTCTCGCGCGTGGACCTGGTCGGCGAGCACATCGGCTCGACGGCGATCCGCACCCAGGAGGCGTTCGACCGGGCGCGCGGCGGTGTGCTGTTCATCGACGAGGCGTACGCCCTGTCGCCCGAGGACTCCGGGCGCGACTTCGGCCGTGAGGCCATCGACACGCTGGTGAAGCTGATGGAGGACCACCGCGAGGCCGTCGTGGTGATCGTCGCGGGCTACACCGCGGAGATGGAGCGCTTCCTCTCCGTCAACCCCGGTGTGGCGTCCCGGTTCTCACGGACCATCACCTTCAGCGACTACGTCCCCGAGGAGCTGCTCCGGATCGTGGAGCAGCAGTCCGAGGAGCACGAGTACCGCCTGGGCACGGGCGCGCCCGAGGCGCTCCTGAAGTACTTCACCGCGCTCCCCAAGGGGCCCGCGTTCGGCAACGGCCGCACCGCGCGGCAGACCTTCGAGGCGATGGTGGAGCGGCACGCGGGCCGGGTCGCCCAGCTCGCCGAGCCGAGCACCGACGACCTCACCCTGCTGTATCCGGAGGATCTGCCGGACCTGGTGTGACCGTGTCCTTCGCCGAGGGCCTCGGAGACGGCACCTCCGGCTTGAGGCGGGCGAGCAGCCGCGCGCGCTCCTCGGCGAAGGCCGGGTCGGCCTGGTAGTCGCCGTGCCCGAGGATCGGCGCGGGCAGCGGGTGGGCCTCCGTACGGCCGTAGGCGAGGGGGTCCTTGAGGGCGGCGCGGTCGACCTGGGGGCCGCAGTCGCCGTGGAGGTTGATGGGGCCGCCGATCGGGTCGGTGGTGCGGTGCAGGTTGCGCCAGCAGTCGACCTCGCGGTGCAGGGACATCAGGGCCGCCGGGCCGAAGTGGGCGGGGAACCAGCGGCCGTAGAGGCGCTCCAGGGGCGAGCCGTAGGTGAGCAGGGCGACGCGCCTGCGGACCGAGGGGCGCAGCTGCCAGGCGGCGGCCGCCGCGAGGACGCTGCCCTGGGAGTGGCCGGAGAGGACGAGGCGGCCGCCGGTGGCCTGCGTGGCGCGCGTCCAGGTGGCCATGCGCCAGGTCAGGTCGGGCACCGCGCGCTCGGCGTAGCAGGGCGGGGCGAAGGGGTGGGCGGCGCGCGGCCAGAACGTTCCGACGTCCCAGAGGATGCCGATGGTGCGGCGGGCCGAGGGGTCCTTGTAGGCGCGGCGGCCCCAGGTGACGAAGAGTATGAAGCCGAAGCCGATCAGCCAGGAGCCGAGGGCCTGCGCGGTCTCGGCCGCGCCTTCCAGGATGTCGGGGGTGCCCTGGGCGGCCTGGCCGGGGGTCTCCCCCGTGAGCCAGGCGCAGGTGAGGGCTCCGGCGCCAAGGAGCAGCGTCACGGCGGAGATGATGCCGACGAGCAGGGGCGCGCGGTCGGTGAGGGCGGCACGCGCGCGGGTGCCCGCGATGCGGCGGGTGCGGGTGGAGTCCTTGCGCTCGTCGGGGTAGTCCAGCGGCATCCGCTCCATCTCGCGCCGCTTGCGCTGCACCGTGCGGAAGCCGAACCAGCCGCACAGCGCCGCGACGACCACCAGGAGCGGCGGGATCACGGACGCCTGCCAGGTGAGCAGGACGGGCGGTCCTTCGATGGAGCCCTGGCTGCCGTCCAGCCAGTCGGAGACGCGCTGGGCGCCGCCGCCGGACATCACGCCGCCGAGCGCGCAGGACAGCATCGCCGTGGCCGGTCCGCCGAATCCCCTGATGGCGGTGCGGGAGTCGGGCGAGCTGCGGTACAGGAGGTGGGCGACCACCGCGAGGCCGATGACCAGGAGCCCCTGGACGAGGGCGATGCCGCCGAACGTGGCGTCGCCCGGCAGCCTGCCCTCGGAGCGCCAGCCGGGGCGCGACCACCCGGCGTACAGCAGGGTGAGGACGAGCAGGACGAGCGCGCTCAGCGGCAGCCAGCGCACCAGGGTCCTGTCCAGCTCGCGGTCGAGCCTGTTCTCGCTGCGGCCCCTGCGGAGCACCACCCAGACGACAACGCCCGCGCCGAGGAAGAGCGTCGAGTCGAGCGCCCAGCCGAGCACGTCGAGCAGGGCGGGGCCGCCGCCGCGCCGGTCGTGCCGCGCCGCCGATGTGCCGACCGCCGCGGCGACGGTGAGCAGGCCCGCGGCCGTGTGGGCGGCGCGCAGCCGCGCCACCAGGCGGCGGCCGTACCAGAACCCCGGCCTGCCGAGCGCGGTGCGGCTTGTCTCCTCCTCGGGGTCGGGCTGGTGGGGCAGCGGCTGCTGGGACTCGTACGCACTCCAGGTGCGGTGGGAGAGGTACCAGAGCAGGCCGGTGAGCGCGGCGGGCACGGCCGCGGCGAGGGCGAGGCGGCGTCCGGGCTGGGACCACCAACCGCCGTGGCCGGAGGCGTCGGTGGCGAGGAAGCCGAGCCAGGCGCGGTCGGCGGCGCACTCGGGGGTGCCCGCGCACTGCCAGGCGGTCAGGTCGAGCGCGACCTCGCAGGCGGCGGCGACGAGCAGCACGGTGAGGGTGAGGCCGACCAGGCGCACGAGGATGCCGTAGGTGCGCACGAGGCGCCTGCGGTGGCGCGAGGTGGGACGCATCCAGTGGGCGAGGTTGACGACCATGAAGGGCAGCAGCAGGAGCCACAGGGCGCGGGAGCCGTTGCCGGAGGTCAGGTTGCACCAGACGTACGCCTCGGGGACCGGTTTGCCGCGGTAGTCGTCGGGACGCCGTTCGGCGTCGGCGTCCTCGGCGCGGCGGAAGACGGCCGCGGTGTCGTCGCCGGAGATCCGCACGGTGCGCGGGTCGCCCAGCATCTCCTCCGGTGTGGTCCCCCCTACTCCGTGGACCAGGAGTTCCAGGGCGGTCTCGTCCTGCGTGGCACGCTCCACTGTTCCGCTTCCCCCGTTTGTTCCGCTTCCCCCGACGCGCGTGGTGACGGGGACAAGGATCTCGGGTCCGGGCCTCCGGCGCACCCGTCGTCACGCAATCTCCCCGTTCCGGGCCGTGCGCGGCTCGCGGGCGGTGGCACGGCTGTCGGCGGCACATGCGAGGATGAGGCAGCGCGCCGGGCGGGCGCGACGGGGCGTGACGAGGCAGAAGGGCCGTACCGGGCGTGAGCGACAACCAGAACCTCCTCGCCGAGCAGCGCCGTGCCCTGATCCTCGACGAGGTGCGCCGCCGGGGCGGGGTCCGCGTCAACGAACTCACCCGGAAACTGGGCGTGTCCGACATGACGGTCCGCCGTGACCTCGACGCGCTGGCCCGCCAGGGCGTCCTGGAGAAGGTCCACGGCGGCGCGGTCCCGGTGGTCGAGGCGAGCACGCACGAGCCGGGGTTCGAGGCCAAGTCGGGCCTGGAGCTGACCGCCAAGGAGGACATCGCGCGGACCGCGGCATCCCTGGTGACACCCGGCACGGCGATCGCCCTGTCCGGGGGCACGACGACGTACGCGTTGGCGCACCACCTCCTGGACGTCCCGGACCTGACGGTCGTGACCAACTCCGTGCGCGTGGCGGACGTCTTCCACTCCGCGCAGCGCACCTCCGGGCAGCGCCAGGGCGCGGCGACGGTGGTCCTGACCGGTGGTGTGCGCACCCCCTCGGACTCACTGGTCGGTCCGGTCGCGGACCAGGCGATCGGGGCGCTCCACTTCGACGTGCTCTTCCTGGGAGTGCACGGCATATCGCTGGAGGCCGGCCTGTCGACGCCGAACCTCGCCGAGGCGGAGACGAACCGGCGCCTCGTGCAGTCCGCACGGCGCGTGGTGGTGGTCGCGGACCACACCAAGTGGGGGACGGTGGGCCTGAGTTCGTTCGCCACGCTCGCGCAGGTCGACACGCTGGTGACGGACGCGGGGCTGCCCCCGGAGGCGCGTTCGGAGATCTCCGAGCACCTGAACCGGCTGGTGGTCACGGGCGAGCGGGGGCCGGCCGAGGAGCCCGCGAGCACCGCCACGGACGCCGAGAGCATCGCCCGGGACGCCGACGGCTCCCTCGGCGGAGCCGCGAACCCCGAGGCCCGCACAGACATCTGACGCTCCGCCAGCTATGGTGACGGCGCCCGGTCGACCGCGACCGTCCCGTTCCGTCTCGCTGGGGGGAAGAGCTCGATGGCACGCCGACTGAGCCCTGTGGGGCTCGATTTCGTGGACTCCGCTCCGCTGCGCCTGGTCTTCGCGCGCGAGGTGAGCGCGTCCCCACAAGCCGTGTACCGCGCGCTCGCCGAGGACGTGGCGGGCTGGCCCCAGTGGTTCACCGCGGTCACCCTGTGCAGGCCGACGGACGGCGGCAGGGGCCGCGAGGTCCGCCTCAAGGGCGGCACCCGTTTCCAGGAGTCGATCCTCGCGTGCGACGAACCCGAGCGGTACGCCTACCGCGTCGACGCGACCAACGCGCCCGGACCGCGGGCTCTCGTCGAGGAGTGGCGGCTGGCCCCGGCCGGCACCGGCACCCGCGTGCAGTGGACGTTCGCGGCGGACGGCCCCGCGCCCTTCCGCGCCACGCTGCGGCTCGGCCGCGCGGGCCTCGACCGGGCGTTCCGCGACGCCGTCACGGGCCTCGACCGCAGGCTCGCCGAGGCCAGGGCCTAGGCCGGGGCCCGGGAGCCGCTACTCGGGCCAGGCCCCGGTCGTCAGGAGCGTGTCGATCGCCTGCCCGTACGGCGCGATGTCCAGGCCCTGTTCGGCCAGCCACGCGTCCGAGTAGTACTTGTCCAGATAGCGGTCGCCGCCGTCGCAGATGAGGGTGACGACGCTGCCGGTGCGGCCCTCGGCCACCATCTCGGCGACGATCTTCAGGGCGCTCCACAGGCCCGTCCCCGTCGAGCCGCCCGCCTTGCGGCCGATGGCCCGCTCCAGGGCGCGCACCGCGGCGACGGAGGCCGCGTCCGGCACCTTCATCATGCGGTCGATCGCGCCGGGCACGAAGCTCGGCTCCATGCGGGGCCTGCCGATCCCCTCGATGCGGGAGCCGCAGTCACTCGTCGCGTCCGGGTCGTTCTTCGTCCAGCCGTCGAAGAAACAGGAGTTCTCCGGGTCGGCGACACAGATGCGGGTGTCGTGCTGGTTGTAGTGCACGTAGCGCGCGATGGTCGCCGACGTGCCGCCGGTGCCGGCCGTGGCGACGATCCAGGCCGGGTCGGGGTAGCGCTCCAACCTCAGCTGCTGGAACATCGATTCGGCGATGTTGTTGTTGCCGCGCCAGTCCGTGGCCCGTTCCGCGTAGGTGAACTGGTCCATGTAGTGACCGCCGGTCTCGACGGCGAGGGCGGCCGACTCGGCGTACATCGTGCGCGAGTCGTCCACGAAGTGGCACCGGCCGCCATGGAATTCGATCAGTCGGCACTTCTCGGCGCTGGTCGTGCGCGGCATCACCGCGATGAAGGGCACCCCGATCAGCTTCGCGAAGTACGCCTCGGAGACGGCCGTCGAGCCGCTGGACGCCTCGATCACCGGGCGGCCTGGCCTGATCCAGCCGTTGCACAGGCCGTAGAGGAAGAGCGAGCGGGCGAGGCGGTGCTTGAGACTGCCGGTCGGGTGCGTCGACTCGTCCTTGAGGTACAGGTCGATGCCCCACCGCTCGGGCAGGGGGAAGCGCAGGAGG
Source organism: Streptomyces sp. NPDC025651 (assembly GCF_055558735.1). Taxonomy (NCBI): domain Bacteria; kingdom Bacillati; phylum Actinomycetota; class Actinomycetes; order Kitasatosporales; family Streptomycetaceae; genus Streptomyces; species Streptomyces sp. NPDC025651. Next base: position 768,254 of record NZ_JBVHLZ010000003.1, read on the forward strand.
TGGGTGTCGGCCGAGCGGTTGGCGTCGGCCTGCACCTTTCGGACGGCTTCTTTCAGCCAGGCACGGTACTCCGCGTCGCTGTGGTCGACGTCGAGTGTGGGCATCGGCTGGTCGACTCGATCCTGCTGTGGGGTGCTCACCGCGGGGCTCCTTCGCGTCGTGCCGGACGCGATTCGACGCGGCCGTACACCTCGATCTTAAACACCCTCCGCACGCTTCTCACCTGCATAAACACACCTTTGAGCACCTCAAAGGCACTGCTGGCGCAGCGGTCGGGCAAGGGGCGGGGGCGGCCTCGGCGGCGGCCCTCACGACCTGGCGTGACGTCGCCATGCGCACTGGTGCTCGACGCCGCGTGCGTGCAGACTGCACCGCACGGGACGCCAGTCCCTGCGGACCGATTCACCGAAGCCACAAGGGGGCGAAGCGGCATGGCGGAGCCGGAGTTCACGGCAACAGGCGTGCGGATCGGGCGGCGTTTGCGCTCCCTCACGCGAGCGGGCCAGGTCCGCATCGCGGACGGCAGGCTGGAGTTGCTCACCAGCTACGGCAAGGAGATCGACAGCGCGCCGGTGCAGGCGGTGCGCACGGGCAAGCCGTGGTTCGCCGCGGACGACCGGGCCCTCGCCGAAGTCAACGGCACGCGCTACAGCCTCACCCTCGGCGAGCACGAACCGGGGCCCGGCGAGGCCGGGCCGCCGACGGTGCGCAGGTTCATCGAAGCGGTGCGCAGCGCCACGGAGCACCGTCGGCCGCAAGGCTGAGCGGGCGCCGCGGCACCGCGCGCGAGTTGCACGCACGCACCCCCTGGGTCACTCTGGTCTCACAACATCACTCTGGGTTAACCGGCGATGACGCTGCGAACCAGCCCGCCGGCCATACAGCAGGCGGCAGACCACGCGGCCCCTGCTGGATCCGAACGTCGTCTTCTTCCGGACCTCAATTCGGGGAGTCGCAGCCGTGATCAGCCAGCCAAGCAGGCATTGCACGGTAGAGCTCCAAGCCCTGCCGTCGCGGATCGGCCAGGTCCGCAGAATCGTCTCTGCGCAGTTGCGCTACTGGCATCTCGATCCGTTGATAGACCAGGCCGCCCTCGGCGTGACCGAGCTGCTCACCAACGTCCACCGGCATGCCGAGCCGGACAAGGTGTGCACGGTGGAGATCGAGCTGCTGCTCGACCGCCTCATGGTCTCCGTCCACGACCACGATCCCCGGCTGCCCCAGCTGCGTGACGCGGAGCCCTTCGCCACCTGTGGCCGCGGGCTCGCGATGGTCGCGGCGGTGAGCGAGAGCTGGGGCGTACGCCCACAGGGCGACGCGGGGAAGATCGTGTGGTTCACGCTCCCCGCACCGTCACCGGCGGTGGCCCTGCCCTCGTACCCCGTGTACGGGGCGATCGGAAAGACTCCCGCCCGGTCGGCCGTTGTCGGCTGACCGGGCGGTGACACGTTCCGTGCCCTGTCCTTCGTACGCGGCTTCGCACGTCGCCTCGCCGGGCGTCACTCGGCGGCGATGGCCCGCAGCACATCGAGGCGCGCCGCCCGCCGGGCCGGGCGCAGGCCCGCCAAGGCTCCCGCGGCCAGGCCCACCAGGGCGACCACCACGAGCTGCACCGGCGGCACGGCGAACGCGAAGTCGCTGTCGCTCGCGCCGTCCGACGCCCTGACGAGGACCCAGCCGAGGAAGCCGCCGAGCCCGAGCCCGCCCGCCGTGCCGAAGGCGGCGACGAGCACCGACTCCCAGCGGACCATGGCCCGCAGCTGCGCCCTGGTCTGTCCGACCGCGCGCAACAGGCCCAGTTCGCGGGTCCGTTCGTGGATCGCGAGGGTCAGTGTGTTGGCGATGCCGAGCAGGGCGATGAGCACCGCGAGGGCGAGCAGGGCGTAGATGAGGGTGAGCATCATGTCGATGCCGCTCGCCGACGACCGCGCGTACTCCTCACGGGTCTGCACGTCCGGATTGCCGTAGTCCTGCGCGGTCTTGGCCACCGCGGCCTTGCCCTCGGCCGTGCTCACGCCGTCCTTGAAGGTGACCGAGACCAGGCTGTCGGCGTCCTGCATGCGGTGCGGCGCCCAGGCCTCGCGGTCGATGACGTAGTCACCGGCGAGCTCCGAGCGGCCGAAGACGGCACGGACGGTGAACGTCTCCTTCTTGCCGTCGGCGAAGGCCAGTTCGGCCTTGGCGCCGACCTTCAGGTCCCGCTTCTCCGCCTCCGAGCGGGTGATCGCGATGCCGTCGTCGCCGAGCTCGTCGAGCGAGCCCTCCACCCTGCCGAGGTCGAAGGACCTCGCGAACGGCACCGGATCGGTGACGGTCAGGGCGCGGCCCTCGCCGTTGACCTCCGCGGCGCCCTTGCCGAGGCCCACGGCGGTCTCGACCTCCGGCCGCTCGGCGAGCGCCGGGGCCAGCTTCGGGCTGAGGCCGCTGCCGCCCGCGCCGAAGCCGGGGGTGCTCACCGCGACGTCGCCCGCGAAGGAGCGGCTGACGGTCTGGTCCATCGTGGCCTTCAGCGAGGCGCCGAAGACCGTGAAGAGGGAGACGACGGCGACGCCGACCATCAGCGCGCTCGCGGTGGCCGCGGTCCGCTTGGGGCTGCGCAGGGCGTTGCGCCGCGCGAGTCCGCCCGTGACACCGCGCAGCCGGTCCAGGGGCCCGCCGAGCAGGCGTACCGCACGCGTGGCGGCGACCGGGCCGAGCACCACGAAGGAGGCCAGGGCCAGGACCGCCCCCGCGCCGGCCGCCCAGACCGACGGGCTGACCAGGACGCCGATCAGGGCGAGCCCCACGGCGAGGAGCGCGAGTGCGGCGCCGGTGACGGCGCGGCCGCGCGAAGCCCCGGAGTGGTCGACCGCGGTCTCGCGCAGTGCGGCGAGCGGCGCGGTGCGCCCGGCCCGCACGGCGGGCAGCAGCGCGGAGCCCAGGCAGACCACGACACCGACGGCGAGCGGCAGGAGCATGGACAGCGCGCTGATCACCAAGTCGCCCTCGGGAAAGGGGAATCCGATGGCGGGGAAGAGTTCCTGCAGACCCGCCGCGATGCCGATGCCGCCCGCGAGGCCCGCGGCCGACGCCACCACGGCGACGACGCTCGCCTCGACGAGGGTCGACGCGGTGACCTGGCGACGCGAGGCGCCGAGCGCGCGGAGCAGCGCGTTCTCGCGGGTGCGCTGGGCGACGACGATCGCGAAGGTGTTGTGGATGCTGAAGGTGGCGACGAGCAGCGCCACGCCGGAGAAGACCAGCAGGAAACCGGTGAACAGGGACAGGAACTGCCCGGAGACGTTGTCCGTGTTCTCCGCCGCCGACGCCTCGCCGGTGATGGCCTCGACTCCCTTGGGGAGTACGGGAGTCAGCGCGTCGACGAGCTCCTGCTCGCTCACGCCGGGTCCCGCCCGCACCTGGATGGAGGAGGCCTCGCCGGGCTTCGGGGTGAGGTACTTCTCGGCGTCGGCCTGGGTCATGCCGGTGAAGGTGGTCTGCGCCATGCCGTCCTCGCCGCCGAAGGTCGCGAGGCCGACGATCTCCACCTCGACCGGGTCGGGGGTGCGCAGCGTCGTCGTGTCGCCGACCTCCAGGCCGCCGGACTTCGCGGCGCCGCGGTTGACGACGACCTCGCCGGACTTCGACGGGGCACGGCCTTCGGCGAGTTGGTACGCGTTCAGGTCGGCGTCGTCGATCCAGTTGCCGGCGAGCGTGGGCGGGCCCTGGCCGCCGATGGCCTCGCCGTCCTCGCCGAGGAGCTGGGCCGCGCCCTGGATGCTGGGCGCGGCGGCGGCCACCGCGTCGCTCTTCTCGATCGCCTTGACGAGGTCGGTGCCGACGGGCTTGCGGGTGCCCTGACCGTCGTCGGGCGTGGTGACGGTGTCGGCGCTGCGGACGACGGCGTCGGTGCCGCTCGTCGCGTTGCCGAACATCGTGTCGAAGCTCGCGCGCAGGGTGTCGCCCATGACGAGGGTGCCCGCCAGGAACGCGACGCCGAGCAGGACGGCGAGGAACGTACCGGCGAAGCGGCGCTTGTGGCCGCGCAGCGAGGACAGGCTCAGGCGCGCGGAGGCGCGCAGTGCACTCGGGGCGCTCATGACGACGCCTCCTTCCCCCGCGGCCGCGCGCCGGGCCCCGGGTCGGGCCGTGTGGCGGAGTGCGCGGCGGGCGGCCTCGTGTCCAGCGCCTTCATCCGGTCGAGGACCAGGTCCGCCGTCGGGGCCTCCATACGGTCCACGAGGCGGCCGTCGGCGAGGAAGACGACCTCGTCGGCGTGGGCGGCGGCCACCGGGTCGTGGGTGACCATGACGACGGTGCGGCCCATCCGGCGCACCGCCCTGCCGAGCAGGTTCAGCACCTCCTCGCCGGAGCGCGAGTCGAGGTTGCCGGTCGGCTCGTCGGCGAAGACGACGTCGGGCCGCCCGGCGAACGCCCGCGCCACGGCGACGCGTTGCTGCTGTCCGCCGGAGAGCTCGGAGGGTCGGTGGTGCAGCCGGTCGCGCAGCCCGACGACGTCGACGAGGGCGTCCGTCCACTCGTGGTCGCCGCGGATGCCCGCGAGGTCCATGGGCAGGGTGATGTTCTCGGCGACGGTCAGCGTCGGCACCAGGTTGAAGGCCTGGAAGACGAAGCCGACGCGGTCGCGGCGCAGCAGCGTCAGACGCCGGTCGTCCAGGGAGCCGAGCTCCGTGTCGCCGATGAAGGCGGCGCCGGAGGTGAGCGTGTCCAGGCCCGCCGCGCAGTGCATCAGCGTGGACTTGCCCGAGCCCGACGGGCCCATGATCGCGGTGAAGCGTCCGGCACGGAAGCCGACGCTCACCCCGTCCAGGGCCCGTACGGCGGTGTCCCCGCTGCCGTAGACCTTCACGGCGTCGGCGACGCGGGCCGCGTCCGTGTGCACGGTCCGGGTGGCCGGTCCGGTCGTGGTGTTCATGCCGCACCGCCCTTGGAGGCGTGGCCGAACTCCTCGTTGAGGACGGTCAGTCGGCGCCAGTACTCGTCCTCGTCGATCTCGCCGGAGGCGAAGCGGCGGCCGAGCACGGCGATGGGCGAGTTGTGGTCGACGGCGGCGGGGCCTTCGGCAGCGCGGAACGGGCCGCGGCGGCCGCGCCGGACGGTGCGGCGCAGCAGGGTGACCACGCCGATCACGACGGCCGCCCAGATCAGCGGGAAGAAGAGGATCCACGGGCCGGGCCCGCCGTCCCAGTGCGCCAGGGTCTGCATCGGAAGTCAGCTCCTTCGAAGCGATGTTTCTGCGACGCCTCCAAACTCGCCCCGGCAGAGCCCTCACGTCGTCGTACGGCCAGCGGCACCCCGCGTACCACCCCGGGAGTACACGCGGTGCACACGCCTGCTCCCGCGACCGGTGGATCTCTGTACCTACTAGTATGTACAGTGCGTGCATGAGCACTCCGGAGCGTCTGATCGAGTCCACCCGCGAGCTCCTGTGGGAGCGGGGTTACGTCGGCACGAGCCCCAAGGCCATCCAGCAGCACGCGGGCGCGGGGCAGGGCAGCATGTACCACCACTTCGCGGGCAAGCCCGACCTGGCGCTCGCGGCGATCCGGCGCACGGCGGACGAGATGCGCGCCACCGCCGAGGCGGTCCTCGGCGGCTCCGGGTCGGCGTACGAGCGCGTCGAGGCGTATCTGCTGCGCGAGCGCGACGTGCTGCGGGGCTGCCCGGTCGGGCGGCTCACCATGGACCCGGACGTCATCGCCAGCGACGAGCTGCGCGCGCCCGTCACCGAGACGCTCGACTGGCTGCGCGAGCGGCTCGCCGGGATCGTCGAGGAGGGCCGCGCGCGGGGCGAGTTCATCGCCTCGATCGACCCCCGGGAGACCGCTTCCGCGGTGGTCGCGACGGTGCAGGGCGGCTATGTCCTGGCCCGCTCGTCCGCGTCCCCCGCCGCGTTCGACGCCGCGGTGCGCGGTCTGCTCGCACTCCTCGCGGCCGCCCGCACCACCCCTCAGCCCCCCACCACCACGCGATAAGGATCCGTACGTTGCACATCACCCGGAACCGGCCCGACAGCGTGCGCGGCCCCGCCGAGCACTTCACCGGAGCCGTCTGGCTGGACGAGATCGCCGCGCCCGAACCCCCTTCCCGGCTGCGGATGTTCAGTGTCCACTTCACGCCGGGCGCCCGCACGGCCTGGCACCGCCACCCGCACGGCCAGGTCCTGCACGTCACCGAGGGCGAGGGGCTCGTGCAGCGGGAAGGGGGGCCGGTCGAGCCGATCCGGGCGGGCGACACCGTCTGGATCGAGCCCGGCGAGGCGCACTGGCACGGCGCGGGGCCGCGCACGTTCATGACACACCTGGCCGTGGTCGAGGCGGCCGAGGACGGGACGACCGCCGAATGGGGCGCCCTGGTCGACACCGAGACCTGCCCCGACTGAACCTGCGCCAACGGGAGTACACGATGCACGCCATGCAGTACGAGATCACCCTGCCCGCCGACTACGACATGGAGGTCATACGCCACCGCGTCGCGTCCAAGGGCCACCTTCTGGACGACTTCGCCGGGCTCGGCTTCAAGGCGTACCTGATGCGCGAGCGCGGCAGGGACGGCTCGCCCGTGAACCAGTACGCGCCGTTCTACCTGTGGAACACCGCGGAGGGCATGAACTCCTTCCTCTGGGGCCCCGGTTTCCGGGGGCTCTCCGACGACTTCGGGCGGCCCGAGGTGCAGCACTGGACGACCCTCGCGTACGAGGAAGGGAGCGCGGCCGGAGCCGTGCCGCGCACGGCCGTGCGTCGCCGCCACCGCATTCCGGCACCGGCGCCCCTGCCGGAACTGGCGGCCGAACTCGCCTCGGAGGCCGCGAGGCTGGCCCGTCAGGACGGAGCGGTGAGCGCCATGGTGGCCATCGATCCTCGTATCTGGGAGGCGGTGCACTTCTCGCTCTGGGAGCACGAGGCGCCCACGGAGGCCGACGACGTCTTCCAGGTGCTGCACGTGTCGGCACCGGAGCGCGAGAAGCTGCCGCGCGGGCGGCAGTGGTGACACGGCCCGAGCCCGCGATGTCCCCGAGCGCCGTGCGGACGGTACTCGGGGACGTCGTCCCGACGGAGCTCGGCGTCTGCGACGCCCACGACCACCTCTTCCTCCGCAGTCCTCAACTGCCGGGCCAGGAGCTGGACTCGGCACAGGCGGCGGCGGACGAGCTTGCGGCGTTTCGTGCGGCGGGCGGACAGAGCGTGGTGCAGTGGACACCGCACGGCATGGGGCGGCGCGCCGAGTTCCTGCCGGAACTGTCGAGGGCCACGGGGGTGCACCTGGTCGCGGCGACGGGACTGCACCAAGCCGCGCACTACACAGGGGAGTTCCTCGACCGGCTCCGCACCATCGGAGCCATCGGAGCCATCGGCGCCTTCGACCTCGCGGGTCTCTTCATCCGCGAACTCACGGAAGGCATCGGGCAGTCGGGGGTGCGGGCCGGGCTGATCAAGGTCGCGGGCGGTTTCCACGGGCTCGACGCCCACGCCCGCCGGACGATGACGGCGGCGGCCGAGGCGCACCACGCGACGGGCGCGACGATCGCCGTCCACCTGGAGCTGGGCACCGGCGCACCGGACGTACTCGACCTGCTCTGCGGCGAGTTGGCGGTTCCTCCGCACCGAGTGGTCCTCGGCCACCTCAACCGCTCCCCCGACCTCACCGCCCACCTCCAGGCGGCGCGGTCCGGCGCGTACCTGGCCTTCGACGGGCCCTCGCGCGCGAACCACGCCACGGACTGGCGCATGCCGGACGCCGTCCACGCCCTGGCCGAGGCGGGCTTCGCCGACCGCCTCCTCCTCGGCGGCGACACGACGACGTCGACCGCACGGTCGGTGAACGGCGGCCCCGGCATGCCGCACCTGCTCCACAGGGTCCGCCCCCGCCTGGAGCTCGCGGTGGGCGCGGAGACGGTGACGCGCATCCTGACGGTGAACCCGGGGCGGGCGTTCGGGGTGGAGTGGGCCTAGCCCTCGGGGGAGGCGGCGCGGCACCAGCACCAGCACCAGCACCGGCACCGGCACCGGCACCGGCACCGGCACCGGCACCGGCACCGAAGAGATATTGCACCGTGCGTTCCAAAACCTGTACGGTACCGACATGGCCCGACCGAGGACTTTCGACGAGGAGCGGGCCCTGGACGCGGCGATGCATGCCTTCTGGGCGAACGGCTACGAGGCCACCTCGACCCAGGACCTGTGCGAAGCCACCGGCCTGGGCCGCAGCAGCATTTACAACACGTTCAGCAGCAAGCACGACCTGTTCCGGCGGGCCCTCACCCGCTACATGGACACCATGAACGCCGGCCAGATCGAGATCCTGGAGGATGCCGGGCGGACGGCGACGGAGCGGATCCGCGCCCTGCTCGTCCGCGTCATCGACGGCGAGTTCGAGCACCGCCACAACGGCCACAGCATCGGCTGCCTCACGGTCAACACGACCGTCGAACTCGCCGGGCGCGACCCCGAGGCCGCCGCAATGCTGGAGCGCGACCTCGCGACGCGCCTCACCGCGCTGCGCGCCGCGATCCTGGCCGGGCAGAGCGACGGCGACATCACCTCGAAGCGGGACCCGGACACCCTCGCCCGGTACGTCAACGCCGTCATCGGCGGCATGCGCGTCTCCGCGCAGGGCGGCGCCGACCGCGCCACCCTGGAAGGCATCGCCGAGACCACCCTTGACACGTTGACGGCCCGGTAGCCTTCCGCGCCCGACGCCACCCCCTCCCCAGGTGCGCCTCTTCGCTCTTCGCACCACCTCGCGCCTCTCCATGCCCTTTTTTTGTACTGATCCATCCAATACTCGCGCACGACAGGAGCCCACCCCCATGCCTCGCGCCGTATACGTACTGGCCCTCGGCATCTTCGCCATGGTGACCAGTGAATTCGTGGTCGCAGGACTGATGCCGCAGATGGCCGAGGGACTGGACGCCACCATTCCCGAGATCGGCTACCTCATCACCGCGTTCGCCGCGGCGATGGCCCTCGGCGGCCCGGTCCTCACCGTCACCCTGCTGAGGATGCGTCAGAAGTCGGCCCTCATGGTGCTGTTCGGCATCTTCCTCACGGGCAACGTGCTCGCCGCCCTCGCCCCCGACTACCGCACCATGCTGGTGGCCCGCCTGCTCACCGGCGCCGCCTCACAGGCCTTCTTCGGCGTCGCCATCTCGCTCGGCTCGGGCATCACCCGGCCCGAAGTGCGGGGCCGCGCCGTGGCGGTGGTGCTCAACGGGCTGATGCTGGGCACGCTGCTCGGCCTGCCGCTCGCCACCGTCATCGGTGAACACCTGGGCTGGCGCGCCGCGTTCTGGGCCATCACCCTCCTGACCGTGCTCGCCGCCCTCGCCACGCTCGCCGGCGTGCCGAGCGCCGACGGCACGGCCTCCCAGAGCGGCGACCTCCGCCAGGAACTGGGCGCCTTCCGCAACCCGCGCCTGTGGCTGGTCCTGACCACCAGCACGTTCATCATCGGCGCCACGTTCGCCGCCTTCAGCTACCTCAACCCGATCCTCACCGAGATCACGGGCTTCTCCACCGGGACCGTCCCGCTCCTGCTCATCGCGTACGGCGCCGCCACCGTCATCGGCAACACGGTCGTCGGCAGGCTGGCCGACCGCCATGCCGTCCCCGTACTCCTGACGGGCCTCGCGCTGAACCTGGCCTTCCTCGTCGGCTTCGCGCTCCTCGCCCAACTGACCGTCCCCGCCGTCGTGTTCATGCTGGGCATCGGCCTGGTCGGCGTCACGATGAACCCGGCCATGGCGATCCGCGTCCAGCGCACCGGCAACGCGCGGCCGCTGGTGAACACCGTCCACTCGTCCTTCATCACCCTCGGCATCATCATCGCCACGTCCGTCGGCGGCCCCGCCATCGACCGCTTCGGCCTGCGGGCGCCGCTGTGGATCGGCGCGGGACTCGCCGTGCTCGGCCTCCTCACGCTGGTGCCCGACCTGGCCCGCCGCCGGGCCGGATCGGCCACGGCCACCGCCCCGCGTGAGCGTGCCGAGACGGCGGACAAGGCCACGGACGAAGTGGTCCAGCCCGTCTAACCCAGCGCCCCCAGGGGGTCGTCGAGCACCGGCTGCCAGGCCAGCTCGGCGGCCCCCACCAGGCTGTTGTGGTCCAGCGTGCAGGCGAGGATCGGCACGCCGCCGCTGCGCCCCCACAGGCTGCGGTCCGCGACGACGGCCCGCAGCCGCTCGGGATCCGCCTCCAGCAGGGCGCGGTGCAGACCGCCCAGGATGATCCGGTCCGGATTGAGGATGTTGACCAGGCCCGCGAGCCCCAGGCCGAGCCGGTCGATCAGCGCCTCGGCGGCGGAGCGCACGGCCGGGTCACCGTACGCGCCGCGGAGCAGTTCGCGGGCCTGCACGAGCAGCCCCTCGGGACCCGGCTCGTGCCCGGCCGCCGCGAGGAAGGCGAGGGGGTCCGTCTCGACGTCCAGGCAGCCCCGGCTGCCGCAGTGGCAGGGGCGCCCCTCGGGGTTCACGACGACGTGGCCGACCTCCAGGGCGAGACCCGAACTCCCGGTGTGCAGGCGGCCGTCGAGGACCAGCGCGCCGCCGACACCCCGGTGCCCGGTCGCCACGCACAGCAGGTCCCTGGCGCCACGGCCCGCGCCGTGGCGGTGCTCGGCGAGCGCGGCGAGGTTCACGTCGTTGCCCGCGAAGGCCGGACCCTCGATGCCCGCGTCGCGCACGCACGCGGCGAAGATCTCCCTGACGTGGGCGCCCGCGGGCCACGCCAGGTGCAGCGGGTTGAGGGCGGTGCCCTCCGGCTCGGCCACCGCGGACGGCACGGCGAGGCCCGCGCCCACACAGCGCCTGCCCGTCTCGCGCAGCAGCCGCGCTCCCGCGTCCACGACGGCACCGAGGACCTGCGCGGGGTCGGCGTCGACGGTCTCACAGCCCGGCGCGGTCGCCACGATGCGCCCGCCGATGCCGACCAGCGCGGCCCGGAACCCGTCGGCGTGCACCTGCGCGGCGAGCGCCACCGGGCCCGACTCGGCGACGGAGAGCCGGTGCGACGGCCTGCCCTGCGAACCGGCCGCGGCGCTCGGCTTCGCGTCGATCCGGATCAGCCCGAGCGCCTCCAGCTCGGCGGCGACGGCGCCCGCCGTGGCACGCGTTACACCCAGCTCGGCGGTGAGCACGGCACGGGTCGGCGCGCGCCCGGTGTGGACCAGTTCGAGCGCGGGCCCCAACGCGCCGCGCCCTCGCTCCAGGCGGGTACGCGTGGTCACTTCCCCCTCGGCACGGGGGTCAGCCTTGCCGTTCATGAGGGCGAGTCTCCCATGATCCGTAGACGGCATCGCCGTTCACCCGTCATCCGTCCGTTCCTCCCCGAGCCAGTCCCGTGCGTCCGACAGCACCGTCTTGTACGCGGCCCGCGCGCACCCCTACTCTGACTTTGTGCCGCTACGAAACAAAATCGGGACCGCAGCGCCGCGGTCCGCCCCGCCCGGCCTCCGCGGGCTCCGCATCACCCTCACCGTCTTCTTCGCCCTCGACGGCTTCGTCTTCGCCGGGTGGGTCGCCCGCATCCCCGCCATCAAGGACCAGACCAGCGCCTCGGCCGGCGAACTCGGGCTCGCCCTGCTCGCGGTCTCGGCCGGGGCGGTGGTCACCATGACGCTCACCGGACGGCTCTGCGGGCGCTACGGCAGCATTCCGATGACCGTGGCCTTCGGGGTGCTGCTCCCTCTGAGCGTCGCGCTGCCCCCGCTGACGGACTCGGTTCTCGTCCTCGGTCTTGTGCTGCTGTTCTTCGGCGCCTCGTACGGCGGCATCGGCGTCGCGATGAACAGCGCCGCCGTGGATCTGGTGCGCGCGCTGAACCGGCCCGTGATGCCCGGCTTCCACGCGGCGTTCAGCCTGGGCGGGATGCTCGGTGCGGGGCTCGGCGGCCTGGTCGCCGCCCACCTCTCCCCCACCCGCCATCTGCTCGGCGTCACCGTCCTCGGCCTGACGGTCACCGCGGTGACGGCGCCCGCGCTGCTGCGGCACGCGGCCTCCTCGTACGTACCGGAATCCGTCGACGTACGAGGGCCCGCCGGCGCACGAGAATCCGTTGCCGCGCGAGAATCCGCCGACACCCGTGCGGAGCCCGGCCGTTCAGGCCGCGTGGAGCGCCGCACGCGAGGGCTCGTGCTGGTCTTCGGGCTCATCGCGCTGTGCACCGCCTACGGCGAGGGCGCCATCGCCGACTGGGTTCCGCTCCACCTGGAGGAGGACCTGCACACGCACCCGGGCGTCGCCGCCGCGGGGTACTCGTGCTTCGCCTTCGCCATGACCATCGGCAGGCTCTCCGGCACCGCGCTCCTCGAACGGCTCGGCGGGACCCGCACGGTGGTGGGCGGCGGCGCGACGGCGTGCGCCGGGATGCTGCTCGGCGCGCTCGCCCCGTCGGCCGGGCTCGCCCTCGCCGGTCTCGTCGTCACCGGGCTCGGCCTGGCCAACATCTTCCCCGTGGCGGTGGAACGCGCGGGTGCGCTCTCCGGGCCCGACGGGGTCGCCACCGCGTCGACGCTCGGCTACGGCGGCATGCTCGTCGGGCCGCCGCTGATCGGCTTCATGGCGGACTGGTACTCGCTGCCCGCGGCGCTGACGAGCGTCGCGCTGCTCGCCGCCGTCGCCGCGCTCATCGGCTTCGCGACACGGCGTACGGAGCGTACGGAAACGGTCTGACATCACGCGGAGGTTCCGGTTCCAGCGCGCGCGATCGGACACAATCTCCCGCATGGAGATTTCCGAGCACATTCAAGTAGTGGACAGGGAAGGCCAGTTGCTCGCCCGCGCCGCCGAGGAGGCCGGACCCGACACCAAGGTTCCGACCTGTCCGGAGTGGCAGGTGCGGGACCTGTTGCGGCACACCGGGATGGTGCACCGCTGGGCCACGGCGTTCGTCGCGGAGCGGCGCACCTCGTACCGACTCGGCGGTGAACTGCCCGACCTGGACGGGGACGCGCTCGTCGACTGGTTCCGCGAGGGGCACGCCACGCTCGTCGAGACGCTCACCACCGCGCCGCCCGACGTCGAGTGCTGGGCGTTCCTGCCCTCCCCCTCGCCGCTGGCCTTCTGGGCGCGGCGGCAGGCGAACGAGACGACGGTCCACCGGGTGGACGCCGAGTCCGCGCGGGGCGACGCGCTGTCGCCGATCGGCACCGCGTCGGCCGTGGACGGCATCGAGGAGTTGCTGCTCGGCTTCCACGCCCGCGAGAAGAGCCGGGTGCGCAGCGACGTGCCGCGCGTGCTGCGCGTACGCACCACCGACGCGGCGCAGGAGTGGAGTTGGACCGTGCGCCTCTCCGACGGGCCGCCGGTCGCGGAGCGCGGCGCGACGGCGCCGGCCGACTGCGAGGTGTCGGGGCAGGCGGCCCGGCTCTATCTGGCGCTGTGGAACCGGCTGCCGTTTCCCGAGGTGACGGGCGACGCGTCGCTGGCCGCGCTGTGGCGGGAGAGGTCGGCGATCGTCATGCGCTGACGGTCGATCGTCAGGCGTCGGCGGTCGATCGTCAGGCACCAGCGGCCGCTCGCCCTGCGCCGGCGGTCGGCCCTGCGCCGGCGGTCGGCCCGAGCCTCACCGGCTGCGTCCGGGCACTCAGGCGTCGCACTCGCCGGGGCCGTCGAGCATCCGTTTGAGGACCGCCCGCTGCAAGGGCCGCACCTCGCGGTGCAGGGCGCGCCCCTTGTCGGTCAGCGAGACACGCACGCCCCGCCGGTCCTCGCTGCACATGCCGCGCTCCACGAGGCCGTCCTTCTCCAGGCGCCCGATGAGGCGGGAGAGCGCGCTCTGGCTCAGATGGACCTGCGCGGAGATCTCCTGCACGCGGAACGTACAGCCGCCGTCGTCCGACGAGCCCTCCGCGAGGACGTCGAGCACCTCGAAGTCGCTCGCGCCCAGGCCGTGCGGATGCAGCTCGCGGTCGAGCTCGCACAACGTGCGCGCATGCACCGCGAGGATGCCCCGCCACTGATCCACGAGCCCCTGCTCGGCCGTTTTCGCCGCCATGACACCGCACGTTAGCAGAGATTCACCTGTTTGTTGCACCGTCATTAAATGCACTTGCATCCAATGCATGTGCATGTACCTTACTCCTCATGACTTCTCCGCTCACAGCTGCCTCCACGTCCCCGGAGCGCTGGACCCCGCGCCTGTGGGGCACTCTGCTGGTGCTCTGCGCCGCGATGTTCCTCGACGCGCTCGACGTGTCGATGGTCGGTGTCGCCCTGCCCTCCATCGGCTCCGAACTGGACCTCTCCACCTCGACCCTGCAGTGGGTCGTCAGCGGCTACATCCTCGGCTACGGAGGACTGCTGCTCCTCGGCGGACGGGCCGCCGACCTGCTCGGCCGCCGCCGGGTCTTCCTCATCGCGCTCGCCGTCTTCGCGCTCGCCTCGCTGCTCGGCGGATTCGTCGGCTCCGGGCCGCTGCTCATCGCCAGCCGCTTCATCAAGGGGCTGAGCGCCGCGTTCACCGCACCCGCGGGTCTGTCCATCATCACCACGACGTTCGCCGAGGGCCCGGTCCGCAACCGCGCGCTCACCATCTACACCACCTGCGCCGCCACCGGCTTCTCCATGGGCCTCGTCCTGTCAGGACTGCTCACCGAGGCCAGCTGGCGCCTGACCATGCTGCTGCCCGCGCCGATCGCGCTCCTCGCGCTGATCGCCGGCATCAGGCTGATCCCGCGCAGCGCCCGCGAGGAGAACAAGGGCGGCTACGACGTGCCGGGCGCCGTCACCGGCACGGCGGCCATGCTGCTCCTCGTCTTCACCGTGGTGGAAGCCCCCGAGGTGGGCTGGGCCTCGGCCCGCACCCTCCTGTCGTTCCTCGTCGCGGCCGCCCTGCTCGCCGTCTTCGTACGCATCGAACTGCGCACCGCGAGCCCGCTGATCCGCCTCGGCGTGCTGCGCTCGGGGCCCCAACTGCGGGCCCATCTGGGCGCGATGACGTTCTTCGGCGGATACGTCTCCTTCCAGTTCCTGGCCACGCAGTACTTCCAGTCGCTGCTCGGCTGGTCCGCCCTTCAGACCGCGCTCGCCTTCCTGCCCGCGGGCGCGCTCGTCGCCCTGTCGTCGACGAAGGTCGGCTCGGTCATCGACCGCTTCGGCACGCCGCGCGTCATCGTGGTCGGCTTCGTGCTGCTCGTCGCCTCGTACGTGCTGTTCCTGCGGATCAGCCTGACTCCGGCGTACGCGTCCGTGGTGCTGCCGTCCATGATCCTGCTCGGCTTCGCGTGCGCCCTGGTCTTCCCCTCGCTCAACATCCAGGCCACCAACGGCGTGCACGACGACGAGCAGGGCATGGTCTCCGGGCTGCTCAACACCTCGATCCAGGTAGGCGGCGCGATCTTCCTCGCCGTCGTCACGGCCGTGGTCACCGCCTCCTCCCACGACGGGGACTCCTCGCCGCAGGCCGTCCTGGACAGCTTCCGGCCCGGCCTGATCGTGGTGACGTCGATCGCGGTCGCCGGACTCCTCATCACCCTGACGGGGCTGCGTTCGCGGCGTACACAGGAGACGGTCGTCGTCGCCAGGTCCGCACCCGAGGAGGTGGCGGAGCAGGAGAAGGTGGCGGAGCAGAAGAAGGTGGCCGTCCGCGACTGACCGGTCCGGTCCCCAACACGCCGCCCCCGCCGGGACGTTGCTTGCCCGGCGGGGGCTCGCGCCCGACACTGGGCGGATGGGGCGCAGGACGCAGGCCGAGCGCGACGCGAACACCGTGGAGATCGGCTATGCCCTGGTCGTCGCGACGGGGCTCGCGGCCGCCGTGTTCGTGGCCGTCTCCGCGCCCGCCGACTTCTTCGGCGTGACGTCGCCCTCGAAGGGCCTGCTGCACCGGGCGGGCGCCGTCGCCGCGGCGGTCGTCTTCGTCGCCGCCGTGGTGACGGTCCTGCTGCGGCACCGCCGGGCGGCGGGCCTCGCGCGTCGGCGCCGCGCGTACGATCAGCCCAGCCGGTCCGGCCGCCGCGGCACGTCCGCTCAGCCCAGCCAGCCCGGCCGCACCAGGCCCGACTCGTAGGCCAGGACGACCAGTTGGGCCCGGTCGCGGGCACCCAGCTTCACCATGGCCCTGCTCACGTGCGTCTTCGCGGTGAGAGGGCTGACGACCAGGCGGCGGGCGATCTCCTCGTTCGACAGGCCGATGCCGACCAGGGCCATCACCTCCCGTTCCCGCTCGGTGAGTTCACCGAGGGAGTCGGCGGCCGCGGGCTCCTTGGACCGGGCCGCGAACTCGGCGATGAGACGGCGGGTCACGCCCGGCGAGAGCAGCGCGTCTCCCTCGACCACCGCCCTTACCGCGCGCAGCAGTTCGTCCGGCTCGGTGTCCTTGACGAGGAAGCCCGAGGCGCCCGAGCGGATCGCCTCGAAGACGTACTCGTCGAGTTCGAAGGTGGTGAGCATGACGACCTTCACGCCGTCCAGGCCGGGCTCGTCGGTGATCCTGCGCGTGGCGGCGAGCCCGTCGAGCAGCGGCATCCGGATGTCCATCAGGACCACGTCGGGGCGCAGCTCCCGCACCATCCGCACCGCTTCCTCGCCGTCCGCGGCCTCCCCTGCCACCGCGATGTCCGGCTGGGCGTCGAGGAGCGCCTTGAACCCGGCCCTGACCAGGGACTGGTCGTCGGCGAGCAGTACGCGGATCACTGGTCCTCCCGAGGTGCGGTGCGGGCCTTGGCACCGCTGCCGCCCGGCGGCAGGGGCAGCACGGCGGTCACGCGGAAGCCGCCGTCCGGGCGCGGGCCCGCCTCGATCGTGCCATCAAGGGCCGCGGCGCGCTCCCGCATCCCGGCAAGTCCGTTGCCGCTGCCGCCCGCGTCCGCGCCGGTGGCGGGCCCGTCGTCGTCGACGCGCAGGGCGAGGGCGGCCGGTTCGTAGTGCACGAGCACGCGCGCGTGGCGTGATCCGGAGTGGCGCACGACGTTCGTCAGCGCCTCCTGGACGATGCGGAACGCGGCGAGGTCCGTGCCGGGCGGCACCTTCGCACGGGTGCCTTCGGTGGTGACGTCGACGGTCAGGCCCGTGCTCTTCGCCTGTTCGACGAGTTCGGGCAGGCGGTCGAGGCCGGGCGCGGGCGCGCGGGGCGCGTCGCCCGGGGCCCGCAGGGTGTCGAGGACCTGGCGCACCTCCCCCAGCGCCTCCTTGCTCGCGGCCTTGATGGTGGTCAGCGCGGTGCGGGCCTGTTCGGGGTCGGAGTCGAGCAGGGCGAGGCCCACGCCCGCCTGGACGTTGATGACGGAGATGCTGTGCGCGAGGACGTCGTGCAGTTCACGCGCCATCCGCAGCCGCTCCTCGTCCGCGCGCCGCCGGGCCGCCTGCGCCCGCTCGGCACGCTCCTTGACCCACTGTTCGCGGCGCAGACGGCCGAGTTCGGAGACGGCGACGATCGCCACGACCCAGACGGCGACCACGAGTTCCTCGCCCCAGGAGCGGACGGCGCCGTCGTCGCCGGGCGGCAGCCGGCGGTAGAGCCAGTGCGCGATCAGCAGATGCCCCGCCCAGAGCACACCGACCGCTCCCCAGGCCGCGCGCCGGTGCCCCGCGACGACGGCCGCGAAGCAGCTCACGGCGATGGCCAGGAAGATCGGCCCGTACGGGAATCCGGCACCGATGTAGACCAGCGTGGCCGCGGCGGCCGTGTAGGCGACGAGGACGGGGTGGCGGTGGCGCAGCAGGAGGACCGCCGTGGCCAGGAGGAGCAGCACCCTGCCGAAGACGTCGAGGTCCACTCGGCCCGGCTGGCCGTGCTCCGCGAAACTGGAGCCGATCTGCACGAAGGCGGTGAGCGCGAGCGTCGTGAGCCAGGGCAGGCGAGGGTCCGTGCGGTCTGCGGGCGCGGGGTTTCCGGGGGCCTCGGGACTTCCGGGGTTTCCGGGGTTTCCGGGGTTTCCGGCGGCCTCGGCGCCTCCGGAGGCCTCGGCGCCTCCGGGGTTCCAGTTCCCTGCGTTCCAGTTCCAGGGGTTCCGGTTCCAGGGGCTCCAGTTCCACCAGGGCGGGCCGCCCGTGCCCGGCCTGCGTTCGCGCCGCTCGTCCATGACGGTCACGCTAGACGCCGGGCGGCGGCCGGGGCGTCCGACGGGCGTGGCGATCACGCGTACTCCTGCGGTAGTACACGGCACTGGCGCGGTCGGCTCAGGCTGAGCAGGACCTCGGCCGCCGCCGATGGCCGGCATCTGCTGCCGGGTCGCCCAGAACATCTGCTGCTGGGTCGCCCGAAGGAGAGGATGAGCCCGAGGGCCGCGCCCGCTCCGATCAACGGCGCGACAACAGCCCTACGCCATGCGCGAGTTGCGTCACCGCGTGGGAGAAGAACGCCTCGCGGTCCTCGACGAGGCGGTTGAACTGGCCGAACACCTCGAAGCCCACCAGGCCGAAGAGCTGCGCCCACGCGGCGACCATCGCGGCGGCCACCGCCGGCGGGAGGTCGGGGGCGACGTCCGCCGCGAGCCGCTCGGCCTCGGCGCCCATCCCGGCGGGCAGGGGCGGCACCGCGATGCCCCGGCCCTGGTGGGCGTCGCGGACGATGTCGATGAGCTGCTGCCCCACGCGCGCGGCGGCCCGGACCGTGGAGTCCGGTGCGCTGTAGCCGGGGACGGGCGAGCCGTAGATGAGCGCGTACTCATGGGGATGCGCCAGCGCCCACGTACGCACCGCCTCGCACACCGCCGTCCACCGCCGCACGGGCTCCTGCCCGGCGGCTCCCGCGTGCGCGGCCTCGGCGGCGGCGCCGAGGGAGTCGTACGCGTCGATGATCAGCGCGGTCAGGAGGTCGTCGCGGCTGGGGAAGTAGCGGTACAGCGCGGAGGAGACCATGCCGAGTTCACGCGCGACGGCGCGCAGGGAGAGCTTGGCGGCGCCGTCGTCCGCCAGCTGCCTGCGGGCCTCGTCCTTGATCGCCGCCGTCACTTCTTCGCGGGCGCGGGCGCGGGCCCCCTTGGCGGCACTGCCGCTGGTCCTGCTGCTCGCCTTACCGCTGGCGCTGCTGCTCGCACTACTCATGGGCGCCAGTGTGTCACGAAGGCGGAGCGGTGCACACAGATGAGAGCAGCGACCCATTTCGAGAGCACGGCAACTTTTAGAGAGCACTGCTCTTGCTTTGGGTCACCGCTCTCGTGCACACTGCTCTCAAGCGAGAGCAGTGCTCTCCCAACCGCTCCCCTGGAGGACCTCATGTCGTCGACGTCCGCAGCCCCGGCCCCGACCCCGGCCCAGCCCTCGTCCCGCTACTACCTCAAGGGCAGCCCCCTCAACGTCCGCCTCAACAGCGTGATCGGCTGGCTCGCGCGGCGCGGCGTCAGCCTGATGGGCAGCGCCGAGCTCTCCGTACCGGGCCGCAAGAGCGGCAAGATGCAGCGCATCCCCGTCAACCCGTACACGCACGCGGGCAAGGGCACGGGCGGAGGCGAACAGGGGCAGTACCTCGTATCGGCGCGCGGGCACTCCCAGTGGGTGCGCAACATGCGCGCGGCCGGCGGCGGAGAGCTGCGGGTGGGGCGCAAGGTGCGGGAGTTCACCGCCGTGGAGGTGCCCGACGCCGAGAAGCCGCCGCTGCTGCGCGGCTATCTGGAGCGGTGGGGATGGCAGGTCAGCCAGTACTTCAAGGGCGTGACCGCCCAGTCCTCCGACGAGGAGATCCTGGCGGCCGCGCCCGACCACCCCGTCTTCCGCATCACCGTGCTGGACGCGAAGAAGAGCGGCAGGAAGAAGTGACCCCCTGAAAGAAGCGACCTCAGCGGTCCAGCGCGCTCAGCGCCCGTCCCGCCAGCGGGTGCGTGCGGACCAGCTCACCCAGCGTCGTCGAGCCGCGCGTGATCTTCGCGAAGGCGTTCCACGCGGGGCGGAAGCCCGTGATCGCCGCGTGCAGCACGCCCGGGCGGCGCTCGAAGACCTCCAGCATGCGGCGCCCCACGCTCATCTCGACGCCGAGGCCCGCCTTGATGGCGAAGGCGTAGTTCAGCGCCTGGCGGCGGGCGTCCACCGCGTCGTGCGCCTCGCCGATCCGCACCGCCCACTCCCCCGCGAGCCGCCCGGAGCGCAGCGCGAAGGAGATGCCCTCGCGGGTCCACGGCTCCAGGAGCCCCGCCGCGTCACCGCACACCAGGACCCGGCCGCGCGAGAGCGGCGAGTCGTCGCTGCGGCAGCGCGTCAGATGCCCCGAGGAGATGCTCGGCTCGAAGCCCGCGAGGCCGAGGCGGGCGATGAAGTCCTCCAAGTACCGCTTGGTGGCCGCGCCTTCGCCGCGCGCGGAGATCACACCGACGGTGAGGGTGTCGCCCTTGGGGAACACCCAGCCGTAACTGCCCGGCATCGGGCCCCAGTCGATGAGCACCCGGCCCGCCCAGTCCTCGGCGACCGTCTCCGGCACCGGGATCTCGGCCTCCAGGCCCAGGTCGACCTGGTCGAGCTTCACTCCGACATGTGCTCCTATGCGGCTGGCGCTGCCGTCCGCTCCGACCACGGCGCGGGCGAGGAGCGTCTCGCCGCCCTGCAGCACGACCGCGACCGTGCGCCGGTCCGGCACCTCGGGGCCGTGCTGCTCCACGCGCGCGACGGTGACGCCGGTGCGCAGCTCGGCGCCCGCCTTCTGCGCGTGCTCGACGAGCTGCTGGTCGAACTCGGAGCGGTTGATCAGACCGAAGAGCATCTGCCGGGAGCGGCGGGTGCGGGTGAACTTGCCGTCGAGGGAGAACGTCACCGCGTGCACGCGGTCGCGGAAGGGCAGCTCGAAGCCGGGCGGCAGGGAGTCGCGGGAGGGGCCGATGATGCCGCCGCCGCATGTCTTGTACCGGGGCAGTTCGGCCTTCTCCAGGAGCAGCACGCTGCGTCCCGCGACCGCCGCCGCGTAGGCCGCGGAGGCGCCCGCGGGGCCGGCTCCGACCACGACGACGTCCCACACGTGCCGGGTGTCGTCCGCTGAGTTCTCGCTGCTCACGTTGGTCTACCGCTCCTGATCCCGCTGTTGGCCGCGCTTTCCTCAGGCATCCTACGGCGGAGGCCCTCGGGTCCCTCCTGTGGGAGGATCACATGTACCCACACGTACAACGTCGCACCTACGAGGAGCGTGCCCATGTCGCGGAATCCGATCGCCGAGACCGTCGCCTCACTGATGCCGAAGGCGAAGGCGGAGCTCACCGAACTGGTGGCCTTCAAGTCGGTGGCGGACTTCGACCAGTTCCCCAAGAGCGAGAGCGAGGCCGCCGCGAACTGGGTGGCGAACGCACTCCGCACCGAGGGCTTCCAGGACGTCGCGCTGCTCGACACCCCGGACGGCACCCAGTCGGTGTACGGCTTCCTGCCGGGCCCCGAGGGCGCCCCGACCGTCCTGCTGTACGCGCACTACGACGTCCAGCCGCCGCTCGACGAGGCCGCGTGGGCCACGCCCCCCTTCGAGCTGACCGAGCGCGACGGCCGCTGGTACGGCCGGGGCAGCGCCGACTGCAAGGGCGGCGTCATCATGCACCTGCTCGCGCTGCGCGCCCTGAAGGCGAACGGCGGCGTCCCGGTGAGCGTGAAGGTGATCGCGGAGGGCTCGGAGGAGCAGGGCACGGGCGGCCTGGAGCGGTACGCCGAGGCGCACCCCGAGCTGCTCACGGCCGACACGATCGTCATCGGTGACGCGGGCAACTTCCGGGTCGGCCTGCCGACGGTGACGTCGACGCTGCGCGGCATGACCCTGGTACGCGTCAGCGTCGACACCCTCGAAGGCAACCTGCACTCGGGGCAGTTCGGCGGCGCGGCCCCGGACGCGCTCGGCGCGCTGGTGCGCACGCTGGACTCGCTGCGCGCCGAGGACGGCTCGACGACGATCGACGGTCTGACGAGCGACACCGTCTGGGACGGTCTGCAGTACGAGGAGGCCGACTTCCGCAGGGACGCGAAGGTCCTCGACGGCGTCGAGCTGATCGGCGATGGCACCGTCGCCGACCGCATCTGGGCGCGCCCGGCCGTCACGGTCCTCGGCATCGACTGCCCGCCGGTGATCGGCGCGACGCCGTCGGTGCAGGCGGCCGCGCGGGCGCTGATCAGCCTGCGGGTGCCGCCGGGCGTGGACGCGGCCGAGGCGACGAAGCTGCTGCAGGCGCACCTTGAGGCGCACACCCCGTGGGGCGCGCGGGTGCGCACGGAGCAGATCGGGCAGGGCCAGCCGTTCCGCGCGGACACCACCAGCCCGGCGTACGCCGCGATGGCCGAGGCGATGGGCGAGGCCTACCCGGGCGAGGAGATGCAGTACGCGGGCCAGGGCGGCTCGATCCCGCTGTGCAACACCCTCTCGTCGCTGTACCCGAACGCGGAGATCCTGCTGATCGGTCTGAGCGAGCCGGAGGCGCAGATCCACGCGGTCAACGAGAGCGTTTCTCCTGAGGAGTTGGAGCGCCTCTCGGTGGCGGAGGCGCTGTTCCTCCAGAAGTACGCGGCGAACTGACCGCCCCGGCAACGCCCCTGGAGGGGCGCTCTGCCGACGGCCGAGGAGCCCCGCCTTCGGGCGGGGCTCCTTTTCATGGCCGCACGAGGTGGCGTGCTGCGGGCACGGGGATCCGGTGCGGGAGCGGGCGTCGGCGGTGCTGCGGGCGTCGGCGGACTCCCGTCCGTTATCCGTCGAGCCTGTCGAGCCCTTCGGCACGCCCGGTCCCGCCGATTCCCTCGACTCCCTCGACTCCCACTGCTCCCACTGCTCCCACCGCTCCCTCGGCTCCAGACGCTCCTTCGACGGGGACGCCCGCCTCCAGGTAGAGCGTGGCCCCGCGCTCGCGTGCGCGCAGTGCCCAGCGCAGCCGTTCGTAGCGCACGGCGGGCAGCAGGCCGGCGGCCTCGTCCTCGGTGGCGAAGCGCCAGGCGCGCAGTTCGGGCCCCGGCAGCAGCATGCGGACCTCGCCGCTGTCGAGCCTGCCGCCGTCGAAGAGCAGCCGCATCCCGCCGTAGCCGGGCGGGTGGGGCGGCTCCCAGTCGGCGACCAACAGGCGGGGCGTGCCGGTGAGTTGGATGCCCGTCTCCTCGGCGACCTCGCGCACCCCCGCGCGCGCGGGGGCCTCGCCGGGCTCGACGACGCCGCCGGGGAACTCCCATCCGGCCTTGTACGTCGGGTCGACGAGCAGCACGCGGTCCTGCTCGTCGAAGAGGAGCACCCCGGCGGCGAGGGTCTCCGCGGTGGGTTCCGGTGTCTGCACGATGTCGCAGACGGAGGCGGCGCCCGTGCGGACCGCGTCGGCGAGCCGTTCGGCGGTCTCGTAGGGGGTGAGGTCGCTGGTGTCGATGCGATGGGCGTCCGCGCCGAGCCAGCCGTTGAGGGCGGTGCGGTAGGGCTCGATGTGGTCGAAGGACCACTGCCGTACGCGTACGTCGCCGTCGGGCAGCTCCGGTGGCACGTCGCGGCCGGCTATTCGCTCGCGCAGGATCGTTTCGTCCGGGGCGAGCACGACGTGGCGCACCGGGATCCTGCGGGAGGCGAGACCGCCGAAGATCTCGTCGCGGTACTCCTGGCGCAGCAGTGTCATCGGCACCACGAGCACGCCGCCCACTTCGCCGTGGAGTGCGGCCGCCGTGTCGACGACGAGCCGACGCCAGATGGGCAGGTCCTGATAATCGCTCACCTCGGCAAGGCGCTTGGGCGGCAGCAGATAGGGCAGCGCGCCGCCGATGACCTCCGGGTCGAAGAGTGTGCTGTTCGGGATCAGCTCGATCAGTTCCCGTGCGGCGCTGGTCTTGCCCGCACCGAACGCGCCGTTGATCCAGACGATCACGGTTCCCCCTCTTCTGTTGGCCCCCTGTGGCTTGCCCGCAACACCCTGCCATGGAAACCAGACGCTGATGGGAGCGGAGCCGGGCAGGTCGGCCGGGGTCAGTCGGCGTGCGCGGCGCGGCGGCGGCGCTCGGAGCGGTGGGCGAGGGCTTCCATGAGGCGTCGCCAGGCCGGTGACGCGTCCGAGATCTGGGAGGACACCAGCTTCACGTGTCCCGGGCGGCTGCCGTCCCGTTCGTGCTCGGCCTCCCATGCGTCCAGGTCGTCGATGAGCAGGGCCAGGCGTGGATCGTCCGGATCCCAGTCGACCGCCTGATCGCAGGCGAGGTACAGGCGCGTCGTCTCGGGGTCGTCGAAGCCGGCGTTCTTTTCCCGGATCCGCTGCGGCACGATCTGCGGGTCCAGCGCCTGCATCAGGATCCACGCGTCGCGTTCGAGCCGTACCCTGCGTTCGCTGACCCCGAGGCCGCGCATCCGCTCCAGGACGGCGACCACCTCGGGAGGCAGCACGAGCCTTTCGCCGCCGGCCAGTTCGGCGATCCTGCGGCGGTTCTCGGTGAGTTGGTCGATCTTGCGCTGCAGTGCGGCGTCGATGTCCGTGACGGCGGCGGCGAACTCGGCCGGCTGCGCGTGCAGGAGCGCGTCGATGCGGGCCAGGGGCACACCGGCGTCGGCGAGGGTTCGGATCCGGATGAGGTCCACCGCCGCTTGCGCGCCGTAGCGGCGGTAGCCGGAGGCGTCGCGTTCGGGCTCGGGCAGCAGGCCGACGTGGTGGTAGTGACGGACGGTGCGCACGGTCACGCCTGCGGTCGCCGCGAGCCGGCTGATCGTGAGCACCGTCCCCCTCGGTTCTTCGTACGGCGTGGTCGTGCCGGTGAGTCTACGGGCGGGCACGATCGACGACGTCACGGACCGCCTGGACCACGGCGTCGGGCCGGTCGAAGCAGAGCCGGTGATGCGCGGTGTCGGAGATGACGCGCTGCTCCCCGTGCGAGACCGCGTCGACCAGGGCCGCGTCCAGTCTCGTCCTGCCGTCGATCATTCCCCGCAACGTCCGCTCCGACGTCAGCGCCCGCTGACCGGGGTCGACACCCACCACCGTGAGAGCGACCACCGGGACGTCGGGAATGCCCGGCCCGGCCCGCAACTCGGTGGCGAGCGAGGCCAGTTCGGAGCGCTCGGCGATCCCGACGTCGGTCCACTGGTCGCTCGTCCTGGCCTCGGTCAGCGTCCGGCGCACGTGCTCCGGGTAGTCCGCGAGCAACTCGGCGGCCATCTCGCGCAGGGCGGGTCGCATCCGTACCAACCGCTCCCGGTCCGGGGACATTCGCTCGACCGCGGCCAGGCTCGCCTCGGGAGGCATGGCGTCGTCCCAGTCGCGGTGGAAGGCGTCCATCCAGACGAGTCCGGCCACGTCCTGCGGATACAGCTGCGCGAACCGGTGCGCGTAGAAGCCGCCGAGGGAGTGCGCCACGAGCACGTAGGGACCGTCGACGTTCTGGGCGCGCAGCAGCTCGCGCAGTTCGGCGGCGACGTCGGCGGCATGGCGCGGCAGCGGCAGGGGATCGCTGAAGCCGGTGCCGCCGCGGTCGTACAGGACGGCGGCGGTGAACCGCGCGACCTCCTGCTGTACGCCGAAGTAGTCCAGGCCGACCGCCCCGGCGCCCGGCAGGAACACCGCGGCCGGTCCGCCGCTGCCCGCCCGGTGCACGAAGATGCGGCGGCCGTCGATCTCTTGAAACCCTCCGACCGGCGGCGCGAGCCGGGCCGGGGAAGTGCTGTGGTTCGTCATGCGCCCACCCTCCGACCCTGACGCAGGGTCAGGGTCAACCCCCGACCGGCTCGCCGTGCCGCTCTGAACTCCAAGGGAATGACCCTGGAAACTGTCAAGAGGATTGCCCCATATTCACCCCAACGTGTGGCGAGGCACTTCCGTGAATCGTTCCCGCACTCCAGAGTGCGCCGGTGCCCGCTAGCGTGACCCGACAGGCGCCCCAGCCCCCGGCGACCTCTTACGACTGGCACTCCCGTTGCACCGCACCCCTCCTGGGGTGCGTCGGCGTCGGCGCTGGGGGGATGGATGCAGCAGGACCAACTGACCGAGAACGTGGGCGAACACTCCGATCAACCTCTGCGGGTGTACGGACTCGACCACGCAGTCGTCGTCGAACTGCACGGCGAGATCGACCTCGTCGCCTACCAGCGGCTGGTGTCGCTGCTGGACGCCGTGGCCGCGGGCCCGGAGCCGGTCGTGGTCGTCGACCTCAGCCGGGTCGCCTTCTTCGACTGTTCCGGGGTCTCCTTGCTGATGCGCGTCCACCGGCGGGTGAGAGCCCGAGGCGGCCGGCTCCGCGTCGTCTGCGCACACCCGCTGACGCTGCGCATTCTGCGTATCACGAGCCTCACCCCGGTCCTGTCACCGGCACCGACGTTGGGAGCGGCGATGCTCGCATCAGGTGACGACCGGGGCATCGAGGACTGACCCGCAGGGCCCCGCCGCTGCGTCAGCCCGTACGCAGCGGGCGCCTTCGGGGCTTCGCGGGCTTGTGGTGGCGCTGGTAGTGGTCGCGCCAACTCGGCGTCGCCGCACCGCCCATGACCGTCATCACCACGTCATGGGCGAGTGAGTCCGTGACGGGCAGGTGCCCGAAGAGGACCCGGTGGTACGTCGTGGCGCCGAGCATGTCCAGGAGCAGGTCGATGTCGGCGTCGGGACGGATGTCGCCCCGCTCGATGCCGCGCCGCAGCGCCGCCTCGGTGGTGACCCGCCGGGGATGGAAGATCGTCTCGGTGAAGACGCGGTCCAGCTCGGGGTCGTCGGCCAGCTCGGCCATCAGCGCGGGCAGCGTACGGCGGCCGAGGCTGCCGCCGAAGGCACGGCTGAGGGTGTCGATGCCCTCGATCAGATCGCAGTGCGTGCACCCGGTGTCGGGCGTCGGCGCCGTGCCCATCGTGTCGGCCAGGGCCGCGATGACCAGGTGCTGACGCGACGGCCAGCGGCGCCTGATCGCCGGCTTCGTCGTGCCCGCGCGCCGCGCCACCGCCTCCATGGTCAGGCCGGGATAGCCGCCCTCCTCCAGCAACTCCTGCGTCGCCGTCAGGATCGCCTCGTCCAGCCGGCTGTCGCGAGGGCGCCCCGCCGGGCGGGCGGCACGGGAAGCGGAGTCGGGGGTTGCCATGGAGAGCAGTATAGGTAGCATGTGATTTCGTTCCGTTCCGGATCGAAACATAAGGAGGGGCTGCCTTGTCCGAGCAGGAGTCGGCCGCCGACCATGTGCTCACCGAGCCCACAGCCGTACGCGAGAACGTCGAGGGGAGCGATGCGCGCGCCGAGAGCGACGAGGACACCGAGAGCGTGCACAAGGGCGCTCCCGGCGTTGCCCGCCAAAGCGCCCGCGACAGCGTGTTCCGCGCGCCCTACGCCGCGCTGACCTGGGGCATCGTCCTCTCGGTCGGCCTCGTCGCCTTCGAGTCGATGGGCGTGGCCACCGTCCTGCCGGAGATCGCGGGCAGACTCGGCGGCCTGGGCGCCTACGGTTGGGGCCTGTCCGCGCTGATGCTGGCCAACCTCATCGGCACCGTCGCCGCAGGCCGCGCCGCCGACCGGCGCGGCCCCGCACGGCCGTTGGCACTCGGCCTCGCCGTCTTCGCCGTCGGGTGCGCGGTGGCCGGCTCCGCGGCGAACTGGCCCCTGTTCCTCGCCGGGCGCTTCCTGCAGGGGCTCGGCGTCGGCGCCGTCATGGCGCTCGCGTACACCGCGATCGCGCTCGCCTACCCGCAGCGGCTGCGCGCCCGGATGTTCGCGCTCGTGTCGGGCGGCTGGACCGTCCCGTCCCTGATCGGTCCGACGATCGCCGCCCTGATCTCGGACCACGTCTCCTGGCGCGGCGTGTTCGTGCTGCTGCTTCCGCTGGTCGTCCTGGCCGGCGTCCTCACGCTGCCCCCACTGCGCCGGCTCGGCGGTCCCGACCGGCCCGCGCCCCAGAGTGACGGGCCGTGGTGGGCCACGCCCGTGGCCCGCAGCGTGCTGCTCGCCGCCGGTACCGGAGTCCTGCTCGCAGGGCTCGAACTGCGTCAACTCCCCTTGCTGGTCGCGCTCGTTCTCGTCGGCGGCGCCGTGGCCGTGCCGGCGCTGCGCTCGGTCACGCCGACGGGCACGCTCACCGTCCGGCGCGGCGTTCCGACGGGTGTCGTCCTGCGCTTCCTGCTGTGCGGCGCCTACTTCGGGAGCGAGGCCTTCCTGCCCCTCGGCCTGGTCGAACTGCGCGAGTTGAGCGCCACGGAGGCCGGGCTCGGTCTGTCGGCCGGCGCGATCACATGGGTGCTCGGGGCGGCCTGGCAGGGCAGGGCCGACAGCCGGTGGAGCGGCCGGTCCAGGGCGGTGCCGATCGCCGTGGGGTTCGCGGTGCTGCTCGCGGGGATCGCGGTGATGGCCCTGGGCGTCCTGGTCGACGCGACGCCCGCGCTGACCGCCGTGGCGGGCTGGGCGATCGGCGGCGCGGGCATGGGCGTGGCCTTCAACGCCGCGACCACCGACGCCATGGAGCAGGCTCCGGCCGACCGGCAGGGCGAGGCGAGCGGCTCGATGCAGCTGGCACAGACCCTGGCGGTCGCCGTCCTCAGTGGTCTCGGGGGCGCGGCGGTCGCCCTGTCCGACGCGCACGGCTCGTCGGTGTCGGTCGCGCTGACGGCGACGTTCACGCTGACCGGGGCGCTGGCCGCGGCGGGGATTCTCACGGCGCATCGGATCAGGCCTGCGAGGGCTTGAGGGGGCTGGGCCCGGGACTTGGGGCCCGAGGGGGGCGGCTCGGCGCGTGGTGCGCCGGGCGGCTCCCCGTACGCATACGCCCGCGCATGAGCCCCCGTACGCAGCCGCGGTACACGGCAGACGGCGTCAGCCCGGCGGGCCCTCGCCCGTGAGGCGGTCCACCGACTCCCTGATCAGGTCGGCGTGGCCGACCTGACGCGCGTACTCCTCGGTCGTGTCTGCTCCGCGGTCATGTCGGCCAAGATGCGGCGCAGGCAGGGCGATTCGCTCTGATGACACCGGCGGCAGGGGTGAGGTCGCCGTCGCGCACGTGGTCGCCGTCGAGGTGCCAGGGCGCCCGGACGAGCCCGACGACCGGTACGCCCGCGGCGGCCGCGGGGCACGGCGATACGTCGAACGAGCGGGTTCAGAGCCGGAGATGAGGTTGCCGCGGCGGCGTCATGGGAGGGCGCGGGTCGAGCCCGCATCCGCGAAACGACATCCGCTCGTACGACCGAGACAGCGGCTCGTCACCCCTTCCCCGCCCCCAGGGTGAGCCCCGCGATGAAGTGCCTCTGCAGCAGCAGGAACACCAGGACCGTGGGGAGCGCCACCAGGACCGAGCCCGCCGCCAGCAGGTTGTGGTCGGTGAAGAACTGGCCCCTGAGGTTGTTCAGCGAGGACGTGATCGGGAGCTTTTCCGGGTTCGAGATGAAGATCAGGGCCCAGAGAAAGTCGTTGTAGATCCAGGTGAATTCGAGCGTGGCCAGGGCCGCGAGCGCCGGGCGGCACAAAGGGAGCGTGACGCGCCAGAACTGGGTCCAGACTCCCGCGCCGTCCACGATCGCCGCTTCCAGGATCTCCTTCGGGAGCGTCCGCATGAAGTTGGAGAGGACGAAGACGCAGAAGCCGATCTGGAAACCGACGTTGACGAGGATCAGCGCCCAGAAGGAGTCGTAAAGGGTGAGCGAGTCGGACATCCACCAGGGCAGCGGGATCTTCAGGAAGAGGGCGTACAGCGGGGTCACGAGAACCTGGGGAGGCAGCAGGTTGCCCGCCGTGAAGAGCATCAGGAGGAGCATTCCGCCGCGGATCCTCAGCCGCGACACCGCGAACGCCACGAACGACGCGAGGAACAGCGTCACGATCACCGCGGGCACGGCGATCAGGAGCGTATTCGTGAAGTACTTGCCCATACCGGATTCGGTGTAGGCCTCGCGGTAGTAGTCGAAGGAGAGCCGGTCGGGCCAGGAGAAGTAGCCGTGCTCTGCCGTCTCCTCGTACGGACGCAGCGACGCGTAGACGGCGAGGAGAAGCGGCGCCAGGAAGGCGAGGGAGACCGCGGAGAGGAAGAGCGGTACGCCGAACCTGCCGCGGCGGGGCGGGCGTCGAGGCCGCTCGGATGTCGGGGGCTTGGTGGGCGGGCGGCGGTCCGGGGATGCCGTGCGCAGGTCTGCCGTCATCGGTCGCGCGCACCTCGCAGCTCTTGGACCAGGAACGTCACGATGAATCCCAGGGATACGGTGAGCAGGACGACCGCGATGGCCGAGCCGAATCCGATGCGGCTCGCCTCGCCGATGATGTTGTCGGTGATGAGGACGGAGAGCAGCTCCAGGCCGTTGCGGCCCTTGTTCACCGCGTACACGATGTCGAAGGCGCGCAGCGCCTCGATGACCGTGATCACCCCGACGATGACATTGACGGGACGCAGCGTCGGGAACACGACGCGGAAGAAGGTCTGCCGGGTGTTCGCGCCGTCGATCGCGGCCGCCTCCTTGAGGGCGGGGTCCACGGATTTCAGACCGGCGAGATAGAGGATCATCACGTAGCCGGTGTGCCGCCAGCTCGCGGCGATCATCATCATCCAGATGTTGAGGTCGGAATTGCCGAGCCAGTCGACGGGGTCCTTTTCGTTGCCCAGAAGGGTGTTGATGACACCCTGGTCGGTGCCGAGGAGCAGTTGCGCCATGAAGCCGACCACGGCGAGCGAGAGCACCACCGGCATGTAGAGCACGGACTGGTAGAAGCGGCTGAACCGCACGCCGCGGTCGATGAGGACCGCGAGGAAGAGGCCGAACGGCGTTGCCACCAGGCCGAGGAAGGCTGTCCAGAGGAGGTTGTGGCGGACGGCCGGCCAAAAGGCGGGATAGTTCTCGACGAGGCTCTCGTAGTTCTTTCCGCCCACCCAGTGAATGTCACCGATGCCGTCCCATGAGGTGAAGGACAGTCCGATCGAGGCCAGTGTCGGGCCCCAGATCACCACCGCCTCGATCAGGATCGGAAGGCCAAGGAGCAGGCCGAGGACGAGTACGTCGCGGCGTGTGAAGCGGGCCGGGCCGCCCCGCCGTCCTTTTCGCTTCGCGCCGCGCCGACCCTGCCCGGTACGCGGCGGCGACTGCTCGGTGCGTTTCGTCGGTGCGGTACGCGGTGCGCCCATGGTCAGCCGGCGTCCTGCGCGAAGATGTCCTTCTTCTGCCGTTCGATGCTGTTGACCAGGCCGTCGACGTTCTTCGGGTCGTCGATGAAGTCCTGCAGGGCCTTGATCATGACGGTCTGCGCGAAGTCGGGGCGGGTGTCCCGGTCGAGGAACTGCGAGATCTGCTTGGCGCCCGAGACCAGCTCGGCCGACTTCTTCTGCAGCGGGCTGTACTTGGAGGTGTCGGCGCCGTCGTTGACCGCGACGTTGTTCGGGTCGCCGGCCAGATAGACGTCCTCGGCCTCGGGGGTTCCGAGCCATTTCAGGAGGTCCTTGGCCGCGTCGATGTTCTTGGCCTTCCTGGCGATCAGGAATCCGTCGATCGGCGCCTCCACCGCGTCCTGACCGTACGCGGGATCGATCTCGGGGAAGGCGAAGAAGTCGATGTCGTCGCGCTCGTCCGCGGGGAACTGCTGGCCCGGGTGCGGCATCCCGAAGACGGCCATGCCCGTCTTGCGCCGCTGCAGGCCCTGCCCTGCCTCCTCCCAGGTACGACCGAGGGCGCCCTTTTGGTAGTACGGCATGAGTTCGCGCCACAGGTCGAAGACCTTCTTGACCTTGGTGTCGGTCCAGGCCTCGTCGCCCGCCATCAGGCTCTTGTGGAATTCGTATCCGTTCAGGCGAAGGTTGATGTAGTCGAAGGTGCCCATCGCGGGCCAGCCGTCCTTGTCGCAGAAGGCGACCGGAATCCCGTCCTTGTGCATCTTCTTGGCGAGGGCGATGAACTCGTCCCAGGTCTTGGCCTGTTCGTACCCCTGTTTCTCGAAGAGACTCTTGCGGTGGAAGACGGCCCACGGATAGTAGTAGTACGGAACGAAGTACTGCTTGCCCTCGTGGGTGGACTGGTCCTTCAGCGCCTCGGAGAAGCCGCTGAAGCCCTTCCACACATCACTGATGTCGGTCAGCAGATCCCTCTCCGCGAAGTACTGCATGCGGTATCCGGCGAACCACATGAAGACGTCATCCGGTGTGGCCCGCAGATAGCGCGTGATGTTCTGCTGGAATTCGTTGTGCTCTGTGGTGTGGACCTCGACGGTCTTGCCGGTCTTCTTCTTGTACGCGTCGAAGGCGTCCTGGAACGCCTTCTTCGGCACCGCGTCCGAGGCGTTGGAGCCCATGGTGACTTCGTTCTTGTTGCCACCCGGCTTCTCGCCACAGGCGCTGAGCAGCGCGGGAAGGGTGACCGCCCCCGCTCCGACGGTCGCGCCGCGCAGGAGATTCCGTCGGGACATCCGATGTCCTGTCATGCCTTTCGGCGCGACCGGACCGCTGAACGATGACTGTGCCATGTCCCCCTCCTCGGGGTGCAACCGAACACAACCGAACGCGAGGGTTGGATCTCACTCCCAAGAGGCACCGCCGTCAAGGGGTCCGACACCGGGCGTCCGAACCGTTACCGCTCCTCTTCCAACAGAGTCCAACACGCCCTACCGTGAGCGCGCAGCTGTGACGCGTACGCGCAAACCCCTCATCTTCCGCGAATACGGAGGAACGTAACGATGCGTCATCTCCCATCCCGCACGATCCACCGAAGAGTGGTCGGATCGTTGGCCACTGCTTTGTTATGTGCCGGTGGACTGGCCGCCCCGGCCTCTGCCGGTGAGTCCGGTGCCGACGGCCGCGCCACCGCCGACCGCGCGGCCGCCGACGGCACAGCCGGTGACCGCGCCGCCGCCGAGCCCGACGTGAAACTTCCCGACGGGCTCGCCCTCACCCCGCCCATGGGCTTCAACAACTGGAACTCCACCCACTGCAGGGCCGAGTTCGACGAGGCGATGATCAAGGGGATCGCCGACATCTTCGTGGAGAAGGGCCTCAAGAAGGCCGGCTACGAGTACGTCAACCTCGACGACTGCTGGGCGCTGCCCGAGCGCGACGCCAACGGCAAGTTGGTGCCCGATCCGAAGCGATTCCCCAATGGAATCAAGGCAGTTGCCGACTACGTCCACGCCAAGGGCCTGAAGCTCGGCATCTACACCAGCGCGGGGACCAAGACCTGCAACGAGGCCGGGTTCCCCGGCGCGCTCGGCCATGAGCGCAGCGACGCACAGCAGTTCGCGGACTGGGGCGTCGACTACCTCAAGTACGACAACTGCAACAACCAGGGCGTGGACGCCAAGCAGCGGTACATCGCGATGCGCGACGCGCTGAAGGCCGCCTCGGAGACCACCGGCAGGCCCATCGTGTACAGCATCTGCGAATGGGGCGAGAACAAGCCATGGGAGTGGGCGGCCGACGTCGGCCATCTGTGGCGCACCACCGGTGACATCAGTGACAACTGGGGCTCCATGGTGTCGATCATGAAGCGCAACCTGCCGCTCGCGAAGTACGCGGGGCCCGGCCACTGGAACGACCCGGACATGCTCGAGGTCGGCAACGGCGGCATGACGGACACCGAGTACCGCACGCACTTCTCCATGTGGTCGATCATGGCGGCGCCGCTGCTGATCGGGTCCGACCTGCGCAAGGCCTCCCCGGAGACCTTCGAGATCCTCGGCAACGAAGAAGTCATCGCGGTCGACCAGGACGCGCTCGGCAAGCAGGGCGAGGTCGTGTCGTCGGAGAACGGGCGCTGGGTCGTCTCCAAGGAGATGAAGGACGGCAGCCGCGCCGTCGCACTCTTCAACGAGACCGACCGCGCGCAGCGCATCGCCACCACCGCCAAGGCCGTCGGCCTGCCCGACGCCGCCGGGTACTCGCTGCGCGACCTGTGGCGGCACAAGAGCTACCAGACCGCGGGCGGCATCTCGGCGACCGTCCCCGCGCACGGCACCGTGCTGCTGCGCGTGTCGGCCGACGGCAAGTGGAGCACGTACCCGCCTGCGGTCGAACTCGGCCTGGACGGCGGCGACTTCTTCGAGGCGGGCAAGGCCACACCGGTCACCACGTCGGTCACCAACCTCGGCCGCGCCGCCGCCCGCCAGGTGACCGCCTCGCTGACCGCCCCCGACGGCTGGCGGGTCAGGGCGACCTCGCCGACCACCGCGCGGTCGCTCCCGACCGGCACGTCCCTGCGCACGTCGTGGCAGATCACCGCACCCGCGGGCACGGCACCGGGGACGTACGACCTGACGCTGAAGTCGACGTACCGCTCACCCACCGGCGTACGCGCCGAGAACGTCCTGCCGCTGTCCGTACGCGTGGCCGTCGCCCCGCCCGCGGGCGCCTCGGGGCTCGGCGACCTGCCGTGGCTGTCGATGACCAACGGCTGGGGGCCCGTCGAGCGGAACACCAGCAACGGCGAGGGCGCGGCCGGTGACGGCAGGCCGATCACCATCGGCGAGAAGGTGTACGCGAAGGGGCTCGGCGCGCACGCGGAGAGCTCCGTGGCCTACTACGCGGGCCGGGCGTGCGAGAAGGTCACCGCCGAGGTCGGTGTCGACGACGAGACGCGCGCGGACGGCACGGTCGCGTTCGAGGTGTGGGCGGACGACAAGAAGGTGGCGTCGACCGGCGTGCTCACCAACGCCATGCCGGCGCAGCCTCTCTCCGCGGACGTGACCGGCGCCCAGGTCGTACGCCTCGTCGTCACCGACGGCGGCGACGGCATCTACGCCGACCATGCGGACTGGGGGGAGGCGACGCTGACGTGCTGACGCCGACGGCCGCGACGTCGACGGCCGTGACGTCGACGGTCCCGACACCGGCAGTCGTCACGCGAGCGGTCGTGACGCCGAAGGCCGGTACGTCGGCGGCCCTGACGCCTGGTGTCGTTGCGCGCCAGGTGTCGTTGCGCCAGCGGTCCTGACGTCACGTGCCGTCACGCCGGCGGTCCCGGCGCCGGACGCGGTCGCACGGGTGACGGCGGCCGGGACGGCTGTCACGCGCTGACAACCGGCCCGGGGCAATGCCCACTTGCCCCGGGCCGGTCCACCGGGGGCTCGCTTGCCGCGTGCGATCCAGGACGAGGGGCGCGGCGCCCGGAACCCCCTCAGCCCCCCACCGCGGACCCCAGCTCCACCGCCGCGCTCCGCCCGCCGCCCAGCGCTGCCGCCGCCGCTCCCACCAGGCCCGCGTCCGTGCCCATCAGGGCGGGGGCCACCGTCAGGCGGCGGGTGAAGGAGAGCGTCGCGTACTCGCGCAGGGCGCGGCGGAGCGGGGTGAACAGGATGTCGCCGGACTTCGCCACTCCCCCGCCGATCACGGCGATGTCGATCTCGACGAGCGTGGCCGTGGCCGCGATTCCGGCGGCCAGGGCCTGGGCCGCGCGTTCGAAGGAGGCGAGGGCGACCGGGTCGCCCGCACGGGCGGCGGTGGCCACCGCGGCCGCCGACGCGTCACCGTCGGGCCCCGGGACCCAGCCGCGCTCCAGGGCGCGGCGCGCGATGTTCGGGCCGCTGGCTATCCGCTCGACGCAGCCGCGTGCCCCGCACGGGCAGGCGTCGCCGTCCAGATCCACGCTGATGTGCCCGATGTGACCGGCGTTGCCCGTGGGGCCCGGGTGCAGTTTGCCGCCGAGGACAAGGCCACCGCCGACGCCCGTCGAGACCACCATGCACAGCGCGCTGTCGTGGCCGCGGGCCGCGCCCTGCCAGTGTTCGGCCGCCGTCATCGCCACGCCGTCGCCGACCAGTTCGACGGGGAGCCCACCGGTCACCGCGCGGACCCGCGCCACCAGCGGATAGCCGCGCCAGCCGGGGACGTTGACCGGGCTGACCGTGCCCGCCGACGCGTCGACGGGGCCCGCACTGCCGATGCCCACGGCGGTCGTACGGGCCCACAGCTCACTGGCCGTCAGCTCAGCGAGGACCTCCTCGACCGCGCGCATCACGACGTCGCCGTCCTCGCGCGCGGGCGTCGGCCGCTGGGCGCGCAGGAGGATCCGGCCGTGGCCGTCCACCAGGGCTCCGGCGATCTTGGTGCCGCCGATGTCGAGTGCGGCGACGAGGTCCATGTGCATCTGTGTCGGTTCTCCTGGTGTATCGGCAGGCCGGAGAGTGCGAAGGACAGTCTTCCTTGCATCTGACAACGTTGTCCAGGCCCTATGCTCGACGCCACATGCTCATGACGGGTCCCGGGGAAGCGCGGGGGAAGGCCGAGGGAAGACCCTTGGCGTGACCCTCGACAGACCAGAAACGCCGATGAGTGACCCGCGTCGACGACAGGACAGGACAGCGCACCGTGGCCGAGACCGCCGCCCGACGACCCGAGAACCGTTACGGCAACCGTCCGACCATGAAGGACGTCGCCGCGCGCGCGGGAGTCGGCCTGAAGACGGTCTCGCGGGTCGTCAACGGCGAGCCGGGCGTCACGCCCGACACCGAACGCCGTGTCCAGGAGGCCATCGAGGCCCTCGGCTTCCGCCGCAACGACAGCGCCCGCGTGCTGCGCAAGGGCCGCACCGCCAGCATCGGCCTCGTCCTGGAAGACCTGGCCGACCCCTTCTACGGCCCGCTGAGCCGCGCCGTCGAGGAGGTCGCCCGCGCGCACGGCGCGCTGCTCATCAACGGGTCGAGCGCCGAGGACCCGGACCGCGAGCAGGAGTTGGTGCTCGCGCTGTGCGCGCGGCGCGTCGACGGCCTCGTGGTGATCCCCGCGGGTGACGACCACCGCTATCTGGAACCGGAGATCGCCGCCGGTGTCGCCACCGTCTTCGTCGACCGGCCCGCCGGGAAGATCGACGCCGACGTGGTGCTCTCCGACAGCTTCGGCGGGGCGCGGGACGGCGTCGCGCACCTCATCGCGCACGGCCACCGCCGCATCGGCTTCATCGGTGACCAGCCCCGCATCCACACCGCCATAGAGCGACTGCGGGGCTACCGCGCCGCCATGGAGGACGCGGACATCCCGGTCGACGAGGCGTGGATGTCACTGGGCGTCACCGATCCGGAGCGGGTCCGCACCGCCACCGAGTCGATGCTCGCCGGGCCCGAGCCGGTCACGGCGATCTTCGCGGGCAACAACCGCGTGACGGTGACCGTCGTCCGCGTCCTGGCCGCGCTCGACCGCCCGGTGGCTCTGGTCGGCTTCGACGACATCGAGCTCGCGGATCTGCTCGACCCCGGGGTGACCGTCATCGCGCAGGACGCGGCGCAGCTGGGCAGGACGGCGGCGGATCGGCTCTTCCGCCAGCTCGACGGCGCGTCCGGGCCCCCGGAGCGGATCGAACTGCCCACGCGTCTGATCACACGCGGCTCGGGCGAACTGCCGCCCGCGGACTGACCCCGCCACCCGGGGCGACCGGGCGGGAGCCCGGCCGCGCTCAGGGCCAGAAGACGACCGCCAGCGCCATCAGCGTGCCCAAGGCCACGAGCCCGCCGATGATCCCGAGGACGCGCGCGGCCCGCTGGCCCGCGGGGCGGATCTCCTGCCAGCCCAACTCCCCCGCCGCACCCCGGATCAGCCGGTGGCCGTCGGCGGAGGCGAAGCTGTGGCGCTCGGTTCCGTCCAGGGAGCGGCTCCAGGTGCGGTACCTGCTCCGGCCGGTCGTCACGGTCCGCCCGCGTGCGGGACCCGGGCCGTGCTGCTCGGTGACGACGACGTCCGTCATGACGAACGTCCCGTCCTGCGGTCTCAACTCGACCCGGTAGGTGTGCACCTGGGTGGTGTGACGGCTCGTCGTCGGGACGTCCGCGGCCAGGTCGAAGCCCCGGCCCGTCCGTCGCAGCCGGTACTCCGTCCCCGTGTCCGTCTCCTCGACGGCCGCGCGGACACGGTCGTACAGCTCGTCCGTCCTGCCGGTGTCGTGGGTTTCACTCATGGGCACGAGCCCCCTCTCCCTGCCGGGGGTCAGCAGGTGGGCAGGCCCGGCAGCGGCTTGTCGTTGTCGCCGCCCTTGATGTAGACGTCGCTGACGAACACGTTCGTGTTGCCGCTGTCGTCGTCCGTCTTGGCCCACCAGACGTTCGTCCACCGGCCGTACGTCTCGCGGCGGCCCAGGTTCTGCTGGCAGTAGAAATAGTTCGTGCCCGCGTTCAGCGTGCCTGCCTCGGCGCCGCCCGCCGTGTACGACTTCGCGGTGCGCCACACGTCGCAGTTGTACTTGCCGCCGCCCGCCGGGTGGCAGACGGGATCCGGCGCGGTGCCGCCACCGCCGCCGTCCCCCGAGCCTCCTGAGCCGTCCGCACCGCCGTCGGTCGGCTTGGTGGTGGGGTCGGGGCGCGAGGAGGACGTGTCGTCGCCCCCGCCCTTGCCGCCCTTGTCGCGGTCCTCGGCGCCCGCGCCGTCCTTGCCGGTGCCCTCGGCGTCACCGGAGGGCTTCGCGTCCGGCTCGCGGGTCTTCTTGTCGCCCTGCTCCGAGGGCTTGGGGCGCTTCGACTCGCCGCCGAGCGGGCCGTTGCTGCCGTCGTCCGCGGTCGAGCCCGCACGCCCCGGGTTCACGTCCTCGCGCGCCTGCGTGCCGCTGTCGCCCCTGGAGTTGAGGAAGGCCACCGCGCCTCCGGTCACCGCGAGGACCACGGCCACGGCAGCGGCGGCGAGCACCACGCGGCCCCGGCGCGGGCGCGGGGCGGAACGGGTCTCGGCGAGGCCCGCGGGCGCGGCGCCCTGCTGTCCCACCTGGTGCTCCACCTGCTGCCCCAGGAAGGGCCCGGGCGGTGGGGCCGGAGCGGGGTCCGGGACGGGAGCCGGCGCCTGCGCCATCGCGGAGGGCGGGCCGAAGCCCGGCGGGGGTCCGCTCGGGATGCTGCGCTCCGTGCCCCCGTACACCCCGGGGCCACCGAAGTCCCCGGGTGCCGCCCCGCCCGCCGCCACCCCGGCCAGCAGCCGCCGCGCGGCGTCCGCGTCGGGGCGCGCCTTCGGGTCCTTGTGCATGAGCTGCTGCAGGACGGGCGTGAGGAACCCCGAGCGCCGCGGCTCGGGCAGCGGGTCGGCGACGATCGCGGTGAGCGTGGACCACGTCGACGTACGCCGGAAGGGCGAGGAGCCCTCCACCGCGGCGTACAGGGTCGCGCCGAGCGCCCAGACGTCGGAGGCGGGGCCCGGGTCGTTGCCCTGGGCTCGCTCGGGCGCCAAGTAGTCCAGCGAGCCGACCAGTTCGCCGCTGCGGGTGAGGTGGGTGGACGAGCCGTCGCCCGGGTCGTCCATCGTGGCGATGCCGAAGTCGGTGAGGACGACGCGGCCGCCGGTACCCAGGAGGATGTTGCCGGGCTTCACGTCGCGGTGCAGGACGCCCACGGCGTGCGCCGCGGCCAGGGCCTCCATGACCTTGGCGCCGATCCCCGCGGCCTCGCGGGGGTCGAGGGTGCCGCGGTCGCGCAGCACGTCGTCCAGGGAGGGGCCGTCGACGAGCTCCATCACGATCAGCGGG
This sequence comes from Streptomyces sp. NPDC025651, assembly GCF_055558735.1. NCBI lineage: Bacteria > Bacillati > Actinomycetota > Actinomycetes > Kitasatosporales > Streptomycetaceae > Streptomyces > Streptomyces sp. NPDC025651. Next base: position 807,445 of record NZ_JBVHLZ010000003.1, read on the forward strand.
CGGCCCTCGACCTCCGCCACGTCGTGCACGGCGACCACTCCGGGGTGACGCACCCGGGCGGCCGCGCGGGCCTCGCGCTGCATCCGCAGGCGCAGATCGGCCAGTTCGAGCCCGCCCGCGTCCGTGTACGTGCGCAGTTCCTTGACCGCGACCTCGCGGTGCAGCACCTCGTCCATGGCGCGCCACACGACGCCCATGCCGCCGCGCCCCAGCTGCGCCACGACGCGATAGCGCCCGGCGAGGAGCCTGCCGACCCCGCCCGTCTGTTCCTGATCCCCCGAAGACACCGCTGCCCCGTTCCTGCGACACCACGTTCTGTGGCGTACAGACTACGGGGCAGCGGTGACAATCAGTGGCCGGTGTTACTTGCCCGACACCGTGAGGTCGCCGCGGCGCGGTCCCGCGAAGCCCTGCAGCCGGGCCAGCGTCAGGCCGGTGAGCCGGGTCACCTCGCCGGCGTCGAGGGCGCCGCAGTCCAGGCCGCGCAGCAGATACCCGGCGAGCGCCTTGGCGGTGGCGGGCTCGTCGGCCACGTCGCCGCCCTCGTGGTGCCCCGCGTAGGCGGCCAGGCGCGCGGCGGCCGCCTCGAAGCCCTCGCGGTAGAAAGCGAACACGGCGGCGTAGCGCGTGGGGATGTGGCCGGGGTGCATGTCCCAGCCCTGGTAGTAGGCGCGGGCCAGGGCGCGCCGGGTGAGGCCGTAGTGCAGCCGCCAGGCGTCGTGGACCTTCGCGGTGGAGCCGACCGGCAGGACGTTGGTGGAGCCGTCGCAGACGCGCACTCCGGTGCCCGCGGCGGCGACCTGCATGACGGCCTTGGCGTGGTCGGCGGCCGGGTGGTCGCTGGCCTGGTAGGCGGCGCTGACGCCGAGGCAGGCGCTGTAGTCGAAGGTGCCGTAATGCAGGCCGGTGGCGCGGCCCTCGGCGGCCTGGACCATCCGGGCGACGGCGGCGGTGCCGTCGGTGGCGAGGATGGACTGGCTGGTCTCGATCTGGATCTCGAAGCCGATCCGGCCGCGCTCCAGACCGCGCGCCTTCTCGAACTCCTCCAGGAGCCGCACCATCGCGGTGACCTGCTCGGGGTAGGTCACCTTGGGCAGCGTCAGGACGAGGCCGTCGGGCAGGCCGCCCGCCTCCATGAGGCCGGACAGGAAGACGTCGAGGGTGCGGATGCCGCGGTCGCGGACCGCCTCCTCCATGCACTTCATGCGGATGCCCATGTACGGGGCCGCGGTGCCGTTCTTGTAGGCCTCGGCGACCAGGCGGGCCGCGCGGGCGGCGTCCTGGTCCTCGTCGGCGCCCTTGTAGCCGTCCTCGAAGTCGATGCGCAGGTCTTCAACGGGCTCGCGCTCCAGCTTGGCGCGCACGCGCGTGTAGACGGCCTCGGCGAGGTCGTCGCCCAGGCCGAGGACCGAGGCGAAGGAGGCGGCGTCCGGGGCGTGCTCGTCGAGCATCGCCAGGGCCTTGTCGCCCCAGGTCCGGATGGAGTCGGCGGCGAACTGCTCGCCGGGGACGTACACGGTGTGGACGGGCTGGCGCGTGCCCGGGTCTCCGGGGTAACGGCGCTCCAGCTCCGCGTCCACCGGGGCGAGGGAAGCGCTGATGCCCTCGCTGACCGCGCCGGCGAGGCTCGTTGCCACCTTCTCTTGCTGACCCATTCCCGCATCCTCCACACGCTCGGTGCCGCGCCCGGCATTTCCGCTCCACGGAATCAACAATCCGTATGGCGAAGTTATCCGTGACCTTCGTGCTGGTCAACACCCTCTCGCGTCCTGGACCCGTCCCCGACCACGGGAGTTCACGCGCGTCCCGGATCCTTCTCCAGCCGTCCCGGATCCTGTCCGGCTGTCTCAGATCCTGCTTCCGCACGCGCACGCGCGCACCCCATCCTGACCGCGCGCCCCGAACCGAAGGAGACCGTGTGCCCACCGACTCCCGTGTCACGCGCCGCTTTGGACTGCGGACCGTCTTCGCGGCCGCCGCCGCGCTTCCCCTGTTCAGCACGGCGCTGTCGGCCGGACCTGCGAGCGCCGTGGAGCGACCGGGCCGCCGCCTTGAGGTCATGTCGTTCAACCTCCGCTACGCGAGCGCCACTCCGCCCCACACCTGGGCCGACCGCCGCCCGGTCACCCGGGAGCTGCTGCGCCGCGCGAGGCCGCACGTCATCGGCACCCAGGAAGGCCTCTACCAGCAGGTGCGGGACATCGCGGCCGACCTCGGCCCGCACTACGACTGGATCGGCACCGGCCGCGCGGGCGGCAGCCGCGACGAGTTCATGACCGTCTACTACGACACCCGCAGGCTGGCCCCGGTCGAGTACGACCACTTCTGGCTCTCGGACACCCCGGACGTCATCGGGTCCAACACCTGGGGCGGCGGCTCCATACGCATGGTCACCCGGGTCCGCTTCCACGACCTGCGCACGGACCAGGAGCTGTACGTCCTCAACACCCATCTGGACAACGCCTCCCAGTACGCACGCGCGCGTGCCGCGTCCCTGATCGTCGAACGCGCGGGGCACCTCGACCCGTCCCTGCCGCTCGTCGTGACGGGCGACTTCAACGTGGCCGCGCACAAGAACCCGGTCTACGAGACGCTCCTGGGCGCCGGGCTCATCGACACCTGGGACGCCGCGGACCGGCGCAGCAAGGCGTACGCCACCTTCCACGGCTACAAGCCGCTCACCCCGGACGGCGACCGCATCGACTGGATCCTCGCGACGCGCGGGACCCGCGTCCACGAGGCGTCGATCAACACCTTCTCCCTGGACGGGCAGTTCCCGAGCGACCACCTGCCCGTACAGGCGAGCCTGACGCTGTGACGCGCGAAGGCCCCCGGCCCCGCGGCGTGCGGGAACGGGGGCCTCGGGCGATCGACGAGCTCAGCCCTTGCGGGACTTGACCTCTTCGGTGAGCTGCGGGACGACCTCGAAGAGGTCGCCGACCACGCCGTAGTCGACCAGGTCGAAGATCGGGGCCTCGGCGTCCTTGTTGATGGCCACGATGGTCTTCGAGGTCTGCATGCCGGCGCGGTGCTGGATCGCGCCGGAGATGCCGGAGGCGATGTACAGCTGCGGGGAGACCGACTTACCGGTCTGGCCCACCTGGTTGGAGTGCGGGTACCAGCCGGCGTCGACCGCGGCACGCGAGGCGCCGACGGCGGCACCGAGCGAGTCGGCGAGGTTCTCGATGATCGAGAAGTTCTCGGCGCCGTTCACGCCACGGCCGCCGGAGACCACGATCGCGGCCTCGGTCAGCTCGGGGCGGCCCGTCGACTCGCGCGGGGTGCGCGAGACGACCTTGGTGCCGGTGGCCTTCTCGGAGAAGGAGACCGAGAGCGCCTCGACGGCGCCGGCGGCCGGGGCGGGCTCCACGGCGGCCGAGTTCGGCTTGACCGTGATGACCGGGGTGCCGTTGGAGACACGGGACTTGGTGGTGAAGGAGGCGGCGAACGCGGACTGCGTGGCCACCGGGCCCTCGTCGCCGGCCTCGAGGTCGACGGCGTCCGTGATGATGCCGGACTTGATGCGGACCGCGAGGCGGGCCGCGATCTCCTTGCCCTCGGCGGACGACGGGACGAGCACGGCGGCCGGGGAGACGGCCTCGTACGCGGCCTGGAGCGCGTCCACCTTCGGTACGACGAGGTAGTCGGCGAACTCGGGGGCGTCCGCGGTGAGGACCTTGACGGCGCCGTGCTCGGCGAGCGCGGCGGCGGTGTCGGCGGCGCCGTTGCCCAGCGCGACGGCGACGGGCTCGCCGATGCGGCGGGCCAGGGTCAGCAGCTCCAGGGTGGGCTTGCGGACGGCGCCGTCCACGTGGTCGACGTAGACGAGAACTTCAGCCATGGGACTTCAATCTCCTGCTTGATGCGAAGGTCTTGGGAGCGGCAACGGGGCGACTGGAGCTCAGATGAACTTCTGGCCCGCGAGGCTGTGTCTAAATGAACTTCTGCTCCGCAAGGAAGGCGGCGAGCTGCTTGCCGCCCTCGCCCTCGTCCTTGACGATCGTGCCGGCCGTGCGGGCCGGACGCTCGGCGGCGGAGTCGACCTTGGTCCAGGCACCCTCGAGGCCGACCTCTTCGGCGTCGATGTCCAGGTCGTCCAGGTCGAGCGACTCCACCGGCTTCTTCTTGGCGGCCATGATGCCCTTGAAGGACGGGTAACGGGCCTCGCCCGACTGGTCCGTCACCGACACGACGGCCGGCAGGGAGGCCTCCAGCTGCTCGCTGGCGGTGTCGCCGTCACGGCGGCCCTTGACGACACCGTCCTCGACCGAGACCTCGGACAGCAGCGTGACCTGCGGGACGCCCAGGCGCTCCGCGAGGATCGCCGGCAGCACGCCCATGGTGCCGTCGGTCGAGGCCATACCGGCGATGACCAGGTCGTAACCGGTCTTCTCGATGGCCTTGGCGAGCACCAGCGAGGTGCCCATCACGTCGGTGCCGTGCAGGTCGTCGTCCTCGACGTGGACGGCCTTGTCGGCACCCATGGAGAGCGCCTTGCGGAGCGCGTCCTTGGCGTCCTCGGGGCCGACGGTCAGCACGGTGATCTCCGCGTCGTCCGCCTCGTCGGCGATCTGCAGTGCCTGCTCGACCGCGTACTCGTCGAGTTCCGAAAGGAGGCCGTCGACGTCGTCGCGGTCGACGGTCAGGTCATCGGCGAAGTGCCGGTCGCCGGTGGCGTCGGGCACGTACTTCACACAGACAACGATCCTCAAGCTCACGCCGGCTCTCCTACTGCATCGTCTTAACTGGGCTGCTGCCTTGGTTCATGGCCACTGCCTTCTTGCAGGCAGCATAGGCGCCTGAAGCGGCGGATCCCGGTCGGGGCGGCCCGCGCTCCGATCGAAATATTACTCATGAGTACACCCAGTTCATTCCCACTAAGCAAGCGCTTTGAACTGTGACCTTCCCAACGCTCCGTAATCGACCGGAGCGCCGGTCCGCCGGGAACTCTCAGTCGCGCAGAGCGTTGAAGCGCCCCTGGTGGTACAGGAGCGGGCGGCCCTCGCCCGCGGGGTCGCCGTCGACGACCTCCGCGAGCACCAGACGGTGGTCGCCCGCGGGCACGCGCGCCACGATCCGGCAGACCAGCCACGCCAGCGCGCCGTCGAGCACGGGCACCCCTTCGGGCCCCTCGCGCCAGCTCGTGGGCGCGCCGAAGCGGTCGGCGCCGCTGCGGGCGAAGGTGGCGGCCAGCTCCTGCTGGTGCTCGCCGAGTATGTGGACGCCGACGTGCGCGGCCTCGGAGACCGTGGGCCAGCTGGAGGCGCCGGTGCCGATGCCGAACGAGATCATCGGCGGCTCGGCCGAGACGGAGGTGAGCGAGGTGGCGGTGAAGCCGACGGGGCGCGAGCCCTGCGCGGCAGTGATCACCGCGACCCCCGCGGCGTGTCGCCGGAAGACCGAGCGCAGCAGATCGGGGGCGGTGGGCCGGGAGGTGCCGAGGGCGGTCGATGCCGTCATGGAATTGTCCTTCTGCCGGAGGTGCGAACCAGGTCGTCGGTGCTCAGCAGTGCCGACAGCGCGCGCTGGCATGGCGGGCGAGGTCGACGTGGACGCGCTCGTACAGAAGGAGGTCCCGAGGCATGGATGCAGGCTCGCGACAGATGGCACATGCAGTCAAGTGCATTCCGTGAGATGAAAGAAGGATCACTGCCGCACCGCCGGGTCGTGCGCCGTGACCTGCGCGGCAGCCGCTCACACTGCCTCGCCCAGAGCGGCGATGACATCGGCCTTGCGGGGCTGCCCGACGGCGCGCCGCACCACGCGGCCGTCCCCGTCCAGGACGAGCACGGTCGGGGTCTTCAGGACGCGCAGCTCGCGTACGAGTTCCAGGCGATCCTCGGCGTCGATCTCCACGTGGGAGACGCCCGGGACCATCGCGGCGACGTCCGCGAGAACTCTGCGGGTGGCGCGGCAGGGCTGACAGAAGGCGCTGGAGAACTGCACGAGCGTGGCCCGCTCCCCCAGCGCTCCGCCGATGTCCGCCGCGCCGAGCCGTTGCCCGGTGTCGCGTCCTCGCACCACTTGCCTCCCGCCCCGACGCCCTGATCCCGTACGCCGTACCCATTCGCTCCTCCGTACAGCGCTCACACGTCCGCAAAGATTCCGACGTGACGAGAATCTCCCGGATCCGCGGCACCAAGGGTGGCCAGCCGTCCGTTGATGGGGCACGATCTGCAAAACGCCGAAAACCTACGGCTGCGTAACTTTCCCGCCGGGAGCCCCCTCCCCAGGCAGAAACGAAGGGCCCTCCCCACCCATGGCAGAGCTTGTCTACCGTCCGGTCATCGGTGCCGCCAAAACCCTGTTCAAGGCATGGGACCTGAAGATCGACTGCAAGGGGTCGGAGAACATCCCACGCTCCGGCGGTGCGGTCCTGGTCAGCAACCACATCAGTTACCTCGACTTCATCTTCGACGGCCTCGCCGCCCTGCCGCAGAAGCGCCTGGTGCGCTTCATGGCGAAGGAGTCGGTGTTCCGCCACAAGATCTCCGGGCCGCTGATGCGCGGGATGAAGCACATCCCCGTCGACCGCAAGCAGGGCGAGGCGGCCTACGCCCACGCCCTGGACTCGCTGCGCTCCGGGGAAATCGTCGGCGTCTTCCCCGAGGCGACGATCTCGCAGTCCTTCACGCTGAAGACCTTCAAGTCGGGCGCCGCCCGCCTGGCCCAGGAGGCCGGGGTGCCGCTCATCCCGATGGCCCTGTGGGGCACGCAGCGGCTGTGGACCAAGGGGCACCCGCGCAACTTCAAGCGCAGCCACCTGCCGATCACGATCCGCGTCGGCGAGCCGGTGGAGGCCCCCAAGGACCAGTACGCGGGCGCGATCACCCGGCGCCTGCGCGAGCGCTGCCAGGAGCTCCTGGAGGCCGCGCAGCGCGCCTATCCGGTGCGCCCCAAGGGCCCGGACGACACGTGGTGGATGCCGGCGCACCTCGGCGGCACGGCGCCGACCCCCGCCGAGGTGAAGGCCGCCGAGGCGGGCTGAACCAGCCCCTTACTCCGGTGCGCGGAGCGCGATCCGCGCACCGGGGCTGAACTTCTCCAGGAGCTCGGCGAGTTCGGCGCCCGCCGCCTCGAGACCGGCCTGCGGGCCCATGCCCTCGAGCAGGAAGATCGCGTTCACCGACTCCTCGGTGAGGCGGGTGCGCGGGCCCTGGCGCCAGTTCCAGCGGCGGCAGGTGACGCCCTGGTCGTCGCACCACACGACCTCGCCGGCGTCCGGGTGCTCGACGACCGCCTCCCCCGCGGCCGCGGTGACGAAGTCCTCGTCGCCCGTGGCCCGCACCAGGCGCATGCCTCCCTTGATCAGGTCCAGGTCCTCGCCGCCGACCGGGATCAGATGGGCCACGCTGATCGCGTTGTAGAGGTCGACGAGGGTGTTGATGCGGGGCAGACCGCCGTCCGCGAGGGCCCGCTTGGCGAGCGCCTCGGCGGAGTTTCGGGTGCGCGAGGGCTTCGCGCCGAACGCCGTGTACGCGGCGCGCCAGGCGGCCATGTGCGGGTCCTCGTGCGGCGCGCGCCCGTCCAGGCGTACGGCCAGTCGCCGCGCCGCCTCGTCGAGGAGGGCCGAAGTGGCGTCGGTGCTGGGCCCGTTGAGGAGTCCGTACGCCTCGACGGCGACGTGGGTGAAGCCGGGCGCGAGGGTGCGCACCTCGTCGGAGACGGTGAGCGTGAGTGGCGCGTGAGGCGCATGTGTCATCGGGATGCCTTGCTGCGTCGGGGCGGGCCTCGTCGGGCGGGGCTGGTCAGAGCGCGTCGGGAAGGTGCTCCCACAGGTACGGCCTGTCCGGGGCCTCCTTCATGACGCGCAGGACCGCCGGATGCGGTGCAGCATAGAGTACTGGATAGTCCATCTCGTTGTACTCGGCGTCGGGCACCCAGGCCAGCCGCTCCCCGGCCAGCGAGAACTGGGCGTCGACGCCCGGCTTGTTCCCCCGGCAGTCCTGCCGGTGCCAACTCCCGTGGAAACGCACGGCGATGAGCCCGTGCACGCAGTGCCCGCTCCCCGCGTCATGGGTCAGCCGCTGGTAGGCGAGCGCGGTCGGGATGTCCTCGGCCCGCAGCAGCGCGGCCAGCGCGTGGGCCTTGGCGTGGCAGATGCCGGTGCCCTGCGCGAGGACGTCGGAGGCGCGCCAGGTGACGCGCATGTCGCCGCTGTCGGCGGAGTGCGGGATGGTGTCGCGCACGAACTCATAGGCGGCCTGCGCGTATACGTATGAATCCGCCGCCTTGTCGGCGAGGCGTGCGGCGGTCTCGCGTACGAGCGGGTGGTGATGATCGACGACCTCGTCGGCGGCCAAGTAGGCGGACAGGTCAGAGCTCTCCTGGATCAGCTGCATGCCACGGGAGCATAGGAATACGACCGACCGCAAGTCAATGACTTTACGATCAGCCGTATACCTATGCAGCTATGCGGAGGGCGCCACCGCGGCGGCGGTCAGCGCGCCATCTCCTCCTTGAGCGCCGCGAGGAACCCGTCGACGTCCTCCTCGCGCGTGTCGAACGCGCACATCCAGCGGACGTCGCCCGCCGCCTCGTCCCAGAAGTAGAAGCGGTACCGCTTCTGCAGGCGCTCGCTCACGTCGTGCGGCAGGCGCGCGAAGACGGCGTTGGCCTGGACGGGGTAGAGGATCTCCACGCCGTGCACGGAGCGGACGCCCTCGGCCAGGCGCTGCGCCATCTCGTTGGCGTGCCGGGCGTTGCGCAGCCACAGGTCCTTGGCGAGCAGGGCCTCCAACTGCACGGACACGAAACGCATCTTGGAGGCGAGCTGCATGGACATCTTGCGCAGGTGCTTCATGTGGCGCACCGCGTCCTGGTTGATGACCACGACGGCCTCGCCGAACAGCGCGCCGTTCTTGGTGCCGCCCAGCGAGAGGATGTCCACGCCGACCGCGTTGGTGAACGTCCGCATCGGGACGTCGAGAGCGGCCGCCGCGTTGGCTATCCGCGAGCCGTCCAGGTGCACCTTCATGCCGAGCTGGTGCGCGTGGTCGCAGATCGCGCGGATCTCCTCGGGCGTGTACAGCGTGCCCAGTTCGGTGTTCTGCGCGATCGAGACGACCTGCGGCATCGCACGGTGCTCGTCGTCCCAGCCGAACGCCTGCCTGTCGATCAGCTCGGGGGTGAGCTTGCCGTCGGGCGTGGGCACCGTGAGCAGCTTGATGCCGGCCATGCGCTCGGGGGCGCCGCCCTCGTCCACATTGATGTGCGCGGACTCGGCGCAGATCACCGCGCCCCAGCGGTCGGTGACCGCCTGGAGCGCGACGACGTTGGCGCCCGTGCCGTTGAACACCGGGAACGCCTCGGCGGTGGCGCCGAAGTGACCCCGGATCACCTGCTGGAGGTGATCGGTGTAGTCGTCTTCTCCGTACGCGATCTGGTGGCCGCCGTTGGCGAGCGCCAGGGCGGCCATCACCTCCGGGTGCGCGCCCGCGTAGTTGTCGCTCGCGAAGCCGCGGACGTCGGGGTCGTGATGACGCCGGGCATCGGTCTTCGGAGGGTTCACGGCTTCTCGGTCAGCCACAGGCGGTTTCCGTTCACTTCCCCGGCGGGCCGCTCCCAGACGCCCGCGATGGCCTCGGCCAGTTCCTTGACGTCCGTGAAGCCCGCGAACTTCGCGTTGGGCCGCTCCGCGCGCATCGCGTCGTGCACCAACGCCTTGACCACCAGGATGGCAGCCGCCGCGCGCGGCCCGTCCTCGCCCCCCGCCTTGCGGAAGGCGTCCGCGAGGGCGAGCGTCCAGGCCTCGGCCGCCGCCTTGGAGGCCGCGTACGCCGCGTTGCCCGCGGTCGGCTTGGACGCGCCCGCCGCGCTGATGAGCAGATAGCGGCCGCGGTCGCTGCGCCGCAGACCGTCCTCGAAGGCGAGGGAGGTGTGCTGCACGGTGCGGATCAGGAGCTTTTCGAGCAGGTCCCAGTCGGCGAGGTCGGTCTCGGCGAAGCTGGCACTGCCGCGCCAGCCGCCGACGAGGTGGACCAGGCCGTCGATCCGCCCGAACTCCTTCTCCGTGCGCGTCGCCCACTCACGGGCGGCGTCCAGGTCGAGGAGGTCGACCGTGTCACCGACGACGGTGGCCCCGCCGTGCGCGTACCGCGCGGCGTCCACCGCTTCCGCGAGGCGCGCCGCGTCGGCGTCCGACGCCACGACGGTGGCTCCTGCCTCGGCCAGCCTCAGCAGGGTGGCCCGCCCGGCCGGTCCGGCCGCCCCTGCCACCGCGATCACGGCTCCATCGAGTGCGGACATGGTCCTCGCCTCCTCCTGGCGGCCGCTCACGCGGCGACCTTCTCGGCGTTCGTGGAAGCGGTGATCCCCTTGGTGGAGGCGATCACGTTCTTCAGCTTCTTGGAGAGCGCCTCATAGAACATGCTGAGCGGAAACTCGTCGGGAAGCACCTCGTCGACGAGTTTGCGCGGCGGCAGCGAGGTGTCCAGGGCGTCGGGGCCCTTGGCCCAGCGCGACCCGGGGTGCGGGGCGAGATAGCGGGAGACCAGGTCGTACGCGGCGAACCAGTGGACCAGCTTCGGGCGGTCGATGCCGGCCCGGTAGAGGTCCTCGATCTCGCCGCACAGCTGGTTGGTGATCTGCGGCGCGCGCTCCCAGTCGATCCTGAGCTGGTTGTCGGTCCAGCGGACCACGTCGTGCTTGTGGAGGTAGGCGAAGAGCAGCTGGCCGCCGAGCCCGTCGTAGTTCTTGACGCGGTCGCCGGTGACCGGGAAGCGGAACATCCGGTCGAAGAGGACGGCGTACTGCACGTCACGCGCCTGAGGGACGCCCTCGGCCTCCAGCTTCACGGCCTCCTTGAAGGCGGTGAGGTCGCAGCGCAGCTCCTCCAGGCCGTACATCCAGAACGGCTGGCGCTGCTTGATCATGAAGGGGTCGAAGGGCAGGTCGCCGTGGCTGTGGGTGCGGTCGTGGACCATGTCCCACAGGACGAACGCCTGCTGGCAGCGGTCCTGGTCGCCGACCATCGCCCGGATGTCGTCGGGCAGTTCGAGCCCGAGGAGGTCCACGGCGGCCTCGGTGACGCGGCGGAAGCGGGCCGCCTCGCGGTCGCAGAAGATGCCGCCCCAGGAGAAGCGCTCGGGGGCCTCGCGCACGGCGATCGTCTCGGGGAAGAGGACGGCCGAGTTCGTGTCGTACCCGGCGGTGAAGTCCTCGAAGGTGATGCCGCAGAACAGCGGGTTGTCGTAGCGCGTGCGCTCCAGCTCGGCCAGCCAGTCGGGCCAGACCATGCGCAGCACGACCGCCTCGAGGTTGCGGTCGGGGTTGCCGTTCTGCGTGTACATCGGGAAGACGACCAGGTGCTGCAGGCCGTCCTCGCGGTGCGCCGCGGGCTGGAAGGCCAGCAGCGAGTCCAGGAAGTCCGGCACCTCGAAACCGCCCGCGGCCCAGCGGCGCAGGTCCGCGACGAGCGCCTGGTGGTACGCGGCGTCGTGCGGCAGGAGCGGGGCGAGCTGCTCGACCGCGGAGATCACGCGGTCCACGGCCAGCTCGGCGACGGACTTCGCGGGAGCGCCGTCGGCCGTGAAGTCGATGGAGCCGTCCGCGGACTGCCAGGGCCTGATCTCTTCCACGGCATCCTTGAGCACCGGCCACGCCGGGTGGTCCACCACCCGCCCACCAGCGGAAGGAACCGCACCCTCCGTACCCGCCTGCACAAGAATTTCCGTCATGACCCATCCTCCACGGGAGAACCTCGCGTAAGGACACCGTATGCATGCGAGGTTCTCCGCGACAAGAGGGACCTCGGGAAATTATCCTGTGCCACCCCCTGCTCCACCGCTGTTTTTCCTGCCCCCTGCCACGGAAGCGATGGCTTCTGTCACATTTGCCACCGCCCGCCCCGCCTCGGGCAGCAGGTCGGGGAAGCCGAGGAAGCCGTGGAACATCTCCGGGTAGTGGGCCAGGGCGACCTCCACGCCGGCGGCCCGCAGGCGCTGTGCGTAGGCGACCCCCTCGTCACACAGCGGATCGCAGCCCGCGGTGACGACGTGCGCGGGCGGCAGTCCGGCGAGGTCGGCGGCCCGCAGCGGCGAGGCGAGGGGGTGCGTTCCGTCGCCGTCGGGGCCAAGGTACTGCTGCCAGAACCAGCGCATGTGCGCGGCGGTCAGGAAGTAGCCCTCGGCGTTCTCCCGGTAGGAGGCCGTGTCCTGGGCGGCGTCGAGCACGGGATAGATCAGCACCTGCAGCGCGACGGCGGGCCCTCGCAGGTCCCGCGCCCTGAGGGCCGCGGCGGTGGCGAGCCCGCCGCCGCTGCTGTCCCCCGCGGTGACGAGCGCCCCCGGGGCGCCGCCGAGTGCCGCGCACTCGGCGGCCGCCCAGCACAGCGCCGCGTACGCGTCGTCGACGGCCGCGGGGAAGCGGTGCTCGGGGGCCAGGCGGTACGCGACGGAGACCACGGCGGCCCCCGCCCGCGCGCACAGGCCGCGGGCCGTGGCGTCGTGGGAGTCGAGACCGCACAGGGTGTAGCCGCCGCCGTGGAAGAAGACGACGGTCGGGCGCGGGGCCGGGAAGCCGTCCGGGTCCGGCAGGTAGACGCGTACGGGGAGGTCGGGCGCGTCGACGGGACCCGGTATGACGCGGTCCACGACGGAGCCGACGGCGCGGGACCGCTTGGGCGGCGGCTTCGCGCGAGGCCCGGCGTCCAGCATCCGCCGGGCCTCGACGGCGTCGGTGACGGCACCGCCGACGTCCGGGAAGGCCGCGGCCAGGGCGTCGACGAGGGGGCGGGCGGCAGGGGCGAGGCGGTCCGGAGACAGGGCGAGACGGTCCGGAGACAGGGGAGGGCGCTCACTTCCTGGGCGCGGGAGTGGAGGCACGGGACGGCTCCCGCCATCCGGGGGCGGAAGCGGGGGTTTCGGGCGGGGCTCGCCTTCCGGGCACAAAAGGGGAGGCACCGGGCGGGGCTCGCCTCGCGAGCGCCGAGGCGGGGGCATCACGCGGCTCCCGCCTCCTGGGGGCGGAAGTGCGGGATGACCTTCTCGCCCCACTGCCGCAGGGTCTCCATGCATGCCTCCTGCGGGACCGTGCCCATCTGGATGAGGCACATGATCTCGTCGGCCCCCGCGTCGCGCAGGCGCTCCACGTACGCGATGGCGTCGTCGGCGGTGCCGTACGCGTGGTCGGCGTTGAACGTGGCGGTCGACGTGGGGCGTACCGGAATGTTGTGCTCGTGCAGGCGCGCGACGACCTGCTCGGCGGCCTTGCGCATCTCGGCGGCCTCGTCACCGCCCTCGACGACCGCCTCGTCGGGGATTCCGGCACCGCCGTACCAGTGGCCGATGGACTGCGCGAAGAACCGCTGCCCGCGGATGCCGACGCGCCGTGCCGTCTCGCGGTCGTCGAGCACGATCGTCGGGCAGAGCACGGAGAAGTGGTCGTTGACGACACTCGACACGAAGCGCGCGTCGGTGCGGGCCGCGATCGCCGCGTCGTACGCCGTGCGCATCGCGGCGATCGACTCGGGCCCCGCGAAGCCCATCACCAGGGCGCCGATGCCGAGTTCGGCCGCCTGGGTCAGCGTCTCGGTCCTGCTGCACGCGAGGAACAGCGGCGGGTGCGGGGTCTGCTTCGGGCGCGGCAGGATCGGGTGCGGGTCGATGTCGAGGAGCTCGCCGTGGTGCTCCAACTCCTCCTTCTCCCATGCCTTTCCGATGATCCGGAGCGCCTCCTCGACCTCCTGGGTCGTACGTTCCTTGTCCACGCCGCACAGCGATGTCTCCTGCGCCGTGCCGCCGCGGCCCGCGCCCAGGTCGAGCCGGCCGCCGGAGAGCAGGTCCAGCATGGCGGCGCGCTCGGCGACCCGCGCGGGGTGGTTGAAGTTGAACGGCATGCAGACGACGCCGTGTCCGACCCTGATGGTGCTGGTGCGCGCGGCCACCCAGGTCAGGAAGATTTCCGGTGCGCTCATGTGCGCGTACCACTTGAGAGAGTGGTGCTCGACCGCCCAAACGCGGTCGAAACCCATCTCTTCGGCGAAAACCGCCTGTTCGACACTGTCGCGAATGACCTGGTGCTCGCGCTCGACGGTCGGGTCGGCGAGCTGCGCCTCGAAGATGACGGAGAACTTCACGTGCCCTCCAGGGAGTTGTGCCGTACGGCATGGCCCTTGTTTCGATTAGTCATATGACTAGTCGTCAGGTTGTGAAGCCGCAAGGGATACCGCGAGGGAACTTCGCGGGCGCCCGGATGGGTTTCGTATGCGGGGGGAACTTCGCGACGGGGGAAGGCGTTGGCAGGAGGACGCGCGGACCACGCGCGGCACAGGTAACGGGTAGCCGAGGTGGCACGGATGGCGATGTGGGACCGGATCAAGGACCAGGCCAAGGGTCTGCAGCAGTCGCAGGGGGCGCGCGGCTCCGGCGGGCACGGCCTCCCGGGGTCGAGGTCGGGGTCGGGTTCCGGCGGGGGCTCGAAGGCTCAGCTCGTGGGTCTGCTCAAGACCCAGCTCACCTCCCTCAAGACGGAGCTCAAGAGCGGTGCCTACCGTGACGCCACCATGGCCATGTGCGCCTTGGTCGCGGCCGCCGACGGGTCGGTCGACCCGGCCGAGCGCCAGCACGTCGAGTCGCTCATCCTGCAGAACGACGTCCTGCAGAACTTCCCGCCGGACCAGCTGCGCCAGCGGTTCAACAAGCACGTCGACCAGCTGACGTTCAACTTCCAGCAGGGCAAGACCGAGGCCATGCAGGAGATCGCCAAGGCGGCGAAGAAGCAGGTGGAGGCCAAGGCGGTCGTGCAGACCGGCTTCGTCGTCGCGGGCGCGGACGGGTACATCGCCCCGGCCGAGGAGCAGGTCCTGCGCGAGGCGTGCCAGGCGCTCGGCGTCTCCCCGCAGGAGTTCGGCCTCTGATTCACGGCCGATCACGGCTGATCTTCACGGCTGGTCACGGCTGATCGCAGCCGGTCGCCGCTGACCGCAGCCGGTCGCCGCTGACCGTAGCCGGTCGTGGCTGACCGCAGCGTCGAGTCCGGCCTCCGCACGAGTGGCGGGGGCCGGACCCGTGATCAGGCGTCCGCGACGGCGGGTGCGGCGCCGACACCCAGCAGGCCGAGGAAGGCGGCGGCCGCGGGTGACGGGGCGAACCGGCTCCAGACGAGGCGCTCCTCCCGTACCGGCCCGTCGGTGACCGGCACGGTCCGCAGGCCGTGCAGTTCGGCGGCGAACGCCGCGGGCAGCAGGGCGACGCCCAGTCCGTGGCGGACCAGACGGGACATGAGCTCGACGCCGGAGACCTCGAAGGCGACCTCGCGCCGCAGGCCCGCCGCCGTGAACGCCTCGTCCGACTGGGCGCGGGCGGCACTGCCGTCGGCGAAGTCCACGAAGACCTCGTCGGCGAGAAGACGGATGTCCACCTCCCGCTCCGCGGCCAGCGGGTGGTCCGGGGCGACCACGGCGACGTGCCGCCCGTGGGCGAGTTCCTGGTCGCGGACGCCCTGCGCCCGGAACCCTGGCGGCACGCCGATGAAGGCCGCGTCGAGCTCACCGTCGCGCACCTGCTCGACGAGCCGCTCGCTCGAACCGGCCCGCAGGCTGATCCGCACCTGGGGATAGCGCAGACGGTAGTCCCGCAGCACCGCGGGGAGGTCGGCCGCCGTCACGGTGGGGATCGCGCCGACGACCAGCTTGCCCCGTATCTCACCGGTGGCCGCCGCCACCTCCGCGCGGGCCCGTTCGGCCGCCTCCAGGGCCTGGCGGGCGGCCGGCAGGAACGCCTCCCCCGCGGCGGTCAACCGCACCCGGCGGCTGGTCCGCTCGAACAGCCGGGCACCCAACTCCTTCTCCAGGCGGGCCACCTGATGACTGAGCGCGGACTGGACGACATGGCATCGCTCGGCGGCGCGGGTGAAGCTCGCGGTGTCCGCCACCGCGAGGACGTAGCGCATCTGCTGGAGATCCATCGATGCATCGTGAATCACGATCAATGAGATGACAAAGATGCGTTGGACCGATGGATGGCGGCCGCGCGATGCTGAGGTCCACGGCGCTCCGGTGCCGCAGCCCCGGCTCCGGCCCCGATGCCAATCCCGACCCCGACCCCGAGGAGACAGTCATGCGTGTCATCGCCTTCGACCACCTCGTCCTGAACGTCGCCGACATCGAGCGTTCGCTGGACTTCTACACCGGCCCGCTGGGCCTCGAACCGGTGCGGGTGGAGGAGTGGAGGGCCGGCAAGGTGCCCTTCCCGTCCGTCCGCGTGAGCCCCACCACCATCATCGACCTCGTCTCGCCGACCGGCGGAGAGCCGAAGGGGTCGAACGTCGACCACATCTGCCTGGTGGTCGAGCCGCTCGACTGGCAACAGGTCATCGACTCCGGCGTCTTCACGGTGGTGGACGGCCCGGGCGAGCGCTTCGGCGCCCGGGGCACCGCGATCTCCGTCTACGTACAGGACCCGGACGAGAACACCGTGGAGCTGCGCTGGTACCCGCAGGACGCCTGACGGGCCCCGTGCTCAGCGGCGAAGGCCCGCTTGCAGCCGGCCCGCGAAGGTGCCCAGGCGCGTGCGGGACGAAGGACCGGGCGGGAACCTCCGCACCACCGCCCTGACGGTCGGCGGCGCCTGCGCGATGGCCCACCGGATCTCCTCGTCCCCGACGGCCGGGTCGCCGTCCGCCGCGAGTTCGCGGGCCTGCGCCAGGTACATCGCGGGTCCGAAGACGTGCTTCGTCTGGTGCGGGGTGGCCAGGGCGTGCATATAGGGGGCTCCCGCCGCGGCTCCCGCGGCGCGTGCGGCGGCCGCGGCTGCCGGATCGCCCACCTCGCGCGCGGCGGCGTAGGCAGCCCAGGCCAGAGTGCGCAGTTGCTTCGTCCGCGGCCCTCCGCGGCCGAAGGCGCGGGCGGCCTCGATCGCTTCGCAGGGGCGGGTGTCCAGGAGGGCCTTCGCCTCGAACAGCGGCAGCACGCGCTCGGCGCAGTCGACGGCGTAGAGGGTCACATGGCGGCGGTCTTCTTCACTCAGCAGTTCGTCGGCGGGCTTCAGGTCTTCGCTCATGTGCCTCGATCGTATCTTTGAAACACCGGTTGAGACTTTTCCGGCGCCTCAGCGCGGGCAACCGCGGAACAAGCCCTTCGGGCAGGCCTGTTGGCCCCATGTGTCACCGGAGCGATCCCGGGGTGGGGACCGCACCCCGATGTGCCCGGCCCCCTCGCGAAGCTTGCCGAGCACTTCCCTTCGTCATCGTCTCCAGTCCCCGCTGCTCGCCCACAGTGAGCGGACGTGGCCCAGGTGCCGTGCCATGCACTTCTCCGCGGCCTTCGCGTCGCCCGCGAGCATCAGGTCGAGGAGTTCGACGTGCTCCTCGGCCGACGGGGTCAGCTGGTCGCGCTCGTCGAGGGCGGTGAGGCCGTAGAGGCGGGAGCGCTTGCGGAGGTCGCCGACCGTCTCGACCAGGCGGTCGTTGCCGGAGAGGGCGAGCAGGGAGAGGTGGAACCGCCGGTCCGCCTCCAGGTACGCGATCAGGTCGTGGTCACGGGCGGCACGGACGATCTCCTGCGCGACCGGGCGCAACGCCTCCAGGTCCGCACGGGCGGCGCTGCGCGTGATGCGGCCGATCATGGGGACCTCGATCAGGGCGCGGATCTCGGTGTACTGGTCGAGGTCGCGCTCGTTGACCTCCGTGACCCGAAATCCCTTGTTGCGTACGGGTTCGACCAGACCCTCGCGGGCCAGGTCGAGCATCGCCTCGCGCACCGGCGTCGCCGAGATCCCGAAGTCCTCCGCCAGGGCGGGTGCCGAGTACACGCCGCCGGGGCGCAGTTCGCCGGAGATCAGGGCCGCGCGCAGGGCATGGGACACCTGGTCGCGCAGCCGCTCCCGGGTGGCGTTGAGGTCGCGGTGCTTCAGGTGCCCCATGCGGTGGTGGTCCCTTCGATCTGGTCTGGACCGCCACCGTACAATGTCACGTTGCCCCATGGTCAGGCGGGCGACAGCGTGTACGTCCTGCTGGAGGTGTAGAACTCCAGTGCCGCCCGGCCCTGTTCGCGCGGCCCGATGCTGGACTCCTTCGTTCCGCCGAACGGCAGGTGGAAGTCGACTCCGGTGGACGGGGCGTTGAGCCGCACCATTCCGGTGTCGAGCCGGTCAAGGCCGTCCAGGGCCGCGTTCAGGTCGGTGGTGTGGACGGAGGTGACCAGGCCGTACGGCACGGAGTTGGTGATCCGTACCGCGTGGGCGAGGTCGTCCGCGGGCAGCAGGACGGCGAGGGGGCCGAAGACCTCTTCCCGCAGCAGCGGGTGGCCCGGCGGGACCTTCTCCACCAGGGTCGGGGCCGCGTACCAGCCGGGCCGGTCGGGCACGGTTCCCCCGGCGAGCACGGACAGGCCGTGCCGGGTGTCGACTGCCCGGTCCCGGGCGCGCTCGTCGATGAGCGGACCGCACACGGTCGCCGGGTCGGCCGGATCGCCCACCGGCACGGCCCTCAGCGCGTCGGCCAGGGCCGTGCGCAGGGGGTCGAGTGCCGCGCCCACGGCGATGACGCGGCTCGTGGCCGTGCACTTCTGGCCCGCGTATCCCGCGACGGCCGCGGCGATGTGCGCGGCGGCCCGCACGATGTCCGCGTCCGGCAGGACGATCGCCGCGTTCAGGCCGCCCATCTCCGCCTGGACCGGGACGCCGCGGGCCGTCGCGCTGCGGGCGACGGCCCTGCCGACGACGGTCGAACCGGTGAAGGAGACCACGTCGGCGGCGGAGACGAGCGCGTTCCCCTCCGTGGCGCCGCCCGGCACGACCGTGAACACGCCTTCGGGCAGGGCCCGTTGGACGATCTCGGCCAGGCGCAGACCGCACGCCGTGGCCTCGGGCGCGGGCTTGAGGACGACCGCGTTGCCCGCCGCGAGCGCCGGAGCCGCCTTCCAACTCGGAATGGCGAAGGGGAAGTTCCACGGGGTGATCAGCCCTGCCACGCCGTGCGGACGGCGCCGGGAGAGCAGGAGGCCGGGGCCCGACGCGGCCTCGTGGACGGCGCCGACGGGCTCGTAGGGAGCCTGGGCGTAGTAGCGCCAGATCGCGACGGCGCGCGCCACCTCGGCCCGCGCTTCGGCGAGCGGCTTGCCTACTTCGCGCACGGCGATCGCGGCCAACTCCTCGCGTACGGCGTGGAGTTCGTCGGCCACCGTCCCGAGGGCGGCCGAGCGGGCCGCGGCCCCGCAGGACAGCCAGTCCGGCTGGGCGGTGTGGGCCCGCTCCACGGCGCCGACCGTCTCGAAGGCGCCGGGGGACGGAATCCGCAGGAGCACGTCGGCGGGGTCGGCCGGGTTGTGCGAGGTGATGAGGGGTCCGACGGCGGTCACAGGAGGAAGCCTCCGGGGAAGGGGTCGTCCGGGTCGAGGAAGTACTGGGCGGTGCCGGTGATCCAGGCGCGTCCGGTGACGGTCGGCACGACGGCGGGCAGGCCTGCCACGGTGGTCTCCTCGACCAGGCGGCCCGTGAACCGGGTGCCGATGAAGGACTCGTTGACGAAGTCGCTGCCGAGGGGCAACTGTCCGCGCGCGTGCAGCTGAGCCATGCGGGCCGAGGTGCCGGTGCCGCACGGGGAGCGGTCGAACCAGCCGGGGTGGATGGCCATCGCGTGCCGCGAGTGGGCGGCGTCGGAGCCGGGAGCGGCCAGGTAGACGTGTTTGACGCCGGCGACCTCCGGGCGCTCCGGGTGCACGGGCCGCTCGGGCGAGGCGTTGATGGCGTCCATGATCGAGAGCCCCGCGGCGAGGAGTTCGTCCTTGTGCGCGCGGTCGAACGGCAGCCCCAGCGCGTCGAGTTCGACGAAGGCGTAGAAGTTGCCGCCGAAGGTGAGGTCGTAGGTGACCGTGCCGTGTCCGGGCACGGACACCTTGCTGTCGAGGGCGACGCGGAACGCCGGCACGTTGGTCAGCGTGACCGCCGTGGCCGCGCCGTCCGACACCTGGACCTCGACGCTCACGAGCCCCGCGGGGGTGTCGAGCCGGACCGTGGTGACCGGCTCCGTCACGGGCACCATGCCCGTCTCGACCAGGACCGTGGCGACCCCGATGGTGCCGTGCCCGCACATCGGGAGCAGCCCGGAGACCTCGATGAACAGGACCCCGCAGTCGGCGTCCGGGCGCGTGGGCGGCTGGAGGATCGCGCCGCTCATCGCGGCGTGGCCGCGGGGCTCGTACATCAGGAGCGTCCGGAGATGGTCCATGTGCTCGATGAAGTGCAGCCGCCGCTCGGCCATGGTGGCGCCGGGGACGACCCCCACGCCACCGGTGATCACACGTGTGGGCATGCCCTCGGTGTGGGAGTCGACGGCGTGGAAGACATGTCGCGTACGCACGCGCTTCCTCTCGGTCGGTGGTTGTGCGGTCCTGGTGGCCGGTGTGGGCGGGCGGTCAGCGGTGGCCGTCGGCGACGGCCTTCTCGGTGGCGGCGCGCACGCCCGCGTCGATCTCGCCGACGAGCGGGAAGCGCGGCGGGCGGGTGGGGCCGCCCCGGCGTCCGACGAGGTCCATGGAGAGCTTGATGGACTGGACGAACTCCGTCTTGGAGTCCCAACGCAGCAGCGGGTGAAGGGACTTGTAGAGCGGCAGCGCCGTCGCCATGTCGCCGGAGACGGCCGCGTGGTACAGCTGCGCGCAGCTGGCGGGGAACGCGTTGGAGTAGCCGGCGATCCAGCCGACGGCACCGGCCAGGGCGAGTTCGAGCAGGACGTCGTCGGCGCCGATCAACAGGTCGAGCTCCGGGGCGAGTTCGGCGATCTCGTAGGCCCTGCGGACGTCGCCGGAGAACTCCTTCACGGCGACGACGCCGCCGTCGCCGTGCAGCGCGGCGAGCAGCTCGGGCGTGAGGTCGACCTTGGTGTCGATGGGGTTGTTGTACGCGACGACCGGCACGCCGACGCGGGCCACCTCGGCATAGTGGGCGCGGACGGCCGACGCGTCGGCGCGGTAGGCGTTCGGGGGCAGCAGGAGCACCGAGCCGCAGCCCGCTTCGGCGGCCTGCTCGGCCCAGCGCCGGGCCTCGCCGCTGCCGTAGGCGGAGACGCCGGGCATGACCCGCGCGCCGTCGCCCGCGGCCTCGACGGCGGTCCGCACGACGCGGGTCCGCTCCTCGTCGGTGAGGGTCTGGTACTCGCCGAGCGAGCCGTTGGGCACGACACCGTCGCAGCCGTTGTCGAGCAGCCAGCGGACATGCTCGGCGTAGGCGTCGTGGTCGACGGACAGGTCGTCGCGCAGGGGCAGGACGGTGGCGACCATGATGCCGCGCCAAGGGCGGGCGCTGTTCCAGGTGTTGGCGGTGTTGGTGGTGTTGGTGGTATTGGCGGTCATGTCGGAGCGACCTCTCTCTTGAGTATGTGACATCTCACTTACGTGGCGAGGGTGCCGTCGGAGCCATCAGAGACATCGGGGCCACTGAAGGCACCGGGACCACTGGAGGCACCGGGACCGCTGGAGGCACCGGGGTCGTCGAGCGCCGCCAGCGCGGCGAGGGGGACGGGGGTGGCGAGCGGACGCCGCTCCGGCGAAGGGCGACCGCCATCGCCGCCCGACGCCAGGCAGTGCACGGCCGCGCCGCACATCCGGCCCTGGCACCAGCCCATCCCGGCCCGGGTGAGCAGCTTGACGCTGCGGGCGTCGCGCGCGCCGAGGTCCTCGACGGCCTCCCTGACCCGCCCGGCGGTGACCTCCTCGCAGCGGCACACGTCGGTGTCGTCCGTGAGCCAGCGCGTCCACCCGGGGCCGGGCGCGTGGGCGGCGGTCATGGCGTCGGCGAAGGCGCGCATCCGCCGTCTGCGGCCCGCGAGATCACGCATCCGGCCGCGCCGTACGGTCCGGCCCAGGATCCGGGAGGCCACCGCGAGCCCCGCCAACTCACCCTCGGTTCGGGCGAGTTCGACGCCACCCACCCCCCCGGTCTCGCCCGCGGCCCACATCCCGCGCACCGAGGTCTCCTGCAGGCCGCTCAGGGCCAGGGCCCTCGTGCCGTCCGACAGGGAGCGCGTGGCGCAGCCCAGCGCGGTCGCCAGGTCGATCTGCGGGACGAGGCCGTGCCCGACGGCGAGCGCGTCGCACTCGACGCGGCGCCCCGACCCCCGTACGGGGCGCCAGTCGCGGTCGAGGCGCGTGACCGTGACGGCCTCCACGCGGTCGGTGCCGTGCACCTCGGTGACCGCGCTGCGCTGCCGCAGGGGCACCCGGTGGCGCAGCAGCGCGGCACCGTGGGTGAGGGCCTCGACCGCCTTGTGCGGGTTGGCGACGAGGGTCCGCGGGTGCCGCCCGTAGCGCAGATAGCCGGACGCCTCGACGACGGCCGGCACCTGGGCACCCGCGGCGGCCAGCGAGGAGGCGACCGCCAGGAGGAGGGGACCGCTCCCTGCCACGACGATGCGACGTCCGGGCAGGACCAGGCCCGACTTGAGCATGGCCTGAACGCCTCCGGCGCCCACGACGCCGGGCAACGTCCAGCCGGGGAAGGGGAGTTGACGTTCGTACGCGCCGGTCGCGAGAAGGACGGCGCGGGCGCGCACGAGGACGGGGCGTTCGCCGCCGCCGTCGGGGCCGGTGAGGGCGTGCACCGCCCAGAGCCCGTCCCCCGCCTCACCTCCCCCGCCCGCCCCGCCCTTTGTCACGCTCCACACGTGGTGCGCGGGGAGGTGTCTCACCTCGCTCTGTTCGAGGCGCCGGCGCAGGGTGGCGTACGCGGACCAGTCGTGGTGCAGGGCTTCGGGCCGGGTCGCGCCCGCCGCGGGTGCGGGGTGCCGGTAGAACTGACCGCCGGTGTGGCTCGCGGTGTCCAACAGGGCGACGGACAGGCCGAGTTCGGCGGCCGTGACGGATCCGGCGAGTCCGGCGGGGCCCGCGCCGATCACCGCGAGGTCGTACGGCTCGGCCGCGCCGCGACCGTGCGGTTCAGACGGCGAGTCCGGCACGGCCGTGTCCTTCCTGCGTGGTGACGGTGTCCCCCGGCCCGGCCGGGACGAGACAGGCCCTGCGGTTGGGCTCGCCGTTGATCGTGGCGAGGCAGTCGAAGCAGTGCCCGATCCCGCAGAACGCGCCGCGCGGGCGCCCGCCGTCGCGCGTGGTGCGCCAGGCCAGGATTCCGGCCGCCCACAGCGCGGCGGCGACGGTCTGGCCGGGCAGTGCGGTCACGGTGCGGCCGTCGAAGGTGAGGGAGAACGGCGGACCGGGCTGAGCGCCGACCAGGTCGGCTGGGGTACGGGCCATGGACGGGCCCCTCTCCTGTCGTGACGGATGGACTCGGGCGCGTGCGCTCGGGCGGGCGGACTCAGGCGTGCAGGCTCGGTGGGGGCGGACTCGGTGGGGCGGACTCGCGGGGCGGACTCGGGCTGGTGCGCCCGAGGGGAGGGCGGACTCAGGCGGTCCCGGCCGCGGGGAAGCGTTCCGGTCTGAACGGGCCGATGTCGAGGGGCGGTTCACCGCCGGTCAGGGTGCGGGCGACGGCGAGACCGGTGACGGGAGCGAGCCCGACGCCCGCGCCCTCGTGTCCGCAGGCGTGCAGCAAACCGGGGACGCGCGGGTCGGGGCCGATGGCGGGCAGGTGGTCGGGGAGATAGGGCCGGAAACCGGCGTACGTACGTATGACCCGCACCCCGGCGAGCACCGGGAACAGCGCTGCGGCCTGGGCCGCGAGGCGCCTCAGCACCTCGGTCGAGAGCGTGCGGTCGAAGCCGACCCGCTCCCTGCTGGCGCCGATGAGGACCGGCCCCGCGGGGGTGCCCTCCACCACGGCCGAACTCTGCAGCGCGGCGGACCCGCTGGCCACGTCGGCGACGTAGTCGGCCGCGTACACCTTGCGGCGCACCACGCGCGGCAGCGGTTCGGTGACCAGGACGAAGCCCCGCCGCGGCCGCACGGGAAGTTCCACCCCGGCGAGGCGGGCGACCTCGCCGCCCCAGGTGCCCGCCGCGTTCACGACGTACGGGGCGCGGTGTTCCCCGGTGGCCGTCCGCACTCCGCGGATCTCGCCGGACGCCCCGGTCAGCAGGCCGGTGACCTCCTCGCCGACGCGGAGGCGGACGCGGTCGCCGCCCGCGCGCAGCAGGTGCGCCGCGGCGAGCGCGGGCATGACCTGGGCGTCCTGGGGGTAGTGGAAGCCGCCCGCGAGGCCGTGGGCGAGGTGGGGCTCCAGGTCGTGCAGGCGGTCGGCCGGGATCTCGTCCGCCGTGACGCCCGCCTTGCGCTGCCCGGCCGCGAACTCCCGCAGGGCGCCGAACCCGGCCTCGTCGGAGGCGACGACCAGGCCCCCTTTGGGTTCGTACTCGATGTCCGGCGGGAGTTCGCCGGCGAGGTCCTGCCACAACCGGGCGGATATCAGGGCCAGTTCGAGCTCGGGGCCCGGCTCCTTGTCGGAGAGCAGGAGGTTGCCCTCGCCCGCTCCCGTCGTGCCGCCCGCCACGGGGCCGCGGTCGAGCACGGTGACGCGGAGGCCGGACCGGGCGGCGTAGTGGGCGCAGGCCGCGCCCGTCACGCCCGCCCCGATGACGATGACGTCCGCGGAGTTCGCTGTCAGCACGTCAGTAATATTTCACATGGCACTCGTGCTGCCAAGAGCCCGCGATCAACGGCCTATTCGAAGGCGCCGCCGGTGGCGAAGACCCGCTCGGCGAAGCGTTCGCCGATGCGGCGGTGGGTCGCCGCGTCCGGGTGGATCCCGTCGGGCAGCGGGAGTTCGGCGGAGTCCGCGGCGCCGTAGAGGTCGCGGCCGTCGAGGTGGTGCAGGTTCGGGTCATCGGCCGACCGCTGCTTCACGACCCGCGCCAGCTCCTCCCGGACGACGTTCAACGTGAGCTTTCCGCCCGCGAGTTCGGCGGGGTCGCCCATGGCCTTGAACAGCACCCGCCCCTCGCCGAGGTTGCTGAAGTCCGGGGCGCTGGGCCCGGGGGTGTCCTCGTGGATCGGGCACAGGATCGGCGAGACGACGACGAGCGGGGCGGTGGGGTGCCCCTCGCGGACGGTGTCGAGAAATCCGTGCACCGCCGGACCGAGGGCGCGCAGCCGCATCAGGTCGGCATTGACCAGATTGATGCCGATCTTGACGCTGATCAAGTCCGCGGGGGTGTCCCGCAACGCGCGCGCGGTGAACGGGTCGAGCAGAGCGCTGCCGCCGAAGCCGAGGTTGATCAGCTCCACGCCGCCGAGCGAGGCGGCGAGCGCGGGCCACGTCGTGGTGGGGCTCGCGGCGTCGGAACCGTGGCTGATCGAACTGCCGTGGTGCAGCCACACCTTGCGGCCCGGGTCCGGCGCCGGCTCGACGGGGGCGTCGGTCCGCAGGGCGACGAGTTCGGTCCGCTCGTTGTGCGGCAGCCAGATCTCGACGTCCTTGACGCCGTCGGGCAGATCGGTGAAGCGCAGCGTGCCGGGCTGCCCCGCGGTGTGCTCGAAGGTCCCCTTGGTCATGTCGATGACCAAGGTGTGGCCGCCCGTCGCGCTCGCCCGGCCGGCCACGCGGCCGTCGACGAGCAGTTCGTACACGCCGTCGGGGCGGGGCGGAGCACCCACGTAGGAGCGCTTGGTGGGCAGCGTGTCCAGCTCGACGGCGGTGGCGCCGGTGCGGAAGGCCAGTCGTACGCCGGACGGTTGGGCCTCGGCCATGGCCAGCTGCGGGTCGGTGTTCTGGGCGCGGGCCCACGCGGGCAGCCGGTGCGGCAGCACGCCGTGTTCGGTGTGCTCCACGTCCAGGGCGCCGCGCAGCAGGTCGACGGTTATCGGTGTATTGATCCAGTGGTGCTCGGTATGCATTGCCTCAACCTGTTGATCCAAGAGTGGAGTGGGCGCCCTGAAAGGGGCGCGGGAATTACGCGACCGGCCACGACCGACCCGCAGACGAACGGCGCCGCCAACACCGCGTTCAGGCAGGCCAGTTCCTCAGCACCGCGTCCAACGCGTCGATGACGCGCGTCCAGGTCTCCTGCGTGTCCGGGGCGCTGTGGCTGAAACTGCCGCCCAGTTCCAGGCTGACGTAGCCGTGGAAGACGCTGCCGAGGAGGCGGACCGCGTGCGTCTGGTCCGGCTCGGTCAGGTCGTAGCCGCGCAGGATCGCCCGCGTCATCTCCGCGTGCCTGCCGCCCGCGCTGGCGGCGGCCGCCTCCGGAGTGAGCCGCATCTGGGTCGCGGCATAACGGCCGGGGTGCTCTTGGGCGTAGTCCCGGTAGACGTTCGCCAGGGCGGCGAGGGCGTCCTTGCCTGCCCGCCCCGCGAGCGCGTCGGCACCCCGGTCGGCGAGTTCCGCGAGGGCCAGCAGGGCGATCCCGGTCTTGAGGTCCTGGGAGTTCTTGACGTGCGAGTACAGGCTCGCGACCTTCACGTCGAACTGCCGGGCGAGCGCCGAGACGGTCACCTGGTCGAAGCCGACCTCGTCGGCCAGCTCCGCTCCCGCCCTGACCAGTCGTTCCCTGGTCAGCCCTACACGCACCATGACGTTCCCCTTCCTCGGCATCACCGATGATGCAGTTACCTAAATGCTTTAGGCAAATCGGCATGCCTTTAAGGGGCCACAGTGCGCGTGGGTCAGGCCTCCGCGGGCGCCGCCGCCTCCGGCGCGGTCACGGCGCACACCAGCGCGTCGTCCCGTACGTCCGCGACGATCGTGTCGCCCGGGTTCGCCTCGCCGCTCAGCAGCAGGCTCGCGATCCGGTTGTCCAGCTCCGACTGGATGGTGCGGCGCAGCGGCCGCGCCCCGAACTCGGGCTGGTGGCCGTGGGCGACGAGCAGCTTCTTCGCCGCCTCCGTCACTTCCAGCGTCATCCCCTGGGCGTGGACGCGCCGCTTGCTGCCCTCCAGGAGGAGGTCGACGATCTCGCCCAGGTCGTCCTGAGTCAGGCCGTGGAAGATGACGGTCTCGTCGATGCGGTTGAGGAACTCGGGCGGGAAGCGGCCCTGCAGGTCGCCCATGAGGTCGCCCTTGATCTCTGAGACGTCTCCGTGGTGGGCGAGGATGCGCTGGGCGCCGATGTTGGACGTCATGATGATGACGGTGTTGCGGAAGTCGACGGTGCGGCCCTGCGAGTCCGTCAGGCGCCCGTCGTCCAGGACCTGGAGCAGGGTGTTGAAGACGTCCGGGTGGGCCTTTTCCACCTCGTCGAAGAGCAGCACGCTGTAGGGCTGCCTGCGCACCTTCTCGGTCAGCTGCCCGGCCTCCTCGTGACCGACGTATCCGGGCGGAGCGCCGACGAGACGTGAGACCGTGTGCTTCTCCTGGAACTCGCTCATGTCGAAGCGGACCATCCGCCCTTCGTCGCCGAAGAGCAACTCGGCCAGCGCCTTGGCCAGTTCGGTCTTGCCCACGCCCGTCGGACCCAGGAAGAGGAAGGAGCCGACGGGCCGGTTCGGGTCGCCCATGCCGGCCCGGCTGCGGCGCACCGCCTCGGCGATGGCGACGACCGCCTCGTCCTGCCCGACCACTCTGGAGTGCAGCGCCTCCTCCAGCTTGAGGAGCTTGCCCTTCTCGCTCTCGGTGAGCTGGGCCACCGGGATGCCGGTGCGCCGGGCGACGATCTCGGCGATGTCGCCGGCGGTGACGTCCATGACGCCCTCGCGGCGTTCGGTGACCCCGGCGAGCTCGGCCTCGGTCTCGGCGATCTGCCTCTTCACCTCGGAGGCCCGCTCGAAGTCCTCGGCGGCGACGGCCTGTTCCTTCTCGCGGTTCAGCTTGGCGATCCGGTCCTCACGGGAGACGACCTCCGTGGATCTGCCCAGGGACCTGAGGCGGACCCGGGCGCCCGCCTGGTCCACCAGGTCGATGGCCTTGTCGGGCAGGAAGCGGTCGCCGATGTAGCGGTCCGACAGTTCGGCGGCGGCGACCAGTGCGTCGTCGGCGAAGCGGACCTGGTGGTGGGCCTCGTACGCGTCCCTGAGGCCCTCCAGGATCAGGACGGTCTCCTCGACGCTCGGCTCGGGCACCATGACCGGCTGGAAACGGCGCTCCAGGGCGGCGTCCTTCTCGATGTACCTGCGGTACTCGTCGATGGTGGTCGCCCCGACCACGTGCAACTCGCCCCGCGCGAGCGCCGGTTTGAGCATGTTGCCCGCGTCCATCGCGCCCTCGCCCGAGGCCCCGGCGCCCACGACCGTGTGCAGTTCGTCGATGAACAGGATCGTGGAGTCCCCGGCCTGCCCCACCTCGTCGATGACCTTCTTCAGACGCTCCTCGAACTGGCCCCGGTACTGGGCGCCCGCGACGAGTCCCGACAGGTCGAGGCCGATCACGCGCTTGCCCTGGAGGGAGCGCGGCACCTCACCGGCCACGATCCGCTGGGCGAGCCCTTCGACGATCGCCGTCTTGCCGACGCCGGGCTCGCCGATGAGGACCGGGTTGTTCTTCGAGCGCCGGGAGAGGATCTCGACGGTCTGCTCGATCTCCTCCGCGCGCCCGACGACCGGGTCCAGCCTGCCCGCCCGCGCCTCCTCGGTCAGGTCGCGCCCGTACTCGTCGAGGGTGGGTGTGGTGCTCTCGCGCTCCGGCTGCGCGCCGTCGGCGCGGGCCGCGTGGTCGGCGGCGCCCCGCAGCTCGCCGACGTCGGTGCCGTACGCGCCCAGGGTCTTCGCCGCGCCGGAGTCGGGGGTGTCGAGGAGGGCGGCGAGGATGTGCTCCTGGCCGACGTAGGACACCCCGGCGGCCTGCGCGCGTTCGAACGCCTTGAGCAGGACGCGCTTGGCGGCAGGCGTCATCCGCGGATCGGCGGACGGGGTGGCGCTCTCGCCGGGCAGCGCCCCCGCGAGCTCCTTGGCCAGCCGGTCGGGGTCGGCGCCCGCCTTCACGAGCAGCGTGCGCGCGGGATCGACCTGGGTGGCCGCCCACAGCAGGTGCTCGGTGTCCAGGTCCCTGCTGCCGTCGTCCACGGCGCGCGCCGTGGCCGCCTCGATGAGCTCGCGCGCCGAGTCGGTCAGCAGCCGCCCGATCGGCACCCGCTGGACCTGCGGCGGGGAGGACGCGGGGGACATGCCGAAGAACCGGTCCAGCATCTCGGAGAACGGGTCCGGGCCGCCGAAGGACCCGAAGGAGGGCATGGTCATCGAAGCCGTCCTGAGGTGGGGGAAGGGGTGGGGACGGGTCCCGACGGCCCCGTTCCCCTGGCCCTCAGTGGACCAACAGCCCCCTGGGCCCGCAATGCGGCCCCGGGCGGCACCCCCGCCGAACGGGTGACGCGGCGCCCTTTCCGTCACCTCGGCTTCGCGGTGAGCCGCTTCTCGAACCAGTGGTGGGCGTACGGCTCGTCGTTGAAGGCGGCGACCTCCTGGAAGCCGCAGGAGTGGTACAGGCCGCGCGCCGCGCTCAGCGCCTTGTTGGTGTCCAGGCGCAGGACGTCGCGCCCGTGCTCCAGGGCGCGTGCCTCCAGCTCGGCCAGGAACCGGCGGCCGAGGCCCAGGCCCCGCGCGTCGGGCGCGACCCACATGCGCTTGATCTCGGCCGGGGCGTCGGGCGGCAGCTTGAGCCCGGCGCAGCCGACGGGCTCGCCGTGGACCCTCGCGACCAGGAACAGGCCGTGCGGCGGGCGCAGTCCGCCCGCGTCGGGCAGCAGACTCCGGGCGGGGTCGAAGCCGGTGTCGAAGGCGCCCTGGAGTTCGGTGAAGTAGGACCGCAGGCAGTGCAGCGCGTCGGGGTGGTCGGGGTCGACGGCCTCCAGGGTGACCATCGCCGCCGTGAGCAGCCGCTCGACCTCGGCCATGGCGGCGACGAGGCGGGCGCGCCGGGCGGTGTCGAGGGGGTGCAGGAGGGAGCTCGCGAGTTCGTCGCTGCGGTCGTCGAGCAGGGCGCGCTCCGCGCGCCCCGCCTCGGTGAGGCGGACCGTGCGGACCCGCCGGTCCTCGGGCAGCGGTTCGACCGTCACCAGGCCGTCGGACTCCAGGGCGCGCAGGAGGCGGCTGACGTAGCCGGAGTCGAGACCGAGGCGCTCGCGCAGGCGGCGCACGTCCTGCCCCCGCTCGCCGATCTCCCACAGCAGCCGGGCCTCGCCGACGGGGCGGTCGCCGCCGAGGTAGCGGTCGTGGAGCACGCCCACGCGTTCGGTGACGGTGCGGTTGAACCTTCGTACCTGGTCGATCTGCCCGGCATCCATTCCCTGACCCGTTCCTCTGACTCCAGTCAGAGAATTCTAGTCGAGGGAGGGATGCCGGGCCGGCGGATCGAGCGGGCCGAACCGCACGGGGCGGCTCGGGTCAGGGCAGCGTGATGTACCCGGGGGCGGGCAGGCGCGGCGCCGTGGCGGGCTCGTGGATGTCGGCGAGGGCCATGAAGAGCAGGGCCACGGCGAGGGCGCCGGGGTCCGGGACGCCGAGGGCGTGGTCCCCGACGTAGCTGGCGCGGCCTCGCCGGGGCCGCAGGGAAGCGGTGGCGAGGGCGCCGCGGATGGCGGCCTGTGCGGCTTCGGTGAGCGGCGCATCGGAGTCGGCTTCCCCGGTGGCCGCGGCGAGCGATTCGGCGGCGGGCGCGAGCGCGTCGACCAGCGTGCAGTCCCCGGGCTCGGCCCCGCCCACGCGGTGGATGGCGGCGTGCCCGGCCGCCGCCGCCTCGGCGAGCGCGGCGACCGACGGGGCCGAGCCGTCCGCGGGCGACGCGGCGGCCAGGTGCTGGAAGAGGAGGCCGAACAGCGGGCCGCTGGTACCGCCGACATCGTTGAGGAACGCCGAGGCGAGCGCGGCCGTGCCGTCCATGCCGCTCTCGTCGGCCAGCTTCACCGCGCGCCGTACGCCGCCGGCGAGGTTGTCGCCGAAGTCGCCGTCGCCGACGAGCTGGTCGAGCTTGGTGAGGTTGTCGCGGACCTGCGTGACGGTGAGCGCGTACCGGTCGAGGAGGGCGCGGTCCCCGCCCGAACGCGGCGCTCCGGCCGGGGAGTTCACGGTCTCCCGCGCGGCCGGCGCGGGCAGGTCGGGGGCGTGGGTGGGGCGGGGCAGCACGAGCGGGGTCCGGCTGGGGGCGGTCCACAGGTCGGCCCAGCCGTCCTCGAGCCGGGTGAGGGTGAGCGAGAAGCCCGCCATGTCCAGGGCCGCGGTGAAGGTGCCGGGGACGACGAACACCGGCCGGATGCCGCGGGCGGTGAGCTCGTCGTTCAGCAGGGTGCCGATGGCGTGGAGCTCCAACTCGGTGGTGGCGCCGAGGCCGTTGACGAGGGCGAGCACCTCGTCGGGCCCGTCGGGCAGGGCGTCGAGCAGGTCGTCGGTCATGCGCCGGACCAGGTCGCCGACGGCGGGCCGCGCGATGGTGCGGGTGCCGCGCTCGCCGTGGATGCCGACGCCGTAGTCCAGCGTGCCCTCGTCCAGCGCGAACGCCGGGGCCAGCGTCGTCGGCGAGGTCTGGGCGCGGGCGGCGACCGCGATGCTGCGCGAGCGGGCCACGATCCGCCGCCCCAGGTCGGCGAGTTCCGCCAGCGTCGCGCCCCGGTCGGCGGCCGCGCCCAGGAGCTTTTCGAGGACCACCGTGGCGGCGGTCCCCCTGCGTCCCGTCGCGCTGTCCGCGCTGTCCGTGGCGAGGTCGTCGTCGACCAGGACCGTGGCGACGTCGATCCCGTCGTGGCGCAGCCGCTCCGCCGCGATCTGGAAGTTGATCACGTCGCCCGTGTAGTTCTTGACGATGAGCAGGACGCCGCCGCTCTTGGCCGCCGCCGCGCTCGCCTCGTAGATCTGGCGGTTGTGCGGGGAGGCGAAGACCTCGCCGGGGCAGACGGCGTCCAGGCCGCCGCGGCCGAGGAGCCCGGTGTGCAGGGGCTCGTGGCCGGAGCCGCCGCCCGAGACCAGGGCGACCGTGCGGGCCGGGTCCGCGTCGCGCGCCCGCAGGTACAGGGGGCTGCTGTTCACCTCGATCATGCCGGAGTGCGCCAGGGCGAGCCCTCGGGCTGCGTTCAGAACGGGGTCGGTCTCCGGCAGGAAGTGGCTCATCGGGCGATTCTCCGTAGCTGTGCGACTCATGGATGTGTACGACGAGTGGGCAGGTACCGCGACTGGCCTGGGCGTCCGGCGCCGCCCGGTGGCGACCGCCCGTGTCCCGTGGCGACCGCCCGTGTCCCGTGGCGACCGCCCGTGTCCCGTGGCGGCCACCTGTGCCCGGCGGCAACCGCCGGTGTCTCATGGCGGCCGCCCATGTCCGGCCCGCGTGAAGGCGCGGGCCGTCCATCCCGCTCACCGACCGGCACCGCCGAGTGCCGATCGCGCCGGGTGGCGAGGCGCCCACCATGGCCGCCCACCCGCCCACAAGGTCGGCACCACCCGCTACCGGCACTCTCCCGTTCCGGTCCCGGGCGGCGTGTGCGAGGCTGACACCCTGCCCCGGCCCGGGCGGGGATCCGCGAAGGGCACGCGGCGCTCTTCGTACGACGATCCCGACTTTGCGAGGTCTTTACAGTTGCTGGACGCGCGACGCGAGGACCTCGGACGGATGCTGCGCGCCTGGCGCATGGCCAGGGACCCCCGCCTGCTGGACGACCCCGTCCCCTTCCGCGGCCACCGGAGCTACCTCACCCAGCTCGACATGGCGCTGCTGCTCGGCGTCTCCGAACGCTGGTACCGCGCGCTGGAGCGGGGCGAGGACCGCAAGTACGCGCGCGACATGATCGCCGGGGTGGCGCGGATCCTGGACCTCTCCCCGGGGCAGGCGACCGCCCTCTACCGCGGCACGGGCCACCAGCCGCCCCGGCACCGCGCGGACGGCGTCCGCCCCGACGCCGCGATGCTGGATCTGCTGCACCAGCAGCGCAGGGTGAGCTGGATCTGCGACCAGGCCTGGGACGTGGTGGAGGCCAACGCCGTGGCGGCGCGCCACTGCCCCTGGCTCGTCCGTCCGGAGGCGAACGCCATGACCTGGGCGTTCTCGGCCGACGCCCGGTATCAGCTGCGCGAGTGGGACACGAAGTGGGCCGCCCCGCTGCTCGGCCGGCTGCGTCTGGCCTGGCAGCGCTGGCCGGACAACGAGCGCCTCGACGAGGTGGTGCGGACCGTGCGGCGCGAGCCGGGGGTCGCCGAGCTGTGGGACGCCACCGCCGACGTCGGGGGCGCCCCGGGCGACGACGCCGCACGCCCGATGTTCTTCCCGCTGGTCGCGCCCGACCCCGTGGACGTGCGCGTGGCGACGTACAGCCGCTTCGGGGACACGGCGCTGCGCTGGTTCGTCCTCACGCCGGTGGACCCGGCCGTCACCTTCCCGTGAGCGCCCGCGGGGTGAGGGCGTCGTCGCGCTCCTCCCCCTGGCTCCGCTTCCCGCGCCGGGCACGCAGGACCAGCAGGACGACGCCGACGACGGCGCCCGCCCCGGCGTACCCGATGACCATGTCCGTCTCGACGGGCGACTCGCTGATGTGGGCGACACCCTCCCGCGACACCCAGACACGGTCACCGGTGACGTCGCTCGTCCCCTCGCCCTCCTCGTCCCACACCCCGTCCTCGGGTACGCCCTCGATGGCGCCGCGCACGGTCCGGCCCGCCGGATCCTTCCAGGCGAAGTCGTCGAGCTCACGTCCGTCGGTGACCGTCGCCCAGTAACCGGCCCGGTAGGCGTGCGTGGCGACGAGCGCATGGCGCAGCGGGACGGCGAAGGCGACCAGGGCCGCCGTCCACAGCAGGACCGCCGTCACCGTGGCGGACCTGCTCGCGCGCCGCACGTCCTTCACCGGTCCTCCGGTCCCTGCCGCACGGCGAAGGCCCGGGTGAAGGTCTCCACGGCGGCGGCGACGACGGCCCGGAGCTCCTCGTCGGGGACCGTACGGGTACCGAGGACGGAGCGGCCCTCGATCGGTCCGGTGAGCAGGGCCACGAACTGCTCGGCGGCGCGCACCGGGTCGGCCAGGCGCAGCCGGCCCGCGAGCGCGAGCCGGGCGAGACGGTCGGCGAGGGCCTGCGAGAGGCGGTCCGGGCCACTGCCCCAGATCTCCTCGACGAGGTCGGGGAACCGCGAGATCTCCGCGTGCAGCAGGCGCCGCAGCGCCCAGGCGTCGTCGCCGGCGTAGCAGAGCAGGAGGCGGTATCCGACGTCCTCCAGCGCCCGTGCCAGATCTTCCGTGCCGCTACCGAGGCTCGCGACCACGGCGAGGCTCTTCGCGCCGGCCCGCTCGGCGGCGACGCGCATGGCGTCCTTGAACAGGCCTTCCTTGCCGTCGAAGTGGTTGTACACCGTCGGCTTGGCGACACCGGCCTCACCGGCGATGGACTCCACGCACGCCTTGCCGTACCCCTCTCTGGCGAACACGACGAACGCCGCGTCGAGGATCGCCTGCCGCTTGTCGATGCGTCCGCGCGACGCCCTGCGGCCGCCGGTGGTGGTGAGCTGCGCTTCGGTCACACGAGCACCCTACCTCGGCCAACCAACCGATTGAACCAATCAGTTCACTTCATCTACCTCGCTGGTTGTGTCTTACTGATTAGGTCACTAGGTTGAACCGCCTAGTTCAATTCCTGCTCGCGTGCGACTGGAGAGACCTATGACGCAGACACGCAGTGATCGCCTCGACCGGGGCCTGTTACAGCTGATCGTCGTGCTCCTGATGGGCGGCCTCATGGGCCTGCTCGACGGCACGATCGTGAACGTGGGAATCGGCACCCTGGGCGACCGCTTCGACCGTTCCCTCAGCACGGTCGGCTGGGTCGCGACCGGCTACCTCCTCGCGGTCACGCTCGCCATCCCCTTCACCGCGTGGGCCGTCGACCGCCTCGGCGGCAGGAAGATGTGGCTGATCGGCCTCGCCCTCTTCACCCTCGGCTCGCTCGCCTCCGGCCTCGCCTGGAACATCGAGAGCCTCATCGCCTTCCGGGTGGTCCAGGGGTTCGGCGGCGGCATGCTCGACCCGATCATGCTCACCCTGCTCGCCCGCGTCGCGGGACCGGAGCGCGTGGGCCGGGTCATGGGCCTGATGGGCATCGTGATCCCGCTCGGCCCCGTCCTCGGCCCCGTCCTGGGCGGCCTCATCATCGAGGGCCTCGACTGGCGCTGGATGTTCCTGGTGAACATCCCGATCGGCGTGCTGGCCTTCGCGCTCTCCCTGCGCACCGTGCCGGCCGACCCGCCCAGGAGCGAGCGGTCGAGCACCCCGCTCGACGTCGTCGGACTCGCGCTGCTCGGCCCGGCCTTCGCCGTCCTCACCTTCGCGCTCTCCCGGGCCGGCGAGGACGCGGGGTTCGGCAGCGCCCCGGTGATCGTGGCGCTCGCCCTGGGCGCCGTCCTGCTCGTCGGCTACGGCGCGCACGCCGTGCGGGTCGGCGCCAAGGCCCTGATCAGCCTCGGCCTGTTCCGCAGCCGCGGCTTCTCCGCCAGCGTCACGGTCATGGGGCTCACCGGCGTCATGCTCTTCTCGATGCTGTTCCTCGTCCCCCTCTACCAGCAGGAGGTCCGCGGCCACGGCGTCCTCGCGGCCGGGCTGCTGCTCGCCCCGCTCGGTGTCGGCTCCTTCCTCGCCATGCCGGTGGCCGGCCGCCTCGGCGACAGGGTCGGGGCCAAGCGGCTCGTCCCGTTCGGCGCCCTCGTCATCACCCTGAGCTCGCTGGCGTACACCCGGGCGGGGGCCGACACCAGTGAAGTCCTGCTGGGCGTCTGCGCGTTCACCACCGGTGTGGGCCTCGGCTTCATCGGCGCTCCCACCATGGGCTCGCTGTACCGGACGCTGCCGGGCGAGTCCGTCGCGCAGGGCACGTCGGCGCTCTACATCATCAACCAGCTCGGCGCCTCGCTCGGCATCGCCGTCGTCGCCCTGCTGCTGCAGCGCCGGGCCGACAGCGGCCACGGCCCGGTGGAGTCCTTCCAGGGCGCCTCCTGGTGGGTGTTCGGGGCGGCCCTCGCCGTACTGATCGCCGGTTGGTTCCTGCCGGGCAGGCCCGAGGGCGCCGGAACCGGTGCCGGGCGGCGGGACCTGCCGGGCGAAGTCCCCGCCCAGGAGCGACCACGCGACATGGTGGCCGACTGAACCGGGCGGGTGGACAGGGACGGTTCAGGCCGACAGACCGGCGAGCCAGTCGGTCAGGAGCCGGTTGACCTCGGCAGGGCGCTCCTGCTGGATCCAGTGGCCGCAGCCGTCGAGGAGGTGCGAGGAGCGCAGGCCCGGCAGGGTGGCGGGGAAGGCCTCGATCGCGTCGGCGAGCCAGGTGGTGGAGGCGTCCAGGGCGCCGCCGACGAACAGGGAGGGCTGGGTGATCGGGGCGCCCGCGTAGCGGGGGGTGAGGTCCTCCCAGTCCCGGTCCATGTTCCGGTAGCGGTTGAGCGCGCCGGTCAGGCCGGTCCGCTCGAACTCCCCCGCGTAGACGTCGAGATCGGCCGCGTCGAGCCAGGAGGGCAGGCGGCCCTCGGGGAAGCGGTCCCGCAGCGTCCCGCCCGGTCCGGTGAAGTGCGGGTCGGGGGCGTCGGGCCCCGGCATGGTGTCGGCGGACAGGGCGGCGTAGAAACCGGCGAGCCAGCCGCGCACGTCGGGCTCGATCTCGGCCTCGGCCCTGCCGGGCTCCTGGAAGTAGGACACGTAGAACTCCCCTGCCCCGCCCGCGCCCTGGGCCATCCCCGC
Organism: Streptomyces sp. NPDC025651; assembly: GCF_055558735.1. Lineage (NCBI taxonomy): Bacteria > Bacillati > Actinomycetota > Actinomycetes > Kitasatosporales > Streptomycetaceae > Streptomyces > Streptomyces sp. NPDC025651. The sequence continues at coordinate 843,892 of NZ_JBVHLZ010000003.1, forward strand.
GAACACCTCGCTCGGACGCGGCCCGCCGGGCGGCGTGTAGGGGACGCTCAGCAGGGCGGTGGCGCCGAACACGTCCGGTCTGACGAGCGCGGAGTGCGCGGCGATGGTCGCGCCCCAGTCGTGGCCCACGATCACCGCGGTCTCCTCGCCGAGCGCCCGCACCACGGCGACGTTGTCCTCGACGAGGTCGAGCATCCGGTAGGCCGCCACGTCGCCGGGCCGGGAGGAGCGTCCGTAGCCGCGTACGTCGACGGCGACCGCCCGGTACCCGGCCGCGGCCAGGGCGGGCAGCTGGTGGCGCCAGGAGTACCAGGACTCGGGGAAGCCGTGCACCAGCAGGACCAGCCGCCCCTCGCCCTGTTCCACGAGGTGGATACGGCCCGCGGGCGAGGGGATCAGACGGTGTGTGCGGTCTTCGGGGGTGGTGGGGGTGGATGGGATCGGGGACATGGACCCTCCTCGTGCACCGGGGCGGCACTCTTCTTGGGTCCCGAGCGTGCGGCCAGGCTGCCGAACGGGTCGATCTCTGTTGCCACTTCGGCAAATCGGGGCCCGGTCGTCACCCCGAGGTCAGGACATCCACCAGGACCCGCACATGTCCGTGCGGAAGGTCCTTGGTGGCCGTCAGGAGCGTGAGGCGGCCCGCGCGGGCCAGGTCCCTGAGGCGGTCCAGTTCCGCGGCGCGGCCGTCGTCCGCGAGCTCCTGGCGGTAGCGCTCGGCGAACTCGTCGAAGCGGGCGGGATCGTGGTCGTACCAGCGGCGCAGTTCGTTCGAGGGGGCCACGTCCTTGTCCCACGCGTCGAGCCCGGCCCGTTCCTTGGAGACGCCGCGCGGCCACAGCCGGTCGACCAGGACGCGGGCGCCGTCGTCCGGTGCGGCGGCGTCGTAGACGCGCTTGACCTGAATGTCGAGGGAACGACTTGTCGTCATGCCCGTATTCTCCGCCGGATCCGCACGCCCCGTCCGGCGGGCCCGTGTGACCCGTTCGGACGAGCAGCGCGGGCCGCGGCCCGCGCGCCCTGTTGCAGTGAGGCCATGACGGGACGGATCGGCAGGATCGACCGGCGGTGGTTCGAACGGGTGGCGGCCGCGCGGCTGCCCGGCGCGGAACAGGTGCTGCCGCCGCTGAGCTCCGCGGCGAACCACGGCCGCCTGTGGTTCGCCTCGGCCGCGCTGCTCGCGGTGGCCGGCGGGCCCGCGGCGCGGCGTGCGGCGCTCCGCGGTGCCGGTGCCCTCGCGCTGGCCTCGCTGACCACCAACGCGTTCGCGAAGTACGCCGTACGGCGCCGGCGGCCCGTGCTCGACGCGGTGCCCCTGGTGCGGCGCCTGGGCGAGCCGCCGTGGACGCCGTCGTTCCCGTCCGGGCACGCGGCGTCGGCCGCGGCGTTCGCCACCGGGGTGGCCCTGGAGGCGCCCCGCTACGGCGCCCTGGTCGCGCCGGTGGCCGCGGCCGTGGCCTTCTCGCGGGTGTACGTGGGCGTGCACTATCCCGGCGACATCCTCGCGGGGTGCGCGCTCGGGGCGGCCGCCGCCGCGCTCACCTGCTACTGGTGGCCGCCGCGCCCCGCGCCCGCCCGGGACGAGAGGACCTGGGCGAAGGCGCCCGCGCTGCCCGACGGCGAGGGCCTGTTCGTGGTCGTCAACTCCGGCTCGGGCAAGGGCGTCCCGGAGCTCCTGCCGCCCCGGGAGTACCTGGCGCAGCTCCTGCCCAAGGCCGAGATCGTCCTGCACGGCCCCGGCGACGACCTCGGCGAGCTCCTGGACGAGGCGGTGGCGCGGGCCGCCGAGGCGGGCGGGGTGCTCGGGGTCTGCGGCGGCGACGGCACGGTGAACGCCGCCGCCCGGCGCGCCGCCGCGGCCGGGCTGCCCCTCGCGGTGTTCCCGGGCGGCACCCTCAACCACTTCGCCCTGGACGTGGGCGCGGCCACCTTCGAGGACACCGCGTACGCCGTGCGGCGCGGCGAGGCCGTGCGGGTCGACCTGGCGCGGGTCAGGGACGGCGAGGGCGAGGACGTCACCGGCTTCGTCAACACCTTCAGCATCGGGCTCTATCCGGAACTGGTGCGCAGGCGCGAGCGGTTGGAGGGGCGCATCGGCAAGTGGCCCGCGGCCGCCGTGGCGCTGGCCGCCGTTCTGCGGACCGCGTCGCCGCTGCGGATCAGACTCGACGGCCACGACCGCGTCCTGTGGCTGCTCTTCACGGGCAACGGCCGCTATCTGCCGGACGGCCTCGCCCCCTCCCACCGGCCCCGGCTGGCCGAGGGGCTCCTCGACGTGCGCACGGTCGACGCGCAGGCTCCGCTGGCCCGCACCCGGCTCGCGCTCTCCGCCCTGACCGGGACGCTGCGGCGCTCCCGGGTCTTCCACACCGAGCGCGTCGAACAGCTGCGGATCAGCGGCCTGGAGGACGTGGCCGATCTCGCGTACGACGGGGAGACCGCGCCCGCGCCGGACACGCTGCTCCTGGACAAGCGGCAGGCCGCGCTGACCGTCTACAGCCCGGTCGTGCCGCAGGACGAGTTCGCGCAGTGGGCCGCGGTGGCCGAGTACCGTAGGGTCCGGAAATGATCGCCGCGGAGCTCGCGGTGCACCGCATGGCCGGCGACGGCGAGAGGGACGAGCCCGAGGCGACCGCCGCGCTGGCCCTTGCCGCGTGCGGGGACTTCACCACGTTCCAACCGGCGGCGCGGAACTGCCGCTCCAGCTCCTGCACGATCGTGAAGTTGCCGCGGACCGGGCCGTCCAGGCGCTGGAGGTCGCAGTGGACGACGAAGGTGAGGTTGTCCAGCTGCTCCTCGTCCGCCGCCTCGGGCGTGTCCCCGACGGCCAGTTCCAGACGTTCGCGGCGCGCGACGGCGCGTACATCCGCGAGCGCTTCCTCGGCACCGACCCGGCGCCGCGGCCGCCGGCCGACCGGCTCACCGACGCACAGCTGGAAGAGATCGTCTGCGCCTCGCGCGGCGGCCACGAGCCGCGCGAGGTGTACGCCGCCTACCGCGCCGCCGTGGAGCACGAGGGCGCGCCGACCGTCGTCCTCGTCCAGACGGTCAAGGGCTGGACGCTCGGCCCCGGCTTCGAGCCCCGCAACGCCAACCACCAGATGAAGAAGCTCTCGGGCAAGGAGTTCCGCGCCATGCGGGACCTGCTCGAACTCCCCATCACCGACAGCGCGTTGAACGACGACCTGGTGCCCTACGCCCACCCCGGCGAGGACTCCCCCGAGGTCGCCCACCTGCGCGAGCAGCGCGCCGCGCTCACGAAGGGCTCGGGCAGCCAGGAGATCGCGACGACCATGGCGTTCGTACGCCTGGTCAAGGACCTGATGCGGGACAAAAGGACCTGATGCGGGACAAGGAGGCGGGCGGGCGCCGGGTGCCGATCGCCCCGGACGATGCCCCAACTCCTCTGCCACAAGGAGGCGAAGGACGGTCAGGTCCTCAACGAGGGCATCACGGAGGCCGGTTCGCTCGCCTCACTGACGGCGGCGTCGACCTCGTACGCGACACGCGCCGAGCCGATGACCCCCTTCTCCGTCTCTTACTCGATGTCCGGCCGGCAGCGGACGGCCGATCAGTTCTGGGCCCTCGGCGACCAGTTGGGCCGCGGCTTGGTCGTCGGCGCGCCGGCGGGGCGCACCACGATGACGGGCGAGGGCCTCGTGCCCGACCAGATCCGGCCGTGGGTCGAGCAGGACCGGACGTCCGTCGGCACGGACGGCCACGGCCTCTCCGACAGCCGCGAGAACGCCCGCCGCCACTTCGGCGTGGACGCCCCCTCGGTCACGGTCGCCGCCCTGGCCGCCCTGGCACGGCGCGGCGAGATCAGGCCGGAGACGGTACGGGTGGCCGCCGCGCGCCACGGCCTCTGGGGCGCGCACCGCGACAGCCTCCGGGAACGGCGCGCGGCGGCCCCCTTGCGCCCGCCGCGCGCCGTTCACTTCAATGCGGCGTATGGCAGCCCGTCGCACCCCCTCGCAGCAGCACGAACTCCCTTCCGGCGCAGGGCTGCCGCCGACCGCGTGGGCGGTGCTCGGGCTGCTCTCCTTCCCCGGGGAGCGCACCGGGTACGAGCTCAAGAAGTGGGCCGACGCCTCGCTGCGCTTCTTCTACTGGTCGCCCGCCATCAGCCAGATCTACGCCGAACTGCGCCGCCTGGAGGGCCTCGGGTACGCCACGTCGCGGCGCTCGGGGCCCGACGAGCCCCGCACCAAGCGGTCGTACGCGATCACCGACGAGGGCCGCGCCGCGCTCGCCGCCTGGGCGGGCGGCGGCCAGGACGCGGGACCGCCCGTCCTGAAGCACCCACTGCTGCTGCGGGTCTGGCTCGGGCACCTGACGGCGCCGGACCATCTGCGGGCGCTGGTCGCGGAACACGTCGCGCGGACCAGGGGCGAGCTGAAGGAGGTGCGGGACGCGCTCGCGCGGGCGGACGGCGCGGAGGCCTGGGCCCACCCCCAGGTCGCGCTGCGCTGGAGCGAGCGGCGCCTGGCGGCTGAGGTGGAGCTGGCCGAGGCGATGCTCGACGACCTCGCGGACCTCGACGGCCGTGACGACGCCAGCCGTCAACCCGGAGAGGACTCGCCCACCCCAGGGTGAAGCGGCTCGCCGCGGTGGCGCACCTGCCGGTAGGACGGACGGGGTCAGCCGTCCCCGCCGTACGGAGCAGCGCACCCGTGAGCACCCGCGCCGTCCTTGTCGCCGCCCTGATCACCGGACTCCTCCTCGGCATCGTGGGAGCCAGAGCGGAAGACTCCAGTCACTCCCGTCCGAGCGGTTCCCTCACCGAGGCGGGCCATTAGGCTGCGACATTGCCGCGTGGTTCCTCCGTCCTCACCACGCGGCCGCCGAGCCGCCGTCGACGGAAGCGAGTGAACCTTGAACTTCCTCACCATCGGTCATCGCGGGGTCATGGGTGTCGAACCCGAGAACACCCTCCGTTCCTTCATCGCCGCGCAAGCCGCGGGCCTCGATCTCATCGAGCTGGATCTGCATCTGAGCAAGGACGGCGCTCTCGTCGTCATGCACGACGCCGACGTGGCCCGTACGACCGACGGCAAGGGACCGATCGCCGAGAAGACCCTCGCCGAACTGCGGGAGCTCGACGCCGGCCGCGGCGAGCGCATCCCGGTGTTCGAGGAGGTCCTCGACGCCGTGAAGGCGCCGCTGCAGGCCGAGATCAAGGACGTCGCGGCCGCGCGCGCCCTCGCCGAGGTCATGCACAGCCGTGACCTGGTCTCGCGGGTGGAGGTGATCTCCTTCCACGACGAGGCGATCGCGGAGATCGCGCGGCTGGTCCCCGGCGTGCGCACCGCGCTGGTCGCGAGCCGCTACGGCACCGACGTCGTGGAGCGCGCCACGGCCGTCGGCGCCACCACCCTCGTACTCAACATCCGGCGCCTGACGCTGGAGATCGTCGAGCACGCCAAGAAGGCCGACCTGCGGATCATCGGCTGGGTGGTGAACACACAGGACGATCTCCGCCTGGTGCGGGCGCTGCAGCTGGACGGGGCGACCACCGACTACCCGGAGATCAAGCGGACGGGCCGCTTCACCGCCTGATCGGGTCGCTGTCCGATCCGGCGGTGACCTGATCAGGCCGACGGCCTCAGGCCAGCGGCTTGACCAGCAGCTCGAACTCCAGGTCGTCGCGCTGCGGAATGCCGAAGCGCTCGTCGCCGTACGGGAAGGGGGTCATCTCTCCCGTACGGCGGTAGCCGCGCCGCTCGTACCAGGCGATGAGGTCCTCGCGTACGGAGATCACGGTCATGTGCATCGCGGGCACGCCCCACGTGGCGCGCGCCGTCCGCTCGGCCTCGGCGATGATCACCTTGCCGAGCCCCGCGCCCTGCAGGGCCGGGCTCACCGCGAACATCCCGAAGTAGGCGTGGTCACCGCGGTGCGCCAGCTGGCAGCAGGCGACGAGCGCGCCGTCCCGCTCCACGGCGAGCAGCCGGCTCACCGGCGACTCGATGACCTCGGCGACGCCCTGCGGGTCGATGCGCTGCCCTTCCAGGATGTCCGCCTCGGTGGTCCATCCGGACCTGCTGGAGTCCCCGCGGTACGCCGATTCGATCAGCTCGACGAGCGCGTCTATGTCGTCGGCGACTGCGTCACGGAAGGTGAGATCGCCGTGGGCGGGGCGGGTGGCGGTGTCCATGGACGTCGTTCTCCGATCGTGCGGGATCCTGGCGCGGCCTGGGGCACCGTCGAGCCTAACGCCCGGCTAGGGTGCGGCCGCATGGTGCATGTACTGAGCAGCAGGACTCTTCTCCACCCCACCGACCCCGAGCGCTCGCGGGCCTTCTACGGCGAGGCGCTGGGCCTCGCGGTGTACCGCGAGTTCGGCACGGGCCCCGAGCGCGGCACGGTCTACTTCCTCGGCGGCGGCTTCCTGGAGCTCTCCGGCCGCTCCCGGACGCCGCCCGCCCCCGGCCTCCAGCTGTGGCTCCAGGTGGCGGACGTCCACGCGGCGCACAAGGAACTCGCCGGGCACGGCGTCGAGGTGGTGCGGCCGCCGGTCAAGGAGCCGTGGGGGCTGGTCGAGATGTGGATCACGGATCCGGACGGCGTGCGGATCGTCCTCGTCGAGGTCCCGCAGGACCATCCGATCCGCTACCGGCCCGGGATCTGACCCGTCCCCGGTCGGCTGCGCGCGCCCGCTGGGTAGGACTCCAGGTGTCGGTGGCGGCCCGTCGCCCGGCGGGACGCCCGGTGGGGGGAGGCCGTATGGCAGGGCCGCTGCCCGAGGCGTTGTTCTTCGGCCGGAGGGACGAGCTGACGTGGCTGGAGGACCGGCTGCGCAGAGCCGCGCGGAGCGAGCCGCAGGTCGTCCTCGTCGACGAGCCCGCCGGGATGGGCAAGACCTCGCTCGTGCGGCGCCTGTGCGCCGGCCTGGACCCCGCCTGTCGCGTCCTGTGGGCCAGTGGCGGGGAGATCGAGACGGAGCTGCCGTACGGGCTCGCCGCGCGGGGCATGACGAACGGTCAGATCGCGCGCGAACTGCTGCTGAGCGTCAAGACCATCGAGTACCACCTCGGCAACACGTACACGAAGCTCGGCATCAACTCCCGCATGCGGCTTGCCGAGAAGCTCACACCCGGAACGTGATCTGCTGCGGGCGGACGCTCTCCGACACCACCCACACCTCGGCCTCCTCGTCCTGGGCGCTCTCCTGGTGCCGCCGCTGCGCGTCCATCCGGCGTTCGACCAGCTCCACTGCCGCCTTCAGCGCTCTGACCTCCGACTCCAGTGTCTCGACGCGGGCCAGCCGTGTGCTCAGCAGTTCCCAGTCCGCCCGCCGGATCAGCCTCATGTGTCCTCCTAGTCCTCCTTCTGGCGCTCCGCCCTCACGCTACGGAGGAAGCCGCGACGGCGCCCCGGTAAGTGCCCCGGGGACACCCCTAGGGCAACGCGGATACGGCTCACGGGTGGTTCTCCCGGGATGCGGGGGTACACGCCCCCGGGTACGGTCCGCAGAAGATCTTCCACGGCCTGGAGAGATACCCATGGCAGCTCCCCGGATCCTCGTCGTCGGCGGCGGTTTCGCCGGCATGGAATGCGCCCACAAGCTGGAGAGGAAGCTCGCGTCGCACGAGGCGGAGCTACGGCTGATCAGCCCCACCGACCACCAGCTCTATCTCCCGCTGCTGCCGCACGTGGCCTCCGGGGTCCTCACGCCGCAGTCGGTCGCCGTGCCGCTGCGCCGGATGCTGCGCCGCACGGCGATCGTGCCGGGCGGCGCCGTCGGCGTCGACACCGAGGCCAAGGCCGTGATCGTACGGAAGATCAACGGCGAGGAGGTCGTGGAGCGTTACGACTACCTGGTGCTCACGCCCGGCAGTGTCACGCGGCAGTTCGACATCCCCGGCGTCGACCGGTACGCGGTGGGCGTCAAGACGCTCGCCGAGGCCGCCTGGATCCGCGATCACGTCATCTCCCAGCTGGACCTGGCCGCGGCGAGCTCGCACCGCGAGGAGCGGGAGCAGCGGCTGCAGTTCGTGGTGGTGGGCGGTGGCTACGCGGGCACGGAGACGGCCGCGTATCTGCAGCGGCTCACGAGTGCCGCCGTCAAGCGCTATCCGGGGCTCGACCCCTCGCTGATCAAGTGGCATCTCGTGGACGTCGCCCCGAAGCTGATGCCGGAGCTGGGCGAGCGGCTCGGCGAGAAGGCCATGGCGATCATGCAACGGCGGGGCGTGCAGGTCTCGCTGGGCGTGTCCGTGGCCAAGGCCACCGAGGACACCGTCACGCTCACCGACGACCGCGTCCTGCCGTGCCGCACGCTGATCTGGACCGCGGGTGTCGCGCCCAGCCCGCTCATCGCGACGCTGGGGGCCGAGACGAACCGGGGGCGGCTCGTGGTCAGGGCCGATCTGACGGTTCCCGGGCTCGACGGGGTCTTCGCGCTCGGCGACGCGGCGGCCGTGCCGGACGTCGTCAAGGGCGGCGACGCGATCTGCCCGCCGACCGCGCAGCACGCCATGCGCCAGGGCTGGGCCGCCGCGAAGAACGTCGTGGCGGCGCTGCGCGGCTTCCCGCTCGCCGACTACCGGCACAAGGACATGGGCCTGGTCGTGGACCTCGGCGGCATCCAGGCGGTGTCGAAGCCGCTGGGGGTGCAGTTGACCGGCCTCCCCGCCCAAGTCGTGGCGCGCGGCTACCACTTGGGGGCGCTGCGCACGCTCACCGCCCGCTTCCGCACGGCCGCCAACTGGGGGCTCAACGCGGTCGCGGGCGACGACTACGTGCGTACGGGGTTCCAGGCACGGCGTCCGGCCACGCTCAAGGACTTCGAGCAGACCGACGCGTATCTGACGCCGGAGCAGATCAAGGAGCGGCTGGCCTCAGCGTGACGGTGCGGACGGTGTGCTTCTCGATCCGCTCCCGGGAGTAGAGCAGCGGGAAGGCGCCGTCGGCCGCCCAGTCGTCGAACAGGTCGGCGTAGTGCGGGCTGCGCGGATCCCCCGACTGGCCGGGGGAGTTCATCGCCACGGAGCCGTCCCAGGCGCCGACGTCGACGACCAGGCGGAAGGTGGCGCCGGTCGTCTGCCGGAAGCCGGGACCGTAGGCGGCGGCGCCGACCGTGTCCCCGCTGCCGCCGCGCGGCGCCGGTCCGACGCTCGTCCACGGCGGGGCGGGGCGGTCGCCGAGCAGCGCGGTGACGGGGTGGTGCGGGTGCGCGTGCAGGAGGTCGCCCCAGGCCCAGCCCTCGAGGTCGGGGCCGAGAAGTGCGCAGACCTCGCCGACGGCGGCGGCCAGCGTGGCGCGCAGCAGCTCCGGGTCGGGGTCCTCGGCGAGCAGGGCCAGGTCGACGCGGGGGTCGGCGGCGACGTCCTCGGCGGGCAGGACGCGGGCGAGGGCACGGGCCAGGGCTGGGGCGCGCGGCTCCTCGGGGGCCAGGCCCTCAAGTGCCCGCCGCAGCACGGCGGGGCGCAGATGCCGCCGGTACCAGACTTCGAAGAGCGCGGCGGCCGCGGAGTCCGTCGTCAGGCGTGCGTCCCAGCCGCGGAGCAGGTCGAGCGCGGCGTCCACCGGGGCGTCCGCGCCGTCGACGCCGGCCAGCAGCTCCTGGATGTGCCGTGCGGGCAGGCTGAGTCGGTCCGTCTGGAGGCGTACACAGTCCTGGACCGTCCAGTCGGCGCGCGCGGCGAGGGCCTCACTGATGCGGTCGTGGCGCGTGGGGGCGTACCAGTCGTACGTCACCGTCCTGCTGTCGTTCGGGTACGCGGGCGGCAGGTTCATCTGGTTGGCCGTGGCGAGCCAGCCGCGCTCCGGGTCGCGCTCCGACGGCAGGTCGCCCGCGTCGAGGAAGCCGTCCCACTCGTACCGCCCGTCGCCGGGCACGGGCAGGGTGCCGTCCCAGCCGCGGCGCACCGGGACGCGGCCCGCCGGGCACCAGCCGATGGTGCCGTCGGGGGCGGCGTACACCTGGTTCTCGCCGGGCGCGCCCCAGCGGCGCATCGCGGCCACGAAGGCGTCGGGGTCGCGGGCCCGCAGGTAGTCCATGCTGCCGAGGTAGGGGGCCATACCGGGGCCGAGCCAGGCGGCGCGGACCGCGAACGCGGCGTGCCGCTCGGGCCGTTCGCGGATCACCGGGCCGTGCCGGGTGAACCACAGCTCGGCGGTGACCGGTGCACCGCCGCGCACCGGGATCTCCTCGCTGACGCGGGTCATCGGCTCCCAGCGGTCCTGGTACCGGTACTCGTAGGGATTCTCCGGGTTGGTGCGGTAGACGTAGAGGTCCTCCTGGTCGATCGGGAAGATCGTCAGACCGAACGCGATGTGGCCGTTGTGGCCGATGGAGATGCCGGGCAGCGCGGGCTCCCCCGCCCCGATGACGTCGATGCCGGGCGCCGAGAGGTGCGCGAGGTAGCGCAGGGCGGGCAGGGTGACGGCGCGGTGCGGGTCGTTGGCGAGCAGGGGGCGGCCTGTGGCGGTGCGGGAGGGGGCGAGCACCCAGTTGTTGGAGCCGTCCAGGCCCTGGCGCGGCGCCTCGTCCACCGCCCAGGGCGGGGTGGTCGCGAGCGTGTGGACGTGCAGGACGTCGTCGGGGACGACGGACAGGTCGAGGCCTTCGGGGACACGCAGCCGGTGGGGCGCGGGTTCGCGGCGCCTGCGCAGCTCCTCGACGTCCGGGCCGTGGTCACGCAGGGTCAGGGCGCGGGCGACCTCGTCGTGGAGGTTGTACTGCAGGCCGTGGCTGCGGATGCGGGCCACGTCGGAGGGCTCCCAGTAGCTGGGCTCGTACCCCAACAGGGCGAATTCCGGCGGGCTTTGGCGGGGATCCCTGCGGCACAGGGCGACGTAGGCGTTGACGCCGTTCACGAACGCCGTCGTGACGCGCTCGGCGTCGGGGCCGTAGGCCTGCCACTCCTCCGCCATGTCGCCGCGGTAGAGGAACAGGCGGGCGGCACGGTCGTGTTCGACGTACGCGTCGCCCCACACCTCGCTGAGCAGGCCGAGTCCGCGGCGGCGCCACAGGTCGAGCTGGAAGAGGCGGTCGCGGGCGGCGTTGAAGCCCTGGGCGAGGAACAGGTCGTCCTGCGAGGCGGCGTACAGGTGGGGGACGCCCCACCGGTCGATCAGGATCTCCACGGGCTCGGCGAGCCCGGGCACGTCGAAGTCCACCGCTTCAGAGGACCCGCTCATCGTGTCTCCTTCGCTCACGGGTTGAACTTGCCTTGTACATACGCGTGTTGACGGTCGCCGATGGCGCCGGGGCGGGGCATCACACGGTCGGGTCGTACCGCCCGTCGACCGCGGTCCAGCCGCCGTCGACGGTGAGCACACTGCCGGTGACGTAGGTGGCCGCGTCGGAGACGAGGTAGGCGACGGCGCCGGCGATCTCCTCGGGCCGCGCCCACCGTTTCAGCGCGGAGGCCTGGGCGTACGCCTCGTACCAGGCCGGGTCGGCGGCGATCTGGTCGGTCAGCGGGGTGCGGACGACGCCGGGCGCGACGGCGTTGAACCGCACCCCGTGCGGGCCCCACTCGGCGGCGGCCGTCCGCAGCAGCTGGATGAGCCCGGCCTTCGACGCGGCGTACACGCTCTGCCCCGGCTCGACCTGGAAGGCCCGCATGGACGCGAACCCGACGACACTGCCACGGCCGCGCGCGGCCATGCCGGGGGCGACGGCCTGCAGGAGCGTGAGATGGGCGCGCAGATTGAGCGCGACGACGCGGTCGAAGTCGGCGAGGCCGTAATCGACGATGCGCTTGCGCACGTTGACCCCCACGGTGACGACAAGCCCGTCGAGCGCTCCCCAGGCAAGGGCCGCCTCCCGCACGGCGTCGGGGTCGAGGACGTCGAGGAGGTAGGGGACGGCGGTGCCGTGGGGACGGGCCGGCGCCGCGGCTCCGGAGGGAGAGAGGGCCTCGGAGGAACGGAGGGCTTCGGCACCGCCCTCCGCGTCGGATTCGCCTCGGGTGGCGGCCCCGGATCGAACACCGGCCCCGGATCGGGCCGCGACCGCACCGCCGCCCGACACCCGCCTGGGCCGCGCGGGGTTGTCCGGGGCGCTGTGTGCCGGGCCCTCGGCTCCCTGTCCGCGTGCGGCAGTCGGCCCTGCCCCGCCGCCGCGGGCCAACCGCACCGTCTCCGCCGTGCCCTCCTCGTCGCGGTCCGCCACGACGACCTCCGCGCCCTGGGCCACCAGCGCCCGGACGGTTTCGTGGCCGATGCCGCTCGCTCCGCCGACCACCGCGACGCGGCGGCCGTCCAGACGGAACAGGTCGGCGTAGTTCATGGCGTGCTCCCTGGCGTCCTCCACGGCCCTCTGCCTTTCCCTCGTCCCACGGGCCCGCGCCGCCGCCTCAGCCGGCGCGGACGACCGTCATCCGCGTCACCGTCAGTTCCTCGATCGCGAAGCGCGGGCCCTCGCGGCCGATGCCCGAGTCCTTGACGCCGCCGTAGGGGGCGATGTCGCTGCGGTAGCCGGGGACCTCGTTGACCACGACGCCGCCCGCTTCCAGCTCCCGCACCGCGCGGAAGGCGGCGCCCAGGTCACGGGTGAAGACCGCCGCGTGCAGGCCGTAGCGGCTCGCGTTGACGACGTCGTACGCCGTGTCCAGGTCCGGCACGGCCCGCAGGCAGACGACCGGGCCGAAGATCTCCTCGTCCCAGGCGGGTTCCCCGTCCGGCACGTCCGCGAGGAGCGTCGGGGCGAGGCAGCGCCCCTCGCGCGTGCCCCCGGCGATCACGCGGGCGCCCGCCGCGCACGCCCGCTCCACCCAGTCGGCGACCCGCTCGGTGGCCGCCTCGTCGATGAGTGCGGAGACCCGTGTGCCCGCGTCCCTCGGGTCGCCCACCGTCACCTCCGGCAGCCGCTCGGCGATCTTCTTCTCCAGGGCATCGGCGACCGCCTCGACGGCGACGACCCGCTGCACGGAGATGCACGCCTGCCCGGACGCGTAGTACCCGCCCCGCAGCACCGCGTCCGCCGCCGCGTCGAGGTCCGCGTCCGCCGCGACCACGAGCGCGGCGTTGGAGCCGAGCTCCAGAACGACCTTGCGGGGCGCGGCGTCGCGCGCGATGCGGTGGCCGACGGCCGCCGAGCCGGTGAAGGAGACCGCGGCGACGTCGGGGTGCGTGGTGAGCGCGCGGCCCACCTCCGCGTCCCCGGTGACCAGTTGGACCGCCCCGACCGGTGCGCCCGCGGCGGCCAGACGTTCCCTGACGAGGTGGACGAGGCGCAGCGTGGCGAGCGGTGTCGCGGGCGCCGGCTTGACGATCACCGGGCAGCCCGCGGCGAGTGCGGGCGCGATCTTGTGGGAGGCCAGCAGGACGGGGTAGTTGAACCCCGCGATGCCGACGACGACGCCGACCGGCCGCCGGGTCCAGAACCCGAACAGCCCCTCGCCGGCGGGCTGGACGTCCAACGGCACGGTCTCGCCGTGCAGATGGGCCACTTCGTCGGCGGCCGCCTGCCAGGTGGCCACGGCCCGCCGCATCTCGACCTCGCAGTCGACGCGCGGCTTGCCGGTCTCCAGGACCAGGAGGTCGACCAGGCCGGGCAGCGCGTCCGCGAGCGCCTGGGCGACCTCGGCGAGCACGCGCCGCCGCGCGTGGGCGGGCAGCGCGCCCACCTCCTTGCGGACGCCCGCCGCGTGCTCGACGGCGCGCCGCGCGAGCCTCTCGTCGCCGACGGGGGCGGAGCCGATCTCGCTACCGTCGTAGGGGAAGGTGACGGCCCGTCGGGCGGGCGCCGGAACCCAGGCGTCGCCGACCGGGAGCCCTTCGGGGTACGTCACTTGGCGCCCCCGGCGAGGAACGCGCGGGCCGCGGCCGCGTACACACGGGTGTACTCGCCGATCTCGCGCACCTCGACGTACTCGTCCTTCTGATGGGCGATCCACTTGCCGCCGGGGCCGTAGACGACGGTGGCGAGACCCGCGTCGCGGGTGAGGATCGTGCCGTCCGTGGTGCCCGGCACGGCACCGAACGCCGGTGCTTCGCCGTGTACTTGGCGGTGCCCTTCGACCAGGGCGGTCACCACGGGGTGGTTCTCGGCGAGCTCGACGGCGGGCCGGTCGTCGACCACGGTCAGGTCGACGTCCACGCCGAACGCGGCGGCGGCTCCCTCGGCCGACTTCCTTACGCGGTCGATGAGTTCGGCGTGGTCGACACCGGGGACGGTGCGGACGTCGACGCCGACGACGGCGTGCGCCGGGATGACGTTGAGCTGGTCGGGGTCGCCGCCGAGCAGCACGGTCGGCGTGACGGTGACGTGGCCCGCGTACGGATGCGTGCCGTAGTGCCCCTCGGCCCACTCCTGGACGCCGCCGAGCGCCTCGACGACGCGCGCGCCCGCCGCGATGGGGCTCCTGGCCTCCTGCGGCATCGCGCCGTGCGCCATCACGCCGTGCAGGTCGATCCGGAGCCGGATGCCGCCGCGGGCGCAGGCACACACCTCGTACCCCTCGGGCTCGCACACGATGACACCGTCCACGGCGCGCGCGAGCGGCGACGCGGCGAACGCCTTCGCGCCGAGCATCAGCCCTTCCTCGTCGCACAGCACGCCGACGACGATCCGGCCGGGGAAGGGGCCCGCGAGCTGCAGGGCCCGCACCGCGTAGATCATGGCCGCCACACCGGACTTCATGTCGGCGGCGCCGCGCCCCCACAGCTTTCCGTCGCGGATCTCGGCGCCGTACGGGTCGACGCTCCAGTCGGCGGCATCGCCCTCGGTGACGACGTCGATGTGCCCCTCGAACATCAGGGTGGGTCCGTCGCCTCCGCCGCCCTCGACGACGGCGACGGTGTTGGGCCGCCCCGGGGCGACCTCCACGACCTCGTACGCCCAGCCGAAGTCGTCGAAGAGGCGCTGGACGAGGAGGGCCGCGGGCTGCTCGACCTCGGTGGCGCCCTCGGCATTGACGGTGCGCAGCCGCACCAGGGCCCGGGTGAGGGCGATGGCGGCTTCGGTGTCGACGACGGGGGCGGTCGGGGGTGCGGTGGCCATGGAGAACCTCCAAGTCGTCCGGCTGGTCGGCGCGTCGACCGCCGACGCCGCCGGGACGCCCCCTGGGCAGGTCGACCGGTCAGCTGGTCAGACCAGTTGAATTCCCGTACTCTGCCGCCACGTTCAGCCCGGGTCAACCATCAGATCTTGGTCGGCCCGTGTCGACCGCGCACCGTGGAGGGGCGATGGCCACCGACGACCTCTTCCGGCCCGTGCGCGCCTACCAGCGGGTGGCGGAGCAGATCGAGGAGCGGATCCTCAGCGGTGAACTCCCGCCGGGGGCACGGCTTCCCGCCGAGCGCGACCTCGTCGGGCGGTTCGGTGTCGGACGCTCCACGGTCCGCGAGGCGCTGCGCGTGCTCCAGTCGGCGGGCCTGATCAGGTCGCGCCCCGGCGACCCGCTCGGCGCCGAGGTGCTCGGCGTCTCACCGGACCAGCTCAGCCAGGCGCTGGGCCGCCTCACCCGCTCCCATGTCGCCTCGCTCGGTGAACTGGTGCGGTTCCGGATGGTGTTGGACGCGGAGAGCAACCGCCTGGCGGCGCGGCTGCGCACGCGGGAGGACCTGGCACGGATGCGGGAGCGGATCGCCCGCATGGAGGAGCTCGCCGCCTCGCCCGCGGGGTCGCACGCCTTCGGCGAGGCCGACGCGCTGTTCCACCGCGCCGTGGCGGAGGCGAGCCGCAACTCCCTCCTGTGCCTGTGCGCCCGCGCCGTGCACGAGGCGGTCGTCGAGGTCATCGAGAAGAAGATCGCGGGGGCGACGGACCCGACCCCCTGGATGAAGCGTTCGATCGCCCACCACCGCGAGCTGCTCGCCGCCGTCGAGGCGGGCGACGCCACGGAGGCGGCCCGCCTCGGCCGGACGGCGCCGCACGCGTACTACGCGGAGCATGTGGAGCCGGAGGCGCGGGAGTTGCCGGCAGCGACGGCGGCGGACGACTGACACCGCTCCCCGGCCACCCCTCGCCGACGTCCCCGCTGGGCCCCCTCAGCCCCTGCGCACCCCGAGCCGGCCCTCCAACTGGGCCAGCAACTCCCCCAGAAGGCCGCTCAGTTGCCCCTGTCCGTCGCCGTCGAGCACGGACAGGACGACCGTCTCGTACGCGAGCTGCTCCGGCAGGACCGTGTCGACCAGGTCGCGCCCGGCGTCCGTGAGCCGGACGTGCGCGACGCGGCGGTCCCGGGCGTCGGCCCGGCGGTCGACCAGCTCCCGCTCCTGGAGCTGTTTGAGCCGCTTGGTGACCGCGGCCCCGGAGGAGAACGTCTCGCGGGCCAGCTCCCCCGGCGTCAGCTCGTGCCCGGTGCGGCGCAACGCGCCGAGCAGGTCGAACTCCGCGCGGGTCAGGCCCACCCGGCGCAGCGGGGCGTCCTCGGCCTGCTGGAGGAGGGCCGCGCAGCGGTTGATGCGGCCGATCACCTCCATCGGCCCGGTGTCGATGTCGGGGCGCACCGTCTGCCACTGCCGCACCACCGCGGCCACGGTGTCCCCACCGCGGCCCGCCACCGGACCGTTCTCTCGTGTCATGCTCGTGCGCCCTCCCAGGCGTCGGCGGCTCCCGCGCGGGCCCGCGTCCCCTGTCCGTTCTCACCGCTCCGTCGTCGGACCGTCGCCGCGAGCGTACGGTGTCCGGCGCGCTCGGCGTCGACCACCCGCTGCTCGGGCAGGGCGCGCTGCCACCATTCCCCGGCGGCGGCGTCGGCCGCGTCGCGCAGATCGACGAGGGCGGCGGCGAGCCCGCGCCCCGCCGGATCGACCGCGCCCGCCCCGGAGAGGGCGGCCTCGGCGCGCTCCCTGGCGCGGTCGGCGGCCTCGATGGCGCGCTCGATCCGGTCACCGGCGCGCCGGTTGGTGACGAGTACGGCGGCGGCGACGCCGAGCGCGGCGCCCACGAGGGTGTCCACGACGCGTTCGACGATCAGTTCGCCGGGCTGCTGGAACCGCGCGAACTCGGTGACGAGCAGCGCCATAGGCGTCACGCACAAGCTGCCCAGCCAGTAGTTCCTGCTGATCAGCGCCTCCGCGCCGAAGGCGAGGGCCAGGCAGCTGACGATGAGCTCGGCGTGGCCGAGGTGCGCGAACGGCGCGATGGCGGCGAAGGCGAGCACCCCGACGAGGTTGCCGACCACGCGCTGCACGCCGCGGTTCCAGGTGAGTGTGACGTTGGCCTGGTAGAGGGAGGCCGCGGTGACCAGCGCCCAGTAGGGGCGGCCGATGCCGAGCGCGAGCGAGGCGTATCCGGCGAGGGCACAGCCGACGGCGGTGCGCAGCGCGATGGGCAGCAGCGGGGAGCCGGGGGCGACGCGCCGCCACAGCGACACCCCGGGCCCGGCGAGTTCGGCGTCCACGCCGAGGAGTTCGTCCTCCTCGCCGGGGCGTACGTCGCCGGGGCGCGGGACGGCACCCGTGCCGCGCAGCCCCGCCGCCCAGGAGCGCAGGGTCGCGGGGTCCGCGGCGGCGGGCGCGGCGAGGGCCTCCTCGGCGCGGACGACGAGGCGGGCCAGGGCGCGCCGGGCCGCGGCGCCGCGGCCACCGGTGGCGAGCAGGGACTGCCAGGCGGCGTGCACGGCTCCGGCAGCGGCGGCGCGGGCCTTCTCCGCGGCGGGCCCGGAGTCCTGGGCCGCCTGGATCTCGGCGTACGCGGCGGCGGCCCGGAGGGCGCGCCCGGTGGCGCGGCGCTCGGGCCCGTGCGGCCGCACCAGCGCGGGGGCCATGCCGACCAGCCAGGCGACGGCACCGCCCGCGACGGTGAGCGCGACGTGGCCGGGGACCTGCCCGAGGCTCTGCGGGGCGAAGAGGCTCGCGGAGCTGATGAAGGTGAAGATCAGATGGCCGGGCGGCCCGATGCGGGTGGCGTCGCAGAGCGTCTTCTGCGCGGCGGCGAGCACCGAACCGACCGCGACGAGGACGACGGCGGAGCCGGTGAGCGAGGCGGTGACCAGCGCGACGGCGATGCTCGCGGTCATCCCGGCGACGACCCAGGCCAGGGCACGGGCCCTGGCGGCGTAGGGGAGGTTGTGGGCGTACAGGGCGCAGAACGATCCGGCCATCGTGTACATCACGAGGTCGAGCCGCCCGAGGGCGAGCAGCGTCAGGTTCGGTATCGCGGTGGCCACGACCACGCTGGACGCGGGCTTGAACCAGATGTCGGACGGCTTGCCCGGGCGCAGCACGCCGGCGAGCGGGAGTCGGCGGACGCGGACGGGGCGGGGGGACGGGGACGGCGGTGCGCTGCTCATACCGGGAAGGTTAGCAAGTAATTTACTTACAAAACACTTGGAAAAGATCAATGCTTTCCAGCGGCCACCGCTCCCCCGTGCTCCCCGTGCACCCCCGTGCGCTCGCGTACGCCATCGCGGGCCCGGGCATCGACCCGACGACACCGTCGACAGGGGGAGGTGCGCGGTGCACGGACCGGCGCAGGCCGCCTGGCTGCTCGTCGCGCTGTGCGCGGCGGCCGGGGCCTACTGCCTGCTGAGGATGCGCAGCACGATCGAGGAACAGCGCCGCACGGCCGGCGGCGACGCGCTCATGGGGTTCGGGATGGCGGTGATGGCCGTACCCGCGGCCGTGGTCGCCCCGCCGCGCTGGGCCTGGCTGGTCTACGCCGCGGTGTTCGGCACGGCCGCGCTGCGCGCCGTCTGGGCGGCCCGCACGGACCGCCACCACCTCCACCACCTGATCGGCGCGTTCGCCATGGTCTACATGTCGGTGGCGATGCTCACGGCCCCCGGCGCACACGCGGGGCACGGGGGCGCGGGCAGTCCGCCCCTGACCGGCGCGCTCCTTGCCTACTTCGCCGGTTACGTCCTGTGGGCGGGCGCCCGCCTGGCCCCTCGGACGGCCGCGCCGGCCACGGCCGGCCCAGCCGTACCGGGCTGGGGCGACCGCCCCGAAGTCGCCCTGGCCTGCCGGGTGTCGATGGGGATCGGGATGCTGGCGATGCTGTTGACGCTGTAGGGGCGGGAGTTGCCCCCGGGTCGGACCCGCGCGCACCCGGCGGCGAAGACTCGGCGACCGCCCCGCCGGAGTCGAAGGCTCAGTGGCCGATCAGCGCGGGCAGTGCGATCAGGCCGTCGATCTGCCAGTCCGCCGCGTCCAGCACCGCCTGGTCGTCCGCCCAGAAGTGGCCCCACGGGCCGCGGCGGATGTGCGCGGTGCGCAGGCCCGCCTGGTGCGCGGGGAAGACGTCGTGGGCGGGGTGGTCGCCCACGTAGAGCGTCTCGGCGGGGCCCGCCTGGGCCACTTCGAGGACGCGGGCGAAGAAGGCGGGGTCCGGCTTCGCCACGCCCCAGTCGCCCGAGGTGACCACCAGGTCGGCGGGCAGGTCGAGGTTGCGCAGCAGTTCGCCGGCGCGGGCGGTCTGGTTGCCCGCGACGATGACGCGCACGCCGTTCCGCCGCAGGCTGCCGAGGGCGGGCCGCACGTCGGGGTAGAGGTCGGTCTCGTCGAGGTGCTCGCCGCGGCCCGCCGCCTCGCGCGCGTGGTACGCCGACGCGACGTCCATGTCCGGGCTGATGAGCCGCAGGGCGTCGGCGCCGTCCCCGCCCCGCGCGACGACGGCGCCGACCAGCGCGGAGACGGTGTGCCGCGGGACCTGCAGCCAGTCCGCCCAGGCGGCCCAGTAGCGGTCGTCTTTGGTGAGGGTCTCCCCCACGTCGAACACGATGGTCTCGATCATCGTCAGCACGCTACTGCGTCGCGCGGGCCCGACCGGCGGTCGTCACCCGTACGGGAAACGCACCCGTGTCGGCCGAGGGGACACATCCCCTCGTCGGCCGTGGCGTCCGTCACTTGAGGTGACAGCCCATACCCTCCGGCAGCCCGCCCCTCATAGGCTGGGCGCCATGATGGTCCCCGTCGCGCTGTTGCTGCTGGGCGCCCTGACAGCCCTCGTCGCCCCCCGGATGCTCGCACGGGCCGACTGGCCGGAGCGCGAACCCGTGGTCGCGCTGTGGGCGTGGCAGTGCGTGGTGGCGGGAGTCCTGCTCTGCTGCGCGCTCTCCATGACGCTGAGCGCCGCCGCCGCGTGGCAGGCCGTGCGCGGCCATCTCTTCGCACCCGCCCCGCACGCCGTCGTCGAGGCGTACGCCCTGCAGGCGCCGGGCCCCTGGGCCGCCGCCACCGCCGTGACGCTGGCCTGCGGCGGCGTGTGGACCGCCGCGATGCTGACCAGGGAGATCGCCCGGGCGCGCACCCGGCGGGCCGCACGGCGGGCCGAACTCCTCGTGCGCGCCCCGCTGTTGCCGGGCGAGGAGCCGGGCGCCGACCGCCTGGTCGTCCTGGAGGGCGAGCGCCCCGACGCCTGGTGGCTGCCGGGCCAGGCACCCCAACTGGTCATCACCACGGCTGCGTTGCGCCGCCTGAAGGGCCGTCAGCTCGACGCCGTGCTCGCGCACGAGCAGGGCCACGCGCAGGCGCGGCACGACTGGCTGCTGCACTGCTCGGGCGCGCTGGCGACCGGTTTTCCGCAGGTGCGGGTGTTCGCGGCGTTCCGTGACGAGATGCACCGCCTGGTGGAGCTCGCCGCCGACGACGTCGCCTCGCGCCGCTTCGGCCGTCTGACGATCGCCCTCGCCCTGGTCGAACTCAACGAGGCCCGCGGCGTGTTCGGCCCCTGCCCGACCCCGCAGGCGCACGTCCCGCAGCGCGTGCACCGGCTGCTCGCGGCCCGACCGCGCCTGACCGCGGGGCGCCGGCTGCGGCTGACGGCGACCGCCGCGCTCGTACCGGTCATCCCCGTCCTGGTCACCTTCGTCCCGGGGCTGCGCGCGCTGGGCTAGCCCATACGCGCGCGGCGCGCCCGGGATGGCCCCACCCCCGTCCCGTCGGCGAGGATCACTCCATGCACCCCGCGCCCCTTCAGTGCCCGCCCCGTCCGCCCGGCTCCCGGGCCGCGCTCGCCGCCGCGGTCCTGTGCGTGCCGTCGATCCTGCTGCTCCTCCTGGTCGAGCTGGAGTGGAGCCCTCTGCTCTCCCTCGACGGCGACATCGCGCGCACCACCCACCGCTGGGCGGTCGACGACCCGGACGCCACACAGGCAAGCCGCGTCCTCTCCGACTGGGTGTGGGACCCCTGGACGATGCGGGCGCTGTGCGCCGTGGCGGTGATCTGGCTCGCGGTGCGCGGCGCGTGGTGGCTCGCGCTCTGGCTCGCGGGCGCCTCCGCGCTGGGCTCGGTGGTGCAGCAGTCGCTCAAGGCCGCCGTGGACCGGCCGCGGCCGGCCTGGCCCGACCCCGTGGACTCCGCGCACTACGCGGCGTTTCCCTCGGGCCACGCGATGACGGCGACGGTCGTCTGCGGTCTGCTCCTGTGGCTGCTGCGCTCCCACGGCGCGGGCCCCGCCCTGTGGCGCACGGCCCTGGCCCTCGCCGCGGTCTCCGTCGTGGGGGTGGGCCTGACCCGGATCTGGCTGGGCGTGCACTGGCCCTCCGACGTCCTCGGCGGCTGGCTCCTGGGCGCCGTGACGGTGGCCCTCGCCGTCGCGACGTACGCGTACGGGCCCGGCAGGCGCACCACGGGCGGCACTTGACCGCGCATCGGCCGGTCCCGGAGGATCCTGGGCATGACGATCAAGGGCGTGCTCTTCGACTTCTCCGGAACCCTCTTCCGCGTCGAACCGACCGAGGCATGGCTGCGGGCCGTGCTCGGCGACCTTGACGTCTCCTTGCCGGAAGCGGAGTTGAAGCGCACCGCCGAGGCGCTGGAGCGGGCGGGCGCGCTCCCCGGCGGGGCCTCGCCCGTCACCGTCCCCGAGCACCTGGCCGCGCACTGGGCGGTCCGCGACGAGAGCGCCGAGCTGCACCGCGCCGCGTTCACGGGCCTCGCCCGCGAGGTGCCGCTGCCCGACCCCCGGCTGTACGACGCCCTGTACGCACGCCACATGGCGCCCGCGGCGTGGCGCCCCTACGGCGACACGGCGGAGGTCCTGGCCGGTCTGCGCGAGCGGGGCGTCGGCGTCGGGGTGGTCAGCAACATCGGGTGGGACCTGCGGCCCGTCTTCCGCGCGCACGGCCTCGACCCGTACGTCGACGCGTACGTCCTGTCGTACGAGCACGGGATCCAGAAGCCCGACCCGCGCCTGTTCGCCCTGGCCTGCGACGCGCTCGGGGCCGATCCGCGCGACGTCCTGATGGTGGGCGACGACCGGCGGGCCGACGGCGGCGCGGCCGGTCTGGGGTGCGCGGTGCACTTCGTCGAGCACCTGCCGGCCGACGGGCGCCCGGACGCCCTGCGCCCGGTGCTCGACCTCGTGGGGTGAGGGCTCAGCCCTCCTCCGGGCCCTTCGGGCCACAGGGGCCCGTGTGGTCGCAGTACGGCTGGTTTCCGCTGCGCCCGCAGCCGCACAGCGTCACCCTGGTCTCGTACGAGGCCTCTGCGTCCCCGGCGGCGACTCGCAGGGCTCCCCGCATCACGATCCTGCCGTCCGCGAGCCGCTCCACGGTGGTCTGTGGCGGCGGCGCCTCGGTGGTGCCGTCGACCAGCCGGTACTGGAGCGCGCCGGAGGGGCAGCGCCTGACCACCTCGGCGACCTCGTCGGCGGGCGCCGCGTCCGGCTGGATCCAGGGGCGCCTGCCCGTGTCGAAGACCTGTGGAAGCCCGCGCACGCACTCGGCGGCGTGGATGCAGCGCCCCGCGTCGAAGGTGACGGTGATGACGGCGCCCCGGTACGGCCTGCCCCGCTCGGCTGCCACGGCGGGCTCACCGAGCCGGCGCCGCGGTCACGACTGGTACCCCTCGACCTGCACGGACGGCCGCACCGCCGCGTCGTCGGGGTCCTCGCCGAACTCGGCCTTGGCGCGCCGCTGCCGCAGCAGGTCCCAGCACTGGTCGAGCTCGCGCTCCAGGACACCGAGCCGTTCGCGCTCCGTGGGCCCGTCGATCCGCCCGGCCGCGAGGGAGTCGCGCAGCTTCTTCTCGTCCTCGACCATGGCCGTGATCCGGGACAGGATCTGCTGTTGGTCCATGTCAGTCAGCCTCCTCGGCCCCCGGCCCACTGTAAGGAGGGCGGGCCGGATCGGCGAGGAGAGCGAGGGCGGCCGTGTTCCGCGCAACCGCCTGTGAGCAGGCAACACTCCCCCGCGGTGTTGCCTGCTCGCAGGCCGCCCCGGCCCGTGCGTGAGCTCGCACGAAATCTCGTGCGACAGCTCGCACGAGAGCGCGTACGGCACTCCGGTCCGGGACGCGCTGAGTATATTGGCTCGGAGCCAGTCAACGCAGGAGTTACAGGATGTCCCCGCGTAGCCCGTCGGTCAACGAAGAGCTGCGCAGGCGTTCCCGGGAACGGCTGCTGCAGGCCACGGTGGAGCTGGTCGGCGAGCGCGGGTACGAGGCCACGACGCTCGGCGACATCGCGGACCGGGCCGGCGCGGCCCGCGGCCTGGTGTCGTACTACTTCCCCGGCAAGCGCCAGCTGCTGCAGTCGGCGGTACACCGGCTGATGAACCGGACGCTGGAGGCGGCGCTCGAACGGGAGCCGCGCACCGATGACGGGCGCGAGCGGCTGGCGCGGGCCATCGACGCGATCCTGGGCCTGGCCCGCGACGAGCCGCTCCTGATGCGCACGCACATGGCGGGAATCCTGCAGGCGGAGGGCTTCGTGCAGTGCCCCGAGCAGCAGCGCCTGGCCGAGCTGCTGCGCGACACCGTCGTGCGCCACGGCACCGCGGACGTCGACCGGGACTATCCGCTGCTGCGGGCGCTCCTGATGGGCGCGGTCTTCGCGCTGCTCATCCCGGGGGCGCCGATGCCGCTGGTGGCGCTGCGGGCCGAGCTCTTCCAGCGGTACGACCTGGACTGGGAGCTCGGTGTCCCGCCGAGCGGCACGCCGCCCGGCGGAACGTTTCTCACCGATCAGCCGGAGTAGCGGATCAGTCGAAGCAGCCGGTCAGTCGAAGTACTCGGGCTGCGTCTGGACGTTGAGCTCGCGCAGCCGGACCTTCCGCGCGGGGTCGGTGCGCCTGTCGTCGATCTTCAGGACGTCGAGTCCCTTGGCCATGTCGTTCGAGTAGATCCGGCCGTTGTAGTAGTACGCCGACCACGAACCGGCAGTGACGATCCTGTCGGTGGCGAGCGGGCCGCGCTCGAAGTAGCCGATCTCCTTGGGCTTCGTCGAGTCGGTGAAGTCCCAGACGGAGACGCCGCCCTGGTACCAGGCCTGGACCATGAGGTCCTTGCCCTTGACCGGGATCAGCGAGCCGTTGTGGGCCACGCAGTTCTCGGTGTCGGCCTGGTGGCGATCGATCTTGAAGTAGCTCCTGAGGACCAGCTTGCGCTTGTCCCCCTTGCCCTTGATGTCGTAGATGCCGTTGGCGCCGCGCTCGGGACCGGTGGCCTCGTTGCAGGTGGCGCCGGAGCCGCCGCCCAGCTCGTCGGTGAAGACGACCTTGTCCGCCTTCTGGTTGAAGGTCGCCGAGTGCCAGAAGTTGAAGTTCTTGTTGTCCTGGACCCGGTCGATGATCTTCGGGTTCTCCGGGTCCTTGACGGAGAACAGGATGCCGTCGCCCAGGCAGGCGCCCGCCGCGAGGTCCTCGGAGGGCAGCACGGTGATGTCGTGGCAGCCGGTGGTCTTGGAGACGCCCGGGTTGGTGGGCCCGCCCGGGTTGCCGCCGCCGTCGGGGCCCTCACCGGGGAAGAGCACGGGGAAGTTCACGACCGCGGCCTTCTGCGGGGCCTTGCGCGGCACCTTGATGATCGAGATCCCGTCGTGCGGCGGCTTGCAGTCGGGGAACGCCGCGTTCGGGCCGTACGAGGAGACGTAGACGTAGACGTTCCTGCGCTCCGGCACCAGCGTGTGCGTGTGGGAGCCGCAGGCGGTCTCGACGGCCGAGACGTACCTGGGGTTCGCCTTGTCGCTGATGTCGAAGATCTTCATGCCCTCCCAGGAGGACTTCTCCGTCGCGGGCTGCGTGGTGCTGTTGCAGGAGTTGTCGCTGCGCGAGGAGTCGGTGGAGAGGAAGAGCAGGTTCCCGGAGACGGAGACGTCGTTCTGCGATCCGGGGCACAGGACCTGCGAAACGGTCCTGGGGGCCTTGGGGTTGCTGATGTCGTAGATGCGGAAGCCGTCGTAATTTCCGGCGAAGACGTACTTCCCCTGGAAGGCGAGGTCCGTGTTGTGGCCGGGCAGCGCGTCCTTGGGGATGTTCGCCAGGTGCTCGATGTTGTCCGAGTGGACGACCTCGTCGGGGGCGGGTATGTCGCCCCGCTCGATGGCGTCCCTGGTCTCGGCGGCGTCGCTCTTGGAGACGCTCTTCGGGACGGCGGGGGTGTCGCCCGGCTCGGGGACGGCTCCCGCGGGCGCGGCGGTGAGCAGCGCGGCGAGCAGCCCGGCCGCGGCAGCTCCGACTCCCAGGCGTCTGCGCCGAGTTCGGGGGTTGTTCAACAGGGTCACTGCGTCCTCCCTTGTCGCCGTTCGCAGTCGAACGGATCACGGACACCCGCAGTATCGTGCTCATCATGCACAGATCAATAGAGGGCAACGTTCCCGTAACGAGCCTGTCAGCACACGGGTGTTCGGCCGAGCACCGGTAGACGTGCCGGGACGGAACCCAACTCCCCCACATCCCATAGGAGGTCGCAGTGCTCAACCGTCGTACGTCCGCCGTCACCGCGCTCATGACGACAGCCGTTGTCCTGCTCGGGGGCTGTGACTCCGAGGGGGGCGGCGAGGGCGGGCCGGACGCCGGGAAGAAGGCGGCGCCCGGCCCCTCGGTGATCGCGCCGGGCAGACCGGGCGAGAGCGCGGCGACGCTGTCCGCGCAGGACGCCGCGGAGCGGAGGGTCGACGACGACACCCCCAACGCGGCCGACTTCACGTACACACAGATGATGATCGTGCACCACGGCCAGGCCCTGAAGATGACCGAACTCGCCCCGAAGCGGGCCGAGTCGGGCCGCCTCAAGCGGCTCGCGTCCCGCATCAGCGCGGCACAGGGGCCGGAGATCGGCGCGATGAAGGGCTGGCTGAAGACCCACGGAGGCCCACGCGAACACGCCGGGCACGACCACGGATCGATGCCGGGCATGGCCACGGAGGCGCAGCTGGAGCAGTTGCGCGCGGCGAAGGGCAGGGCGTTCGACGAGCTCTTCCTGAAACTGATGATCACGCACCACACCGGCGCGGTCACGATGGCCGCGGACGTCCTCTCCGAGGGCAACAACATCCAGGTCGAGGAGATGGCGAACGACGTGATCGCACAGCAGTCGAGCGAGATCAGCAGGATGCGGAAGCTGGACTGAGGACGCCACTTCGCGGTCGCGGCGAGGCAGCGCCGCGGGTTCGTGGTCGCGCCGAAGTGCCCAAGCGCCGCGGGTTCGCGGTCGCACCGAGGTGCCCATCAGCCGCCGGCGCGCCGAGGTACCGCCCGCCTGCGGTCGCGCCCGAGGGCCGACCGTCCGGGGGGGGCGAGGGAGGCGGTTATCTGCGGTTGTGGCGTGGGGCCAGGTAGCCCGCGTCTCGTGCCGCCGCGATCAGTTTCAGGGACTTGCGGCGGCTTCGGCCCGTCGCGCACATCACGGCCAGCACCGGGTCGCGGCCCTCGTCCTGCGCGGCGCGGTACGCGTCGGCCACGATGCGGCGCCCCTCGCTGCCGCGCGGCCAGGCCGGGCGGGCGCGACGGGCCGCGGAGGAGTCCTGCGGGCAGTCCGCGAGGTCGTCGCCCCACGGTCGGCGGCCCCCGGTGCCTGCCGCGTGCTGCTCCGCCACCACGCGGCAGGCGTCCTCCAGGGGGCGTTCGATCCAGTCGGCGAGCGCGGCGAGGTCGTCGAGGGAGAGCGGAGGCTGGGCGCGCAGGTCCTCGATGGCGATCCGGCCGTGCGCGACGACGGCGAGCACGTCGACGGCGGCGCCGTCACCGAAGGTCAGCCGGACGTGGAACCACGGCGGAAGGGCGTCACCCCGAGGCCCCTCGCCCCACTCCGCCGCCGCGGAGCCGTGCCCCTGCAGCTCCCAGGTCGGCCAGACCGAGACCGCGGCGTCCGGTCGATAGTGATCAGGAACATCAACAAATGAGCTATCGAGCACAGGCGCACGTTATCGACGCAGTCGCATTTGATCAGGAAAGGCGCGCACACGGACATCGAGGAGGCGACGACGGGCACCCTGACAGCGCACGCCCGCCCGGCGCACTCCCCGCCGCCGCACGGTCACGACCCGCCGCACACCCCTGACATCGCCCACCCCGCGGTGCGATCCTGAGACCGTCCCGGGGTCACCTCGCGGAAGGAGCACCGCCGTGCTGCAGGTCGCCGTCGTCGGATCGGGTCCCAGCGGGGTGTACGCCGCACAGACCCTCGTCCAGCAGGACCGGGTTCCGGACGTGCGGGTCGATGTGCTCGACCGCCTCCCGTGCCCCTACGGCCTGGTCCGCTACGGCGTCGCGCCGGACCACGAGAAGATCAAGTCCCTCCAGAACAACCTGCGTACGGTCCTCGAACACGAGCACGTGCGCTTCCTCGGCGGCATCGACATCGGCCCCGCCACCCTGCCTCCCGACCGGCTGCTCGGCCTCTACCACGCGGTGGTCTACTGCGTCGGCGCGGCGGCGGACCGCAGGCTCGGGGTGCCCGGCGAGGACCTGCCCGGCAGCCACTCGGCGACCGACTTCGTCTCCTGGTACAGCGCGCACCCCGACGTGCCGGACGCGGACGGCTTCGAACAGGACGGTTTCGTACGGGGCGTGGAGTCCGCCGTCGTGATCGGCGTCGGCAACGTGGCGGTGGACGTCGCCCGGATGCTGGCCCGCGGCGTGACCGAACTGCGGCCCACCGACATGCCGGACGCGGCGCTCGGCGTGCTCGCCGGCAGCCGGGTGCGCGAGGTGCACATGATGGGACGGCGCGGCCCCTCGCAGGCGCGGTTCACCACCAAGGAGCTGCGGGAGCTCGGCTCGCTCCCGGACACCGAAGTCGTCGTGGACCCGGCCGAGTTGGCGCTCGACCCCGCCTACGTCGACCCGACCGGCCTGCCCGCGGCCAGCCGCCGCAACGTGGAGGTGATGCGCGGCTGGGCCGAGCGTCCCGCACGGGACCTGGCCCGGCGGATCAACCTGCGCTTCTTCCTGCGGCCGGTCTCGCTCACGGCGGGGCCCACGGGCCGCGTCGCCGGCGCGCGGTTCGAACGCACGCTGCCGGACGGCCGGGGCGGCGTGACGGGTTCGGGACGTCACGAGGACATCGCGGCCCAACTGGTGCTGCGCTCGGCCGGCTACCGCGGAGTGCCCATCGAGGGGCTGCCGTTCGACCCCGGGCGGGGCACCGTGCCGCATGCCGCGGGGCGGGTGCTGCGCGGCGGGGCGCCGTCGGCGGGCGAGTACGTCGCCGGGTGGATCAAACGCGGCCCGACCGGCGTGATCGGCACCAACCGTCCGTGCGCCAAGGAGACGGTGCTCTCACTGCTCGACGACGCCCCCGAACTCGTACGCAGGGACGTTCCGCGGGATCCGCTGGCCGGGCTCAGGGCCGCGGGGCTGCGGCCCGTCGAGTGGTCGGGGTGGCTGGCGATCGAGCGCGCCGAGGCGGAGCTCGGGCGCTCGCTCGGGCGGGGCGTGGTGAAGATCCCGGACTGGGCGGGACTGCGGGCCGCGGCGCGGGGCGCAGGGGGCTGAGCCCGGCGGCCGGTCAGCCCTCGGCGCCGAGCCGGTCCGCCTGGCGGGCCGCCGCCGCGAGGACGCTGTCGAGCAGGCCGGGGAAGAGCGCGTCCAGGTCGGCGCGGCGGAGCACGTTGAGCTTGGCCGTGCCGCGGTAGATCTGCCGGATGACGCCGCTCTCGCGCAGCACCCGGAAGTGGTGCGTGCAGGTGGACTTCGTGACCGGCAGCGCGAAGTACGAACAGGAGAGCCCGTCCGCACCCTCCTCCCGCGCCAGGGCCCGCACCACCCGCATCCGCATGGGGTCGGCGAAGGCGTGCAGCACGGCTTCGAGGCGGATGTCGTCGGGCTCGGGGTGGGCGAGCGTCCTGCTGCTCGCGCTGCCGGTCGCGGCGGCGGTCGTCATGGCGGCTCCACTTCGTCCTGGGTCCCTGATCGCTTCGTCCTGGGTTCCCTGATCGCGGGCTCCCGATCCTGCGTCCCGAATCCGGCGCCCCTGATGCTGCGTGCCATTGTACGAGAGTCTTCGTAGTTTGACAGTCGCCGTACTACGAGGTCTATCGTACGAGCAGCACTTCAGCCATGCCGCACCCCAGCCGTGCAGTACCGCAGCCATGACGCATGGCCCTGACGAATGGAGGCCGCCGTGAGCGCGCTGTTCGAGCCGTACACCCTGCGATCGCTGACGATCCCGAACCGGGTCTGGATGCCTCCGATGTGCCAGTACTCGGCGGCGCCCGACGGACCCGAGGCGGGCGTCCCGCGGGACTGGCACTTCGCGCACTACGCGGCGCGCGCCGCCGGCGGCACGGGCCTGATCGTCGTCGAGGCCACGGCCGTCAGCCCCGAGGGCCGCATCAGCCCCTACGACCTGGGCATCTGGAACGACACGCAGGTCCAGGCGTTCCGCCGCACCACCGACTTCCTCAAGAGCCAGAACACCGTGCCGGCGATCCAGCTCGCCCACGCGGGCCGCAAGGCGGCGACCGGCCGCCCCTGGCAGGGCGGCGCCCCGGTCGGCCCGGACGCGCACGGCTGGCAGCCGGTCGCCCCCAGCGCGGTCGCCTTCGACGAGAACCACCCCGTGCCGACGGAGCTGACCGTCGAGCAGATCCGTGCGGTCGTCGGGGAGTTCGCCGACGCCGCGCGGCGCGCCCTTGACGCCGGGTTCGAGGTCGCCGAGCTCCACGGCGCCCACGGCTACCTCATCGGCGAGTTCCTCTCCCCGCACTCCAACAAGCGCACCGACGAGTACGGCGGCTCGTACGAGAACCGCACCCGTTTCGCGCTCGAAGTGGTCGACGCGGTGCGCGCCGTGTGGCCCGACGACAAGCCCCTCTTCTTCCGCATCTCCGCCACCGACTGGCTGGAGGAGGCGGGTTGGACGCCGGACGACACCGTGCGCTTCGCCCGCACCCTCAAGGAGCACGGCATCGACCTGCTCGACGTGTCCACGGGCGGCAACGCGGCAGGCGTCAGGATCCCCGTCGGGCCGGGCTACCAGGTCCCGTTCGCCGCGCGTGTGAAGGCCGAGACGGAGCTTGCGGTCGCCGCCGTCGGTCTGATCACCGAGGTGGCGCAGGCCGAGAAGATCCTCGCCAACGGCGAGGCGGACGCCGTCCTGCTCGGCCGTGAACTGCTGCGCGACCCCTTCTGGGCGCGGCGCGCGGCGCGCGAGCTCGGCGCCGACGCGCAGGTGCCCGACCAGTACCGCATCTTCGTGTGAGCGATCGGCCGTCCCCCGTCGTCAGGTGAAGCAGCCGTGCAGTTCGACGGTCGCGGGGGCGGCCGAGGCGAGGGCCAGGACGTGCCGTCCCGCGTCGCCGAGCAGGGCGGCACAGAAGATCCCGGGGTCGTCGGCGAGGGGCCGCAGGGCGGGTCGTCCGCCGCGCGCGGGCGGCCAGCGCGCGGGGACCGGCACCGGACGGCCGAGGCCTCCGTCGCGCAGCCCCCGGCCGGACGCCTTGCCGATCGCCTCCTTCTGGGTCCACAGCCACAGGAACGCCACGGGCCGCGCGGCCGCCGGGAGTTGGGCGAGCCACTGCGCGGCGGGGGCGTCCAGCCACCGCCTTGCCATGCGCAGGGCGGGGAGGGGCCGTACGCCTTCGACGTCCACGCCGACCGGCCCCGCGGTGCCCAGTGCCACGGCCCAGACGCCGCGGCCGTGGCTGACGCTCACGTGCGGCGGCGCGCCGGGTCCGGAAAGGCGGGGGCGGCCGCCCGGTTCGTACGTCCGGCGGAAGGCGTCGGCCGGCTCCCCGGTCAGCAGCGCCGCTCCGCGCAGCAGGGCGGCGTGCGCCGCGGCGCGCGCGTCGCCCGCCGTGGGTCCCCACAGCACGGTCACGCCCGGGCGCGCCACCCCGGTCAGGCTTCCCGGTGGATGTGTTCCAGGGCCTTGACCGCGTTCTCCGCCCCGTTCTCCCCCTGGAGTTCCTCCGCCAGGCGGTGGGTCGCGGCGGCGATCCCGGGGTCGGTGAGCGTGTGCCGCACCGCGTCGGCGAGCCCGTCCACCGTGAGATCGCTGTACGGGATGGGCTCCGGTGCGACACCGAGGTCGCGCAGGAGGTTGCCCCACATCAGCTGTTCCTTGTGGAAGGGGCAGGCCAGTTGGGGGATGCCCGCTTCGAGGGCCGCGTTCAGGGTGCCGGGCCCCCCGGCGTGCACGGCCGCGCGGACCCTCGGGAACAGCCAGTCGTACGGGACGTCGCTCTCCACCAGGACGTTCGCGGGCGGGTCCGTGATGGTGATGCCGCCCCAGCCGGTGACGACCACGGCCCGCACGCCCGTCCGGCGGACCACGTCGATGACCAGCTGCCCGGTCTTCTCCGGATCGCCGTGCGAGAGGCTGCCGAAGCCGAAGAAGACCGGGGGTTCGCCGGCCTCCAGGAAGCGGAGCAGTTCCGGCGAGGGCCGCTGGTTGGCGGGCAGCGACCAGAAGCCGGTGGTGTGGACCCAGTCGGGCCACTCCGGGGCGGGTTCGATGACGTGCGGGCTGAAGCCGTGCAGGACGGGGGTCGGCGTGCCGTCGGGGCGGTGCCGGAAGTCCAGGTAATCGTCACGGGGAGGAAGACCCAGGGTCTCCGCCCGCCACGTGGAGATCATCTCCGTGAGGAGCGGGTTGAGGGGGGCGCTGTGCGCCTTGGCGTGCTGCTCCATGTTGTCCGGCCCGGCCTCCAGCGAGCCGAGCCGCGGCGGGTAGCGGTGGGACGGCACGAGGTTGGGGTGGAGCGTGGCGAGCACGTTCGGGATGCCCAGCTTCTCGGCCATCTGGTGCATGACCTGACGTGAATGGTGCGAGTGGACCAGCAGATCGGCCCCGTCGCGCGCCGCGTCCCAGAGCTGCCGGAGCAGGACGGGATACGTCCTGGGCATGAATTCGCGGAATATCGCCTCGCGGGCCTTTCGGTATTCCTCGGATTCCGGGTCCGTGGTGAGGAGCAGTTTGCGGACGTCCGGCCGCTGGAGCAGTTTCACGCCTTCGTCGGTCACCGGGGCGAACCGCACACCGTACGACTCCGCGAAGGATTCGAAAATGCTCGGACCGACGAGAGTGGCGGTGTGCCCGGCGCGATTGAGCGCGTGGGCGACGGCCAGATAGGGCTGCAGATCGCCACGCGTGCCATGGGAGTAGATGAGCACCTTCACCCCGGCGACATTAGAGCCGCCCGGCCCCGGCCGGCTGGACGCCGACTGCACGCGCGAAGCTGCCTCTTGTCGACGCCGCGGCGGTCGATGAGCA
Organism: Streptomyces sp. NPDC025651; assembly: GCF_055558735.1. Classification (NCBI taxonomy): domain Bacteria; kingdom Bacillati; phylum Actinomycetota; class Actinomycetes; order Kitasatosporales; family Streptomycetaceae; genus Streptomyces; species Streptomyces sp. NPDC025651. The sequence goes on from NZ_JBVHLZ010000003.1 coordinate 876,175, forward strand.
TGACCGTGATCCACGTCGTCCACCAGCGGAGGAGACCGGCATGAAGGCTCTGGTGTACTGCCACGGCAGCCGTGGCGACGTACAGCCGTATCTGGCCCTGGCCCATGCCCTGAACCGGGCCGGGCACTCCGCGACCCTGGTCGCGCCCCGGCTCTTCGCCCCCTTCGCCGCCGCCTACGACGTGGACTTCGCCGGTCTCGACGACTGGTCCATCACGCTGTGGCAGAGGCCCGAGGTGCGCAGGCTGCGCTGGACCAGCGACCGGCGGACGCCGGAGACGGAGGCCGCGCGGGCCGCCCTGAAGCAGGAGGCGGTGGACCGCTACCCGATCATCCTCGAGGACATGTGGGAGGCGGCGGCCGACGGCGCCGACGTCATCGTCCACTCGCAGGCCTCGCGCGAACAGATCGCCCAGATCGCGGAGAAGCTGGGCGTCCCGAACGTGTTCGCCGTGCTGTACCCGAACTTCGTCGTCTCCCGCAAGTACCCTGCCTTCGGACGCCTTTCGGACGTCTTCAGCGACCAGGCGGACGACAGCGGTGCGGATCCGTACAGCTACATTCCGCGACAGCTGATCGACATGATCGAGCACTGGCGGTCGGAGACGCTCGAACTGCCGCCCCGGGACGGCTTCCTGGACTTCCGGTACCGGGCCGACGGCAGCCCCACCCCGGTGCTGCACATCTTCAGCCCGCAGGTGATCCCACCCGCCGACGACTGGCCCGACACCGTGCACACCGCGGGCTTCTGGCATCTGCCGCCGACTCCCGGCTGGCAGCCGCCCGCCGAGCTCGTGCGGTTCCTGGAGGCGGGCGAGAAGCCGGTGTTCGTGGGCTTCGGCAGCACCCTGAGCCCCGATCCGCGGGCCACGGCCCGGGTCGTGCTCGAAGGGGTGCGGGCGTCCGGGCAGCGGGCCGTGGTCGTCGAGGGCTGGGGCGGCATCCAGGTCGGCGAGTACGCGGACGACATCCTCACCGTCAAGGACGTGCCCTACGCGTGGCTGCTGCCCCGGGTGCGCGCGGTGGTCCACGCGGGCGGGCCCGGCACGTACAACGACGCGCTGCGCGCCGGAGTCCCCCAGGTCATCTGCGCGTTCGAGACGAACCAGCGGATGTGGGGCGAGCACCTGCACCGGCTCGGCGTGGCCCCGCCCCCCGTCATGCAGCGCGACCTCACCCCCGAAGGGCTCGCCGCGGACATCCGGCGCGCGGTGACGGACCCGGGGATCGCGGCGGCCGCCGCCCGCTTCCGCGAACTGCTCGGCGCGGAGGACGGGTTGGGGGCGGCGGTCCGGGTCCTTGAGAAGGTGCACGCCGAGGGTGTGCGGGGGCGCTGACGCCCCGCCGCCCGGGGGTCACGGCGCGATCCGCACCGTGCAGTGGTCGCCGAGGACGAGACGGTGGGCGCCGGGGGCGGCCGGAGCGACCTGCGCGTGGCGGCCGATGAGGGACGCCTCGATGCGGCCCACGCCGGTGATCGAGGAGCCGGGGAGCACGATCGAGCCCTCGATCTCGCTGTCCTCGACGCGGCACCGCTCGGCGATCGCGGTGTACGGGCCCACGCGGCACCCGGTGATCACCGTGCCGGCGCCGACGGCCACCGGGCCCACGATGCGCGAGCCGCGCACCACGGCGCCCTCCGCTATCCGCACCAGGCCGACGAGTTCGGTGGCCGCGTCCACGTCCCCGGCCACCAGGGGCTCCACGGACTCCAGGGCGACCCGGTTGGCGTCGAGGAGGTCCGTGACGTTGCCGGTGTCCCGCCAGTAGTCGGTGTGGGTCGTGGAGCGGACGTCCGCGCCGCGTTCGATCAGCCACTGGACGGCGTGGGTGATCTCCAACTCGCCGCGCGCGGAAGGGGAGATGGCACGCACCGCCTCGTGGACGGCCGGGGTGAACACGTACACGCCGACGACGACGTGGTCCCCCTTGGGCACCGCGGGTTTCTCCTCGAGGCCCACCACCCGCCCGGCCGCGTCCAGTTCGGCCACGCCCAGGCCGCCCGGGTCGTCCGCCCTGGCCAGCAGCAGCCGCGCGGCGGGACGGTCGCGGCGGAACTCGGCCACCAGGTCCGTGATGCCGCCGCGCAGGTAGTTGTCGCCCAGATACATCACGAAGTCCTCGTCGCCGAGGAAGTCGCGGGCCAGGAGCACCGCGTGGGCGAGCCCCAGGGGTTCCTCCTGGGGGATGTACGTGATGTCGAGGTTCACCGAGTCGTCGTCCTCGACGGCGGCCCGGATCTCGTCCGCCGTCGACCCGACGACGACGCCGACCTCCTTGATGTCGGCGTCCGCCACGTCCCGCAGGACGTGGAAGAGCACCGGCCGGTTGGCGATCGGCACCAGTTGCTTGGCGGACGAATGGGTCAGCGGCCGCAGCCGGGTGCCCGTGCCGCCCGCGAGGACGAGGGCCTTCACCGGTGGTCCTGCCCGCCGCCGCGGTGCCGGGCACTCACGTCCATGAGACCACCGTGGCGTCGTCGATGAACCCGAAGATCCCCGCCAGCGAGGTGCGCCTGCTGCCGGGGTCGGAGTTGGGCTCCACGGCGTGCACGTGGGAGCCGTTGAAGACGTAGACGTCTCCCGGGTGGACGTCGATCCACCTGCACTCGATGCCGGCCAGGGAGGAGGTCGGGTACGGGGAGCCCGTGTGGTGCAGGCCCATCCGCCGCTTGGAGGCGTCGTCCGGCCGGATGTTCCACACCACAAGGCGGCCGCCGTCGCCGTTCTCCAGACAGACGTTGAGGGCGCAGACCTCGTGGTCGACGACCCGCTGGATCTCGAAGTCCGCCTGCCGCGGCTCGGTGCACTGGGAGCGGTCCTCGTGGGGGTCGAGGGCGTACCTGCCGTCGCCGTGCCAGGAGCGCAGCAGACCGCGGGAGGCGACGCGCCCGCGGTGGCGGGCCAGGCGCACGTCCACGCCTTCGGGGGCGAGCGCCCCGGCCAGGCCCGCGTAGAAGACGGTCAGCGGGTCGTCGGGCAGGTCGAGCACCTTGTCGAGGGCCGCGGCGGCGCGCTCGGACTCGTCCAGGTAGTGCTCGGTCGTCTTGTGGTAGTGGTACGCGCCCAGGTGGTGGCTGGGGGCCTCGGTGCTGCGCCGCTCCCGGTCCGGGCTGTCCCAGAACCGGGCGGCGAGTTCGGCGCAGACGTCCCGCGCGACCATGCCGCGGAAGACGACGCCCGCGCGGCGGCCGCGCAGCACGTCGACGACCGACTCGGGCCGGAATGTGCGGTGTTCGGGGAAGCTGAAGTAATCGGCACCGCCGCTCCAGCCGGTGACCCGGTGGCTCGGCGGGGCCTGGACCGCCCCTTCCCCGGCACCGGTCACCGGCCGCCCATCTGCTCGATGAGGCTCTTGGGCCGCATGTCGGTCCAGTTCTCCTCGATGTAGTCCAGGCAGGCCTGGCGGCTGTCCTCGGGGTGGGCGACCGTCCAGCCGTCCGGCACCTCGGCGAAGACCGGCCAGAGCGAGTGCTGGCCCTCGTGATTGACCAGCACGACATACCGGCCGTCGGGGTTCTCGAACGGGTTCGTCATGCGGGCACTCCCTTGTCCTGTGCATCGCGCCTGAAATCGCGAGAGTCATGGAATTCGAATGGTGCACGACATGGGCACGGATCGGCTGTACCCCGCCTGTACGCGAAACTGCCGTCGCAATCCGCCGTTTCTTCTGTCAACATGACGCTCTGGCACGGACATTCGGCGAAATGAAAAGGCGAATATACAGGGGAGCGTTGTGAAGCTGACCACAGACGATCTCGCGATATTCGGCGGAGTGCACGCCTTTCTGCGGCCGTTGTACGTCGGCTCCCCCAACGCTGTCGACCGCGACCGCCTGTTCGACCGCCTCAACTGGGCGCTCGACAACCAGTGGCTCTCCAACAGCGGCCCGCTGGCGGTGGAGTTCGAGGCCAGGACCGCGGAGCTCGCCGGGGTGCGCAACTCCGTCGCCACCTGCAACGCGACGGTGGCCCTCCAGATGCTCTGCCACGCACGGGAGCTCAGCGGCGAGGTGATCATGCCCTCGCTGACGTTCGCCGCGACCGCGCACGCCGCGCGCTGGGTCGGCCTCGACCCGGTGTTCGTCGACGTCGACCCGCGCACCGGTCAGCTGGATCCCGACCTCGTCGCCGCGGCAGTCGGCCCGCTCACCTCGGCGATCCTCGGCGTACACCTGTGGGGCCGCACCTGCCCGGCCCCCGAGCTGGAGAAGGTCGCCGTCGACCACGGGATCCCGCTGTTCTTCGACGCGGCACACGCCATCGGCTGCACCCTCGGCGGACGGCCCGTCGCCTCCTTCGGCGACGCGTCGGTCTTCTCCTTCCATCCGACCAAGGTGGTGGCCGGATTCGAGGGCGGCGCGATCGTCACCGACGACGACGCCCTGGCCGCTCGGCTGCGCAGCCTGCGCAACTTCGGCCTGGGGCCGGGGGCCGGCAGTCCGGCGGGCGGGACCAACGGCAAGATGAGCGAGGCCGCCGCGGCCATGGCGCTGACCTCGCTCGACGGCTTCGACCGGGCCGTCGCCCACAACCGGTCGAACTTCGACGCCTACGCCGCCGGCCTGGACGCGGTCCCGGGAGTGCGGCTGCTCCCGCACGACCCGTCGGAGGCTCGCAACTACCAGTACGTGATCATCGAGATCGACGAGTCCGTGACGGGCGTCGACCGGGACCTCGTCCTGGAGATCCTGCAGGCCGAACACATCATGGCCAAGCCCTACTTCTCCCCCGCCTGCCATGAACTGGAGCCCTACCGCTCCGGCCGCGCCTTCCGGCTCCCGCACACCGAACGGCTCGCCGGGCGCGTCCTCGCGCTGCCCACCGGATCGGCCGTCACGCGCGAGAGCATCCGCAGGATCTGCGACGTACTGCGCCTCGTCGTCTCCCGCAGCGACGAAGTGACCGCCCGTCGGCAGCAGATGAAGGGACGATCCACATGACGTCGGCACTCGATCCGCGCACCGGGGCGGTGGCGCGGTGCGCGGCCCCCGGCCACGACCCGGACGCGGCGGCGGCAGCCGTGCGGCACCTGCTGACGGAGCGCCGCCACTGCCCGCCGGACGAGGCGGACGCCGCGGCGGGCCCGCTCGTCGCCCTGGCACGGTACTACGGCAACCGGCCCTTCACACCGCTGGAGGACGTACGACGCGAACTCGCCCTGGACACCGCCCGATTCGGGCGGCTCCTCGACCTCTTCGGGCACCTTCCCGAGCTGCGGGACGCGGTGGCCGCGGGCCCGTCGGGCCAGTACTGGTCCAACACCGTGCTGCCGCTGGAGGGGCGCGGAGCGTTCGACGCGGTCCTGGAGGGCAGGCCGGCGCATCCGCTCATCGTCGGCCTGTACCCCGGGCCGAGCTGCATGTTCCGGTGCCACTTCTGCGTACGTGTGACGGGGGCGCGCTATCCGGCCTCCGCCCTGACGGACGGCAACAAGGCGCTGGCCTCGGTCATCGACGGACTGCCCGCGGGCTCCCCCGATTCCGTGTACGTCTCGGGCGGCCTGGAGCCGCTCACCAACCCCGGGCTCGGCGACCTGGTGCGGAGGGCCGCGGGGCGCGGCTTCCCCATGACGCTGTACACCAACTCCTTCGCCCTCACCGAGCAGACGCTGGAGCGCCAGCCCGGCCTGTGGGACCTCGGCGCCGTCCGCACCTCGCTGTACGGGGTGTCCGACGAGGAGTACGAGGCCACCACCGGCAAACGGCGGGCGTTCGGCCGGGTCCGGGCGAACCTGCTGCGCTTCCAGCAGTTGCGGGCCGAACGCGAGGCGCCCGTACGGCTCGGCCTCAACCACATCATCCTGCCGGGGCGCGCCCGGCGGCTGCTCGACGTCCTCGACTTCGTCGCCGAGCTGGACGCCGCCGCCCCCGGCAGGCCCGTGGACTTCCTGAACCTGCGCGAGGACTACAGCGCACGGCCTGACGGTGCCCTCTCCGCGGCCGAGCGGACCGAACTCCAGGACATCCTGGGCGCCTTCGAGGAGAAGGCCCGGCGGCTGACCCCCACCCTGCGGATCGACTACGGCTACGCCCTGCACGCCCTGAAGTCGGGCACCGAGGCGGAGCTGGTGCGCATCCGGCCGCGGACGATGCGGCCCCGCGCGCATCCGCAGATCGCGGTCCAGGTCGACGTGCTGGGCGACGTCTACCTGTACCGCGAGGCGGGCTTTCCCGGCCTGGAGGGCGCCGACCGCTACATCGCCGGACGGGTGGGGCCCGAGCGTTCGCTGCTCGACGTGGTCGGGGGCTTCGTCACGACCCGCGCCTCGGTGGAGCCGCGGGCCGGTGACGAGTACTTCATGGACGGCTTCGACCAGGTGGTCACGGCACGCCTCAACCAGCTGGAGGCGGACATCGCCGCGGGCTGGGCGGCGCACCGCGGGCTGCTGCGCTGACGCGGACGGGGCTCAGGTGCCGGTCAGCCGCTCCACGACCGGCACGAACTCCTCCCACCGCGCCGCGGGGAGCACCCAGTAGCTGATCCCGAACCGCTCCCGGCGCTCCCGTAGCCGTGCGCAGATCTCGTCGACGGTGCCCGCGAGGACCACGGGCGAGTCCAGGACCTCGCCGGGCGGCAGACCGAACCGGGGGGCCAGCTCGTGGGTGGCGTACGCGTCGCGGTCGGCGACGACCGCGGCGTCGATGAGGAGGCACTGCAGCTCCGGGGCCCGGCGGCCCGCCGCGGCCGCGAACTCCCCCACCCAGCGGGCCCGTTCGTCGAACCGCTCGGCGCGGGCGTTGTCGCCGAGCGGCTTGTCGCGGCGGCCGGAGGAGAGCCGCGCGGTCAGCGACACGATGTCCGCGTGCTCCGCCGCGGTCCGCAGCATCCGCGGGCCGCCGCCTCCCATGACCCAGGTCACCGGGCCGGGCCGGGGCGCGCCGACGGCGTCGAGGGCCGAGCAGTGGCGCCCCTCGTAGGAGACCGCGCCCTTCTCCCAGAGCTCCTTGAGGATGTGCGCGGTCTCGGCGAGCCGTTCGATGCGGACGCCGGGGGGTGCCATGGGAAGGCCGGCGCGGGCGAAGTCGGGGGGATACCAGCCGGCGCCGATGCCGATCTCCAGGCGCCCGGGCGCCGCCTGGTCGAGCGTGGCCAGGTCCTTGAACAGCACGGCGGGGCGCCGCAGTTCGGCGGCGAGCATCAGGGTGCCGAGGGCGATCCGTGAGGTCCAGCCGGCCGCGAGGGCCAGCGAGACCACCGGCGACCAGCGCTCGTCCAGGTGGTCGGGCACGAGCAGGGACGCGTAGCCCGCGTCCTCGGCGCCCACCGCGAGGGCGCGCAGCGCGTCGATGCCGGAGAGCGCCCCCACGTACACACCGAACCGGAACGGGTGGTGTCCGGACGCGGGGCCGCCGGTCACGGCAGGCTCCTCAGGCCGGGGCCCGGGGCGTTCACCAGCACCGCGGTGTTGCCCGCCGCGTGCCGGTTCTCGTACACCCGCTGATGGGCCCGGCCGATCTCCTCGAACGGCACGGTCTCGCTCAGACAGGGATCGACGCGCCCGGACGCCACCAGGTCGATGATCGCCCGGGTCTCGCGCACGTTGGCCGCGTGCGAGCCCTGGAGCCGCTTCTGGAACATCCACAGGAAGCGCAGGTCGATGTGGCCGAGGTAGCCGCTGGTGCCCGCGCAGGTCACCACCATCCCGGCGTGGTCGCAGACGTACACCGACGTGGCGAGCGTGTCCCTGCCCGGGTGTTCGAGGACGATGCGCGGGGATTTACGTTCACCGAGCACCTCCCAGAACCGCCGGCCGAAGGAGCGTGCGCCGTCCAGCCACGCGCCGTACGCCGCGGTGTCGTCCGGGTCGGGCAGGCCGCCCCAGTGGTCGAACTCCCGCCGGTTGACCACCCCGTGGGCGCCGAGCCGCATGCAGTGGTCCCGCTTGGCGTCGTCGGAGACGACCGCGACGGGGATCCCGCCGAAGTGGTCGACGATCTGGATGGCCATCGACCCGAGGCCGCCGGAGCCGCCCCAGATCAACACCGGGTCACCGGGCCGCACGTGGTGCGGGTGCCAGCCGGTCAGCATGCGGTACGAGGTGGAGCCGCCGCCGAGGAAGCAGCCCGCCTCCTCCCACGTGAGCCGCGGCGGCTTCGGATGGCACTGGTACTCGTCGACGACCGTGAACTGGGCGAAGGAGCCGTGATTGAGCTCGTAGCCCCAGGCGCGCTGCGACCGGGACGCGGTGGGGTCGGTGCCGAGCCGGATGTCGGGGGCGGACTCGTCCCAGCGGACCCCGCCCACGATCACCTCGTCGCCGACGCCGTACTGGGTGACGCCCTCGCCGACCGCCCACACCACCCCGGCCCCCTCGGAGCCCGCGATGTGGAAGTCGTGCGGATCGCCCTGCTTGCGGCGGGCCGCGATGACGTCGGCGGGCGTGCCGAGCGCGGCCCACACGCCGTTGTAGTTGACCCCCGCCGCCATCACCAGGAGCAGGATCTGGCCCCGGCCCACGGGCGGCACCTCGATCGGCTCGATGCGGATGGCGTCGGCGGGTTCGCCGTAGCGCTCCTGGCGGATCGTGGCCGCGTACATGTGGCGCGGCACCTCGCCCAGTGGCGGTATCTCACCGATCTCGTAGATGTCCTGGCCCATCAGCGGTCCGTTCCCCTCTCGGTGCGACGCAGCCGCGCGGTGACGATCCGCCCGATCTCGGCGAGCGGCTCCGGATCCATCATGTGTTCGTGGGTGCAGCGCACCGCGTGGGCGTGCACCCGTCCCTCGACGTAGGGCTGCCAGCGCCCGGCGCGCTCCCCGGCGTCCGCGCCGTCGGGCAGGGCCGCGAAGAGCAGCGCGTCCCCGCGGACGAGCTGCGGGACGAACGCGTGCCGCAGGTCCACGTGGTCCTGGAAGGCCTCCAGAACCGTGTCGAGCCGGTCGGCGAGCAGCTCCATGAGCGGGTCGCCGAGGGCACGCAGCGCCTCGGCCGCTTCCCGGCGGGTGACGTCCGTGCCGGACGAAGCGGGCGCCGCATGGGTCACTTCCAGCAGGGCGCGCAGCAGTTCGCCTCCGTCGCCGGCGGCCGCGGGCGGCGCGGTGCCCTCCTCGACGGGGTAGGCGTCGAGCAGCGCGAGCGTGGCGACCTCGTCGCCGTCCGCCTGGAGACGCGCGGCCACGGCGTGCGCGACCAGGCCGCCGAAGGACCAGCCGAGCAGGTGGTAGGGGCCGGTGGGCCGTACCTTCCTGATCTGCTCGACGAAGTCCGCGGCGATCTCCTCGACGCCGGTCGGCCGGTGGCCGGGCGTGCTGTAGGCGCGGGCCTGCAGTCCGTACACCGGGTACTCGGGCGGCAGGTGCCGGAGCAGTCCGGCGTAGCGCCAGCTCAGTCCGCCGCCCGCGTGGAAGCAGAAGACGGGGGCCTCCTCGCCGGTGGTGCGCAGCGGAAGGAGCACCTCCAGGCCGCCGTGCTCGTCGGGTCCGGTCTCCGGCTCCAGGCGGCGGGCCAGCGCCGCGACGTTGGGCGCGGTGAACAGCGCCTGCACGCTCAGCCGGGATCCCAGAGTGGCGCGGATGCGGCTGACGAGTGCCGCGGCCGTCAGCGAGTTGCCGCCCAGCATGAAGAAGTCGTCGTCGAGGCCGACCTCGGGCACGCCGAGCGCGTCGGCGAACAGACCGCACAGCACCGCTTCCTGGGGGGTGCGCGGCGGCCGGGTGCGCTCGGTCCCGAGCTCGGGCGCGGGCAGTGCCGCACGGTCCAGCTTGGTGTTGTCGGTCAGCGGCAGCCGGTCGAGGACGACGAAGGCGGACGGCACCATGAACTCCGGGAGCAGCGCGGCGAGTCGCTCCCGCAGGGCGGGCAGCTCGGGGGCGGGCGATCCTGCGTCCGGAACCACGTACGCGACGAGGCGCTTGTCGCCGGGGCGGTCCTCCCTGACCAGCGCGACCGCCTGGCCGACCCCGGGGTGGCCGGTGAGGGCGACCTCGACCTCGCGCAGCTCCACGCGGAATCCGCGCAGCTTGACCTGCTCGTCGGCCCGCCCCGCGAACTCCATCAGCCCGTCGGCGCGCCATCGGACGAGGTCGCCCGTGCGGTACATGCGGGTGCCCGGCGGGCCGTAGAGGTCGGCGACGAAGCGCTCGGCCGTCATGGCCGGGTTGTTCTCGTAGCCGCGCGACACCCCGGAGCCCGCCAGGTACAGCTCACCGACGACGCCCACCGGCACGGGTTCGAGGCCGGGGCTCAGGACGTAGGCCCGGGTGCCGTCCAGCGGGCGGCCGATGGGCACGCTCTCGGGCACCGGGTCGCCCGCGCGCATCGAGTGGCGGGTGGAGAACACCGTGGTCTCGGTCGGCCCGTACCCGGCGGTGACCACCGTGTCCCGGCAGGTGCGCAGGGCTCTGCGGACCGCGTCGGCGGGGACCACGTCGCCGCCGGTGCGCACTTCGCTCAGGCCCGCGAAGCACTCCGGGTGTTCCTCGGCGAGCAGCCGGAACAGGCCGCCGGACGCCCACAGTCCGGTGATGCGCTCCTCGACCACGAGGGCCGCGAGTGCGTCCAGGTCGAGCTTGCCCGGCGGGGCGACCACGATCTCCCCGTGGCCGAGCAGCGGCACCCACCACTCCAGCGTGGAGGCGTCCCAGGCGTGCGGCGAGTGGAAGAGCACCCTGGCCCGGCGGTCGAGGCCCCACCAGCGGTCCGCCGCGAGCTCCACCACGTTCTGGTGGGTGACGGCGACGCCCTTGGGGGTGCCGGTGGATCCGGAGGTGTAGATGACGTAGGCCAGTTGGCCGGGCGCCACCTCCACCTGCGGCGCCGTGACGTCCCGGGCGGCCGGCCGGGGGTCGCTGTCGAGCGCGACGACCCGCACGCCCGCGTCGGGCCTCGCGGTCCACGCGGGCGTCAGCGCCTCGTGGGTGAGCAGGACGGGCGCGGCGGTCTCGGAGACGAGCAGCTCCTGGCGCCGCTCCGGGGTGTCGGGTTCCAGCGGTACGTACACGCCGCCGGCCTTGAGGACGGCGAGGACGGCGACCACGAGGTCGACGCCCCGGTCGAGGAGCACGGCCACGCGGGTCTCCCGGCCCACCCCGAGCTCACCGAGGAGCCGTGCCACGGCGTTGGCGCGCTCGTCCAGCTCGCGGTAGGTGAGGCGTGTGTCGCGGTGGCGGACCGCCGTGTCGTCGGGCCCCTGGGCCACGGATTCGGCGAAGCGGCCGTGGATCGTGGCGGGCAGGGCGGCGGCAGGTGTGAACGCGTCGCCGTGCCAGCCGTCCAGGAGCCGGTGCCGCTCGGCCGGGTCGAGGACGTCGATCCGCCCGACGGGCCGCAGCGGATCGCCGACGACCTGTTCCAGGACGCGTACGAGGCGGTCGAGGAGCTCCTCGGCCCGCTCGCGGGAGACGAGTTCGGGCCGGTGGTCGAGGCGCAGCCGCAGCCCCGTCGGCGTCATGTTGGCGATCAGGGCGAGCGGGTAGTGTGCCGCCGCGCGGCCCTCCCTGGCCCTGGCGCTCAGCCCGGTCTCCGTCGGCTCCCCCGAGGCGGGCGCGGGAAAGTTCTCGTAGACCACCAGCGCGTCGAAGAGCTCTCCGACACCGGCCAGTTGCTGGATGCGGGCGAGTCCGAGCTGGTGGTGGGCGCTCAGCGCGGTCTGCTCGTCCTGGATGCGGGCGGTCAGCTCCTGCCAGGTCTCGCCGAGCCGCAGCCGGACCCGCACCGGGACGGTGTTGATGAACAGGCCGAGCATGGACTCGATGCCGGGTATCTCCGGCGGGCGGCCGGAGACCGTGGTCCCGAAGATCACGTCGTCGCGGCCGAGGAGCCGTCCCGCGAGGACCGCCCACGCCCCCTGCAGGAACGTGTTGACGGTGGTCGCGGACCGTGCGGCCTGCTCCTGGAGCTCGGCGGTGAGCGGGGCGGGCAGGTCACGGGTGACGTGGCGCGGCATCTCGGTCGGCGGGCCGGGCTCGGCGCCCGCGAGGAGCGTGGGCTCCGAGACGCCGGCCAGGGCGTCGCCCCAGGCCGCCTCGGTCGCCGCGCGGTCCTGCCGCGACAGCCAGTCGAGGTAGCCGCGGTAGGGGACGACCGGCGGCAGCGCGGCCCGCTCGCCGTGGCGGTAGAGCGCGAACAGGTCCCGCATGAACAGCGGCACCGACCAGCCGTCGAGCAGGATGTGGTGCTTGAGGATCAGCAGCCGGTGGCTGTCCTCGCCGAGCCTGATCAGGGTGAAGCGGAGCAGCGGCGGCCTGCCGAGATCGAACCGCTGGGCGCGGGCCTCGTCGGTCAGGCGTGTCAACTCCGCCTGCCTGGCGTCCTCGTCGAGTCCGGACAGGTCCGTCTCCGTCCAGGGCAGTTCGACCCGGCGGGGGACGATCTGGACGCTGTCGCCCCCGCCGCGGTGGCGGAAGCAGGAACGCAGGTTGGGGTGGCGGTCCAGGAGGCCCTGCCCGGCGGCCCGCAGCGCCGCGGCGTCCAGCGGGCCCGTCAGGTCGAGCGTGGTCTGCATGGTGTAGACGTCGGGGCCCTCGCCCGCGAACAGGGCGTGGAAGAAGAGTCCTTCCTGGAGCGGTGAGAGCGGCAGGACGTCGTCGACACCGTCCGGCTCGGCCTCCCAGGCGTCGATCTCCTCCTGCGTGACGGAGACGAGCGGCAGGTCGGCGGGGACGAGTCCGCCCGCGCCGGAGCCGAGGGCCCGGTCGGCCAGCGTGCGCAGTGTCCGCAGCCAGGTGTCGAGCAGGTCCTGGATCTGCTCGGCGGGGAACAGCGCGGCGGGCCAGGCACAGCTGACGCCGAGCCGGGGGCCGTCGGGCATGTCACGTACGGCGGCCGTCAGTTCGAGGGCGTGAGCGAACGGCAGGCCGCCGTCGGACGGGTCGACACCGGCGGCGAGGTCCGCGCTGACCGACCACTCGGTGGGTGCCGGGCTCTCGCCGTCGAGGGCGCCGCCGTTCATCCGGCCCAGGTAGTTGAAACCGATCTGCGGGGTGGCGTACGGGGCGAGGACGCCTGCCGTGTCCGGGTTGAGGTAGCGCAGCAGCCCGAACCCCAGCCCGTTGTCGGGGAGTTCCCTGAGGCGGCTCTTGGTCCGCTTGAGGGCGTCGACCACCGCGGGCTCCCCCGGCTCCCCCGCGTCGAGGCGCAGCGGGAACACGCTGGTGAACCAGCCGACGGTGCGGGACAGGTCGATCTCGTCGGCGATCTCCTCGCGGCCGTGGCCCTCCACGTCCAGCAGGACGGTGCGGTCACCGCCCCAGCCGTGCCGTTCGCGCCAGTCGGCGACGGCGAGCGCGAGCCCGGTCAGCAGGATGTCGTTCATGCGGACCTGGAACGTCTCCGGCAGCGAGGTGAGCAGCGTGCCGGTGAGGTCCGCGGGCAGGGCGGCGGTGCGGTACTCGGCCGTTCCTCGGGTGTCCCGGGCGGGCCTGAGGGCCTCGGCGCCGATGCGGGGGTCGTCGCCGTCCAGCATGCCGGTCCACAGGTCCAGTTCGGCGGCGCGCTCGGGGTCCTGGCCCTCGGCGAGGAGGAGTTGGGCCCAGCGGCGCAGCGAGGTGCCCACGGGGGCGAGCCGGGGCTCCTCCCCCGCCGCGGCGCTCTGCCAGGCCTGGGCCAGGTCGGGCACCAGAATGCGCCAGGACACCCCGTCGACGACCAGGTGGTGGGCGATCAGGAGCAGTCGGCCGGTGCGGTCGGGTCCGGCGTCGAACCACACCACCTGGAACATCGCCCCGGACTCCGGGTCCAGGCGGTCCCGTGCGGCCTCGCCCTCCCGGGCGACCAGGGCGGCGAGCTCCGGGGAGCCGTCCGGGTGGGCGGTGATGTCCACCCGGCGCACGCGTTCGTGTGCCGGGACCTCGCCGCGCGGGGCGACCTTCAGGCCCCAGGTGACCTTGGTGGCGCCGCCGACGAGGGTGGCGCGCAGCGCGTCGTGGTGGTCGAGCAGGCTCTGCACGGCGGCGACGAGCGGCTCGGCTCCCAGTGCGGGCACGGTCAGCAGGACCGACTGGTTGAGGTGCTCGACCGGGCCGCGCCGCTGGGCGAGCCAGCGCATGACGGGGGTCGCGGGTACGGCGCCGACGCCGTCGTCGCGGTGCCGGTCGTCCTGGGACTGCGACTCGCGTACGGACGCGGCGAGTTCGGCCACGGTCTGGTGCCGGAACAGGTCCCTGGGGGTGACGACGAGCCCGGCCGCGCGCGCCCGGCTGGCGACCTGGAGCGCGGTGATGCTGTCTCCGCCCAGGGCGAAGAAGTTCTCGTCGACGCCGATCCGGGGCACCGCGAGCACGTCCGCGAACACCCGGCAGAGCAGTTCCTCCCGGGGGCTGCCGGGGCGGCGCGCGGACTCCGTCGCGGCCGGCCGGACCGCGGGCAGGGCCGCGTGGTCCACCTTGCCGTTCACGGTCAGGGGGATGCGGTCGAGCGCCACCACCGCCGTCGGCACCATGTGCCCGGGCAGCCGCTCGGCGAGCCGGGCGCGGATCCGCCCGGTGTCGATCTCGCCGTCGGCGCCGGGCGCCGGGGTCACATAGCCGACCAGTTGCCTGCGGCCCGGCCGGTCCTCGCGTACGACGGCGACGGCCCGGCCCACGCCGGGGCAGGACGCCAACGCGGTCTGGATCTCGCCCAGTTCGACGCGGAAGCCGCGGATCTTCACCTGGCCGTCCGCGCGTCCCGCGAACTCCAGCCGGCCGTCGGCCCGTCGGCGCGCCAGGTCACCCGTGCGGTACATGCGGCTTCCCGCGGGGCCGTAGGGGTCGGCCACGAAGCGCTCCGCGGTCAGCGCCGCGCGCCCCAGGTAGCCGCGGGCCACGCCGAGGCCGGAGACGTACAGCTCGCCGGGCACGCCGACAGGGACGGGCCGCAGGGCGTCGTCGAGGACGTACACGCGGGCGTTCGGCAGCGGGCCGCCGATCGGCGGCACCCCCGGCACGGCGGGCAGCGGGCCCGCCATGGTGCACGAGACGGTGGTCTCGGTGGGGCCGTACGCGTTGAACATCCGCCGCCCCGCGGCCCACTTGGGGACCAGGGTCGCCTGTGCGGCCTCGCCCGCGATGACGAGGTTCTCGACCGAGGGCAGGCTGTCGCCGGGGAGCTGGGCGAGGATCGCGGGCGGCAGCGTCGCGTGCGTCACGCCGTACTGCCGTATCAGCGTGGGCAGTTGGTCGGCCTGGTCGAGCATGTCGGCGGGGCCGAGCACCAGGCAGGCTCCCGCGCACAGCGGTGTGCAGATCTCGGAGACGGCCGCGTCGAAGCTGAGGGAGGCGAACTGCAGCGCCCTGCTGCCCGGCCCCATGCCGTACGCCCCGATCCTGGCGAGCACGATGTTCGGGACGGAGCGGTGCTCCACGACCACGCCCTTGGGCCGGCCGGTGGAGCCGGAGGTGTAGATCACGTAGGCGGGGGTGCGCGGGGTCAGCGGGGCGCGCCGGTCGGCGTCGGTGAGGTCGCTCGTCGAGCGGCGACCCAACTCCCTTTCCGTGGAGGTGTGGTCGAGGACGATCGGGTCGACGGCGGACGGCAGCCGGCCCGCGGTCGCCTCGGTGGCCACGGCGAGGACCGGACGCGCGTCGTCGAGCATGTAGCCGATCCGGTCGGCGGGGTACTCGCTGTCGATCGGCAGGTAGGCGGCGCCGGACTTCAGCGTGGCCAGAACGGCGACGATCATCTCCACGGAGCGCGGCACCATCAGCGCGACCACGCTCTCGGGCCCCGCGCCGCGCTCGACCAGGAGCCGCGCCAACCGGTTGGCGCGGGCGTCCAGTTCCGCGTACGACACGGTGTCCGCGCCGCAGACGACGGCAGGGGCGGCCGGGGTGCGCGCGGCCTGTTCCTCGAAGAGCCGCGGCAGGAGCAGCGGGGGCAGTTCGCGTTCGGTGTCGTTCCAGCCGTGCAGCAGCCGGTCGCGCTCGGCCTCGCCCAGGATGTCCGCCTCGTCGACGGTCAGCGCGGGGTCGGTGACCAGGGCGCGCAGCAGCCGGACGAACCGCTGCGCGAACGCCTCGACCGTGGACCGGTCGAAGAGGGCACCGGCATAGGCGACCGACCCCGCGAGGCCCGCCGCCGCGGCGTCGGCGGCCTGCCCCACCAGGCGTACGGACAGGTCGAACTTGGCCCGGCCCTGCGCCTCGGTCGGCGGCTCCGCCGCGGCGGCCGCGGCGTCCCCCGCCGGGTCCGCGGCGCCCAGCCCGTCCAGTCCGGCCTCGGGCCGGGCGAAGTCGTCCAGGACGAGCATGACCTGGAAGAGGGGGTGGCGGGCCAGTGAGCGTGCCGGGTTGAGCTCTTCGACGAGCCGGTCGAAGGGGACGTCCTGGTGGGCGTAGGCGGAGAGGTCCGACTCCCGTACGCGGGCCAGGAGTTCACCGAAGGTCGGATCGCCCGAGGTGTCGGTGCGCAGCACCAGGGTGTTGACGAAGAAGCCGACGAGCTCGTCGAGGGACGCGTCGCCCCGCCCGGACACGGCGGCGCCGATGGGCAGGTCCGTGCCCGCGCCGAGGCGGGTCAGCAGCGCGGCGAGGGCGGCGTGCAGCACCATGAACGGCGTCACGCCGTGCGCGCGGGCCAGGTCGAGGAGGTTCCGGTGCAGCTCCGGGTCCACCTCGAAGGGGACGACGCCGCCCTCGTGACCGGCCTCCGCGGGGCGGGGACGGTCGGTGGGCAGGGCCAGCTCCTCGGGGAGGTCGGCCAACGCCTGCCGCCAGTAGGCGAGTTGGCGGCTGAGTTCGCTGTCGGGGTCGCTCTCGTCGCCGAGCAGTTCGCGCTGCCAGAGGGTGTAGTCGGCGTACTGGACCGGCAGGGGCTGCCACTGCGGGGCCTCGCCCGCCCGGCGCGCCGCGTAGGCGGTGGACAGGTCGCGCACCAGAGGCCGCACCGAACCGGCGTCGCCGGCGATGTGGTGGAGGACAAGGACCAGCAGGTGGCGCTCCGGCCCCAGCGCGAGCAGCCGTGCCCGCAACGGGGGTTCGGTGGCCAGGGCGAAGGGTTCGGACCGGACGGCCCGGGCCGCCCGGTCCGCCTCCTCGGGCCGGACCTCCAGGACACCCAGGCGCGGGCATGCGGCCTCCGGTTCGAGGATCAACTGCTGGGGCACGCCGTCCACTTCGGGGTAGACGGTGCGCAGGATCTCGTGACGGGCGACCAGGTCGGCGAGCGCGGCCTCCAGGGCGTCCCTGTCCAGGGCGCCGTGCAGCCGGGCGGCCAGGGAGATGTGGTAGAGGGGGCCGGTGTCCGCCAGCTTGCCGAGGGCCCACAGGCGTCGTTGGGCGTACGACAACGGCACCACACCCGGCCGCTCCCGCACCACCACACCCCCACGCCCACCCACCACACCCGACTCCACCC